>CAZGVB010000001.1:0-117544 GCA_964528825.1 uncultured Parasporobacterium sp.
CCGATTGAATTTAATGGTATTAAGATAAATATACTTGACACGCCGGGATATTTTGATTTTGTCGGTGCTCAGGAAGAGTGCCTTGGTGTTGCGGATGCTGCTGTGATAGTGGTTAATGCTAAAGCAGGTATTCAAGTTGGAACATATAGGGCATGGGAATTTTGCGAGAAATGTGAATTACCGCGTATTTTTTACATTGCGGGAATGGACAATGCCGATGTTGATTATATGCAGCTTGTCAATGACCTTAAGGATAAATTCGGCAAAAAGCTTTGCCCGTTTCATCTGCCTATAATTGAAAAAGGTGAATTGACCGGATATGTAAATACCATAAGAAAGGCCGGAAGAAAGTATAATCCCGACGGATCCTATAATGTATGTGATGTTCCTAAAGAGGATATCGAGATACTCGATGAAGTAAGCGGCATGATAATGGAAGCAGTTGCCGAAACGTCTGAAGAGTTGATGGATAAATTCTTTGAGGGTGAGGAATTTACCTTTGAAGAGATAATGAGTGCGTTGAAAAACAGCGTTACAGAGGGAAGCATTGTCCCGATTCAAATAGGAGCTTCTGTCAAAAATTACGGTGCCAAGATGGTTCTTGAAAGCATTGAGCGATATTTCCCATCACCTGATAAGAGCCCTGTAAAGAAATATGGAAAGCTCGCTGAAACAGACGAGACATTCATATGCGAATGCAATGCTGAAAAACCCCTTGCTGCATATGTATTTAAGACAATTATAGATCCGTTTATAGGAAAATATTCTCTTATCAAAATCTTTTCAGGAAAACTTTCTGTCGATGATACTGTATATAATGCAGAAACAGGCGAGTCAGAAAAAATATCAAAGCTGTATATAATGCGCGGAAAGAATTTCGAAGAGATCAAGGAGCTTCAACCGGGAGATATAGGTGCTCTTGCCAAGCTTTCTCTTGCCAAAACAAAAGATACTTTGTCAAGAAAAGAGCGTCCTATCATACTTACAAAATTTAAGAGTATGACTCCATATACATATATGAAGTACTCCGCAGCAAATAAGAATGACGAGGATAAAGTATCACAAGGTCTGGCTAAACTTTGTGCAGAAGATCTTACCTTGAGAGTGGTCAATGATGAGGAGAACAGGCAGTCTCTTATTTACGGAATTGGTGATCAGCATCTGGATGTTACTGCATGTAAGCTTAAGGAAAAATATAAAGCTGAGATCATATTGGAAAAGCCTGCCTTTCCGTTTAGAGAAACAATAAAGAAAAAAGCTGAAGTAGAGGGAAAATACAAGAAACAATCAGGCGGACATGGACAGTATGGTCATGTAAAAATGATATTTGAAGCATCCGGAGATCTGGACACGCCATATATTTTTGAAGAAAAGATATTCGGAGGTTCGGTACCTAAGAATTATTTTCCTGCCGTAGAAAAAGGCATTCAGGAAAGCTGCCTTAGAGGTCCTCTTGCCAATTATCCTGTTGTCGGCATAAAGGCAACACTTATAGACGGATCATATCATCCTGTTGACTCTTCTGAAATGGCATTTAAAATGGCAACTATCATGGCATTTAAAAAAGGCTTTATGGAAGCGACACCTGTTCTTTTGGAGCCTATTGCCTCACTCAAGGTAACGGTGCCTGATAGATTTACAGGAGATGTTATGGGTGATCTGAATAAAAAACGCGGTCGTGTTCTCGGAATGAACCCGACAGAACATGGTAAGACCTGTATTGAGGCCGACATACCTATGTCTGAGCTGTATGGATATTCTACAACGCTCAAGTCAATGACAGGCGGTTTCGGTGAGTTTGCTTATGAATTCTCAAGATATGAACAGGCACCGGGTGAAGTTCAGGAACGCGAGATCGCTGCACGTAAGGTTGCTGGCGACGACGAATAATATAATTTTATTTATATGAAATATGATCTGATCATTATTGGTGGCGGCGCATCCGGACTATGCGCCGCCATTAATGCGAAAAAAAAGAAAAACAAAATACTTATCATTGAGCATAAAAGCAAGCTTGGCAAAAAGATCTTATCTACCGGCAACGGAAAATGTAATTTGTCAAATGTTTATTGTAAAAATGACATGCTTTCAAAAAATCCGGAAGGAATTTTTCCATATTTTACTTCCGGAAAAATTGATTTTATTACGAATGCCTTAGAAAAATTTGATATTGATTCAACAATTGATTTTTTCAATGAATTAGGCGTCCTCCATGAAAATATGACCGGATATATTTACCCTCGCACACAACAAGCATCCACGATATGCGATTGCCTGATAAACAGGTGCAAGATGCTTGATGTTGACATCATCACGGATTACGAGCTCGTAAGTATTGAAAAAAAAGGTTCATTGTTTAATATAGACAATACATATTATTCCAAAAATTTACTTATAGCAACCGGTGGGATGGCAGCTCCCCGTACAGGTTCCGATGGAAGCGGTTATAAGATCGCAAAAAAATTTGGTCATAGCATCATAGATCCGCGTCCATCCCTTTGCGGTATAAAATGTAAAGATAAATTCTTAAATGAACTTTCAGGTGTACGTAATGATGCAATGCTATCGCTCTATGACTCCAAGGGGAGATTGATCATTAGTTCAAAAGGCAACCTTCAATATACATCCTATGGTTTATCGGGCATACCGGCCTTTCAGATATCGTCTGAGCTTGGAAGAGTCTTAAAATATGA
The DNA here is from genome assembly GCA_964528825.1 of uncultured Parasporobacterium sp. GTDB lineage: Bacteria > Bacillota > Clostridia > Lachnospirales > Lachnospiraceae > RGIG5612. The sequence goes on from CAZGVB010000001.1 coordinate 2,694, forward strand.
CAAAAAACCGATTATCAAAATTGATAATCTCCCGGAACTGAATACCAAACAGATAAAGAACTTTATAGACAAAAAAAGCAATGTCATTTGGGAAAAAAGTTCGCAAGACAAATTGCCATATATACTTAACAAAAAAATTTGTAATGTATTGGAAAAAGAAATACATAAAAAATATAATAATGACAAGGACATAAGACTTAGTGATAAGGCAATGCCGTTTATTAAAGGTCTTACATTTCATCCATATGACTTGAATTCTTTTGATGAATCCCAAGTAACTGCCGGCGGTGTCTCGACATCCGAGATATATTCTGATTCAATGAAATCAAAATTGGTAGACGGATTGTATTTTTCGGGTGAAATTATAGATGTAAATGGAATTTGCGGCGGATATAATCTTCAATGGGCATGGTCAACGGGATATATCGCTGCATTGGATATATCAGGTGAGTAAAGATCAAAATCGTGGTTTTCATGCAATATCAGAAAGTTAAAGTGAAATTTCGGTTGGCATCGCACGAGTGGGATATGCAATAAATGACGGCAGCGAGAAACAGAAAACGCAGCGTGTCTTTGTAATATATCTCACACGCGCAGTACTTAGGATCGTCTGTATGAAAATGATGCAGTCGATCATCCGACAGTTGTAGCTATCAGAAAAATGATAAGAATAAATCAATTAAAAGTAAAATTACAATATAATAATGAAGAATTAATACGCTGTATAGCCAGACGTCTTCATATTAAAGAAAAGGATATTAAATCATTTAATATAATAAGACGATCCCTGGACGCAAGAGACAAAGATAATATCACATATATCTTTTCAGTTGACATAGAGACTGACCTTGAGAAAAGATTACTTTTCACATTCAGAAAAGATAAAAATATTTCTTTATCAGTCTCAAATAAATATGTTCTGCCTCCTATTAAAGAAATAAATTCGACGAACAGACCTGTGATCATAGGAGCAGGGCCGGCGGGTCTTTTTTGCTCTTTATATCTGGCCGCATATGGGTTCAAACCAATACTTATAGAGCAAGGAGATGCTGTAGAGGAGCGAGTAAAAAAGGTAGAATCTTTTATAGGCGATCACTCACAGCTTGATATATATTCAAATGTCCAATTCGGTGAGGGCGGAGCAGGTGCTTTTTCCGACGGTAAGTTAAACAGTACTGTGAAAGATACAAACGGAAGAAAAAGCGAGATTCTGCGTATCTTTGCTGAAAACGGAGCTCCAAAGGAAATACTTTATAATGCGGAGCCGCATATAGGCACGGATATTCTTGTTGACGTTGTAAAAAATATAAGAAACAAGATCATAGAGTACGGCGGAGAAGTTTTGTTTAATACAAAATTTATTGATTTTTATGAGGAGCATGGAAAAATCCTTTCAATAGATCTTCTTAACAAAACAAAAGGAAGGTTCACGGTACCATGTGACTGTCTGGTGCTTGCTATAGGCCATTCATCAAGAGATACTTATCGAATGCTTTATTCGAAAGGCATAAATATGGCGGCCAAGCCTTTTGCTGTTGGAGTGAGAGCAGAGCACCTCCAGGAGGACATCAATCGTGCTCAATATGGCGCGAATTATAAAGAAAAATACGGTAATTGTTTGTCTGCCGCCTCCTATAAACTTACAGCACATACAAAAAATAACAGAGCCGTATATTCTTTTTGCATGTGCCCGGGCGGGTATGTGATTAATTCCTCATCAGAAAAAGGAAAACTTTGCGTAAATGGCATGAGTTATTCGGCGCGTGACGGAAAAAATGCAAATTCCGCGATCGTGGTTAATGTCACACCATTCGATACCGATTCACATCTGAATGTCCTAAACGGACTTAAATTTCAGGAAAATATAGAGAAGAGAGCATATGACATTGGTATGGGTTCCATGCCTGTACAGCGGCTTGAGGATTTTATTGAAAAAAAAGCAGGTACGCAATACGGTAAGGTTTTGCCTCAAAGTAAAGGAAGTGTCCGTATGTCCGATCTTAATGATATTTTTCCTGGTTTTATCTGCGAAAGTATTAAAGAGGCTTTTTCGTATTTCGGGAAAAAGATAAAAGGTTTTGATGATCCTGATACACTTCTTACAGCTGTAGAAAGCAGGACATCTTCTCCAATCAGGATAATAAGGGACAGCAGCATGCAAAGTTCAATAGAAGGAATATATCCCTGCGGTGAAGGTGCGGGATATGCGGGAGGTATAACCAGCAGCGCCATCGACGGCATCAAGATTTTCGAGGAAATATACCAAAAATATACATAATGCTTGGCATAGCACACACGCAGTACTTAAAATTGTCTGAATGAAAGTTTTGCCAATGATTACTTGACAGTGACGCTAATAAATACATATAAGAAGAAATATGGCAAGAATCTTACGATTGTGATAACATAGTAGCATTATGAGTGAAAGAAAAGAATTTAGTGATAAAAAAAGAATAATCATCAAAATCGGATCGTCGTCGCTGTTTCATATTGAGTCTGGAAAATTAGATTTCATGAAGATTGACAGACTGGCGAGGATAATATCAGATCTTTCCAATAAAGGCAAAGAAATGATATTGGTTTCCAGCGGAGCGCAGGCGACAGCAAAAAGTTTTCTGGGTATGTCATATGACAAAGGGGATATTCCGAAGAGACAGGCATGTGCAAGCATAGGTCAGGCTCAATTGATTACTCTTTATCAAAGAATGTTTGCGCAATATGGTAAAACAGTAGCTCAAGTCCTTCTTACGGGATATACCATCCATTCTGAGCTCACGCGCACAAATGCATCTAATACCTTTAATGAGCTGCTGAGGCTTGGGGCTGTTCCGATCGTAAATGAAAATGATACGGTTACCACAAAAGAGATTGAGTTCGGTGACAATGATTGCTTATCTGCCATGGTTGCAGTTCTTACAGAAGCGGATCTTTTGATAATTTTGTCAGATATAGACGGATTGTATAATGATAATCCGAAGATCAATAAGGACGCAGAATTAGTTCATGATGTAAAATGCCTTGACGAGCATATCATGAGTATGGGTAAGCAGACACCGGGCAGTAATTTCGGCACCGGAGGAATGGCATCTAAGCTTGAGGCTGCTAAGATTGCGACAAGTGCGGGGATTGATATGGTTATTGTAAACGGTAATAACCTATTCAACATACTCGATGTGCTTGATGGCAAAGAAATTGGTACATTCTTTCATGGGAGCAAAGAGAAAATATTTAAATTTATGGAATTTGATATAAAAGAATAATATGGAATTAAAGCTGATATGCAATGACAGAAATATTCATAAAGCAATTGTTAAAGGCAAAAAAATTCTTGAAATAGACAGTGCCGTCTCTGGTCGTGCTTACAATGATCTCAGATTATATGATCCGTGCGATAATACCTATAGATCGCTTATGCCGGAGCTGAAAAATGAGAGTATTCTACCGGTTTATAATTGCATATGGCGATCGCAGGATATATATTTTGCCTTATTGTGCCGTGATGAGAATTCATCGGGTACTATAAAAATATTCAGACTGTACTTAGAAAACGAAAAGAGCGAGATCGTTCTTTCCATACCCGCTGCAGATATTCTTTCAGATATAAACAGTATCTTGAAGGTTTTTATACTTACTGACAAGTATATTGTCATCCAAACAGAAACCCAAAAAAATGCGGATACCGATTCATTGATGGGGAATATCAAGTTCAGTCAGATTCTTTATAACATTACATCCGGTCAATCATCGATAGTCACTGATCCAAATCTTGTAAATAACGGAATTAATATCATTATCCCTGTTTCAACTACTCATATAGTGCTCAAGACGGGCTATTCACCTATTGAGGATAATCGAATTAATAGAGAAAATGAAGAAGATGCATTGATAGAAAGTGTTTATTACAGCAGCATGTCTCTCTTCGTATCTTCTTTATTGCGAGAGAGTGCATTTGCCGGTGATAAGATGCTTGGAAACGCATATTTTAATAAGAATATCCTAACACCAAAAGTAAGCGGTGAATTTATTATTTTTACTGTCATTGATATAAAGAGCAGATTCGCAGAAACGGTATTTTATAATTTCGTGAGCGATACATTTTTTAGGTGCGTAAATGATAATGCCGATATTACAGATCTCGATAACGCTTATGTAATAGACAATATCCCTTATTTACGAAATACATTTCGTGACAGAACTGAATTTTTTAATGTCAAAAACGCAGAGACAGATTGTATTTTTTATGATGAGGAATTTATCGATGCCAAGGGAAAGCTTTTTTTCTTTAAATGTAAGGAAAAAGGACATGAACTATTAAGGATCTACAAGGCACCTCAGCTTAATCTGATCTTGCAGGAAAGATGTATTTTCAATTGCTGCTGTGAGGACGACGATATTTATTATATCTATCTAAAAAAATAATATATATTATTGTGAAGGACTTTAAGTTAAGTATTTCAAATTCGATCATAAAAAAGGAATTTCGTGCATTTCTGACACTCTTTGTTGCTCTCATGCTGCAAATGCTGCTCAGCTTATTTGTCAACCTTTTGGACAATTTTATGCTGGGAAGATATATGGAAAGTGCTATGAGCGGGGCATCCGTTGTAAATCAGATCCACACATTGCTTGCCAATATAATCTTCGGCGTAGGCAGCGGAGTCACTATGCTCGGCGCACAATATTGGGGCAAAGGCAATGTATATGCCATAAAAAGGCTGTTTGCATGCGGATTGAAGACAGCTTTTGTTATCGGTCTGATCTTTACAATCGCAACAATGATCTTTTCGGATTATATACTTATAATTTTAACTAATGACAACGAGGTAATAAGACAGGGCAGTGAATACCTTTCTGTCATGTGCTGGACATATCTCGTTTATTCTATCTCCAATACTCTTATGCTTTCAATGCAGGCTGTAGGGACTGCTGTAGTCGGTATGATCATGTCGGCAAGCACCATAATTATCAATTTTTGCTTAAATTATCTGCTGATCTACGGAAATTTCGGAGCACCGGAGCTTGGGATTAAAGGGGCAGCATATGCAACATTGATAAGCCGAATCGTAGAATTAATAATTGTAATATTATATATTCTGTTTTTTGATAAAAAGATTAAGATACGTATCAGAGAACTGTTTGTCTGGAAAACAGGTTATTACAGAGATTATATAAAAGTCGCTGCTCCTATAATGCTTACGGGAAGCATGTGGGGGACAGGATTGGCTGCTCAAACTGCCATAATCGGTCATCTCAGTTCTCAAGCTATCGGTGCAAGCAGTATCGCAGGAACCGTATCACAGATATTTCTTGTTCCTTCATTTTCCTCCTGCAATGCATGCGGGGTAGTGATAGGAAAGGCTGTAGGATGCGACAGAATAGACTTGGTCAAGCCTTTGACAAAGATCTTGCAGATTTTTCTTATCATTATGGGCGTATCAATGGGAATTTTGCTTTTCTTATTTAAAGGGATAATTATAAGTTTTTATAATGTAAGTGCTGAGACAACTGCATTGGCATTGCAATTTATGACTGTACTTTCATTAACATGCATGGGTTCAACATATGAATATCCTGTAATGGGCGGAATTATTGCAGGCGGAGGCAATACTAAATATCAAACAGTAATAGATATGTCCTTTATGTGGCTGCTTGTAATACCTTGTGCAGCTGTTTCCGCATTTGTTTTTAATTGGCCGCCGGTTGTAACATTTATCTTTCTTAAATTTGATCAATTGCTCAAATGCATTCCCAATTCTATATATTGCAACAGTTATAAATGGATAAAAAACAGAACAAGATAACAAAAAAAAGGCTGCCGCGAGGCAGTCTTTTTTAAAAATATATTTTTTGATCAAATAAGCCGCATAAAGCCGGAAAATATTAATTAATATATTTATGTCAATATGTTGTTTCGGGCCTGTATTGCTCAAATATAACAGCATCATTTTGTTCCTGATCTATATCAGGCCGTATGGAGGTCCATGCGAAGAGCATGACATCCTTATATTTTTTGCAATATTTCATGACATGCTTAGGCCTTTTAACATTCTTATATGCTATAAAATGCGGTCTGTTGTAAAATGTCATGTAGCAATTGGCAAATAGCCATGCCCAAAACTTGCCCATCAATTCGGAATTTTCGGCATATGTAGTTGCCAATTGTCCGCGAAATACCCATGGGGCTTTCTTTTCAAACCATCTGACAACAAACGGGTTAAACGATTCAATACAATATTTTCCTTTATATGTCTGCAAAAGCTTAAGCGTCTTTTCACAAAGTTTTTTATATTCTTTTACAGCCTTGAGTTCACAAAGTAAGGTGACATTACCCTTTTCAAGTTCTCTTAAGACATCATTCAAAGACGGAATAGTTTCATTTGTATTCAATAAACGTATCTTATTCAATTCGGAAAGGGTCATATCTGATATTTTAGCATTAACATTGCACATTCTTTTCAGATTGTCGTCATGGAAGACAACAACCTCTCCGTCTTTTGTCAATCTGACATCAAGCTCAACGGCATAACCTTTTTTTACCGCTGCCTTAAAGGCTGCAATTGAATTTTCGGGTATGCCTGCGCGGTTATCAAATAGACCTCTATGTGCAAAGTTAACATGCCAAAAAGGCTTTCTGTCAATAAAAGTTTTTTTCATATTGCTTGTTTCGTTGCCTCCGGGCAGATATGCCGGTTCGTTTTAATATTTTTCAAGTGCAGGTATGATCTGCAATAGTTCATCAAATGAGTTAATCTCGGCATCAGCCTTATCATCTGTACCAAATCCGTATGAGGCATGAATAAATGGCAGTCCTGCTTTTCTTGCGGAATCACCGTCACCACCGGTATCACCTATGTAAATACCCTTATGATAACCATTTCTCTTAAGTACAAGCCGTATATTGTCTGCTTTCAGTAAAAAAGTATTTCCCCATTCCTCGTAATCGCAAAAAAGGTTGCCAACTTTCATCGATGTTAAGAAAGCATTTATATATCCTTTTTGACAATTACTCACTATCGCAAGATTGTATCCCAAATCCCTTAGATTTTCAAGAGTCCAAACGACACCCGGGTACAGCTTGGCGCCTTTTTTGCTTAAATATTTATTCTCATTTTCCATGCATTCGCCGAAGATTTTTCTTCTTTGTTCTGCGTCAATATCCGGAAGAATTACTTTGGATATATCGTCCATAGTTTTTCCCATAACCGAATGAACATCGTCTGCGTTCAAAGGTCTGAAGTCTTTGATCTTTTCAATTAATATTTCATTCCATGAATCTGCGACCTCTTTGCCCGAATCCCATAATGTGCCGTCCAGATCAAAGAGCAGCATTGTTTCTTTTTTCATTCTTTTTTCAGTCCTTCTTAGTATATTTGTTCAATGTAAAATTCAGCTTATATGTGTAGTGCTGTGCTTCGTCTTTATGATATGTTTGTGGCAATTGACCTGCAATGACATGTTTGGGTCAAGATAAAAATTCAGTTGGCATAGCTCACATGCGCAACAGTGAAATTTGTCTTTATAAGATGCAGGCAATTATCATGCAGTAACCATATTTGCGTATTGTATCATAGTCAATCGTAACAAACATGTAAATGTATGATATAATGAACCAGAGAAAAAACAATTAAATTTTTTCATGGAGAATCATTAATGAATGATATCGCTCATTATATAAAATGGCGTGGTGATCTTACATTTGATGTAGCACCGCTAAATGAAGTGGATGCTTTGATATTAAGTACCATGGCCTATTTTCCATTTGATCTTATAGTACGCAAGACTTTTTCGGCAGCGCCTGTTATGATATCGAAAGCGCTGACTAAGTTTAAGCTTGAAAAAGAAAATCAAATGGTCAAAGAACTTGCCGAGCTCGTTTCCTCAAGTAAAAGGTTTAACAGTATATATGCGGCAGCTTTTGTGAATGAGGTGGATGAATCCTTAAATACACAATTTTCTGCGGTCACTTTTATATTGGAAGATGAAAAACCATTCGTAGCATTCAGAGGAACAGATAATTCTCTGGCCGGATGGAAAGAAAATATGGATCTGGCATATGAGGATCAGGTGCCCGCTCAGCATAAAGCAGTTAAATATCTAAGAAGAGTCGCCAAAAGATTTAAAGGTGATCTGCTTGTAGGAGGTCATTCTAAGGGAGGCAATCTTTCTGTTTACAGCGCAGCATTTTCAGGTAATGAAATACAAAAGCGGATTGATAAAATATATAATTTTGACGGACCCGGATTCAACCCGGAGGTTATAGATAATAACAAATTCAAAAATATAACTCCCAAGATCCATACATATGTTCCGCAAGATTCGATAGTCGGCATACTTCTGGAACATACTGAGGATTATGTCGTGATCCGGAGTCTGGAAAGGGGCGGAGCAAATCAGCACAATCCTCTTACGTGGGAAGCAGAGCCCGATAAGTTCGTTTATATGGACTCTTTGTCAAGACTTGGAAGGTTTGGACAGGAAAATCTTTGTGACTGGATCAACGGATTATCTTATGATGAAAGAAGAGAATTTGTTAATGTATTATACGGTCTGATAAAAAAAGAAAATCTTCAGACGGTTGACGAAATCTTTGAAACAAAAAATATCATATCCATGTTAAACAGTTATGCTAAATTAGGCAAAGAAGAAAAGCTGGCTGTAAAGGATACACTTTCGGAACTTGGGTCCACTATCATGGATAAATTGATCATTAAGAGACTTCCCAATATCATCCGCAAGGGATCCGAACGGGACGATATAAATGAACAGGAGAATGTATAGGATTGTTGGGATAAATATAATCCCGGACATATTATGACACGTATATATTAAGTTACAAATTTAGATAATATATTATTTTTAAAGGAGAATATCATCATGGATTCATTTAAACCGGTCAAAGAGGGAAAAGTAAGAGAGATATATGATATAGGCAATGAACTTATCATGGTCGCTACCGACAGGATAAGCTGTTTTGATGTTATACTTAATAATCAAGTCAAAAAAAAGGGAAAAGTCCTCACTCAAATGTCTAAGTTTTGGTTTGAATTAACGAGCGATATTGTTCCAAACCATATGATATCGACAGATGTCAAGGATATGCCTGAATTCTTCCAAAATGAACATTTTGACGGCAACAGCATGTTATGCAAAAAGCTGCATATGCTGCCGGTTGAATGTATCGTGAGAGGATATATAACAGGATCCGGATGGTCGAGCTATCAAAAAGACGGAGTTGTCTGTGGTATAAAGCTCCCGGATGGACTTAAAGAATCTGAAAAATTGCCTGAACCTATTTATACGCCGTCAACAAAGGCTGAGATAGGCGATCATGATGAAAATATATCCTTTGAACAGAGCATTGAATATCTCGAACAAAGATTTCCGGGCAAGGGCGAGAAGTATGCATGTGCACTTCGTGATCTATCTATTAAGCTTTACAAGACATGCTCAGAATATGCATTATCAAAGGGTATCATCATAGCTGACACAAAATTTGAATTTGGCCTTGACGATGAAGGCAATATTATACTCGGTGATGAGATGCTGACACCTGACAGCTCAAGATTTTGGCCTCTTGAGGGCTATAAGCCGGGATGCAGTCAGCCGTCATTTGATAAACAATTTGCAAGAGACTGGCTTAAAACACATGAGGGACACGATTGGACTTTGCCGGAGGACATTGTCGAAAAGACCATCGGCAAATACCTTCAGGCATATAAGCTGCTTACGGGTAATGATCTTTGATCACTGAAAATATGGAAATAAATATACTTGACAGATCGACAATTGATAAGATCGCTGCCGGTGAGGTGGTGGAGCGGCCGCTTAATGTTGTTAAGGAACTTATGGAAAATGCCATAGATTCCGGTGCTGATGCGATTTCGGTTGAGATAAAAAACGGCGGTAAATCCTTGATAAGGGTTACTGATAACGGATGCGGAATATCGGCAGATCAGATAGAAAAGGCATTTAAGAGACATGCTACAAGTAAGATAAAAAACGCCGATGATCTTTCATTTGTAACGACTCTCGGATTTCGCGGTGAGGCTCTTTCGAGCATTGCCGCAGTATCCGAGGTGGAATTGTGTTCAAAAACCTCAGATGCACTTACAGGCGCCATTATACGTATAAACGGGGGAACAAAAGAATCTGTCACCGAGGCCGGACTGCCATGCGGTACTACCGTTATGGTAAGAAATCTTTTTTTGAATGTCCCGGCAAGACTTAAATTTCTGGCATCTGACCAGACAGAAAGCAATGCCATAAGCAGTATTGTGGAAAAGATCGCACTTTCTCATCCCGATATCTCGATAAAATATAAAAATAACGGCAGTATTCGTTTGAGCACCTCCGGAAATGGCTCATTGAAAGATGTTATCTTTAACATTTACGGAAGAGAGATCGCATCCAATCTGATAAATGTTCATTTCAGACATGACCTCCTTGAGATTTCCGGCTATATAGGCAAACCTGAGATTCAACGCGCAAACAGGCAATACGAGGTTTTTTTTGTTAACGGTAGATATGTAAAAAATAACATATTACAGGCAGCTCTTGAAAATGCATTCAAGGGATATCAAATGAAGGGGTCATATCCATTTTGTGCCTTGAATATTCATATCGAACCTGAGCTTATGGATGTTAATATTCATCCATCAAAGCGTGAAATACGCTTTTTTAATAATGAAGCTGTATATGAGGAATTATATGACTCTCTATATAAGCTTATAAAAGAGAGGGAAAATATCCCTTCTTTTAATCTGGACAGTCAAGACGAGATAAAAAAATCCGTAGAGGCAGAACAGAAAGATATAGCTTACGCAGCTATTCCGGAGCCATTTGAAGCAACGAGAAGAAGCTGTGAGCCTTTATATTCTTCAAATGCAGCTTATCAAGAAGAAGACGCTGATACAATAGATAATGAAAATCTTACATACGGTCCCCGGGATACGTATGTACATGAAAAAGAAAATATATACAAATCGTCAGAAGAGCACTTTGAAAACGCTGACAAACGCAAATACGTACAGCAAACAATATTTGAAGAACATTTTCTCGGAGAAAAAGCAAAAAAAGATCATAAGATCATAGGTGAGATCTTCAGTACATATTGGATAGTTGAATATAATGATAAAATGTATATCATTGATCAGCATGCTGCACATGAAAAAATACTTTATGAGCGTTTCCTTGGCAAGCTTAAAACAAGCAGTCATTTGTCCCAATCTATTTCCCCGGGGATTATCATAACTCTTTCTTCCGCAGAAACAGATTGTCTGCTTAAATATTTTGATGAATTTACAAGGCTTGGCTTTGTATCAGAGCCCTTTGGCAAGACAGAATATATCATAACCGCGGTCCCGGTCGATCTTTACGGACTGGATGAGAAAACATTATTCATCAATATGCTGGATGAGCTTAACGAAAGTCCGGTAAAGGTGGACGCCGATATGCTGACTGACCGAATAGCTACAGCAGCGTGCAAAGCAGCTGTAAAGGGAGAACATGACTTATCCTTCGAAGAGGCGGATGGACTGATCGAGGAACTGCTTTCACTTGATAATCCATACAATTGTCCGCACGGGAGGCCAACAATCATTACAATGTCAAAATATGAAATGGAAAAGAAGTTTAAAAGGATAATTTGATGATACAAAAGAAGCCTCTCGTTATAATCGGCGGTGCGACAGGAGTTGGCAAAACCTCACTCTCAATAGAGCTGGCAAAAATGATCAACGGTGAAATAATAAGTGCCGATTCCATGCAGGTATATAAAGGCTTTGATATAGGAACGGCAAAGATCAAAGAGCACGAGAAGCAGGGCATAAGACACTATTTGATCGATATTCTTCCGCCAAATGCCGAATTTAACGTATTTGAATTCAAAAGCAGAGCCGCAGAGGCTATTGAAAATATTTATTCAGACCAAAAGATACCTATAATAGTCGGTGGGACAGGATTTTATATTCAGTCTGTTCTGTATGATATTGATTTTCAGGATGATGATAATGACAAGTCATATAGGAGTTACCTTGAGGGTCTGGCCGAAAAAGAGGGGTTTGAAAGCACATTTAAGCTGCTTGAAGAAGTTGATCCGGATTCTGCGTCTAAGATCCATCCGCATAATGTCAAACGTGTGATACGTGCTCTCGAATATTTCAATAAGACAGGTGAGACTATTTCGTCTCATAATGAGAGAGAAAGCAATAGACTCTCTCCTTATAATTATGCTTATTTTGTATTAAATCGTAAAAGAGAAAAAATATATAAAAATATAAATGAACGTGTTGACAAAATGATCTCTGATGGGCTTGTAAGTGAGGTAGAGACATTACTAAACAGCGGCATTGATCCACGGATGCCTGCAATGCAGGGAATAGGATATAAGGAGATAATCCCGTATATAGAAGGTCGTGAAGATATCAACGATGCTATAGACAATATAAAGCTTGATACAAGACATTTTGCCAAAAGGCAGATAACATGGTTTAAGAGAGAAAAAGAATCTATATGGATCGAATATGAGGATCATAAAGATAACAATGCGATCCTGAATCATATGATGAATATTTTAAAGAAGAAAGGCATTATTAATGTTTGAATATCCGGATATAGACAGCAAATTATTAGATACTGCAAGAGATGTTGAACAAGAGCTTGCGGATATTTACAAGGAGGCAGAAGAGATCTCAGAGGCAAATCAATATAAAGTTCTTAACGCTTTCAGAAATAATAGGGTAGCGCAGCAGCATTTTCAATCGGGTTCCGGATACGGATATGCTGAATCCGGCAGAGACCTGCTCGAAAAGATCTATTCTGATATTTTTCATACTGAGGATGCCTTGGTAAGACCGCAGATAACATGTGGAACTCATGCTATTTATCTGGCTTTGTCGGCCAATCTTCTCCCCGGTGATGAATTGCTTTATATCACCGGCAGCCCATATGACAGTCTGGAGAGTTCGGTCGGTATAAATGACTGCGCCGTTTCGCTCAAAGAATATGGTGTTTCGTTCGACTATGTCGAGCTTATCGATGACACTTATTTTGATTTTGATATGATAAAAGAAAAAATAAGATCAAATACAAAGATCGTCGCGATCCAAAGATCAAAGGGATATAGGGTGCGTGCTTCACTCAGTCCCGAGTATATCGGTGAAACCGTAAGGTTCATAAGATCAATCAACAAAGATATCATTATTTTTGTTGACAACTGTTATGGTGAATTCGTGGATATAGATGAGCCGACAGACTATGGAGCGGATATGTGTGCCGGTTCATTGATAAAAAATCCGGGCGGGGGACTTGCAGTTACGGGAGGATATATCGTTGGAAGGACAGAGCTCATCCGACGCTGCTCTTACAGGCTTACGGCCCCGGGACTTGGAAAAGAGGTCGGCGTAACGGGAGGAATGCTCAGATCCTTCTATCAAGGTTTATCCTTTGCTCCGAAGATAGTTTGCGAGGCAGTCAAAAATTCCCATTTTCTTGCGGCTTTGTGTGAGCATCTCGGTTACGAATCGTCACCTACATCAAAGGAAAAGAGACATTGCATTGTGCAAACGATCAATTTTTTGTCTCCGCAAAAACTTGAAAAATTTTGTCAGTCGATCCAGGCAGCGTCCTATGTAGACAGCTATGTCTGCCCGCAGGCATGGGATATGCCGGGGTATCAGGATAAAGTCATTATGGCAAGTGGTGCCTTTGTTGACGGTTCATCTATCGAGCTTTCCTGTGACGGGCCTATGAGATACCCCTATACAGCATATTTTCAAGGTGGTCTTACGCATGAACATGGCAGATATGCCATCCTATCTGCCTTGCAGGCGGTAAATGCCATATCAAATTAAAACATCAATGGTATTTTTGTGAAATGCTGTTCTTTGTATTTTTGCTGTGATAAAATTGTAAAGATGAATTTGGGATTGTCTTCTAAAGAAAAGGAGACAATTTTTATGACGATCAAGCAAATGCCGCAGGAATACAGGCCGGATGAAAAATTCATAAAATTCGGACCGCAAGCACTAACAGGAGCAGAGCTTCTTGCGATTATCTTAAGAACAGGAAGCACAGGAATCACATCTGTAGAGCTCACTGAAAACATCCTGCGGAACATAAGCACCGGAAATGAGGATCTTTTGAATATATTTAAATATGATTTAAAGGATCTCCTGAATTTTCAAGGCGTAGGAGCGGTTAAAGCTGTTCAGATCAAGGCGATCGCTGAATTATCAAAGAGGATATCTGTCACAAGATATTCCGATACTGTATTATTTAACGATCCGTCAGTCGTAGCGGCTCACTATATGGAGCAGCTGAGGCACTTGAAAAAAGAAGTGGTTGTGCTCGTGATGCTGAATTCTGCCTGCAGATTTGTATGTGATAAACACATTTCGCAGGGTACAGTGAACGCTTCACTTTTCTCGCCGAGAGAAATATTTATAGAAGCATTAAAACATGAGGCCGTCAACATAATCCTGCTTCATAATCATCCCAGCGGATGCCTTGATCCGAGTGATTGTGATATTGTCAGCACAAAACGCGTATTGAGATCCGGCAAAATGATCGGAATCAATTTGCTGGATCATATAATCATCGGTGACGGCGAATATATAAGTTTAAAAGAAAAAGGTTTATTGTATGAGTGATCTAAGATATGGTTTGGATATCGGAACACAAAATATCAGTATATCTTCTGTTTCGGCAAAAGAGATATTAGTGGAAAAAAATATCATTGCTGTCCGTGACGGAAAATATGTTATAGGTTATGGCAATGATGCATATGAGATGTTTGAAAAGGCGCCTGAAAATGTTGAGGTTATCTTTCCTGTAAAAATGGGCGTTATTTCAAATCTCAATAAAATGCAGGCTGTACTTGAGGGCTTGTATAAAAAGCTTAATAGAGGAAAATTGATAAAAGGAAGCGAATTCCTGATCGCTGTTCCCACAGACACGACAGAGGTTGAAAAAAGAGCTTTTTATGAATTGGTGGCCGCATCAAATATCAGACCGAAAAATGTTTATGTAGTTGAAAAAAGCATTGCCGACTCTATTGCATGCGGAATAAGCCCTAAGAGCGTATCCGGAAATATTCTGGTGAATATAGGCGCAGATACGACAGATATAACTGTAATTTCCCACGGCGGTATTGTCACGCATAAGACCATAAAAATTGCCGGGAATCGATTTAACGAGCTTATAGGCAGCTCTGTCCGTTCTGTTCATGGCGCGCTTATAGGAAATAGGACAGCGGAATTACTCAAAAAAAAATTAACAGATCTTTCACAGGAACCGCAATACGATGAAATGACTGTTTTCGCAAGACGGATATCTACAGGTCTTCCCGTAAAGATACCTGTAAGCAGTGAGCTTGTCACAAATTCGATAAGAGAATCTTTAATTACCATTATTGATGATACGAAACGTGTTATCGAAGAAATCCCCCCGGAACTTGCGGCTGATATTACCGAGAACGGTATATATATTTTGGGTGGAAGTGCATGCCTTAAAAATATTGATGAATTATTTTATCATGAGACAAAAATGAAAATAAATACCGTGGTCGACCCATCTAACAGTACGATCATAGGTGTAACAAAAATATTCGGCAATTCAAGATATGATAATTTGAGATATCTTCCAAAGGAAAAGGAATATAACTGATAATGGATAAAAAAGCCGATAAGCTTTCAGATACAATTAGATCGGGTAAAGAGAGAGAAGACAAACTTGAAGATATTACTGACGGACATATACCTTCAGACCAAAAGACAAACAGACTGACTGAATTCCTGTCGCGATTTAAGATACACAGATCGGCGGGAAAGAAGAAGCCTATAAAGCTCAACCCCAAGATACTCTTTGTGATATTGGCGGCTGTATGTCTGTCACTTATAATTCTTTCATCTGTATTTGAACAGGTCGCCAGACCTTTTAAGGCGGCGGCTTCTTTTGTTGTTTTTCCTGCTCAGGACGGAATAAATACGATTGGTAATTGGTTAGCCGAAAAGGTCGATGATCTAAAAACAATAGAGGAGTTAACCGAAGAAAATAAACAACTGAAGCAGGAGATCGAAGAGCTTACAGATACTAATAACATCCTCAGATTGCAAAATTCGGAAATTGATAAATTAAACGAAATACTTGATCTTAAGTCACAGTATCAGGACTATGAAACCATTGCGGTGAAGATAGTATCGAAGGATGCCTCAAACAGATTTTCAACATTTATCGTCAATAAAGGATCCGCAGACGGGATAAAGAAAAATATGAATGTTGTGTCAAGCGGCGGCTTGGTTGGCGCCGTTACCGACGTAAGCCTGAACTATTCTACGGTTATGACTATAATCAATGACGAAAGCAATATAAGCGCAATGTTCGAAAATGGATCCGATCTGTGCATTGTAGAAGGCGGGCTTTCGGAAATTGATAATGAAAATCTGATGGAATTTTCAAGCGCCGGTGCAAATGTGAAGATAAATGAAGGAGATGCCTTGGTAACATCTTATGTAAGTTCTTTGTACCTGCCCGGATTGCTTATCGGTTATGTGTCTGATTATGAGACAGACGGAAACGAGCTCACACAATCGGGACATATTGTTCCTTCTGCTGATTTTGATAAGCTAAGTGAAGTCCTTATCATTACAGAATTAAAGGAGACCTCGGATTGATGCAATATAAGATACGTAATTTTTTTATTATTTTTGCGATCATATTGATATCTTTTTCTGTGGAATATTCAATATTCACGAGGATACCTCTTTTAGACAGCGCACCGAATCTGATGCTGGCGACGATATTTTTCTTCGGATACGTCAAAGACAGCAATATCGGCATGCTTGTCGGATTCTTTTCAGGACTGTGTATTGATGTTTTTTACGGACCGGTTATCGGATATAATGCTTTGATATTTGTAATAATAGGTGCTGTATGCGGCAGGTTAAACAAAGTATATTATTCTAATTCGGTATTTATACAGATTTTATTGATCTTTCTGCTTGATAACGCATGTACACTGATATATTTTTTCTTTTGGCATATATTGCATGCAAAATTTGATATCATATATTACTTAACCAGAATAATGATACCGGAATCACTATTCACAATGACTGTGGGAATTGTTCTATTGCGGCCGATGTCGGCTCTTATTAGATTTATGTATAGTTACGAAGCTTTAAGCGAGGCGGAAAATATATAATGCAAATATTTAAAGCTTTTTCAAAATATCTCTTTTCTTTTTTCAAAAAAAAGATTTTATATCTTTTTAATGCTGTCAAATATTGCCTTATAAAACTTTTTTCATCAAGGATTGCACTTTTGTTGGCTGTTCTGATCGCAGGATTTTGCGTCATCGTAGGAAGACTGTTTTATCTTCAAATAGTAAAATCACAATATTATACTCAGAATTTTACTGCTAAAGCAGAAAAAACGATTTCTGTAGATGCGGCAAGAGGCAATATTTATGACACAAACGGTAATCCTCTTGCATACAATGAGATCGGATATTCTGTAGTCATGACCGACGAGGTACCGAGCGGCGATGATCGCGGTGATAAGCTTAACGGGATTATTTATAATGCTATCAATATTATTGAATCTAACGGCGACAGTATAATAGATGATTTTAATATTGAACTTGATGATGAAGGTAATTATGTCTTTAAAGAAGATCCGCAAACAAGACAGATCACTTTCCTTGTAAATATATTCGGTATGACATCCGATGAGATTGCCGAGGAGGGTTATGATAAATATACGGCAGATGAGCTGATGGAATACCTTTGCGGTGAGGAAAAATATGATCTGGATGAAAAATATACAAAAGAGGATTGCCTTAAGATTGTTACGATCAGATATGCTCTGTCATTAACTGCATATCAAAAATATATGGCCACTACTATTTCATATGATATTAATGACTATACAATGGCTGCTATCCTCGAGAGCACGGAGGATCTTACAGGTGTTGAGGTCCAGGAAACATACAAGCGTGTATACAATAATGCAAAATATTTTTCTCATATTTTGGGTTATACAGGTGAGATCTCAGAGGACGAGCTTAAAGAATACAATCTCGAGAATTTGACAAATATCACATATTCTATCGGTGATAAAGTAGGAAAAAGCGGCATCGAGCAAACATATGACGCGTATCTGCAAGGGAAAAAGGGTGAAAAAAAGGTTTTCGTTGACAGCACCGGAAAAATAATAGAAACGATCAGCGAAAAAAAATCAGAGAGTGGTAATGACATTTATCTCACTATTGATTCGGAGCTTCAGATCGCTGCTTACGATATTCTTGAGAAGAAGCTGGCTGCATGTCTTATAAATAAAATTGTAAATTATGATTATGTTGCAACAGAAAAACAAAATTATGTTTACATACCGATAAAGGATGTCTACTATCAGATCCTGACGAATATTGTAGATTACAATAAGTTTTCAGATGATGATGCCTCAGGCCGTGAAAAAAATACTCTCAGCACATTTGAGAAAAAAAGAAAAAATATCATGGATTGGATTAAAAAGGAACTTCTGGGTTCTGAGAGTACCGCACCGTCTGATCTAAGTGAAGAACAGGGTGAATATATTTATTATATATATGAGGTGCTTACAGACGAGGGAATCTTATCAACGGATCTTATAGACACGGAAGATGAGATATATACAGGATGGATAAATGATGAGATTACATTCAGAGAATTCCTGCAGCATGCCATTGCAGAAAATTGGATAGATGTTACGAAGATAAACTCAACGGAAAAATATTCAAATTCCGATGAGCTTTATGAAGAAATAGTTAATGCGGCGCTGGAAAAGATACCTGACAATGATGATTTTATCGAAAAGATCTATTATTATCTTATATACAATGGTGACATTCTACCGTATGATATCTGTATGATGCTTTATGATCAGGAGATTCTGGAAAAGGATGATCTTTACACTCAGCTGAGCGAGTATTCTATAGATACTTATACTTTTGTTATTAGCTCTATTGAGAATCTTACGCTTACTCCGGCAATGATCGCTCTTGACCCGTGCTCCGGTGCATTGTGTATAACCGATAGTGACACAGGCGATGTGCTTGCTCTTGTCTCTTATCCATCATATGACAATAACAAGCTATCGGGTTCTGTAGACAGTGAGTATTGGTATGAACTGACACGGAACGATTCACAGCCGCTATTTAATTACGCAACCAGTGCTCTTACTGCTCCGGGTTCCACATTCAAATTATGCACCTCTGTAGCCGGCCTTGCGGAAGATTATATAGATACGGAAACTGCCATCTATGATGCAGTTTATTTTGATAAGATCTCACCATCTCCTAAATGCTATGTGGCACCTGCAAGTCACGGTACGGAAACTCTCTCAACCGCACTAAGGGATTCATGTAATTATTTCTATTTTCAAATAGGATATGATATGAGCCTTGACGAATATGGAGAATACAACAGTGCGCAGGGATTGGATATCATAAGTGATTACGCCGTGCAGCTGGGTCTCGGAGTAAAATCTGGTATTGAAATAACCGAGGCATCGCCTAGAGTCTCAACCACTGACTCGGTAAGAACAGCAATAGGGCAGGGTACTAACGGATATGCCGTTGTGCATCTGACGCGCTATGTCAATACAGTCGCAAACAGCGGTGATAATTATAAGCTTACACTGCTTGATCACATCTCCGATAAAGAAGGATACACGGTTCTTCAGGAAT
Organism: uncultured Parasporobacterium sp.; assembly: GCA_964528825.1. Classification (GTDB taxonomy): domain Bacteria; phylum Bacillota; class Clostridia; order Lachnospirales; family Lachnospiraceae; genus RGIG5612. The sequence continues at coordinate 22,417 of CAZGVB010000001.1, forward strand.
CAGCTGTTATCTCAAACAAGGTAGAGCTTGAACAAAACGAATGGGATGCTATACATACAGGTATGCGGTTGGTTACTACATCGGGTACCGCATCATCGTTCTTCAATGATCTGGAGACATCAGTCGCAGGAAAAACTGGTACTGCAGAGGAAAATGCATACAGATCCAATCATGCCGCCTTTGTAGGCTATGCACCATATGAAAAACCTGAGATCTCGTTTGCATGTCAAATTCGTAATTGTGATTCGACATCATATCCGGGAGGCGTTCTTTCCGAGGTTTTGCAATATTATTTCGGTGAGACAACACTTGAAGAGGTGCTTTCAAAACCTGTTGAAAACAATATTGAAGGATTCCATTCCGAATGATACTGTAAGGGTAAACAATTGAACTTTAAACGTATTATTGAAACAATTAAATCTTATGACCTCAGAACCATAAATTATAGATTGATAATTTATGTTTTGGCTCTTTCTGTCATAGGCATACTCGCGATATCGTCTGCTACAGACGTAAAAGAAACCTATTATAAGCAGATATTAGGTGTGGGAGTCGGATTTGTGGCGATGATGATATTTGCCATGATCAAGTATGATTTTATCGCAAGATATTATTGGCTGCTTTACTTAGCAACTATAATATTGCTCGTTTTGGTTTTGACTCCTGCCGGCGAATCTCATATGGGAGCACAAAGATGGCTGTCTGTTTTAGGTATCCAGATGCAGCCGTCTGAATTTGCCAAATTATTTTTAATCATTTTCTTCTCATCTATCATTACGAAGAATCGGCAATCGCTTAACAGCTGGAAATTTGTAATTGTGCTCATTATATTAGCAGTCATACCGGTATTTCTTGTATTCAAGGAGCCTGATCTTTCAAGTTCTATTGTTCTTTTTGTGATCATATGTGCTATAATATTTACGTCAGAATTAAAAGGCAGATTTATACGGATATTGTTGGCTGTGGCTGTGCCTATTGCAGGAATATTGCTTACACTTATCATCATACTTCCTGCAGATAATAATATCATTAAAGAGTATCAATATAACAGATTGATCGGTTTTTATGATGAGGATAATGAGGACGCAGAAAAGCTAAGATATCAGCAGGAAAACTCAGTACTTGCTATAGCAAACGGATCCTTAACGGGAAAAGGATTGAAAAATAATTCTGTAACAAGTGTTAAGAATGCCGAGTATCTCTCTGAGCCGGAAACCGATTTTATATTTACAATAATCGGTGAAGAATTGGGATTTGTCGGTTCATGCGGAACCATCGCACTTTTGCTTCTTATAGTCATTGCATGCTTTAGGATGGGTATGCGTGCCAGGGAGGGCATTGGCCGCGGGATATGCATAGGCATGGGGACGCTTATCGGCTTTCAATCCTTTGTAAATCTGGGTGTTGCAACGATGGTGCTTCCGAATACAGGCTTGACGCTTCCGTTTGTAAGTGCGGGCTTGAGTTCACTCATAGTATTATATATGAGTATAGGTATAGTATTAAATGTCGGCATTCGCAGAAAGATTGCCTTTCAAGTTTAGGAGGATGCAAATTTGAATATCGGATTATTGGCCAGCGATTCTAAAAAAGAACTTATGGTAAACTTCTGCATAGCATATCAAAATCTGCTTTCCAAGCACGAATTGTTTGCAACGGGCACGACAGGCTCAAAGATAGAGCATAATACCGACCTTCATGTATATAAGTTTTTGCCGGGTCATTTAGGCGGTGACAGACAGATGGTTGCACAGATCGAATGCAATCAGATCGATGCTATCATTTTTTTGCGTGATGCAATGCTTGCGCCGTCGCATGACATGAGCTTTGATATGATACTTCAATTATGTGATATGAATAATATACCGGTAGCTACGAATCTTGCTTCAGCAGAGATCCTTGTAATTGCCATTGACAGGGGCGATCTTGATTGGCGTAACCTGTACAAATAAAACGGAGGTAACTTTTTATGGTAAATTTAGTCTTGGGTTCGAAAGGAAAAGGAAAAACAAAATTCATGCTTGACAGCGCAAATGCGGAGATCAAGCAATCCAAAGGACTTGTTATTTATATAGATAAAAATTCTGATCATATGTTTCAGCTTGATAGACAGATCAGATTGATCAATGTCAAAGAATATCCTGTAAATAGTGTTGAAACATTGTTAGGCTTTGTATCCGGACTTATTGCGGGAAATGGTGATATCGTTTCTGTTTATTTCGACAGCTTTCTTGTACTTTGCGAAATTGAGAAGGAAGATGCTGCCGAGGCACTCAGAAAGATGAGCGTTTTATCCGACAAGCTCGGAATAACATTTACTATAAGCGTATCAGCAGACGAAAAAGAAATGCCTGCTTGGATCAATGATATAGTAAAGGTTGTTTTCTAATCGGTTCACGATATTATGCAGACTGAAAAAAAAGTCCATTATACACAAAAAAAATCGAATTTGACCGTTTGGATAGCTGTCTGCATATGTATACTTATATATCTGGTCATCCGGTTTATTAATTATGCAGATGATGGAGAAAATAAGCTTTATGAGGTGACCGCATCTTGGGCAGACAGCTATTCGAATATGCAATATACCGCACTCGCATTAAGAGAGGAAACGGTAGTCAGTTCCAACAGCAGCGGTTATGTGAATTTTTTTGCCGCAGATGCGACACCCGTTAGTGTCGGCTCGAAAACATATGTAATAGATAAGAATGGAGAACTGTCATCAAGGCTTGCCGAAACAGGCACCAACCAAGCATTGCTTAACGAAAATGAGCTTGATGATATTAAAGATATAATTTTTGAAAATGACATTGTCTATGATAGAGATTCATATTATGAAACTTATTCATTCAAGAATCAAGTTGAATCTCAGATATTAGATATAATCAACAGCAATGTCTTTGATGCTTTTGAAGGCAGTGATGATACAGATTCGTATGACATATATTCATCGGATATTTCAGGTATAATTCTGCATAATGTTGATGGATTTGAACAATATTCGGCAGACAGCATCAGTGCGTCACTTTTCAGGAGAGAAAATTATAACAAAACTATAATCAAATCAAATGATCAAATTAAATCTGGCGATCCGGTATACAAAATAGTTACTTCTGAAGAATGGAATTTGGTCATCCAATTGGATGATATTTCAAAATTCGAGGATTGCACCTATGTAACGATCCGGTTTTTAAAGGATGGAATAACAACTGAGGGTTCTTTTGAAACAAAGACTGCTGCAGGAGTTAACTATGGCATAATCACATTGGACAAATATATGATCAGATATCTGTCTGACAGGTATCTGCAGATTCAGATTGATGGTGATCAGGTGTCAGGTCTTAAAATACCTCAGACTGCTGTATGTGAAAAATATTTTTATCTTATTCCTGTTGAGTTTGCAACATCAGGCGGCAATTCTACCGGGATCGGTTTTTTAAAGAAGAGTGATGATATCTCAGAATATGTCGACTGTGAGATACTTAAGGAAACGGAAAGCTATTATTATGTCGACACGAGCGTTTTTGATGATGGAGATATCTTAATAAGGCCCGAGACTAATGATGAGTACAAAATAGGCGCTAAGGACGTGCTGCAGGGCGTATATCTTCTCTCGGGAAATGATTATGTATTTGTTCCGATTGACATAATAAGCGAATCGAACGGTTATTATATTATCTCATCCGATGGAATACAGATATATGATCGGATATTGGAAGATGCCTCAGAAAAAAATGATCAAAGATAATTTGAATAAGATACAAGAGGATATTGATAAAGCATTAAAGAATAGCAAATATTCTCAAGATGTTACATTAGTAGCCGTAAGCAAAACACATACCGCAAGTGATATCTTGGCTGCATATGACAGTGGGATAAGGGATTTTGGTGAAAATAAGGTACAAGAACTGTTGAGTAAGGCAGATGTTCTTCCGCAGGATATACGATGGCATCTTATCGGTCACCTTCAAACAAATAAAGTAAAATCTATTATCGGTAAAGTTTATCTGATTCACTCAGTTGACTCGATAAAGCTCGCACAAATAATAGAAAATTATGCGGCCAAAGCAAATGTTACCGTAAATATACTTATTCAGGTTAATATTTCTCATGAGGAAAGCAAATTTGGAATAGATAGATCCGAACTTGCAGATATGCTATGGCAAATCTCGGCAATGCATCATATCAACGTCCTGGGATTGATGACGATCGCGCCGGAAACCGATAATGCAGAAAATTGCAGACATGTTTTTCAAGAACTAAAAGAATTATCTATTGACATTGATTCTATGAATATTGATAATATACGTATGCAAATTTTGTCAATGGGTATGAGTGGAGATTTTAAAGTAGCCATTGAAGAAGGCTCAACCATGGTCCGCATCGGCACAAGTATTTTCGGTGCCAGACAATATGCTAATAAAAGTGTTGGGAATAATAAGGAGTAGATATGGGCAAGATCAAAGATAAGATCATGAATGCATTCAGTCTTAACGAAGACGATTATGACGATGAATATGATGATGAATATGATGAAGAATTTGACGGTGACGACTATAATGAGGAAGAAGAAGTAGAAGAGAAGAGGGGATTGTTTGGCAAGAAGCGTGCATCTGCGCCAAAGGAAAAGGAACAGCCTCAATTCGCATATGCTCAATCAAATGTAAGACGTCAGCAGCAACAACAGCAGGAAGTTTGCATATTTAAGCCGTCTTCAATCGAAGATTCACGAGAGATAACCGAGACGCTCCTGCAAGGCAAAGCTGTTGTGATCAATTTCGAAGGTTTGCATGTTGAACTTTCTCAAAGAATTATAGATTTTATTTCCGGATCTTGCTATGCATTAGATGGCAATCTTCAGAAAATATCAAATTATATCTTTATTGCAACGCCTCATTCGGTTGATATTTCAGGAGATTTTCAGGATTTGGTAAATGGCAGTGCTGATATAACAGGTTTCAAATCACCACTTATATAAGTAGCTGTATGATCACATTTTAGCGAGTTTATATGGCTGTCTTTATTATTTTAAAGACAGCCGTTTTTTATGAGAAATATGTTAAAAAAAGAAAAACAAACAATCTGCTTAAATATTATCCTTCAGTCATTGCTTTTTATATTTCTTGTTTTTGCAGACAGACTAACAAAAAACATTGCAGTATCAAAACTAAAAGGAAATGATCCCACAGTCCTGATAACTGATATTTTAGAGTTTAGATATATCGAAAATTCAGGTGCTGCTTTTGGTATTTTTCAAAATAGGCAGTGGCTATTTTATATTTTAACTGTATTAATTCTGACAGCTATTATAATTTTATTTATTAGCCTGAATATCAAATTGGGAAAATATAGTAAATTAATTGTGTCACAAAATAGTGCCTTTAAACAAAAAACATTTACAAGTATTTTGATACTTAATTACATTCTTGTGACACTTGCTGCAGGGGCTGTGGGCAATCTGATCGACAGAATAAGCCTTAAATATGTGGTAGATTTTATTTATTTTAAGCTTGTTGATTTTCCGGTCTTTAACTTTGCTGACATATGTGTGACGCTTGCTGCGGCCGCATTGATAATCTTCTTTATAGTATATAAAGAAGATGAAAATTTCAGCATAATATGGTCAAAAAAAGAAAAGAAAAAATGAATCAGATCTTTTTTGATATAAATGATGATTTTGAAGGCTTAAGAGCTGATAAATTTCTTGCCGAACAATGCAATGATATATCAAGAAATCATATTCAAAAATTGATATCAGAAGGAAATCTTCTTGTTAATTCATTGCCTGCAAAATCCAGTCTTAAATTAAAATCAGGTGACAATCTTTGCTTGATCATCCCTGATAATATCATTCCTGAGATTCTTCCCGAAGATATTGATCTTGATATTGTTTATGAAGACCAGGATCTTATAGTAGTAAATAAGCCTAAGGGAATGGTCGTTCATCCTGCTGCCGGACACTACAGCGGAACATTGGTTAATGCACTGATGTTTCATTGTGATGATCTTTCCGGTATCAATGGCATCCTTAGACCGGGTATAGTACATCGTATTGACATGGATACCTCGGGACTATTGGTCTGTGCAAAAAATGATTTCGCGCATAATTGTCTTTCCGAACAGCTGAAAGTCCATTCGATCACACGCAAATATGAGGCAATTGTATGCGGTCTGTTTAAAGAAATTTCCGGAACTATTGATAAACCGATCGGCAGAAATCCAAATGAAAGAAAATTAATGGCTGTTAATTATAAGAACGGGAAAAATGCTGTAACGCATTATAAAGTTCTGAAACAATTTAAGAAATACAGCCATATAGAATGTTGTCTGGAAACTGGAAGAACTCATCAGATAAGAGTTCATATGAAAAGCATAAACCATCCGCTTTTAGGTGATACAATTTACGGCGGCAGATTAAGCGAATACAAATTAGATGGTCAAATGCTGCAGGGGCAAGTCCTGCACGCAAGGACACTGGGCTTTATACATCCGAGAACAAACGAATATATGGAATTTACAAGTGAGCTGCCGGATTATTTTAAAAGATTGCTTCTGAAGCTTTAATTTCACTGTAACATTTCGTTAAAGCTGACTTTTGCGAATAGTTTTGTATTATTTCAACTCTCTCTTTTTCATATTCTTTTTTTATTATATAATCTGATCATGAGCACAAAATCTTACCATGAACAATACAAGATTGATACCGAAATAAAGCTCAGGGAAAGAATCAAGAGTCTTCCTGCTTTTTCTGCGGATTATTTCAGAGGCATTGAACCTGTAACATCCATACGTACACGTATGGCATATGCTTATGATCTTGGCATTTTCTTTGATTATTTGAAAAAAGAAACAAAATTATGCGGCCAAAATGACATATGTGATCTTAAGCTTTCGATTCTTGACAAAGTTACTCCGACGATCATCCAAGATTATCTTGATTATCTAAAGGTATACAATAGTCGTGATAATAATGAAAGATCCAATGGCGAACGCGGCTTGAACAGGAAACTTTCAAGTATTCGTTCTTTTTATAAATTTTTCTTTAATCTTGAGATGATCAAGACAAATCCGGCTGCGATTGTAAGAATGCCGAAGATACATCAAAAAAATATTATCAGACTGGAACATGATGAGATCGGTGAGCTTCTTGATGAGGTTGAAAGCGGAAAGGATCTTACAAAGCATCAATCCGGATTTCACAAAAAAACAAAGGTCCGTGATATGGCTATCCTTACTCTACTCCTTGGCACGGGAATAAGAGTTTCCGAATGTGTAGGCCTCGATATAAATGATATAGATCTGAAAAATCACGGTATACGCATCACCAGAAAAGGCGGCAATCAATCTGTTGTCTATTTCGGAGATGAGGTTGAAAAGGCACTGGTTGAATATTTAGAGGAGCGGAACAGAATTGTGCCCATGGAAGGCCATGAAAATGCTCTCTTCCTTTCCATTCAAAATCGCAGAATCTGCGTCAGATCTGTTGAAAATCTGGTTAAAAAATATTCCTGCCTTATTGTAAAACTAAAAAAAATAACGCCGCATAAGCTCAGAAGCACATATGGAACTCAGCTCTATAAGGAAACAGGTGATATTTATCTTGTCGCGGATGTCCTAGGCCATTCTGATGTAAATACAACAAAAAAGCATTATGCAGCTATTGAGGATACACGAAGGCGCCTTGCCAGAAATGCCGTAACATTAAGAGATAATGCCGAAATATCGTCTGATAATACTGAAATATCGACAGGCGGCGCCGAAATATCGACTGATAATACTGAAATATCGACAAACAGTACCAAAACACCAATCTGTGATACTGAAATATCGGACAAAAATGGCGAAAAATCAACCGATGATACAGTAAAATCAACCAATCATACTGATATATTGGCTGAAAATGCCGAAAAAAATGAGCAGCCATAAATGAAAGCATATACCAACAACGCTTATAAAAAGTGATTATAAGCCTTTATTTGCAATATTTGAAATCAATGCAGCAAAGGTTCACCCGAGAGGGACTTTTTACTCTGTCATAAAGCTTATTACTGATATTATCTCATCATCACTCATACCGCAGGCTTTAAGATAATCCTTTGCAGCATCTGTATAGTCAGCGGACTTTAACACATCAATATCATCGGTGCCATACAGATATTCCATAAAAGCATCAAAGTACAGGCTGACTACAGCCTCATATCGCTCAGGTGTGTTTTCTTTTGTTATTTTATAGTAATTATCATATGTGGTCATATAATCATTACACATTTCATCATAGTTTGCACCGGCTAAGGCTTCAAGCAGCAAGCATACAAATCCCGTTCTGTCTTTGCCCTCCATACAATGAATATATACCGGGCCGCCGCATTTGATCATATGCCTTAACCCACTTACCACGCTCTCTTTGTAAGACTGAGCATCATAATTTGAGCTCATTGAAAGCAATATTGTCTTACCTGATTCGTAAAGAGATCTTGCATAATCCGATTTAAAATCCGTTGATGCGATATATCCTTCCATATCCTCAGTAGAATCGGCAAGATCTATAATGCAATTGATCCCATTCTCTTTAATAAGCTTATCAGCATACGATGCTCTGTTTCTGCTGTTATCAACAGGTGATGCGCCCCTGTAAATCAAATCTTTTTTTAGATTTCCGCCCTGCAGAGATCTGAAATTGGCAAATTGTATGTCGCTATCATATTCATTTCTGTCTATAGAATAATCCTGTCCAAGAGCCTCATATGTGGCCTTATATTTGCCGGCTGTATTTAATGTGATCTCAACCGTGATATCACTGCTCAGTCCGGCCTCTGTCCACATTCCACGATTGTTGTTTGTAATAAGAACATATTGATTTTTAGGATAAGCAACTATGACAGGATCTCCGGTCTTTACATAATAGCCGTTGTAATATGGAACATCCGTTAATGAATAACCATTACTAAAGACAATATCACAGCTGTCGCCAAAGTATATGCCATTCTCATTAAAATCCTCAGCTGTAAGGCTCAAGATAACAGAATCAAATTTTGTATCTTCAGATATATCAGCGGAAGCGTCAAGATTGTATTCTGTTGAAATATCGGATTTAAGAGTGACCTTATTTTGCGTAAAGCTTCCAAACAATGCCGCACCGTCTTCTGTATTGACATCCTCTGTACTATCTTCAGTAGCTTTAGTATCATCAGTATTTTCAGTTTCGTTACCACATGCACTTAGCGATGATAAGAGCATACATGCTGTAAGCATAATACTGCCGATTTTTAAGATGTTATTTTTTAACATATGATCACCTAACCTTATAAGTTTTCAAATTCTTTTCTGTATTATACAACACTCTGCCAGCTTTTTTCACTATTTAGCAAATTTATGTTACTGCAGGGTCACTGCCAGTGTGCTCACCAAGACGAAAGCCTCGCTATCGTCCCTTGCAACATATCATCACACGCGCGATGCTATCTGAAATTTCATTTTAACCTATACTGCAAGCATAAAACATGCCTTAAACATAAATAAAAAAGGCCATCAATTGATGACCTTTTTTACCTGTGTTGCAGAAATATTATCTTGCGAATCTTGCTCTAAGTACTCCTCTGCCCGACCGTCCGGCATTATTTCTTATGATCCTTGCCGCATCGATGTCATTTGTATTTTTCCTAAGTCCCATAGCATATGCAAAATCAAGATCGCTTGTCAAATCCTCATTTTCTTTTTCTTCTCTTCTAAGTCCCATTTTATATGCAAATTCCAGAGCTTCCTTATTTGTATTAGTAGTAAACATTTTGAATCCTCCTTATATGATCATTTATTAAATATTTTTATAAAATTACGTTCATGCCTTTGCAGTTAATGCCTGCGTACTTGATTTTACTGTCTGTGATGCCATGATCAACGATGACGATGCCTTGCTATCGAGAGCTGAATTTCTTATATAAACCAAAAGATTCAAAAGAACGATTGCAAGGTTAACTAAATATACGATCAATACATAGTTTAAATTTCCTGAAAGTACCTTTGCAGTGATACCGCCGATATATCCGGTTATTATAAGAATGATAAATGCAAGGCTGGTACCCTTCGCTGTCCGTGCCTTATAAGCCTTAATGACATTTATCGGCCATGATAACCCGAAACATATCAGCATTATCGTCTCAAAAATTTCGCTCATATTTTGCCTCTTTTCTGTGGAGCTGTTTCTGTTTTCTCCTTACAAGCGTAATGATACTCACATTTGAAAAGATGACAATCTTACAAAAATAATGTTCATTTTTTTTTGATTTTCCATTTATTTTACTTTCGAAAGCTATTTTCGAAACTTGAATCTGTTATTATATATATGGAAATCGGAGGTAACATAAAATGTCAAAAAATACCGATACAACTGCTTCTAAAAAAATTACTGTTCAGAAATATGTATTTATAAGTCAGATGCTGCTCATTATCGTCCTGGCTGCAGTCATTACATCGGTTGGACTTTTTTATAATATTAGATCTGAAAATTTAAAAAGAGACCAAAATCTTAAAAATATTGCTTCAGCGATCGCATATTCGAAGATATTTGACCAAAGTTCAGACGAAAAAGATACCTTAACCGCAGATGTTTACTCCGAAAGCAATCAAAATGATGGCTCGGATCTTGTAAATTACCTTGATACATTGAAAAATTCACTTGCTGAGGTAGATGTTATATCTGTTGTCAACGCAGAAGGAATCAGACTTTATCACTCAAATCATGATCTTATAGGCACAGTTTATGACGGAACAATACCCTCATTTGATACTGAAGACAATTATTATGCCGTAAATGAAACAGGCCCGTCAGGATTGCAAAGACGCGCCTATAAGGCCATATATTCCGAAAATAACGAATATATGGGATTTGTAATGGCAATTATGTTAATGCAAAATATTCGCCATGAAACATTAAAAATGCTGGCAATATTCGCATCCGTTTCTTTATTTGCAACTCTTATTGAAATTCTTATATCATATAAGATATCAAATATGATCAAAAAAAGACTGATGGGATATGAACCCGATAAATTCTCAAATATGTTCAGGATACGTGATGACATATTAGAATCCATTGATGAAGGTATTGTAGCAGTTGACGCATCGGGAAATATTCTGTATACCAATACCGCTGCCGGGCCAATCGTTAAAAATTATGGCGAATCTTTAATAAACACGCTCATGAGCGGAGAAAAGGAATACAATATCGCTGAAAATGGTATGAATGATGCCAATATAATGGTCGATCGCATTCCGAATAATGAAAACGGAGGCAGCGTAGGCATTATTCATGACAGAACTGAATACAGAAAACTCGCAGATGACCTCGCCGGGACAAGGTTTCTTGTAGATTCCATGCGTGCAAACAATCATGAGTTCACAAACAAATTGCATGTGATTCTCGGTTTGATAGAAATGAAACATTATGATGAGGCAATATCATATATCGAAAATGCAGCATTTATTCAACGTGAGTTGATAAGCAAAATAATGAATAAAATATCAGATCCGTCTATAGCCGCTCTGCTTATCGGCAAAACAGCAAGATCATCCGAACTTAATGTAAACTTTTTGCTCAATGATGACAGTATATATAACAAATCAGATATTGATATACCTTCTCAGGTGATCATAACCATTATCGGTAATCTGATTGACAATGCACTTGATGCCATGAATCAAATGAAAGAAAATGAAAAGCGCAAGGAGCTGCTCATAGGCATCTTTACTAGGCCCGGTGCCCTATTGATCACTGTCGATGACAACGGTCCCGGTATCAGGGATGATATCAAGAACCATATATTTGAAAAGGGAATATCTACAAAGGGCGAGGGACGCGGCACAGGTCTTTATGAGGTAAAGAAATTGATTGATAACTTAAATGGGCAGATAACAGTCGAATCTGAACCAGGCGTAGGGACATCATTTACCGTAAGCATAACCAAAGATTAAGGAGAATAATATGTATAACGTTCTGATAGTTGAAGATGATCCGATGGTTGCAATGATAAACGAACAGTATGTCAGCAGGAATAAAGGCTTTCATGTCTCAGGAACATGTCATGACGGAGCATCCGCATTAGATTTTATCGAAAATAATGATGTTGACCTGATAATTTTGGATGTATATATGCCAATAATGAATGGAATAGAAATGTTGCGTGAGGCCAGGCGGAGGGAACTCGAGATTGCAGCTATCATGGTGACAGCTGCAAATGATGCCACCTCGCTTGAAGAATGCATGAAAATGGGTATAATCGATTATCTTGTAAAGCCATTTACCTTTGACAGATTTCAGCAAGCTCTTAATAAATTCATTTCACGAATGGAAGCTTTCGAAAATCATGACGGATTGAATCAAAATACAATAGACCGCATAATAGGCAGCACGGCAGATTCTACCGAAAGTATTCCGCCTAAGGGAATACAAAAAAGAACGGAAGATGCAATACTTGACATCCTCAGGGAAACAAATGGCACATGGCTCAGCGGCGATGATATAGCCGCACGTACAGGTCTTTCAAGCGTAACTGTAAGGCGATACATGGCCTATCTTGCTCATTCAGGTGATGTGATCGGAACCATGAATTATGAAACGGGAGGCAGACCATGTATGCTTTATAAGATCAATAAATGATATTTCCAGGCAAAACAGTCATTGACAGTAAGCGGGAATATATCGATCTTTCAATGTGATCATTTTATTGCATCAATTTGCGGACTCCACTCCAATGTCTGGCTGCTGTCATAGAGATATCCGGTTATCATCCATGTAGGGATCAAATATCCGGTTTCCGAAATGAAAGAATAGCTTTCTTCTACACTTTCCACAACGGCTTTGCCCTGCCAATCACCGCAGCCTACCTCTTGAGCCACATCTATGCTGTCTGCCATGGAAATACATTGCACATCTTCGACATATTCGCACCAGATTCTGTTGTCGGAAATAGAAATAAGTCTCCCGTCCTTGCCGAGCTCGATCAACACATCCCCGCAAGTCTTAGTCATGCCGTCATCTGATGTTGCTATAAAATCAAAATAGTAATTGTCAGCGGAATAGTTCTCACTGCTATCGGCAACGTAAGCCACATCGGTATCTGATATCCCGAATTCGCTCATATAATCCCATGCATTTTGCAGCGCAGCAGATTCGTCGATCTCCTCGGAAACCGTCTTTTCGGTATCACCATACTCGTAATATACACTCCATTTGTTATATGGAAAGATAAAAATGACTTTGCTGTCACCGTCAAACAACGAATAATATGTTTCGTCTGATTGATTTTCTGTCCATTCGCCATCAAATTTTGTGATCGACTGAAGCTTTTCTTCCAGATCACCAAGCGTAGTTTGCTCTGAGTATTGATAAACAGCTCGTTCTTTCTGCGTATCGTCAAGGCTGACCTTTATCTCTATTTCACTTGGAATCAAATGACCATAATAAAGATTGCCATATTTGGAAGAACCGTCGCAAAATTTCAAAGATATAAATACGGCAGTTATAAGAACAATAAGCACAATGCCGACGGAAAGCCTCGGAAGGTACTTTGTAACAACAATGTCCCTACGGCTTATAACGTGTATCAATCCGATAACTATCAAGTACAGAGCGAAACCGCATAATCCGCCTACTGTATTGGCAATCACATCGTCAATATCAGTTCCTCTGTAAGATATCAGTTGAAGCAGCTCCGTTGCAACCGTGAAAGCTAAGGATACGATCAGCACACCATGCCAAGACCGCAATCTCTTAAATACGACAGGCAAAAGAAAACCAAGCGGTACAAACATGATGATATTCAGCAGAAATTGCCATACGCCGCTCGCATTATTTGAACCGTAGCGAAATGCAGTGATAAATTGTCTTAGCGGCGCAAGATTCATTCTGTCACCCATTCCGTTTCCGAAAGACATGACCTGCGTCACATAAATAAACATTACGACCCAACCGACCAACACAAATTCGGCAAGTATTGTTCTCTTGGCGGGCTTTTCTCTTTTCTTTTTAAGTAAAAAATAAATACCTATATATACAGCTGCAGTGACCACAAGTGCTATCGGTATTACGGGCAATAAACTTAAAATATAATTCATAATTTTTTCCTTGTATTTCAGCAATAGTTATTTTTTTATTGAACCAAGATATTATACTCATTTCATGCTATACAGTCAAAAATTTCAAAATAAATTAATCAGGCCGGAGCTGAATAAGATGTCTTTCTGTGCTTTCTATAGTTATAGTAAGCATTAGTACATATATTCATCCTGCGCAGCAAACCATCTGACGCCAAATTCTTTATGATAATTGTCAATAAACCGATAAGCCTCTAATTAATCTCCTTTGCAAAGAATGCCGCGTAGGATAAAAACTTGTCAAATGCATTGAAACAAAGCAAAAAAATGTGATATACTTTGCTGTTGGTTTTAATCACGCAGATGACGTAATTAAAGATATTGGCATATTTTTAAAAAGCATCAAGAAAAGGGGTAGGATAATGAAATTAAAAAAGCTTCTCCGCGCTTTGGTCAGTCTTGTTCTGGTGGTCACCCTATTCATGGGCACCTGCACGAACGCATTTGCGGCCACTGCCCGCGGCAACAAGTACATTAAGGAAGTGATTATCAGCTACGGCAACACCGCTGACGAAGCAAAAAATTGGCTTATCGATAACGGGTATGAAGTGCTTGATTATAACCTGAACGAAGGTGCGGACGACACCTTCTCAACCGCAAGAGCCGTTTACCTTGGTTATACAACAACCGATGATGCAGACGAAGCTATCACCGATATGAAGCTCATGAACATGAAGGGCGGCTATAGTGTTAAAGATTATCAAATGCTGCTCAGCGAGCAAGAGGATAATATTAAAGTATTCTTTGATAACTTCAAGGTTGCTATTAATGAGTACAGAGCAAACTACAACGCAGGTCAAGAACGTGCCATAGCTGCTCATGATTTACTCAACATGCTGTATGATGATGACACGCAGCAAAACCTGGGCGACCTTTTGTTAAATAAGGTTAAAGAAGAATATACCGACGAGGAGTTTGCAGCACTTTCCGCAGAAGAGCAGGCCAAGGCTGCCGATATGACAACCATTCTTATGCAGGCAAATGGCAACGCAATTCTTGTAATGGAGCAGCTCATTGCAATGGCAACCGACGATGGCGATACCCTTTGGACTATAAGATACCAAGAAGCCAAAACCTACGACGAAATGCTCGATGAGCTTATGCAAAGCAAAAACCTCACTGTAAGCGAGGCCGAAAAGCAGCTTGCAGCTGAATATGACGAGGACGCAAAGAAAATTGCGGCAAACTTCGAAAATTATAAATCATATCTTGAAAAATATACAAATTCCGGCATAACAATTGATAACACAGCCGAAGAAATTGAAGCGTACGCAAATGCAAATGAAGATTTCAGTTATTCGGATTGGTGCGCAATCGGCACTCAATATGAACTTCTTAAGGATTTAGAAAACAATGATATTTCGCTTCTTGATTTGATAACAAGTGATGAATATGATGTGGAAAATGATGACAGATATATGCTCTATCCTCTTGTTGCGTCCTTAACAAAGGGTCAAAGGGCTTGCCTTGATTTTCTTTCTACCTATCAGCTTGTAGCTCTCGGTATAAATGATAACGACACAGTAAAGGCATCAATGGAAGAAATAGGCATAACCTCCATTGAAGGATTGCAAAACGTTTCAATCTACGAGGGCGTTGACCGTTCCATTTTCGGTGGTGATGTTGCGCTTACAGGCGAAGCATATAGACTTCAAAACTCGTCCGGTAAAAGTGTGTATGGAGAAGATGACTCCTCTGTTATTTCAACAACCTCCATTGTTTTATACAGCACTTTTGCCGTTTCCACCGCTATGACAGTCTTTAGTTGGGTATACAGTCCGCATTTGGATCAACTTTCATTACGCTTTTATGACGAAATGAACAAAGCAAAGTATTATACAAAATTAGTTGGAGAAAATCTTGAAAAACTAAAAACAGAACTTAAAAGCTTAACAGATCCGGCAGATATTGCAGACCAGACAGCAAGAATAAATGAAGAGCAGGAGCTGCTTGATAAGGCAATTGCAGAAAGAAAAGAAGCGATAGCTGCTTATAAATCAACAAGCTATTGGTCAAAGATAATGTTTTATGCAAAAATTGGCATCACCTGCGCCACGATCGTACTTTTTGCTGCTTCACTGTGGAGCACATATGAGGATTTGAAAGAATATTACAACGCCGAATTCACCCCTATCCCCTCCAACATGGTAAACCAAGGTGTTAACGAAAATAGCGAAAAGGTATACACCTATTATTCCGCAGTTAAGTGCAACAGAGTGGCTCAAGGTATGGTAACAGACAGCACAAAGATACTCGGAGATTTCGGTGACCTTAATGGTGATGTAGGCAGGCAGTGGCTTGCTCTTTATACAACCAAGGATTCCTCCGCAGGAAACCCGATCACAACGGACTTCACGGTTCAATACAATAACACAAATATTCCGAACGAGAGCACCGCGCTTTCGATTTTCTGCGAAAGCACTGCTCAGAACTTGACCAATAAAAAAGCCGGTTATACCTATGCCGACTCTAAAGACGGTATATATCTTTTCTATGGCACAGACAGCAACGCCTTTGCCGGCAGCATATTCTCAAATGGAAAATATATAATGGTTGGCGGTATTTCGGCGCTTGTGGCAGCCGTAATTGCCTTTGTCGTTGGAGAAATCTTTGGCAATAAGAAATTAAAAAAGAAAAAGAAAGCTGCAACCACTTAAATATCATAAGAAAAGCCGAGGCTTCATTGCCCCGGCTTTTTATCGAGCCCACATTTGCGCTTCAACTGAGATATATACAACGAGGATATCTTCAAGCTGTTCTGTTCCAGAACATAATCCTTAATCTGCGCATAGGTCGCCTGACCGCGCTTCTCCTAAAGCATTTCCTCAACATCCACGTCGATGTCGATATGTAGACTATTTCCCCGCACTAAAAGACATACAGTCTCGACATGCACCGTATGCGGAAACATGTCGACGCAGAGAGATTCTTCGAGCACATATCCTGCTTCTTTAAATGACTGCAGATCGCGGGCAAGCGAGGTCGGCTTGCAGCTTATATAAATGATCTTCTCTACACCGAATCGTAATATAAGGCCAAGGGCCCTCGGATGTATCCCCTCACGCGGTGGATCCAGGATTATCATATCGGGTGACGGCAATCCGTATGACTCTCTATCGGTCAAGGCTTTTAAAACATCACCTGCGATAAATGTTACGTTATCTATATTATTTAAATCAGCATTTTCCTTTGCACTTCTAACAGCATCTTCGACTATTTCAACACCATAGACGCTGTGCGCCGCGGGACTTAAAAGCTGGGCAATAGTCCCTGTCCCACTGTAAAGATCGTAAACCACTCCTTTTCCATCACTCGATGCAAACTCTCTGACCTTTTCATAGAGCTTTTCACAGCCTGACGGATTGGTTTGGAAAAAGGAAAATAATGAGATCTTGAATTTTAATCCCAGAATATCTTCATATATATAATCTCTGCCATATAGAATATCCATTTTGTCGCATCTGACTATGTCTGAGACAGCATTATTATAGACATGACATATGCCTACAATATTCCCATCCAATTTTTCTGATGCATTTAATGACAATAAGCTCTGTTCGAAGGCATCTATGACAGTACGCTCATTTTCTATGGTAAGCTTATCACTCTTATCTGCGGTCGTTGTTATAAGGGCGACAAGCAACTCTTTTTTGCTTTTGCTCCGCCTGATCAGCAAATGTCTTAAATACCCTCTATGGTCAACATGGTGGTTGAAATCTATTTTTTCATTTGAATAAAGATCAGAAAAGAAGTCCCTTGTATGTGATCTTATTATATTGAAATCAGAATTTACAATTGAACATGTATCCGTATTGATAATGTCATAAAAGGAGTTTTTCTTATGAAGGCCAAGCGCCAAAGGCCCGCCTTTATATTCATCACCAAAGGCATATTCCATTTTGTTTCTGTAAGCATATGTATCCGGACTTGGAATAATGCCCTGAAAATCATGTTCCGGATATATTTTTTTCAGAATTTTCTCTACTGTATCCGATTTCAGCTTAAGCTGATCTTCATATGAAAGACGTTGGTAAGAACAGCCCCCGCATTCTCCGAAATTGCCGCATGACGGCTCCGCACCTTCAATCTGTGAGCGTTTTATAACATTAAGCAGCTTGCCTTCCGATGCTCCGCTCCTCTTTTTTGATATCGAAAAGCTTATATATTGACCGGGGATAGCATCCTTAACATATACTATATCGTCGTCCAGAGCAATCTTTCCCATATTGGGAAATTTATAATCGCTTACATATCCTTCGTAAATTTGTCCTTTTTTTAAGCTCATTTAATACTCCAAAAATAAAAACGGGCACAATGACCTGGCCCGTTTTTATCAATAATCAATTGCACATATTTTATGATGATTTCAAACTACCGGATTTAAAGCATCATTCTGCAAAATCTTCGTCATTTGCTTCCTCGGTATCTTTACATTCCGTCTCAGCGCCCTCAGCATCGCCATCGGCTGACTTTTCTTCATCATCATAATAATAATCAAGATCATCATACAGATCATCATTGTCATCATATTTATGCATAAGTCTATATAAAACATATGCAGCAGCAGCAAGAACTGTCACTGCTCCAACACAAATAAGGATAATCTTAACAGTTTTTTTCACTTTTTCGTCCTCGCTTTTTTCTTTAAAATAAGAATAAATCTTTGAAAGCTGTAATGCATCTTCTAATTTTAAATCTGTCATAAAAAACCTCCTTAACCGGAATTGTTTTATGAAAAACAGTATCTGGTAAAATCTTAATCAATTATATTTTATGAGATACAATTTTTCAAGCAATCCTTAATGATTGTGAGGGACAATTATTAAAAATTTTGTGAACTATAAAAGGTTTTATATCTTTTTCAGTTTTGCAAAAGATGCAAACATTTTTTTGATACCGAATTTATCAAAATCAACGGTGACCTCATAATCTCTTCCCCCTTGATCGATCTTGGTCACTACTCCTTCTCCGAATTTGATATGCTTTACCCTATCACCTTCTGAATAATCAAGCGTTTGCGATGTCTGATTAACTGGGAATTGCTTCTTTTCTTGCATAGCATAAGGCTTGGAGGATAGAAAAGATGCGGGCTGTGATAAATCGTTTCCTTTGGAATGTACACTTCCGCTTTTTGTACTTCCTGCAGATGAAAAGAATCCCGCATATGGCTTGGCATGAAATACATCTGTTCCGGAATACACATCTATCTTCTTAGAAGGAGCAATATATGTATTATCCCTATCATATTCCAATAGTGACTTCGGTATTTCCTTTACATATCTTGAAATATCGGAAACTATCGTCTCGCCGCGTACCATTCTGCTCTTTGCTGCAGTTATTATCAGATTTTTTTCTGCCCTTGTTATAGCAACATAAGCCAATCTTCTCTCTTCTTCAAGATCAGAAGGATCATCAGAGCAGACTGCTGCATTCATTGGAAAGAGGCCGTCCTCCATACCGCACAAAAAAACGGTTGGAAATTCGAGACCCTTTGCAGAATGCACAGTGATCAGGGAGACATATTCATCATCTGCATCCCATGAATCGATATCTGCTATAAGGGATATTTCTTCCAGAAATCCTCCAAGTGTCGGATTGTCTGTATTTTCATCATATGATGCTGCTTTGTTTACAAACTCGTCAATATTCTCTATCCTGGACTTTGATTCATCTGTGCCTTCGGCAACAAGCTCATTCATGTATCCGGTTCGGTCGAGAAGTTCATTTATAAGCTCTTTGACTGACATATCTTGTGATGAGACAGCAAGATAATCTATAAGAGTCATAAAATTGCTGAGTTTTTCAGATGACCTGCCATATATGCCCTCGTCAATACCACTGCACAGAGCTGAGTAAAAATTGATATTTCTGTCATCAGCAACTGCTTGTATCATATTTACAGCTGTTGCACCTATTCCTCTTTTCGGAACATTTATTATCCTTCTTACTGCTATATCATCTCTTGCATTATTGATCGTTTTAAGATAAGCGATAATATCTTTTATCTCTTTGCGCTGATAAAAATTAACACCGCCTACTATCTTATATGGTATATTTTGTCTTAAAAAGGATTCCTCAAGAGCTCTGGACTGCGCATTGGTCCTGTACAGGCATGCAAAATCATTCAGTTTGCTTCCGTCATGCATAAATGTTTTTATGGTTTTGGTGATCTTTTCCGCCTCAACATATGCATTATCTGCAAAAATGACTCTGATCTTTGAGCCTTCTTCATTTTCTGTCCAAAGTGTCTTTGTCTTGCGTTTTGTATTATTGCTTATCACTGCATTGGCAGCGGCAAGTATATTTTTTGTTGATCTGTAATTCTGCTCGAGCCTGATAACTCTTGTACCCGGAAATGTTCTTTCAAAATTCAGGATATTTTCGATATTCGCACCTCTGAATTTATATATACTTTGGTCGTCATCTCCGACAACACAGATATTTTTATATTTTGATGCCAACAAAGAGACCAAAACAAACTGTGCGGTATTGGTATCCTGATATTCATCAATAGAAATATATTTGAACCTTTCCTGAAATCTTTCCAGAATCTCGGGCTCTTTTTTAAATAGTCTTACGGTCATGCCGATAAGATCGTCAAAATCAAGAGCATTGTTATTTTTTAATTCCTTTTGATAAGCTGCATAAACAAGGGCAACCTTTCTGTCGTAATAATCACCCGAAGAATATTTTTCATAATCCTCGGCAGAAACTAATTCATTTTTTGCAGATGAGATCCTTGATAAGAGTGCTTTTTCCTTGAATTGCTTGGTATCAATATTAAGGTCCTTACATATTTTTTTGATAAGTGATTTTTGGTCGTCAGAATCATATATTGAAAAATTATCATCATATCCGAGCATGTGCCCATACATTCTGAGAATTCTCACACATGCTGAATGAAATGTGCATATCCATGCCCCTCCCGCAGACATTCCAAGCTGTGCATCAATGCGCTCTCTCATTTCGGCGGCAGCTTTATTTGTGAAGGTTATTGCAAGTATAGACTTCGGGTCAACACCTACTTCTTGGATCAGGTATCCTATTCTGTTGGTTATGACTCTTGTTTTTCCCGACCCTGCTCCGGCTAATATAAGCAGCGGCCCGTCAACATGAAGGACAGCCTCGCGCTGTCTTTCATTCAGATTATCGATTGATTTCAATTTTAATTTGTCCTTTTTTGTTATTGCAGATAATATCCGAGCGAATCTCTGCTGTCAGAATATAATAAATTTTTATCAATCAGTTCATATGCTGTTGATAAAATGTTCGAAAAAAATCCCGGAAATTTTTGATCCTTATGTCGGTATGATACCTTTTTTTTCTTGAATTTTCAAGGTTGATAGGATAATATTAAGGCATAATATTTGAACAGGAAAAAAACAATATAAAGCTGACCGGAATATATTTATCACTTGCTTTGCATTTAATGTATGACGGTCAGTTATATGTTGCTTTAAAATGCTTATAAGATATAAAGCGATTCAATTAAAAAAATCTAAATAAAAAGGAGGCAGGACAATGGAAGACCGCGTTAATCTTGATTTTGATGAACTGCAGGATAAGATTCTCGACATGCTCGAAAACAAAAAATATTCTTCCATAAGGAACATTTTCCTTGAAATGAACCCGGCTGATATAGCTGAGCTTATGAATGAGCTGCCTTTGAACAAGCTGCCTCTGCTCTATCGTATACTTCCAAAAGAATTGGCGGCAGAAACATTCGTTGAAATGGACTCCGACGTCCAAACGCATCTTATTACCAGCTTTTCCGACAGCGAACTTCGTGATGTTCTTGACGAGATATATCTTGATGATACCGTAGATATTATCGAGGAAATGCCGGCAAATGTTGTGAAGCGTATCTTAGCTAATTCAGACGCAGATACAAGAGCAATGATAAATAAGATCCTTCAATATCCTGATGATTCCGCCGGAAGCATCATGACTGTGGAGTATGTCAGCCTGCGGAAAAATATGACCGTAGATGAGGCTATAACAAGGATCAGACGTACCGGCGTTGACAAGGAAACAATATATACCTGCTATGTGACAGATTATAATCGTACTCTTCTGGGTGTAATAACCGCAAAAACGCTTCTCCTATCCGAATCTGACGTATTGATCGGAGACATAATGGAGACAAATGTTATAACAGTGCATACGCATACCGATAAAGAGGATGTAGCGCAAATGTTCAGCAGATACGACTTTATGGTTATGCCGGTTGTTGATGACGAGGGAAGGCTTGTAGGCATTGTTACCGTAGACGACGCTATGGATGTAATGGAAGAAGAGGCAACAGAGGATATCGAAAAGATGGCCGCTATTACTCCCGGCGATAAGCCATATCTCCAGACGGGGGTATTTGAGACATACAAGCACCGTATTCCATGGCTTATGCTGTTGATGATATCTGCCACATTTACATCTCTTATAATCACTAAATTCGAAGATGCTCTTTCTGTATCTATAGTTTTGTCGGCATGCATACCGATGCTGATGGATACAGGCGGCAATTGCGGCGGCCAGGCATCCGTAACCATCATAAGAGCATTGTCACTCGGTGATATAGAATTTAAAAATATATTCAGGGTTTTATGGAAGGAATTCAGAGTCGGCATAATCTGCGGATTGTCCTTAGCCGCCGTGAATTTTTTAAAGATGTTTTTGTTTGGTGTATTCGGATGGTCGGATCTGAGTCTTTCACCGACGAATATACTTATAATGTTTGTTGTGTCGATATCGCTTTTCTTCTCGGTCATTGTAGCAAAGTTGATCGGATGTATACTTCCGCTGGTTGCTGAAAAAGTCGGATTCGACCCGGCAGTTATGTCTCAGCCCTTTATTACAACGATCGTTGATGCTCTGTCCTTATTGATATATTCAGGCTTGGCGCTTGCGATACTCAATTTGGCATGACATTTTGTCATATACGATAAAACCGAAATATAACGCATTCGGAGAAACCTATGAAAAAAAAGAAGCTGCTTATTCCGTTATCAATTCTTGCCGGAACTACGGCCTTGGCCGCCGGTTCGGTTGTTGTTCTCGGAGAGACATTTTACAATATCGCACTTAAAAATCGAAAAAACCGTCCGTCTATGAGCGTACTTGCAAAAGATAAGACCACACCTCTTATCCTACAGGGTGATACTCGAAGAGAATGGTGTGACGAAGTAGGCGCAAAAGATATTGCGATAAAATCCTTTGACGGATATTGGCTTCATTCATATATAGCGGAAAATCCCGGTCATACAGATAAATTTGCCATAATATGTCATGGCTATACGTCCAGAGCAAAGGAAATGGGATTTTATGCCGAAAAATTCTACAAAAAGGGCTTTTCTTGTCTGTTGCCTTCGGCCAGATGTCATGATTCATCTGAGGGAAAATTCATCGATATGGGTTGGCTGCAAAGACTTGATCTCTTAAATTGGATAAGTTATCTAAATGAAGAATTCGGCAACCCTCAGATTGTATTGATGGGCGTATCTATGGGTGCGGCCGCTGTAATGATGGCTTCGGGCGAAAACCTGCCGCCAAATGTAAAATGTGCAATAGAAGATTGCGGCTATTCCTCTATAAAAGAACAATTCGAGCATACTTTGAAAAATATGGTCCAGATTCCGAAGCAGCCGATCATGTTTTCAGCTGATCTCGTAACATCCTGTAAGACAGGAATACACCTAAACAGAGACGGATATTGTACCGAACAATTAAAAAAATGCAAGATACCGATGCTCTTTATTCACGGCACAAATGACAGATATGTGCCCTTCTGGATGCTTGATAAAAATTATGAAGCCCACCCGGGAATAAAAGAAAAGTTTGTTGTTACCGGAGGTTCTCATGCCTCCAATGCATGGCAAGGCGGAGACGCATATTGGGACAAAGTGATGAGCTTCACAGAAAAATTTATAAAATAATATGAACCAAATAATGTGATCTTCAGATCATACACACAAAAGGAGGCAAGCGAATATATCGCTTGCCTCCTGCTTGATTCAATCCATTTTGTCTTATTGCATCTGCTTTGCAACTTCTTCGGCAAAATTCTCCTGTTTCTTCTCAATACCTTCGCCTGTCTCGTAACGAATGAAGGACTTGATCTTGATATCGCCGACGCTCTTTAAATATTGAGCGACGCTCATGCTGGATTCCTTAACATATTCCTGATCAAGGAGGCAAACTTCTTTAAGTTCCTTCTTGATACGGCCCTCAATGATCTTTTCTACTATATTGGCAGGCTTGCCCTTCAGAGAATCATCATTTGCAGCCTGAGTTGTGAGGATCTCTTTCTCATGTGCAAGGAATTCGGGATCAACTGTCTCATCACTTACATAACGAGGATTAAGAGCTGCGATCTGCATTGCAACATTCTTGATAGCCTCAATGTTCTTGTCTGTATCAGCTGCCTCAGCTTCAACAAGTACACCTATACGTCCGCCGCCGTGAATATATGAGATCAAGAGACCATTTGATTCAATCTTAGCGAATCTTCTGATGCTGATATTCTCACCTATGGTTGCAACCATATTTACAACAGCCTCACGTACTGTCTTTGATGGATCGGAAATCCATTTTTCTTCATTCAATCCTTCAAGATCTGATGCATCTGATGCGATTATCTGTTCTGTAACCTTTTCAACAAAATCGCGGAACTTATCATTCTTTGCAACGAAGTCTGTCTCTGAATTAACCTCAACTGCTACTCCCTTGCCATCCTTTACGGCAACATTAACAAGTCCCTCTGCTGCAATACGATTTGCCTTCTTAACAGCCTGCGCCTCTCCTCTTTCTCTAAGAGCATCGACTGCCTTATCTATATCACCGTCACATTCAACAAGTGCGTTCTTACATGCTAAAACTCCTGCACCTGTCAGTTCTCTAAGCTGCTTTACAAGCGCTGCAGTAATCTGTGCCATGGTCATATTCTCCTTTTATTATTATTCTTCTTCGGATGCTGCTTCTTCGATCGCTGCTTCCTCTTCGTTAACTTCCTCTGCAGCCTCTGCTTCCTCGTATGACTCGCCCTGGTTTGCCTCGATAACAGCATCAGCCATCTTACCTACGATAAGCTTTACTGCACGGATAGCATCATCATTTCCCGGGATAACATAATCAAGCTCATCCGGATCACAGTTTGTATCACATATACCGATAAGCGGAATATGAAGCTTGTGTGCCTCAGAAACACAGATCTTTTCCTTCTTAGGATCTACGATAAAGATAAGGTCAGGCAGTTTCTTCATTTCTTTGATACCGCCGATATTTTTCTCAAGCTTATCCCACTCCTTGCGAAGCTCAATGACTTCCTTCTTAGGAAGAACATCGAATGTACCATCCTCTGACATTCTTTCGATCTCTTTGAGTCTGTTTATTCTGCTCTGAATGGTCTTGAAATTGGTAAGCATACCGCCGAGCCATCTCTCATTAACATAGAACATACCGCATCTCTCTGCCTCTGATTTGATAGCATCCTGAGCCTGCTTCTTTGTACCTACGAAAAGAATAGTTCCGCCCTGTGCAGCAACATTTGCAACTGCATCAAATGCATCATCGATAAGGCCTACCGTCTTTTGAAGATCAATGATATAAATACCATTTCTCTCGGTATAAATGTACGGTGCCATTTTTGGACACCATCTTCTTGTCTGATGTCCGAAGTGTACGCCTGCCTCAAGCAGCTGCTTCATTGAAATAACGCTCATTAATTCTGTACCTCCATGGTTTTTTCTTCCGCATATCTTTCTTTTGATGGGACCATATCTCTATGGCACCTCCGCCAAAATGGACATGCGTGTTTTTTGCGCTGTCTGATATTATATGAAAACAGAATACGATTATCAAGTGTTTTTATCGCATTTTCGTGTGATTTCGCGTCATTTTTAAATAATTCTGTGTAAGCGAGACGTTTAACGCAGATCCCCTTTATCTACATCATTTAATTCTCCGCTTATCTTAGACAGATCCTCACCCATTTTGGCCAATTCTTTACTTAGATTGTCCGGAATATTTTTTTTATTGGGTGTATGTATTTGAATATTCTCCACACTTTGTGCGCTTTCCGTATCATTATCCATTGCTTTTGTGCTGTCTGTACACTTTTTGTCCGCACGCTTCTTCTCCGCAGGCTTTTTATCATGGTTTCCTGATGTAACAGCGGGCAGTCCCGATCTGCTGTCAATCTTTGATATCCTGCATTTTGCATGCCTGTTCTTCTTGACCTTTTGTCTTCCGGCATATTTCTTTATCAAGCATATCAGTATAAAGATAATGATTGATATTATGCTGATAACAATGGCTGCAGCAAATGACGGAGAATGATATTTTAATGTGATATCGTGAACTCCGCCATCAAGCTCTACCGTGATAAAAGCTCCCTTAAATGATGTATATTCTGTTCTGACTCCATCTACATAAAGCTCCCAGCCGCTGTAATATGGAACAGACGTATACATAAGTCCGCCGTCTCCCGCATCTATTGTGCCGGAAATATATGTATCCTCCATTATTGTTATATCAAGCATATTGGAGCCAAGTGTATTCATCACTTCATCAAGTACATCATAATCCATCACTGCCGGATAAAGTGAAATACTCTCCACCTCTTCATCTTCTGAATTAACTGTTACCGTATCCCCCGTGACAACATCACCTATATATATGATCTGTTGATTTTCAAGCCCGGAATATGTCTCTTCCGATAATACCGTACCTTCTCTTGATATGACGACCTTGGCCGAATCGAGCTTGTCTTTGATATAAATATATCCTCTGCCTGTATCCTGAACAGCATAGGTTGTATATATACCGCTTTTCTCACTGTATATTTTAAAAAGGTTTTCGATGCCGACTGCGCTGCTTACGAATCTGTTCTGCATTGAAAACGGGTTATCCCCGGTTGTAGCGATATCGGATACCGAACTGTCAACCATGAATCCAAGTGAAAGGCTGTATTTGTTTTCATAAAGATAATAACCGTTTTGCTGTGCGATGAGCGACATTAACCTATCGTCTACCTCTTCATTTGACAATTCATACTTTACACTTAACAATGCGCTTGTCAAAGGTGTATGGCCGTAGTATGAAAAAGAATTTGTAGATGACTGCATTCCGAAAAAATCGTAAAAATCCGAGATACCTTCAAGTGTAGTGGAAGAAAATTCGGACGCTGATCTGTATCCGAGCCACGCTCCGTCGTTTTTTGTTCTCCTCTTTACTTTTTCTACTCTATAAAATTCATCGTCATTAATTTCTTCAAGCAGGCAAGTATAATCATAATTATCTGTCATGTATGCCGTTCTGTCGGTGGTAGAATAGCCGGTGACAGATGTGTTTATCACAGATTCACCTACAATAATTACAAAAAGAGCTATCACGAGCAATGCCTTCGGTGCTCTTCCGGCTTTTTTCAACATCATCCATATAAAATACAAAGCGATGAAAGCAGCACTTATTGTCACCAATTTGATGGAATAATCTTCAGAATCAAAAAGAAGCTGAAGCGCATATACCGACATTATACCTACGGCTGATGTTATCGCGATCTCTCTATATGTATATCTTTCAGTCTCAAGAAGAGCCTCATAGCCCATACTGAGAACAAGAAATATATAGATAAAAGATTGTCTGGCAGATAAGCTGTTTGGAAAATGAAAGCCATGCCAGATATATGTAAGAATGTTCATGGCAAAGCTAAACCAGAAAATAATAATAAGTGCAACCTTTCCGGTCTTTACACGCAAGCTGATCTTTTTTGACAGCATATATAGCGGTACAAGAATGAAAAGAGCCACTGTGCAGTATATATTCGGTATATATCCTTTCAATACGGTCGGCTCAACATTCATAATAGAATGAGATATCATTTCAAGTATATTGAAATAGAATTTAACCGTCGACGGAAAAGAGATATTGCCGGAGGCTGTCGAGGAAAGATTTACGAATGCCGGAACAATAGTCGCAGACGCCATAAGGCCCGCTAAGACCGAATAAAGCGAAAACCTGCCGAGGCACCTGAAAAAATTATTTTTTACTTCTGTTCTCTGTTCACAAAGGATCAGATATATGAAATATATCACAAGATATATGCATATCATGATCGCAATATAATAATTGGACAATATCGTTATTGCCAAAGTAACCGTATATAGAATTGTTCTTTTTTTCTTTACGAGTCTTTCCAGTCCCAAGATCACAAGCGGAAATAGCACAAGCCCGTCAAGCCACATAAGATTCCAACTGTATGCAGCCATGTAAGATGACATAGCATAAAATATACCAAATCCCGCGGATAAAAGATTTTTCTTTCGTGTTCGTTCCTGAAGATAATAAGTGAAAAAAGCAGACATAAGACCGGCTTTTAAAATTATAAGCGCAGACATAAATTCCGGTATGTGATCTGTCGGAATAAGAGCCACAAGCCAATACAGGGGCGTAGCAAGATAGTATGCATATGTCCCGGGCAGATCCGTCCCGAGTCCTATGTTCCATGTATAAATGAGACTGCCGTCCCCTTTTAATATGCGTTGAAATTCTTTGAGAAATGTTGCATATTGGTGATACATATCGCTTCTGAGATACATTTCTTCACCGAATGGATAAATGCCTTTGAATGCATAAATACATATCAATGCGGCTATAGGTATGATAAATGCAATTATCACGGATATATTTCTTGCAAAAAAATTTTTATTTTTACAGCCTCTGACCATAAAAACAATCCCTCCATGTTGATAAAAAGATCATCAAAGATCCGGCACACTTATCGAATCCCATATTTTATCATTAAATCTGAATTCTACTCTTTCGGCGATCTCATTGTAATATTCGTCAAATGCCGCCTGTCTGGCATTTGATAATACCTCATTATTGTTTGCTACGGATTCAGTGATCATATAATCTTCTATACATTGTATAACATAAATATGATCTGCGTTAACCACAGCCTCACTGAGTTCGCCGTCGACAAGAGCATATGCAACATTTTCAAACGCGTCCGAAATATCGCCTTTTTTCAGGACCTTATTCATTACTGGTTCCCAACCGAATGAGCTGCATGCTGTCTCAAAGCTTGTACCGCTCTTGATCTCACTTCTTAGTTCTTCTACTCTGTCAATTGAAACACTTGAAGGTATATCGACATAATTGATCTTTATAACCTTTGTGTCAGCCTCACTTATTTGCATGTTGATATTCTCAGAAAGTTTGTCATAGACCTTATTATATTGTGCCTCTTTGGTATATAAAGCTATTGCTGTTTCGAGAGTAATATCATATTTTTCAAGATCATATTTTTCTTTTAGAGCATCGTATGCATCTGTCGCCTGAGTACGGATCTCGCTTATCTCATCTTCTGTGAGATAAAGCGCCATTTCCGTTGATATAAGACTGCTCGCTGTTATCCTGAGTACCTTGTCCTTTGCACTGTCCTTGATATAGTCCTTGAGTGTTATATCTCCGATGCTCCTGTACCAGAATATATCATCTTCATCGGCTTTGTAATATTCCTTTACCTGCATAAGATACATAATGGCCTCTGCAACAGAGCATTCCTCATCACCGAGTGTAAGCAGTGTTGAGGACGACATACTTCCCGCAAGCTTTATTTCCGAGCATCCGCACATGATAACGACCAAAGATATTACAGAAAGAGTCATCACTATTTTTCTTAAAAATGCTTTTTTATACATATTGAAACTTTTTTTTGAAAAAAATTTATACATTTCCCGCTTTAACCGTTGCTTTTGATAAAAAATTGTGATAAATTTCTCTTTGCCTTGTGCAAAGGCAGATGCTACTGTAGCTCAGTTGGTAGAGCGCGTCATTGGTAATGACGAGGTCACCGGTTCAATTCCGGTCAGTAGCTTTTTTTATTATCATTAAATGTTTCACCTATTATATCAATGAACGAATTGTTTTTTGTAAACGACGCACATATAATGATCACTTGTCTTTAAAAATTGCCTTTTAAATAATATCAAAAATGAGCAGCAAATAAAAGACAATGTTGATCTTCATGAATAGACGCTAAAGCATTTTATGGGGGATATAAAGATGACATCAGATATTTCTTCATTAGTAAAAAATCAACGAAAGTTCTTTTTGACCGGCAATACGCGAAGCTATGAATTTCGGATCGCCGCTTTAAAAAAACTTTATAAACATATAAAGGAAAATGAGGACAAAATATCTGCCGCAGTAAAAAAGGATCTTAATAAGGATCCTTTTGAAACATACATGTGCGAAACAGGACTCGTACTTGATGAGATCAGATTTCATATTAAACATCTGAAAAAATGGATGACTCAAAAGAACATCCGCACTCCACTCGCTCAATTTCCATCAAAGAGCTTCATTTCACCCGAACCATACGGTGTGGTACTTATAATGAGTCCTTGGAATTATCCCATACAGCTATGTCTCGAACCGCTTATAGGCGCAATCAGTGCCGGAAACTGTGCCATAATAAAGCCATCGGCATATGCACCTGCATCCGGAAAAATGATTGTCAAGATGATCTCTGATATCTTTCCTGAAGATTATATTGCGGTAGTAGAGGGCGGCAGATCAGAGAATACTGCTCTGCTGAATGAAAAATTCGATTATATATTTTTTACCGGCTCTGTCGCGGTCGGAAAAACAGTAATGTCCGCTGCATCAAAATATCTTACTCCTCTTACACTCGAGCTTGGCGGCAAGAGTCCTGTCATCATCGATGATACAGCCGATATGAAGCTGGCTGCAAGACGACTCGCGTTCGGAAAGGTCTTAAATGCTGGCCAGACCTGCGTCGGACCGGATTATCTGCTTTTAAAGAATGGCTTATTTGACTCGTTCATAGATAATTTTAAGGTTGCATTAAATGAATTTTTTCCAAGCAAAGATATGTCCGACATGGTCAATATCATTTCCGAAAAGCATTTTAAAAGGATTGAGCGGCTATTAGACGGTCAGAAAATCGCTATCGGCGGAAATTGTGACAGAGACAGACTGTTCATCGAACCTACCGTATTAAAAGATGTGGATAAAGACTCACCTATAATGCAGGAAGAGATATTCGGGCCGATACTTCCCGTCATCACATGGAACAATATTGATGAGGTTACGACTTTTATCAACAGCCGTCCGAAGCCGCTTGCACTTTATCTTTTTACCAAAGATCATAATATGGAAAAGCACATATTGAATTCCTGCAGCTTCGGAGGCGGATGCATAAATGATACCATCATTCATCTTGCTACATCATATATGGGATTCGGAGGCGTCGGAGAATCCGGTATGGGACAATATCACGGCAAAAAGAGTTTTGAGACATTTACGCACTATCGCAGCATCGTGAAAAAGAGCTGTCTCATCGATCTGCCGATACGTTATTTTCCGTATACTGCCTCAAAGTCCAAGCTGCTTCATAAATTTTTAAGATAATTGCAAGAAGCTCCTTTGCGGATAATATCATTCCTCATCATCAAATGATGAAATCATTGCAGTGACATCATTTTGATCACTTATCTCAAGTATTTGAACATTTTTCAGCTTTCGGTTTATTGCTCTTGTTCTTGTGCCCAAAAGATTGTCAAGATCAGTGCTTGTCTGAGACAGGTGAGTTTTCATTTTATTCAGAGCGGACTCAAATGTCTCAAATTCCGTTTTTACACCGGCAAGCACTTCCCAGACCTCATTTGATCTCTTTTGAATTGCAAGAGTACGAAATCCCATTTGAAGACTGTTAAGCATGGCTGCCATTGTACTGGGTCCTGCGATATTTACTTGAAATTTATGCTGCAACTGTTCTACCATGCCCATATTTACAACTTCGCTGTAAAGGCCTTCAAAAGGCAGAAACATTATGGCAAAATTGGTCGTATGCGGCGGATCGATATATTTATCATGAATATCCTTAGCCTCTTTCTTGATCACATTTTCAAGCTGTTTATAGGCGGCATCAATCTCTTTTTTATCCGCATTTTCCTGAGCAATCTTCAGTTGTTCATACGAATCTCCCGGAAATTTGGAATCTATAGGAAGATAGACCACAGAATCATCAGACGAACCGGGAAGGCGCACAGCATATTCGACTCTTTCGGCCCGCCCAGGGATAGTGGCAACATTTGTATCATATTGATTCGGTGTAAGGATATCCTCAAGTATGGCTCCAAGCTGTATCTCACCGAGTATTCCCCTGGTTTTTACACCTGACAGCACCTTTTTCAGTCCGCCGACGTCGCTTGCAAGGTTTTGCATCTCACCCAGCCCCTTATATACCTGTTCCAGCTGAGTGCTGACATTCTTAAAGGATTCTGATATCCTTTTTTCCAGAGTTGTCTGAAGTTTTTCGTCGACTGTTCCTTTTATCTCATTAAGCTTTTTTTCGGTATCGAGCCGCACTGCATCCATGCCGTCTGTAAGAGCCTGCTTCATCTCTGTCAATTTATCATCTGTTGTCTTTTTCAAATCAGTAATAATCTGAGATGTGTTGCTCCTAAAGCTTGTCATTTGATCATTGCTTGACTGCTGCAGCTGCATAAATTGTGCGGTATTCGAATTTTGAAATTGACTTATCTGATCGTTCACACTGGACTTGAATTGAGTGATCTGATTCATTGTGCTCATTTGCAGATTGCCAAGCTGAGCCTGAGTGCTTTCTTTAAGCTTGTCCATTTCTCCCTTAACGGCATCCTTAAATTGATCTTGTCCCTCTTTATATGAAGAGGAAAAGCTGCGAAGCGAGTTTTGCATTATCAAGATATTGATGACAGTGCCTATCGCGACAATAATGCCGATTATGATTATGATCAATGCCTTTTCCAACTCTTAGGCTCCTTTCGCGGCTGTATCATTCAAAATAAAGCGAATCATACGGACAGAAGGTAACATAGCTCTTTCCGCGATTTACAACGAGTTCATCTCCGTTTTCATCATAAAATCTAAGTCTTGAATATTCCCCTGCCTTAGACCAATAGATCTTTTGAACCTTGCCCTGGGAAAAGTAATAGCCATAGGCTCCATTTCCGCCTGTCCAATCCAGTCCCTTATGCAATCCGTCTTCTCTTGTCCATACGGATGTTTCAAGTACAAAAACATTTGTAAATGAAAGCTGTTTTCCGTTTGATGCGTCAATTTGGGCATCGGAACCGTTATATTTATAATATTTTGCACTTTCAGGATCGTATGTCATAGACATACTTTGACCGCCGTAATTAACTTCAATATATGAACAGTCATCTCCCGATGGCAGCACGATCTCATCAAAGCGTTCCGTAAAGTTAAATGCATTGCTTTGCGTATATTCTTCATATAGATCGGTTCGATAATTATTTGATTCAACATAATCCTTAAACAGGGTTCCGTCGAAATATGATGTATGCTCCAGGTTGTATCCCTGATTCAATCTTCCCTGATCTCTTCCGAAAAGAACAGAACCATTTATACCGTCGAAAGTATCCCAGTCAAGGGAATAATAATAATCAGAAACGGATTCGTCTTTTCCCCAATGAACATAGAAAGCGTCAAATCCGCATGCAATGGGTGCAAAATAGTATCTGAAGCTTCTTACGGATACAATGTACGGTACTGCTGTATAATCTCCATACAGACACATAAGTCTTGTTTGCATGCCCTCTACCGGAAGCTCAAAAACAATATCAGCGCTGCTTGTGCCATATTGCGGCATAGCATCATAAATATTATTCACCATAACGGCCACAGGTCTCTTTCCAACAGCAGCCTGTGAAAAATCATAAATTCCGGTCAAAGGATTCATTATACCTTCAGGCTCCGGCTCAGTTGTTTCTTCTGTGGTAGTCTCTTCGGTTGTTGTTTCAATCTCTGTGGTCATTACAGCATCAGATGATGCCTCCTCAGATGAACTGCCCTTGCAGGCGCTCAAAGAAGAAATGCTCAAAAGAGCACAAAGAAGTGCGATAAAGATTTTCCTTTTCATGTCTACCCCTCGATAGCATATATTTAACAGCATTTATATCTTTAATGCTGCTCTGCTCTTATAAGTCTATCACCTGAATAAATACAAGTCATTTCGTCAAAATCCCTGCCTTCAATAAGATATTCCAAAAAATATCTGTCCCCTTCCCAGAGATTAAGTGACAGGACATCATGCTTATCTATCCAGCACAACTCGCCCTCATCGCATTCAAATGCATTTTTGTCAGCTGCCGGATCGTCCCCATCATATTCTGTTGCAGTGAAAAGATACATATCCTCATCATCAAGAACATCAGAGATAAAATGAACGACTCCGTGAAAATGATATTTCTTTAGCGTAAGTCCTGTCTCTTCATATACTTCTCTCATCAGACAGTCCGTCGAATCCTCTCCCGGCTCGAATTTGCCTCCGACGCCGACCCACTTGCCCTCACTCGGATCATTCTTTTTTTTGTTTCTGAAAAGCATGAGAAAACGATCATTCTTTTCTATATAACATAATGTTGTCTTTTTTATCATGAATTTATCTTTTTTCTTATATCAGGCATCGTATATCTATCATAAAAATATTCTTTAACACCAACGACCTCGCCGTCTTCAACATATATCCTGGGTACACGTTTCCCGATATTGCATACGATTTCATTTGCGCACGAATCTGCGATAGCCGCCATGTCATAAGCGGTTATCGATTGGGGATCTGCATTGCCTAACAAGATCACCTCATCACCATTTTGCACATTTGGAATATCGGTTATATCGATCATCAATTGATCCATACATATTCTGCCTGTGATAGGCGCTTTATATCCTTTTACAAGCACATGTCCTTTATTTGACATATTTCTCATGTATCCATCAGCATATCCCACCGATACAGTAGCAATAACAGACTCCCTTTTTGTTTCATATGTTCCGCCATATCCTATTTTAGTGCCGGCGGGAACAGTCTTTATCATCACAATATGGCTGTATAAAGACATTGCGGGTCTGATATCGTACAAAGAGGCAATATCCGGAGAGCATAATCCGTAAATGATGCCGTCAAATCGAATCATATTTACATTTTTATATGGAAAATGCATCGTCAGATCATGAGCATAGATCTGCTTTATCGTAATATTTATATTGTTCTCTTCCAGCCGGCCGCATAATCTGTCGAAGCAATCGATTTCGCTGCAGATCGTTTCTTTCTCTGTCATGTCCATACAGGTATGAGGAAGCTCCAGATACATTCCCTCAATATGTATATTGGGCATTTTGCTGACAGTGATAATATCACGGATCGTATCGTCGCCTAATTTAAATCCCGTCTGGTCATCATTAATGCATATCTTAATATGGACTAAAGCCGGATCATCAAGGCCCTCGGTTGCCCTGCTTATCATTTCTGCTGAATGAGTATCGCAAATCGTCATCCTTAAATGATTATTTACTGCTGCCTTTACATCGTTCTCATCAATTCTTTCAAGTATGAGTACCGGAACTGTTATATTATGATCTATAAGATTGGATGCCTCCCGGGCCGTTGCTACCGCGATCATATCTATATGATTTTTTAATTTC
The DNA here is from genome assembly GCA_964528825.1 of uncultured Parasporobacterium sp. Lineage (GTDB taxonomy): Bacteria > Bacillota > Clostridia > Lachnospirales > Lachnospiraceae > RGIG5612. The sequence goes on from CAZGVB010000001.1 coordinate 58,078, forward strand.
TTTGCGATAGGTACAGCTCCATGTCCGAAGCCGTCGGCATTTAACATTATGCAGACAAGTACATCATCCGGAAGAGTGTTTTTTATATTAGTTATATTTTTAAGTACTATACCCAGATCAACCTCGGCACGTACCCTGTGATAAATATAATTGTTATCCATATGGTAAAAAATCCTTATTAATGTGCATGAACCATGCCTGCATGCTTATTTATAGGTATATATTTGTCATAAAAATAGTCTTTATGACATACTTCCACGCCATCGGCATAATATATTCTTGGGACTCTCTTGCTGATATCACAGGCGAATTCATAATTAAATGAGCCAGCAAGCTCTGAAATCTCCTCCATGGTGATATTCTCATCATTACTTTTGCCGACCAAAACGACCTCATCACCGACATTAACACCAGGAATATCTGTTATATCGATCATAAAATGGTCCATATCTATATTGCCTATAATGTCTGCCCTTTTTCCTTTAACCAAAACATAGCCTTTATTTGAAAGACTTCTCTTATATCCATCCGCATAGCCTGTATCGACTGCCGCAATGCGCATATCGCCTCTTGCATTATGTCCAGTCGTGCAGCCGGGAATATTTTCAATATTTGTTTGCCTTATGAAGCTTATATGACTGAATAAAGACATTGCACCTTTAAGTGCAACCTGATGAACACATTCGGATGGATAAAGGCCGTATATCGATATACCTAGCCTCACCATATCCATATTTGCTCTTCTAAAAACCGTTGCTGCTGCACTGTTGGAGCAGTGCTTGATCTTGAAATGAATATCCTTTGCTTCCAGATCGTCGCAGACCTTTTTAAAAAGTGCAAACTGTCTGTCAAATTCCTCGGTATCTTCGCAATCCGCCTTGGAAAAATGTGTATATATCCCCTCAACATCTATAAAATCCATATTGCAGATTTTTTCAATATCTCTATAGCTTTCCTGACACGGTGAAAATCCGATTCTGCTCATACCTGTGTCAATCTTAATATGGACCTTTGCAGGGCCCTCACCCAGGTCCTTAGCAAATTCGTTGATTCTTTTGGCTGTTTCGACGTCAAATACAGTAAGTCTGAAGCCGTTCCTTACCGAATACATAGTATAATCGGTATGAATATATCCGAGGATAAGTATCGGCTTATTTATATCATGGTTTCGCAGATTGGATGCTTCATCAAATGTCGCGACCGCAAAGAAATCCACATCATCTTCAATTGTTTTTGCGACCGGCACGGCACCGTGTCCATATGCGTCTGCTTTGATGACAGCACATACCTTTGTTTTTTTATCTAAATTACTTTTTATATTATTTATATTTTCTTTGATTGCATCAAGATCTATCTTTGCATATGTCCTGCTGTAAATCGTTTCATCGCTCATATATTCTGCTTCCCTGTTTATATTTGATCTTCCGCACTTCTTTGCCCTATCTCAAATGACAACTCCAGCAATGAATCCAGCAAATGAACATTTTTTACATTTGCATCGGCAGGCAATTCAAGTTCAGTATGAGCAAAATTCCAAAAGTTCCTTATGCCGCATCTGTAAAGGTCACTTGTAAGCTCCTTTGCAACCTCCTTCGGAACAGTAATAACAGCGATATCGACCTCGTTTTCTTTGACATATTGTTTGATATCGTTGTCAGACAATATATTCAATCCTGAAATCTTTTTGCCTATGATATTTTCATCTGTATCGAAGGCACTTTTAAATAAAAAGCCATGCTCCGCAAATCCCCTGTAATTTACTAAGGCCCTTCCCAGATTGCCGGCACCGAGCAAGATCATATTGTGCGGTCTGTCGGCACCCAGGATTCTTCCTATTTCTTTATGAAGATTTTTTACATTATATCCGTAGCCTTGCTGTCCGAAGCCACCGAAGTTATTCAGATCCTGCCTTATCTGTGATGCAGTAAAATGCATCCGTCTGCTGAGCTCTTCAGATGATACCCGTTCTGTACCCTCGTCCATGATCTCCTTAAGATACCTGTGATATGCAGGCAGCCTGGAAATAACAGCTTTCGATATTTTCTTTTTACTATCGTCCATATATGAGACCTCCCGGTACAGGTATCAAAATATTAAACTATATGTCTATTATAGTTATGTATAAAAATATGTTCAAGTTATCTTGCTTAGACACTTATGATCTTAATCTAAAAAAGACTGTAATTCCCTGCTAAGCCTTGCAATAGGCAGACCGACAACTGTATAAAAATCCCCATCGATAGCTTTTACCAAAACAGCTCCTCTTCCCTGCACACCATAGGCACCCGCCTTATCCATCGGTTCACCGCTCTTTATATAATCATAAAGTGCTTCATCGGTCTGCGGATACATATATACATCCGTATGTTCGCAAAATGTTGTTTTTTTATTTTCAAGAGTGTCTATCAAAGTCACTGCGGTATAGACAGTATGTTTGTCTCCCTGCAATTTTTTCAGCATTTTAAAAGCATCATCCTCATCAACTGGTTTACCGAGGACTCTTCCTTCATGCACAACTATTGTATCCGATCCGATGACTATCGCTCCGATTTTTTCTGTATCTTCATGACCGCTGCAAAGTCTTTCGGATACATTTGTGCATTTGATGTCAGATAACATTTTAACCATGTCTTCAGGATCAGTAATATCTGTCTTTTCATCACAGTCAGGAACAATAATATCAAAATCAAGGCCTATCTGTGAAAGCAATTGTCTTCTTCTTGGAGATGATGATGCAAGTATAATATTTCTTTTCATAATGTTAGGATTATAACAAATCGTCAAATTGACTATCAACTGTTAAAATGTTAAAATTTCTTGCTATGGATAATTCACTTAGAGAAGAAATAAATGCGAAGCTGCCGGGACTCTTAAAGCAGGCACATGCAACAAGAGCGGTCAATAGGATGGTAAAAACCAGAGGCAAGCGCATTGATATTTTGCTAAACGGCAGACATAATGAAGCCGTTTTATATTGCTGTAATGATCGGAATGCACCTTTGATCATAGGTTTTCACAGCGGCGGATGGCTGTTCGGCGGATGTGCATTAAATGATAATATGTGGTCCGCAATGACCGAAAATATCAACATCAATATCATTTCCGTAGGCTATCGTATGGCGCCCGAATACAAATGGAGGGATTCATTATCAGACGCTTACGAATCTGCGATATACTTGACCGCACATGCAGACGAATACAATCTTCATCCGTCTGATATCTCGATCGCGGGTCTGTCCGCAGGCGGAAATATGGCTGCTGCAATATGCATCAAAGCATTGTCTGAGAATCTAATGTCATTTAAGTCATTATTTCTCTTCTACCCTCTGCTCGATGTGGCAACTATGCCGAAAATAAAAGGCAGTGAGCACTATGGCGGTGTATCAGCGTTCATAATGAATGAACAGCATATAGAACCTGAGGATGCACATCTGTCCCTTGCTTCACCGTATTTTGCCGACGATGATGAGCTTAAGGGATTTCCGGACACATATGTATTTGCTGCAGAACACGATGTTTTGAAGCATGAGGCGCTGTCATTTGCACAACACATAAACAATACCGGCGGCTTCGCCGAATATCATGAAATGAAAGATATGTCACATTGCTATTTTGAACTTGGATTTCGAGACAGGCTTACAGATTTTGAAAAAGAATTCATCGGCCCTCAGGGGATAAAAGCTTTTGAAAATGGATCCATGAAGAAGGCAGCATATGAAAATATAGAATACATGAAAAGAATATATGAAAAGGATATATGAAAAATGATAAGTGTTAACAACGTTACCTTGCGTGTAGGTAAAAAGGCATTGTTTGAAGATGTGAATATTAAATTTACAGAAGGCGAATGCTATGGCCTGATTGGCGCCAACGGCGCCGGAAAAAGTACTTTCCTTAAGATCTTATCCGGAAAATTAGAGCCCACTAACGGAGATGTAGTGATCACTAAAGGGCAAAGATTGTCCGTACTTGAACAGGACCATTTCAAGTATGATGAACAGGCAGTCCTTGATACTGTCATGCAAGGAAATGCCAGGCTATACGAAATAATAAAAGAAAAAGAGGCTCTGTATGCCAAGCCTGATTTCAGTGAGGAAGATGGCATTAAGGCCAGTGAACTGGAAATGGAATTTGCTGAAATGAACGGCTGGGAGGCGGAAAGTGATGCCGCCAACCTGCTTAACGGTCTCGGCGTAGATACAGAATGTCACTACTCTCTCATGAAAGACCTTCCGGGACCATTGAAGGTAAAAGTACTCCTTGCACGTGCCTTATTCGGCAATCCCGATATCCTGCTCCTTGATGAGCCAACCAACCACCTTGACCTTGATGCCATCGAATGGCTTGAAGAATTTCTTATAGATTTTAAAAATACGGTTATTGTCGTATCTCACGACAGATACTTCTTAAATAAAGTATGTACACAGATAGCCGATATTGATTATGGTAAGATCCAGCTATATGCCGGAAATTACGATTTTTGGGTTGAATCCAGCGCTCTTATCATCAAGCAGATGAAAGAGGCAAACAAAAAGAAAGAAGAAAAGATCAAGGAACTTCAGGAATTTATCCAGAAATTCTCTGCAAACGCCTCAAAGGCCAAACAGGCTACCAGCAGAAAGCGTGCACTTGAAAAGATCGAATTGGACGAGATACGTCCCTCAAGCCGCAAGTATCCTTTTATTGATTTTAAGCCTGAACGTGTAATAGGCAATGAAGTTCTGCAAGTTGAAGGCCTTTGTAAAACGGTTGACGGGGTTAAGGTGCTTGACAATATATCATTCACCCTCGGACATGATGATAAGGTTGCATTCGTCGGCGGAAATGAGCTTGCCAAGACAACTCTTTTCAATATATTGATGGGCATAGATGAGGCAGACAGCGGTTCATTTAAATGGGGCGTAACCACCTCACAAAGCTATTTTCCAAAAGATTATACTGCCGAATTTGACTCAGATGAAACAATAGCAGAATGGCTGACACAATATTCAAAAATAAAAGATGCTACATATGTGCGAGGATTTTTGGGAAGAATGCTTTTTGCAGGTGAAGACGGTGTCAAGCAATTACGCGTCCTCTCAGGCGGTGAAAAGGTCAGATGTCTTCTTTCCAAAATGATGATACTTGCCACAAATGTTTTGATACTTGACGAACCGACAAACCATCTTGATATGGAATCCATAACCGCACTCAATAATGCTCTTATCAAATTCCAGGGAGTTGTCTTATTTGCATGCCATGACCATCAATTTGTTCAAACAACCGCAAACAGGATAATGGAGATAGTCGACGGCAAACTTATCGACAAGATTACAACATATGATGAATATCTTGCATCTGACATAGCTGCAAGGAAACGTACTGTATATACTGTTGCCGAAACTGATGACATTGAACCGGAAGAATAATGGACTTTATAGACTTACATATACATACGACTGCATCTGACGGAAGCTTAAGTCCCAAGGAAGTCGTCCATAAAGCATTGGAAATCGGATTATATGCTATGGCGATAACCGACCATGATACAGTCTCGGCTGTCGCGCCTGCCATGCATGCCGCAGAGGGCTTGCCGCTGCATGTTATATCTGGAGTCGAGATATCATCACATTGGATGGGAAAAGAGATTCACATACTCGGATACAATTTTGATCATGAAAATGAATTTCTGGTAGATACCCTTTCAGACTTGGCAATACTCAGATATGAACGAAACGAAAAAATGTGTGAGCTGCTCAGGCAAAACGGCATTGATATTACAATGCGTGAATTACAGGAAAAATCGCATTGCTCTGTCATCAATCGTGTTGTTATGGGTCGCCTTATGGTTGAAAAGGGATATGTGCAGGATATTCATGAAGCATTTTCAAAATATCTCGGAGGCAACTGCCCGTGTTACATTCCCAAGTTCACGATATCTGCCGAAGACGCATATAAGCTGATCACGTACGCTGGAGGCGTTTGCTCACTTGCACATCCCGTTCAATATAAGCTTACGGACGACGGGTATATTCAGCTTTTTAAATTTATTAAGGATATAGGCTTTAAATGTATTGAGGCATTTCATTCAGATAACAAGCCCGGTGATACTGAAAGATTTTCATCCCTTGCATCTTCAGTCGGACTTGGCATAACCGGCGGATCAGATTTTCATGGTCTGTCCAAGCCTGATATATTTATAGGCACCGGGAAAGGAAACATAATGGTGCCGAAAAATCTTTTGAAAAATATTGGTATTATTGATTTTTGAGCGGAGCTTGATAAATGTTAAATGTACCGGCACACGTTAAAATATATTTTCCTCAAGGGTCAGGCACTGTAAAAGGTGCCATTCAGATAATACACAGCTTCTTTGAGGATCGCAAAACATATGACATGTTTGCAAAATATCTTTCTTCATGCGGATACGCTGTAATAATAAGCGATCTGAGAGGACATGGATCAAACACAAAAAGCTTCTCGGATATTGGATATATAGGCGACAATGGAGCACAAAATCTGGTAAGTGATATTCATGATATCACAAAAATGATCACAGAAAGATTCCCTGATAAGCCGTATTTTATTATCGGGCAAGGAATCGGAGCACTGATCGCAATATCATATTTAAAAAAATATGATTATTTTGCGGATGGATTCTTTTTAAGCGGCATACCTGCTAAAAGCCCTTCTCTTTCTATACGTTTAAAATCTTTTATTCTTCAATTGTTTAGAGGAGATTATTACAGATCCGAAAAAATACAAAAAAATCTGTTCGGACGTCAATATATTTCCGAAGATCAATATACGGAACAACACTATACCGGTCTTAAGCTCACAAATGAAAAAATGAATATATATACGCTAAACGCATGCAATACATATATATCACTTTTTGATCAGGCATACAGAGTCGGCAGCTGGATCAAAAAGCAGACTGATATCCCAATAAGGATAATATACGATCGATCAAGCTCAAGCATTAAAGACAAAAACAGAACCGATAAGGTAACAGACCTGCTCAGAGAGCAAGGCTATGACAACATTCAAGTTAAGCTTGTACAAAACGGATCGGATAATATACTCACAGACCCATCATGCCAAAGTATCTGTAAATACATAGTTGAAGAAATGTCTCATGTGGAAAAAAGGATATGATTCGTGTAAAAATATGCTTTTAAAATCATATAAACAAACTGCCCATAAATTTAATCAAGCAGTCTGTATATATCATAAAGAATAATATTACTTGAAAGATTCACCTCGTTTTCGACCAATAAATTTATCTTTTCGATATACTCGTCATATTCACCGTCTGCGGCCATACTGCCGTCACTAAGCTTAAAGGTATCTTCTTGCATATCATAATATCCGATATCAGTAAGCCAGCTATAATCTGCAAATATTACAAGTGGGCATGTATCGTCCGCCAATGCATCACGTCCTGTAAGCATTCTCGAATCGAAATCAACACCGAACAGATTGGACAGCGTCGGCAGTATATCCACACTGCTTACGGGTTCTTCAACTGTTATCTTTTCTGACGAATCCTCTAATTCATTGCTCCAAATATATAGTGCATTAAAATTTTGTTCTGCCTGGTCCTCGGGTTTATATCCAAAAAGCTCTTCGATCTTATCACCGATAGCATATCTTGTCTTATTGCCGTCCTCATCATATTGTTCTTTATCAGAAAGGGCATATGGATAATGATCGCCTGTAAGCACTATCACGGTATCATCAAGTGTCCCTGCCTCTTCTAATTGTTCAAATAGATACTCTAACGCCTTTTCAAGCTCCAGATTGCATGCATAGTAACAAAGCACCGCTTTGGAATAGTTGTAACCATTCTTCTTAGCCCACTTGCAGACCTCGTCGTAATTTTTTTCGACTACCCAGTTTGTTGTAACATATGAGGAATGCCCGCTCACTGTCATTATATATTCGCAAAAGGGTTCATTATCTTTTGATATGAATTCCGGAGCTATAAATTGCATCATTTCAAGATCGCTCTGCGGCCACCCGTCTTTACCGCCGCTAAGCCCGGTCATGCCGTAATTATTTGCATAATACTCATCATAGCCAAAATTTTTATGCGTTATGTGCCTGTTGTAATAATTGTATGTTCCGTTATGAAAAGCAACCGTATTATATCCTTTTTCTTTCAATTGATTTGCAATGGTAAATCTCATATCATTGCCTATAGTATCTTTCATGCAATAGTATCCGTCGTAAGGCACCAGACCGCTTATGATCTGGAATTCTCCGGTAGTCGTGGAACCGCTCCATAATGGCTGATAATATTTTTCAAAAACAATACTGTTTTCTTTTAATCTGTATAGAGCCGGCGTAAGCTCCTCGTCAACTATATACGGCACAAAAGATTCTGCTGTTATCTGTATAAGATTTTTTCCCTCAAATATACCCGTATATTTATTTTTTTTGCTTGGCACAAGTTGGCTGATATATTCAATAGTTTCTTTAACCGTTTTGTCGGATGTGAGAGAAAACATTTCATCAAAGTCTATATTTAAGACATTATATTCATCTTCTGAATAATCACTCGTGTTGGCAGCATCTTGTGCATAAACATTAAGTGACCCCTTCCAGGGGTTTCCGAAAATAGTATAAATGGTATCTGATTTTATAGCGGTAAGCGAGGAATAATTCTTGACTATGTTATCAAATCTGAACTTTTCAGTCACCGCCTCACGTGATTTTTTGGGAACGAACAACATTGCAACTGCACATATCTCGATTAAAGCGGCAAGTATAATACATTTAAGCAATCCTCTAACCTTTATCTCTTGAAATGTGATAACATCCAGTATTCGCAAAATCACAAGAACAATGATAGGAATATGGAAGATCAGAATGATATGCCAATATCCCGTAATGATCCCTAATATTTCGCTGCCGGCTTCGGAAAAAATACCGCCCAAGCCGCCTAAAATTGTCTTTATTTCTATATATTGCGTATATGTCTTTTTCAAAAAGTATTCAACACATATATGAAATATTATCAATTCCGCAGATGCAAATGCTATAAATGTATTCAACGCCTTGAACCTGCTTATTGAACTTATAAAAAATATAAATAAACCGGCTGCTGAACACGAAAATACAGTTATTGCCAGGCTGTATATAGTGTAAGCGCTTTTAACAGACAATACATGCATCATTACATCCGCATATATTATGGAGGCCTGCAAAAGAAAAGCAGTGATTAAATCTTTAACGGAAATATATTTCATTAATTAACGATCCTCGCAAATATACTCATTATCATAGCCTGGCTATTCGTTCACAAGAAAAATATTGTTTCATTCAAAACATTGTGCTATAATCTTCAATCGGTGGCTGTCGGAAATAGCTGCGGCATACCAAGTATAAATATAAATGGCATAATCTTAACAGGTCACAGATCAGAAAAATTACAAACTTAAGAGATTATAAACCTAAAAGATTATATAACCAAGAATATATTATTTCAAAAGGACAAATAAATGAATTTTCAAAATCTGGAATATTTTCAAACAGTCGCCAGGGAAAATAATATCACAAAAGCTGCCGAACAGCTTGGAATAACACAGCAGGCATTATCAAATCAAATTTCGAGAATGGAAGAGGAACTTGGCTGCAGATTATTCAACCGAAAACACGGCTTTCAGCTTACAACGGCCGGCAAAGAGATGCTGAAATCTGCAAATAAAATATTGGATATATACAACCAGACGCAGCTTATCATGAACGATATCGCAGATAATGTCCGCGGGGAATTAAAAATAGGTATCACTCACACCAGAGGGCAGATGATCCTTCCAAGTATCCTGCCTGAATTCATAAAAAAATATCCCAATGTCTCCTTGTTCTTAACCGAAGGATCGACCAGATTGTTGGAAGAATCCTTAAATAGGGGTGATATTGATGTATTGATAGGATTCACACCATTTGTCTCTGTTGAGGCAATAACGACCGATCTGATCCATGAAAATCTTTATATTGCAGCACCCAAAGAGCTTCTCAAGGACAAATTCGAAGATAACTATGATGAGATTCTTGACAAGTATAAAAAGAAACCTGATCTGAATATTTTCAAGGATCTTCCATTTGTATTGCTTCAAAAGAACGATCGCATCAGGGTAACTGTAGATGCGGAATTCAAATATGCCGGCATCGAGCCCTTTGTACGGCTTGAAACACAAAATGTACAGACTGCTTTTGCTCTTGCAGCCGAGGGTGCGGGATTAACTGTTGTTCCCGGGCCATATCTTGACTCCCCATATATCGTCTGCGGCAAAAAGTATAACTACCTTCGTGACAAGGTTGAAATATTGCCCTTTACATCTCCGGGCAGCACCATAGCTATAGGTTATAACTCTGCAAGATACCAGAGTAAGATCGCAAAGGATTTCATTGATCTTGCCGTAAAAACATTTGCATCAGGACAGCAGGTTTAATTGCTTATTCTATTTCAAGAAAATTTTTTAAAGCATCAAGCCGCTCTGTCATCTTATCTACACCATGCAGATAAAAATTATTTATCTTTGTGGTGTCATTATCGAATTTTTTTACGCCCTTTATTGAGGGACGAATTATAAATACTGTTCCCTTTTTTTCCTGCTCTTCGATATATTCAAGTTCTTTGTTATATTCTTCCATCCTATGCATCAATACATGCTCCATACGAGGATAATCTTCATGGAAATTAATGCGCGCGAGCAATGGAAATTTTGAATAATCCGTTGCCTTACTTCCGTCGCTTTTCGTAAGGACAACCACTACCCTATCACAATTTTTTTCATTTAATGCACGTTTTACCGGTATAGCATCCGTTACGCTGCCGTCAACATATGGAATATTGTTGATCATGACCGGCTTTGTGATTATGGGAACCGAGCAGCTCGCCTTCCCGATTTCTATAAGCTTTCTGATGGATTTACGTTCATAAAGATAATCGGCGCATCCGGTAATACAATTAGAGCAGACGATCTCAACATCCATTTTTGTATTAAGCATAGCCTCGGCAACACCGTTGTCATCGATTGTCATAAGATCTTTAGCCATATCGTCAATATTCAGGAAGTAGCCGCTTTTAATAAATTGCTTTATTCCGAAGGACTTATTTTTTTTCATAAGTGAGATAAAGCTTCTTGATACATCGTCACGTTTGCTTATGTAATCGACCAGATTTCCGGCACCGGCAGAAACACCGGCTACATAATCAAATTCAATATTATTGGCATTTAAAACACTGATAACACCTGTAGTGAAGATACCCCTGTATGCTCCGCCTTCAAGTATAAGTCCTGTCTTCATCTGTACTTTTCATCCTTTTCAAGCTGTTCCCGCATTGTTTTAATTATCTCTCTGAATTCCTCAGCATAGGCTTGCATATCCGACGATTGAAGTGAAAATTTATTCTTGTCAAATGCTATGGGCTTACCTATAAGTATCCGTTTGCGTTCACCGAAAAACCATTTGTATTTTCCGACCGTTGCAACAGGGATGATCGGTATATTGTTTGACATGGATGCAAGCAAAAGAAATCCGGGTTTAAAGACATCCATAGGTCCCTGCTTGGTCACATGTCCTTCCGGAAAAATATTGATGCTCTTACCTTCTTTAAGCAGTTTTCTGCATTTATGCAGCCACTCAGTACCGGGATTATTACGATTTACAGGAATTGTTTTTTCATAAAAAAGCAAAGCTCTGGCCCATTTCTTGTTATACCATTTTTCGGTTATAAGTGAATAGACATCGGCTTTTTTTAAGACTGCCCGCATAAGTATGCCGTCAAGAAGCGACATATGGTTCGTTATATAAATACCTTGGGGTGGGTTATCCTTTTGGGATCCATCCTCATAATAAACCTTATATCTGAAAGCAATATGGAGTATGAAAATATAAAGATTTGTAAGTATTGAATTTTTTATCTTCTTTATCATTTGCAAAATATTGGTATTTATATAAGTCGTCTGTATGTCAATATACGCACTTTTTGTATCCATATTGATCTGAGATCATCGGATATTTTGCCATGCCTGCGAGATTATTTTAACGAAAAAGAGTTTTTATTTTTATAAAAATAATCGATCATTGATATGACAGTCAGCAAAAGAGCTATATACATAACGATATTTGCGATAATCGTATATATCGAAGGTATGACCCCCGGCCAACCATATTTTTCAGCTAAAAGATCAATATTAAATGACATCATTGAACACATGATCATCTGAAATACCGTCTTGCTCTTTCCTAATTTGCTGGCTGCAAGGACGATCCCTTTGCCCGCAACAACAAGCCTGAATCCGGATATGGCAAATTCACGTGCCAAGATAATGATGCATACCCAGAAAGGCAACCTGTCTAATGAAACAAAGCATACCATGGCAGATACGACCAAGATCTTATCTGCAAGCGGGTCCGCAAATTTCCCGAAATCAGTTATCAATCCGTATTTGCGGGCTATCATTCCATCTAACATATCCGTAAATGATGCAAGCAGAAAAAGAATTAGCGCAATGTGACTGAAAAATATCATATCTGATTTTTCATATATGATCGAATCCATCATCAAGAAAAAAATATAGAATGGAACAAATATCAGTCTTAATATCGTAAGTTTATTCGGTAAATTCATGATAAACCTCAAGTATTAAATAATACGGCTATAGATGAAAATGCCTTCCATAAAAGGCGGTCGTGCAATATGCAAAGCTCAGATGGTTATTCTATTATCTCACCGTAAAGATCGTAATCACTGGCATCAGTACATTTTGCTGTGATGATGTCTCCCGTCATAAGCTCTCTGCCCGATGCAATATAAAAGAATCCGTCAATATCCGGTGCGTCCATATATGTCCTGCCTACATATATATCGTCCTCGGGAAGATATCCTTCAACCATTATGTCAAAGACTTTTCCTATCTTCTCCTTAAGCTTTTCGTGCGATATAACATTTTGTACCTTCATGATATCGTCATATCGCCTGTCTTTAACGCGTTCGGACACCTGATTTGAAAATGCAGCTGCAGGAGTGCCATCCTCTCTTGAATATTTAAAAACGCCTAAATGATCAAATCTGATCTTTTTAATAAAATCAATTACATCATCATGATCCTTGCAAGTCTCACCCGGAAAACCTGTTATCAAAGTCGTTCTTAATGTAATATCCGGTATTATCGTCCTTATTAATTCAATCTTTTTTTCAAGTTCGGCCCGGGATGTCCTTCTGCCCATCCTCTTAAGGATCTTATCTGAAGAATGCTGCACCGGAATATCCAGATAATGAACTATCTTCTTTTCTTCACTTATCGTTCTAAGAAGTTTCTCATCTACATCCTCGGGATATGCATACATAAGCCTGATCCAATTAATGCCTTCTATTTTGCATAGCTCATGCAGCAGCGATGGCAATCTGTTTTCATGATACAGATCAGTACCATACAAAGTCGTCTCCTGAGCGACCAATATAAGTTCTTTGACACCTGCTGCTGCCATATTTTCAGCGTCTTTTAAAACTTCTTCATATGCAATACTCTTGTAATGCCCTCTGATATTCGGTATGGCGCAATATGTGCATCTCTTGTCACAGCCATCTGCGATCTTTATATATTCGAAATGACCGGGTGTTGTTATGATCCTTTTATAATCAGGTATTTTGTTTTTTTCATCTGTGACATGATCCGGATCTGAGGCCTTTATAACATCGGCAAGCTCATTGATTCCAACAATAGCATCAACCTCGGGAAGCTCTTTTAAGATCTCAGTCTTGTATCTTTCGGCCATGCAGCCGGTCACAACAAGACGCTTGCAGACGCCGTCGTCCTTCATTTTTGCCATTTCAAGAATTGCGTCTATTGATTCTTCTTTGGCAGAATCAATAAAGCAGCAAGTATTAATGACTATAACATCCGCCTCATGCTCATCATCACAAAAAGAAAACCCGGATGCACCGAGCATACCGAGCATTTTCTCGGAATCAACTCTGTTTTTATCGCATCCTAATGAGAGGAAAAAAACTTTCATTATTTCTGATCACTGCCGAGAATTCTGACTTTTTGAGAATAAATCTCATCTACGGCTATTGACAAAGGCTTAGATGTTGCATCATGATCTACAAGCGGTTCCGAGCCGTCAACGATCTGTCTTGCTCTCTTTGATGCAGCCATAACGATTGAATATCTGCTTTGAACTACAGGTTCATTGCCGTCTTCGGCTCCTGTATTCACGGAATTTATTAAATCTGAATATGAAGGATGAAGCATAGTTTTCTCTCCTAAATTAAGTTTTTTATTGACTAAAACAATATTATGCAATAAATCGGCCGTTTTTTCAACTATATCATTTGTAATAATATAATCATATTGCTCTGCTTTTTTTATTTCTTCCCGTGCCTTTTCAAGGCGTCTTTCAATAACCTCAGGAGATTCTGTTCCTCTTGACTCAAGGCGATGCTTGAGTTCTTCCATGCTTGGAGCTTTAATAAATACCAAGATTGCCTCCGGCATTAATTTTTTTATCTGAAAAGCCCCGTTTGTTTCAATCTCAAGTATGATATTTATATTTTTTTTCAGTTTATCGATCACCCATTTTTTAGGTGTTCCGTAGGAATGCTCAACATAATCTGCATGCTCAAGCAGATCGCCATTCTTAAGCATTTCTTCAAATTCTTCTTTTGATTTGAAAAAATATTCCCTTCCGTCTACTTCGCCCTCTCGCGGGCTGCGTGTTGTTGCCGAGATAGAAAGCGCGTAATCATTTGGATATTTTTCAAGAAGTTTTTTTACTACGGTGCCCTTTCCGACTCCTGAAGCACCCGATAAAATTATAAGAATACCCGAATTATTCAATGTTTTGCACCTGCTCTCTTATCTTTTCTATACAAGTTTTAAGTGAAATTCCGCAATCGGTTACCTCGATATCATTTGATTTTGAAAGTATAGTATTTGCCTCTCGGTTCATCTCCTGTGCGAGAAAATCAAGATTCCTTCCTATATCTTTCTCCTGCTTCAATATTTTTCGCATGTGTTTTATATGAGTGGACAATCTTACAAGTTCCTCGTCGATCGCTATCTTATCCGCATATATCGTGACTTCAGCTGCGATTCTGCCTTCATCGATCTTTCCGTCATCAATAAATTGAGAAACCTTTTCTTTGAGTTTGTTTTTAAACTCTTCTATTATACTCGGCAGCCGTTCCTGGATAAATGCAACATATCCGTCCATTTCATTAAGTTTTTCGGATATATTTAATCCAAGTTCTTCTCCTTCACTTCCTCTTGACTCAACAAAGGCGGCGAGTGCGCCCTCTAGTGTCGGATGCAGCACAGACCAAAGTGCATTTTCGTCCTCCTCATCCTCTTCAATTGTCAGAACATCCGGGCTCTTTGCGATCAATGCAATATTAATATCTCCCTGCAGTGTAAGATCCTCCTTAAGACATAGCAGCTTATCATAATATTCTGCAGCAAGCGCTTTGTTATATTTTACTCTCTCGCTTGAACGATCTGCTCTTTCATACGTTATATAGATATCTACCTTTCCCCTGCTTGCGTATTTTTTAAGGACATTACGTATTTCAGGTTCAAACGGATTAAATACTCTCGGCATTTTCACTGATGCATCCAGATATTTATGATTTACGGATTTCACTTCTACCGTTATTTTTCCTTTTTCGTTTGTATTAACACATCGCCCGAAGCCTGTCATACTTTTTATCATTCAATGTTACCTCTGTTTCTTTTTTTTATTTTTTCTTTTATTCTGTTTTTTTTAACTTAAGTATTTTTTGAATCAACTTAAGCTCATATAGCTAATCTGATGAAAAACATCTTTTTGATCAATATGGAAAATAATGATCAAACACTTGCTTGGCGACCGAAATACCCGTCATGCCGGCTTCTTGAGTATTTTCGATCATTGCACATACAACTATCGCCCTGCCGTTACTTTCCGCGAATCCCGTAAACCATGAATGATCATGATTCTCTGACTTATTGCTCAAGGTTTCGGCCGTCCCTGTCTTTCCGTATGCAAAGTAGTTGCCGTCATAACTCAATACGATACCGGTTCCGTCTGTTACAACAGCACGCATACAATCCTTCATAAATGACGCCTCATCGGATGACATCAGCTCCAAGTAGAGTTCGTTTTCGAATTCTTTTACCACATTCCCTTCGCTGTCGGTAATCGCATTTACTAAATGCGGTGTCATAAGTCTTCCTTCATTTGCAACAGCACAGGTAAAAAGAGCTAAATGAAGCGGTGATGTAAGAGTATCTCCCTGACCAAATGCAGTTTGTGCTGCCTTAAAGGCTGAATCCGAAGCATCAAGTGAAAAACTGCTTTGATTATATTCTATATCGATGTCAATATCCGAGTTAAACAGCAAATCGACATTATCGTTATAGAAGCTGTTTATATCAAGGCTTAAACCTATTTCCGAAAACGCACAATTGCAGGAATGAGCAAATGAGCTTTTAAGATCCATAGTGCCATGTGCGGTACCGTTGGGGCAACCGAATGTCTGCCCGTCTACTGTAATATATCCCGTACAATTATAACTGAAATCGGAAATATTGCCTTCATTTTCTCTGTAATATTCAAGCAGCGTAAACATTTTAAATGTCGAACCGGGTGTCGATGTTGCCTGAGTAGCCCTGTTTAACAATATACTGTTATCAGAATCGGAAACTATGGTGTCCCATGCTTCTTCTATATAATTCGGATCATAATCCGGCTTGGAGACCATGGCCAGTATATCTCCGGAATAAGGATCCATGGCAATAACTGCCCCCTCATTTTCTCCCAATATATCATTTATCTTATTTTGCAGCTCCAGATCCAAGGTTGTAATGATATTGTCACCTTTTACCTTTGTACCGCCGAATTCACTGTATATCTTTTTTAATATATTTTCATGTGATGACAAAAGATAATAATTATAGGATGATTCAAGTCCCATACCGCCGTTTTGCTCATAGCCTACCGCATGGAAAAAGTTCGATCCATAAGGATATACCCTTACCTCATCCCCGTTTTCATCTGTTGTCGTATATGCGAGTATATTACCGTCAGAGGAGTAAATAGATCCGCGCAAGACCTTCTCCTTTAATACATCGGACCGCCTGTTATATTTATTATTTATAGCCGAGCTTGCATCAAATATCTGATACTTAGCCAAAAAGAAAATCAACGCAAAGAAAAGCAGTGAAAAGAATATTGAGACCTTAAAGATATCTTGGTTGATCATCTTTTTAATATTGACTTTTTTTTCTTTATTATCTTCCTTTTTCATGATCTTCCGTAATCATAATTATTCTGTTCTTTTTCCGTCATCTTCGTCACATATATCTTCTGGATCAACAAGGATTATCCTATCCTGTATGTCATTATGATCGTCTGTATCTAATGATATTTCGTCATCTGATATCTCGCTTATGCGATTCTCATTAGCCTCGGATATAACATAAAGTCCTTGGATAACTGCAACCAGAACCATTGACGCGACAAGAGAGCTTCCTCCGCTTGAGATAAAAGGCAGATTGATCCCTGTAGATGGTATAAATTTGATGGCACCGCCGATCTCAAGAAATACCTGAAAAGCATATACCGCTCCAAGGCCGAATGCAAGCAGCTTATAAAAAGGCTTTGAAACCTTAAGCGCAACACGAAAGATCATTAATGTGAAGCACAAACAAAGCAGTATTAAAAATACAGCAAATACAGAACCCAGTTCCTCGGCAATAGCTGAAAAAACAAAATCATTGGTTACCATCGGTACATATGTCGGCATGCCTGCATAAAGACCAAGTCCCAGCCACCCGCCTGTGCCTATTGCAAATAGTGATTGCGTTATCTGATATCCCCTATTGTCTATATCCGACCATGGGTTAAGCCATACATCCACCCTTACTCTGACATGGCTGAAGAGCAAATATGCAACAACACATGCAGCGGCAAAGGCTACGATACAGATTACAAGATAAAGGATTTTTTTGGTCGCGACAAAAAGCATCATTACATATGCCACGGCAAGAATAAGCGCGGTTCCGAGTTCGGTACATACAACAAGGATCAAAATATACGATGCCGCGCAAATCGCAGTTATCAAAACATGTTTAAAATCATTGGCCTTATTAAAGGCCGCAGCAGTAAAGAAAACAAATAGTATCTTTGTAAATTCAAAAGGCTGTACGGACACAAAACCCAGATCTATAGATATCTTTGCGCCATAGCTTAGTTTTGCAAAAATAAATACTATAAGTAAAAGGCAAAGACCCATTATGTAGTAAAGCCAGGTCAGCTTGTAAAGAAAAGAAACCTTTTTGCAAAGAAGCGCAGCAATGATATATATAAACGTAGAGACTGTAATAAAGATAAAATGTTTCCTGCCTGTCGCAAAGGAAAGCCTTGTCTGTATAACAAAGCCAATAGTTATGAGCATGCACATACAATTATTTATAGCCTTGCTCAGTCTTACGATATGCGGAAGCACATATATGATAAATATGAGATAAAGCAATTGAAGAGCATATAAAATTGCGACCGATGTTTTACCGATATCACCCGCATTTCCGGCTGCCGCATTCAAAAATATACAGAAAAAAGAGAAAAAATGAACGGCAATGATAAGAACACCCTGCAGCCGTAACGTTATCTGCTCTTTAGCCTGCACAATACTTTTTTGCGTCAAAAAAGAAATACAGGAAAATATTGCAAATAAAAAAATTATGAAATATTTGGCAATCGCAAGTGCTATCTCATACATGTTCCAAACCCAAATGACTGAAGGCCAGATCTGTAACCACTCTTCCTCTCGGTGTCCTGTTTATAAACCCTTTTTTTACAAGATAAGGCTCATATACATCTTCCAGTGTGCCGGGATCCTCACCTATAGCAGCCGCTAATGTGTCAAGTCCCACAGGTCCTCCGGCAAATTTATCTATCATTATTCTCAATATCTGTCTGTCTGTCATATCCAGACCTTCACTGTCGATATCAAGCAAATTGAGTGCTTCGTCAGTAATATTTTTATCTATATATCCGTCATATCTTACCTGAGCATAGTCTCTCACTCTTTTAAGCATCCTGTTCGCAATACGAGGCGTTCCGCGGCTTCTTCGTCCAATCTCCAAAGCTCCATCGCTGTCAATCTCCACGCCCAGCTTTTTTGCCGAATTTTTTACGATTGTTGCCAGCTCACTTGGCTCATAAAACTGCATCCTGCTCACAACGCCAAAACGATCCCTCAAAGGTGCCGAAAGAAGTCCTGCTCTCGTGGTGGCACCTATAAGAGTAAAATGTGGAAGCTCGATATGTATAGTATCTGCAGCGCTGCCTTTTCCGGTCACGACATCAATCGCAAAATCCTCCATGGCAGAATACAGTGTCTCCTCAACCGGTTTATTTAATCTGTGGATCTCATCGATAAAAAGCACATCACCTTCGCCAAGTCGTCTGATGATTGCTGCGATCTCGCCCGGTATCTCTATAGCCGGCCCTGAAATAACTCTGAGATGAGCATTCATTTCATTGGCAATGATACCCGCAAGTGTCGTTTTACCAAGTCCCGGCGGACCATAAAAAAGCAGATGATCCAGCGGATCACCTCTTTTTTTCGCTGCTTCAATATATATCTGCAGTGTTTCTTTGATCTTCTCCTGCCCAATATAATCCTTTAATTTCTTAGGCCTGAGATTATCCTCGAGCATCACCTCTACAGCATTATTTATAGATGTATTTATCGTATGATTTCTATCTTTTGCCATTGCATTTATGTCATTCTATGATACTGAGTGCATTTCCAATCAGTTCGGATACAGTCATGTTCTCCGTATTTTCAAGCCTATTGAGTGCGTTCAAGGCAGAGCTCCTTGTAAATCCGAGAGCCTCGAGTGCATCAATTGCCTCAGAAAATGTCGAACTTGCCTTTTGTATTGTACCTGCCGCAGATTGTGTTCCAGCATGTTGAAGCTTATCTGCCTCAATTTTTCCTTTAAGTTCTATGACAATCTTTTGCGCGGTCTTTGATCCAATACCCTTTGCACCGGCTATAAGCTTGTGATCCTCCATTACTATAGCTGTTCTAAGTTCATCTATCGAAATAGAAGACAATATGCCCACAGCCCCTTTAGGGCCTATCCCATTTACGGAAATAAGCATCTTGAACATATTGAGTTCCGGTAAGGTTAAGAAGCCATATAAGGAAATATCGTCTTCCTTAACAACCATATATGTATAGATCTTAACGTCTTTATCGCCTTCGCATACTTGATATAAAGCATTCGACGGCATATTGACGCAATAGCCCATGCCATTATTTTCGATTATAACATTTCCGTCATTTATCGAGACGATCGTCCCTTTTATAAAGCTGATCATGCCGTAACTATCTTTGCAAAGTCTGCTTTCAGACTTGCTCCTCCTATAAGTCCGCCGTCAATATCATCCATGGCAAACAATTCAGGAGCATTTTCGCCGTTTACACTTCCGCCATACAGAATCCTGATCTTTTCGGAAGCAATGCTGCCTGCAATATCTGAAATACATTTTCTTATAGAAGTACATACCTCCTGAGCTTGCTCTTTGGTAGCTACATTTCCGGTACCGATTGCCCAGATAGGTTCATATGCGATCACAGTTGATGCTATCTTTTCGGCCGGCACATCCTTTAGAGCAATCTTAATCTGCATATTGATCCATTCTAAGGTAATGCCCTGTTCTCTTTGCTGCAATGATTCTCCGCAGCATATAATAGGGATCAAACCGTATTCAAGCGCCTTTTTTACCTTTAGATTTACTATCTCATCAGTTTCATGGAAATATTTTCTTCGCTCCGAATGTCCGATGATCACATATTCCGTTTTGCAATCCTTAAGCATTGCAGGAGAAATCTCACCTGTATATGCGCCATTATCTTTACAAGACATATCTTGCGCGCCTATATGTATATCTGTATTTTTTGTCAGATCGACCGCACACGGAATATCTATTGAAGGCACGCAAAAGACCACCTCTGCATCCGCACCATTTACGAGTGGAAGGAGTTTATTTATATGCGCAGCCGCCTCGCTTGGAGTCAAATTCATTTTCCAATTGCCCGCAACGATTCTTTTTCTCATTATTACTTCAAAGCTCCATTTGTTTATTTAAGATTATTTTTCATCAAGTACAGCAATTCCGGGTAAGACGCGTCCATCAAGAAATTCCAAAGATGCGCCTCCTCCTGTCGAGATATGAGTCATCTTATCAGCAAAGCCTGCCTGATTGACTGCTGCAGCGCTGTCGCCGCCGCCTATTACTGTGATCGCATCCTTAAGATCTGCCAGGGCCTGTGCAATGGCATTGGTACCTGCAGCAAAATCCGATATCTCAAATACACCCATCGGGCCGTTCCATATGACTGTTTTGCACTTGGCTATTGCCTCTGAAAACTCTTTAATAGTATGCGGTCCTATATCGAGGCCCATCATTTCGTCCGGGATCTTGAAAATATCAACTACCTGTGTATGTGTACCCTCTTCAAGCTTGTCTGAAATGACAGTATCCGTCGGCAGGAACAGCTTTATTCCTTTTTGAGCAGCCTTGTCGATCATTTCTTTGGCATAATCAAGATATTCATCTTCTACAAGACTTTTTCCGACATTGCCGCCTTGTGCCTTGATAAATGTATATGCCATACCGCCGCCGATCAACAGCATATCAACCTTATTGAGCAGATTTTCAATAACAGAGATTTTGGATGAAACCTTTGAGCCTCCTATGATAGCTGCAAAGGGTCTTTTGGGATTATCAACTGCATTTCCGAGAAAATCGATCTCTTTCTTCATGAGATAACCGGCAACCGATTCTTTAACAAATGCTGCCACTCCCGCTGTAGAGGAATGAGCTCGATGTGCGCTACCGAAAGCATCATCAACATAAACATCCGCAAGAGATGCAAGTTCCTTTGAAAATGTCTCATCATTTTTTTCTTCTTCAGGACGAAATCTTGTATTTTCGAGAAGCACCATCTCACCATTTTGCATATTATTGATGATTTTTTTTGCCTTGTCTCCTGTTACAGTCTCATCATCTGTAAAGATCACATCTTTACCAAGCAGCTCGGACAATCTTTTAGCAACGGGAGCAAGGGATAATTCTTTTACGACCTTTCCCTTCGGCTTTCCGAGATGAGAACAAAGGATCAGCTTTCCGCCATCGGCTATAAGCTTATTCAGTGTAGGAACAACGGCTCTTATGCGAGTATCATCGGTGATGACTCCATCCTTAAGTGGAACATTGAAGTCACATCTTACAAGCACTCTGAGACCGTTTACATTAATATCGTCAATAGTCTTTATGTTAAACATATTCAAACTCCTTTTCTACGAGGTCATTTATTTCTGTTTGTCATGATATATTGAAAATTCGCAGCCGCAATAATTTTGTCTGTACAACTCATATTTTTTTGATAATTCAATAGATTTTTTATATCCGTCCTTCTTTTTAAAATCAGACGGAAGCCATAACACTTTATTATTTATATTTATCATAGCTTCATTACCGACACTGTTAAGGATCATTGCATTCTTATGCGGGCTTACAGTAAGCGTAGTCCCGAAATAGTCATATCCGCCCTTCTCGGCAAGCTGTGCCGTCTTTTTCAATCTGAATTCATAGCACTTTTTGCACCGGATACCGCCTTCCTTTTCATTTTCATACCCGAGTGTCTCACTTAAAAATTCGCTATGATCATATAAGAGCGTAATAAGATCGATATTTATATCATATTCCCGATTCAGACACTTTATGATCTTTTTTTGCTCGTTTAGTCTGAGATCATATTCTTCTTCCGGATAAATATTTGGATTGTAATACAGTACAGTGATCTCAAAATAATCCTTCAGATATTGCAGGCAATAGCTGCTGCATGGTCCGCAGCAGCTATGCAAAAGAAGACGCGGCCTTTTCCCGATATCTTTTATGCTATTTAATAATATATCAAGTTCTTTTTGATAATTTATCTTTTCCAATGCAGCATCAATGACATTATTATCCGTTTTGTCTTACGGCCTTTATTATGACATAATCCTTCTTTTTGTCGGTTATCGTTTCATCACTGAGTATGACAAATCCATGATCGATCACGAAATCTCTTACAAGATTGCTGTCTCTGTGCGGTGAAAGTATCAACTCAGAAACCATATCAAGCACTGCGGGCTTTTTATCTAATATGTTTGTCATGGCAATACCGCCCATACCGGAAATGATCAAGGTATCGACCTCCCCCGGAGCAATATTTTCAAGTCCGTCGGATAGCCTGCAGATCATGCGGTCTGTAATATCATATCTTTTTGCAAGCTCTTCGGCTTTTTTCAAGGAACCCGCGCTTATATCCGATGCTATGACATATTCGGATATACCTTCTTTAATGAGACAAGCAGGTACAAAACCGTGATCCGTACCTATATCCGCGCATCTGTTTCCGGGTGTCACCAATGAAACAATATATTTCAGTCTCAAGGATATGCTCATCAGTCAAGAAAGTCCTTCAATTTTCTGCTTCTGCTCGGATGTCTGAGCTTTCTGAGAGCCTTCGCCTCAATCTGTCTGATACGTTCTCTTGTAACATTAAATTCCTTGCCGACCTCCTCGAGAGTCCTTGTTCGACCATCATCGAGTCCGAACCTGAGCTTAAGCACCTGCTGTTCCCTTGGAGTAAGTGTTCCTAATACCTCATTTAATTGTTCTTTGAGCAATACAAAGGCAACTGCGTCGGCGGGAGATGTTATATTCTCATCCTTAATAAAATCTCCGAGATGAGAATCCTCCTCCTCACCTATAGGAGTCTCGAGGGAAATCGGGTCTTGAGAAATCTTTAAGATTTCTCTTACTCTTGATACAGGTATATCCATTCTCTCGGCGATCTCCTCATTGGTAGGCTCACGTCCGAGTTCCTGAAGAAGCTGCCTGGATACTCTAAGAAGCTTATTGATCGTCTCAACCATATGCACCGGGATACGTATAGTACGCGCCTGATCAGCGATCGCCCTTGTTATAGCCTGCCTGATCCACCATGTGGCATATGTTGAGAATTTGTAACCTTTTTTATAATCAAACTTTTTGACAGCCTTCATCAATCCAAGGTTGCCTTCCTGTATAAGATCCAAAAGCTGCATGCCTCTTCCAACATATCTTTTGGCAATACTTACTACCAGTCTCAGATTGGCCTCGGCCAATTTTTTCTTGGCTTCCTCATCGCCCTGCTCCATGCGCTTAGCAAGCTCGATTTCTTCATCAGATGTAAGCAGCGGAACCTTTCCGATCTCCTTAAGGTACATTCTTACATGATCTTCAATATTTATATTATTTTCGAGATCTGTAAGATCGAGATCAAGATCGAAATCCAGCTCCGACTCAAGTTCATCATTGGAAAGCTCATCTATGGATTTACTGTCATCTTCAAAATCCATGAGAATATTATCATCATTGATATCAGTTCTGAGAACGTCTATTCCCTTATTCTGCAGATAATCAACGATATGACCGAGCTTTGCCTCCGAAATATCCATGTTAGGGAAATATTTTTCAATTTCATTATATTCGATAAAATTTTTCCTGCTTTCCGCATCTTTTATAAGCTTTTCAAGACATTCTTCAAAATTCTTCTCATCATCAATCATATTTTTCTCCTTGCTGCGTAAATATCAATTTAACTTGATATCTTTTAATCCTTCCTGCTCTTTTTTCAATCTGATGATCATGTTTATGTCACTTTCTGAGTTGATGAGCCTGTTTAGCTGTTCGATTCTGATCTTAACTGTACAATCAGTGAGTGCTTTTTTCCTTTCGTCCTCGCTCATATCGGAAAGATCTTCATAAATAACCTTACTTACCGTTTCCTGATCTTCGCAGTCTTCAAAATAATTTATTATGTTTGTGGCGTTAAGTTCGCCGGACTTTAGCTGTTCGAAAACCAGTCTGGCCATTGTTTTGTACGGTTCTGTAACAAAATCATCAGGTGATATAATATCGAATATACTCTTATATGACTGCGGGCGGGAGCATAAAATAGATAAGACCATTTTTTCATTTTCTGCCGTCCCTTTGTCGTTCTTATTTTTTTTATCGAATTTTTCATTAAATTCACGGACCGGTGCAGCTTTAAAGCCCTCATTACTGAGAACATAGCCCTTTACCTTGGAATTGAGTATATCATATTCAAAACCGTATCTTTTGCAGAAGGCTTTGATGTAATTATCTCTCTCAAGTTCATCACTTATATATCCGATCCTTGCTGCAAGCTCATTGCCAAATCTTGTTTTATCTGCGGGATCGTTTTGATCAAATGATCTTGCAAGTACGCTTGCCTCAAAGAGAATACTGTCCTCAGCCTCACTCAGTCTTTTTTTATATTCATCTGTTCCCGCGCTTTTTATCAATTCATCAGGATCCTTATATGGATTAAGCGAAACAATCTTCACATCCAATCCTGCATTTTTCAATTTTGCAATGGCTCTCAATGTTGCATTCTGTCCGGGACCGTCTGAATCATATGATATATATACCTTTTTGCAATACCTTTTTATGATCTGTGCATGATTATCAGTAAGGGCCGTCCCGAGTGAGGCAACGGCCTGCGTAAATCCGGCCCTGTGAAGGCTGATGACATCCATATATCCTTCAACAAGTATCAAGCCGCTGTCCTTATGTCTTTTTGCAGCATTAAGCCCGTATAATGTCTTATTTTTCTCAAAGCATATGGATTCCCTTGAGTTGAGATATTTAGGCTCCCCGCTGCCCATCACACGGCCCCCGAAGCCGATCACTCTGTTTGATGTATCCATTATCGGAAACATCACCCTGTTCCAAAAAACGTCACTTATACCTGTTTCCTTAATTGTGACAAGTTGTGACTCCTTAAGCTCTTCATCCGAATATCCCTTGCTCTTCAGATATTTATAAAGATCGTCTTTATATTTGTCGGAATAACCTAACCCAAAGGATGTTATTGTTTTATCGTCCAGGCCTCTTTCTTTCAGATAAGCATAGGCCTTCTCGCCTCTTGGCGAAGCAAGTAAATGATAATAATAAACTGCTGCTTCCTTATTTATTTCAAGGATCTTTTGACTTTTTTTATATTTTTCGGATACCGATTTTGAATAATCCGGCTCCGGAAGCTTTATCCCGGCTTTATCGGCCAACATTTTCAAAGCGTCACTGTATGAGCAATTCTCATATTTCATCAAAAATGTAAGAACACTGCCGCCCGAGTGACAACCAAAGCAGTAGAACATATGCTTGCCCGGATTATCGGTTACAGAAAAAGATGCCGTTTTCTCGTTATGGAACGGACAAAGACCGAAATAAGTGTTTCCCCTTTTTGTCAGATTAACATATTCACCGATCACATCCACGATATTATTCGATTCAAGAACCTGATCAACTATATCCTGAGGGTAAAACATCTATTTCTCCCAAAATCCCGGTATGAAAAGCCTTTTAAACAGATTAACGGAATATACGTCCGTCATACCCGAAATAAAATCACATACCGCTCTGCCCGGCTTTGTATGTTGTATTTCAACTGATCTTGCATATTCCTGCGGCATCTCATCAATATGCTTTATATAATAATCGTATAATGCATCAAGCATTATATCAGCCTTAAGCTCTTCAGATTTGCATTTAGGATTAAAGTAAAGATTATCGGTCAAAAAAAGCCTAAGCTCCTCAAATGCCTCATAAGCCTCGGGACTCATTTGAACGTCATCTTTATCTAATGAATTGCCAATAACATCCTTTACAAGGAAATCAAGCCGCTCACCATGAGTCGCTCCTAAGGCGTCTCTTATACTCTTCGGAACATCGTTTTCCGAGAGAATGCCTGCTCTGATAGCGTCATCCATATCATGATTTGTATAAGCTATCTTATCAGATAATCTTACTACTCGTCCCTCGAGTGTAGACGGCATACTGTTCATGCTGTGATTAGCGATGCCATCTATCACTTCATAGCACAGATTAAGACCGGCCCCATCATTTTCCAGGACTTCAACCAGTCTTTTGCTTTGGAGCTCGTGGATAAAATGATATTTACGATCCAGGGTCCTCTCACCCGCGTGCCCGAAAGGTGTATGACCAAGATCATGTCCCAAAGCTATAGCCTCTGTCAGATCCTCATTCAGTCTCAAAGATGTTGATATCGTCCTTGCGATTTGAGAAACCTCAAGCGTATGCGTAAGTCTCGTTCTGTAATGATCGCCCATCGGTGAAAGAAACACTTGGGTTTTGTGCTTAAGCCGCCTGAACGCCTTGCAATGGATAATACGATCCCGATCACGCTGAAAGCATGTCCTTATATCACATGGCTGTGCAGGATGCATTCTGCCTTTTGAAGACATGCTTAGCGTTGCAAACGGGCTCAATATTTGCTTTTCTCTCTCTTCTTTTTCTTCTCTTATGGTCATACAGATATAAATATAATGCGATCCGACTACGACATATTTATATGCCGCAGTCGTGCAATCTTAAAATGATCAATCGGTTCCGAACAGCCTGTCACCGGCATCACCCAATCCCGGTACTATATATCCGCGTTCATTCAAATGATCATCCATAGCTGCAAGAGTTATATCAACATCCGGATGGTCATGCTGTATCCTTTTCACGCCTTCAGGTACTCCTACAAGACAAACAAGAAGGATCTTCTTTGCGCCTCTTTCTTTTATCTTTGTTATAGCCGCAGATGCACTGCCTCCTGTAGCCAGCATCGGGTCTGTAACAATAACGATTGAATGAGATATATCCTTAGGAAATCTCGAATAATACTCATGCGGTTCAAGTGTTTCCTCATCACGATACATGCCGATATGGCCTATTTTCGCCGTAGGGATGATATCTCTGAATCCGTCTACAAGTCCTATACCTGCCCTGAGGATCGGAGCAAGAACTATCTTTTGATCGAGCTCATAGCCGACTGTATCACATATAGGAGTCTTGATATTTTTTGTTTTTAACGGGAAATCTCTGGTGACCTCATATGCCATAAGCTTGGCTATTTCATCCAGATTTTGTTTGAAGATGTAAGTGGATGTTTCCTCATCCCTCATAATACTTAATTTATGCTTGATAAGTGCATGATCTAATACTGTAACCATTATTAATAAAACCTCCGAATATCGCAATAAACCACGCTGATTATAACACCTTGCATATGCTAAAACAAGACGAACAGTATCAATGCACGGTCCCTTCGTCGTTCGAATATTTTTTCTCAATGCTTCTGTATTCTTTTTCAATATCATTCATTACAACCCGTCTGATATATGAAGATACTGTTTCTCCGTTGTACTCGGCAAAGCATTTAAGTAATATACCGTCAATCTCACTCATTCTGAGAGTTATCGTTATGTTTTTTTCCATTTTTTACCAGGTATTGTTTTTTTTAGATGTAGCGATCAAGATTTTTTGTCGCTTTAGCGAATTTTTTGAATTTAAAGAATTATTATTTTTTAATTTTTCAGATCATACTTTTGCAGAATTTTCCATACAGGCAGCCGAAAAGGTGCCTGTATGGAAACCAATCGATTAACCAATCAATTAACCGGCTCGTCAGTCGGAACATTCTCCGCCGTCTCTGCAGATACAGTCTCCGGTTCTGTTACAATTTCTGCCGTTGTTGTCTCTTCCCAAGTAACGGACTCGTTTGTTTCTTGTGAAATATCATCGGGTATATATTCAGTTGTCGCCTCGTCAGGTATCGTTATCTCTGTTTCTTCATAGTAATAATCGTCTCCGCCGTCATCAACATAATCAACAAGTGAAACAGCCAATGTCTTGCCTTCAGGCATGTTATCTTCTACATTTTCAAGAAGCTCTCCCGACATTATTTTACTTATGACAGAAGATATATAATCTATAGATTCCTGATAAGGTATGACCATGGATAAGAACTGACCGCCCGCAGCATAACTTGGCTGATAAGCAGATGTGCCCTTTGCCTGAAGCTTTTGAATATCCCACGAATAACCATTTTTCAGCTGATCCTGTATGATAGCCTTTATATTGGAATCCGGCATATTTGTGACAGCGCAGTCCTCAAGTGCCTCCATCAATGCATTAAAATGAGTTACACTCGATGCAGAGCACAGCTGATCAATAAGGGCCTCTATAACAAGCATTTGGTGTACACCTCTTGCAAAATCTCCGTCCGCTATAGAATAACGTTCCCTTACATACCACAATGCTTCCTCGCCTGAGAGATGAAGATCACCCTCTTCAAAATAATATCCTTCAGCCGATGTTGTAGAAAAGCTATATGGATTGTAGATATCTAATCCGCCTATCGCATCAATGATCTCCACAAGCGACGAGAAATTAACCTTGACATAATAGTCTATATCCTCCATGCCAAATATATTCTCGATAGTGTCAAGCTGAACATCAGTTCCGTAAATACCGGCATGAGTCAATTTATCCCTTGATCCATCGCTGACACCGGGAAATTCAACATAATAATCCCTGGGAATGGTAACCAAAAGTACCTGATGATTTTTAGGATTAACAACACATATGATATTTACATCACTTCTGCCTGTAAGAGATATTTCATCCCATTGATCATTGCCGCTTATAAAAATGGCATATGGATTGTTTAGAACGTCGGCATCTGAAGCCGTTGGTGCTTCTGCATCTTCTTTAATCTTTATCTGAGCGATCACTTTAATCTTGCTCAGGAAATCCTCGTCCATATCTACCATAATAGTCTCAAATGAACTTTCGTAGATCACCGCTCCTACATCTTCGTTAAAAAGCGCATCATGAAGCTTCGAGACAGTAGAAAAATCAGAGGTCTTTACTGTTTTACCGGCCTCTTTATTTACCTCCTCCATTGCCTTTTTAAAGTTATCACTATTGATATTCGACATTGTACCGAATGTGTAATCTGCTGCATCCTTCAGATTTTCAGCACTGTCATCGGCAAGCACCGCAACCATGTATGTATTTACATTATACGCGCTGCCCGTTATAGAGCTTATAACATCGTTTGCTCTTAATATATAAAAATCGCCTATAATTAATACAATACACATAAGACCGGATATAATCATACTCGCGATCTTCATGCTTCGTTTTTTTCCAAGCTGAAGCAAAAGCGCCGCAGCAAAAAATATCACAACTACTGCAATAGCAGCAACAAGCATGTATGAGGCAAAAATTCCGAAATCTATGAGAAGAATTACAAATATGATCGACAGCACGAACTCAACAGCCAATAAAACAGATCCTGCTAAGACCAAAGGTTTTCTAAGTATTTCTTCAACGATCCATTCCTTAATGGTCCTCCTTACAGGAGGCTCTTCCATATCGTTTTCATCTTCGATCAAAAGATCCTTTTCCTGCAAGAACCTATAATCTGGCTTTTCGTTGTTAAATCTGTTGCTTGTTCTGTCATTTACGAATCCGCTATTTGTATGCAAATCTGATCTTTTTTCATATCCGCCTTTTGTCTGTCTGCCGGATGCGGCTGCGTACCTGTCAGATCTGCTGCCTGAATCTTCTCTGTCCGATATATATTTGATATTTTCTTTTTTTCCGGTATATTTCAATTCAAGATCACCCTTTTCTTATTTTGACATTTTAATAAGCTTCAATTACTCACATTAACTATTTGTATCAAAGGTCTCATGCATGTATATCTATATCACACAAAAAACCATCTTGGTATACTATCATATTATCTCTCCATTACTTAAATCATACCTTAAGAGACGGATTTAAATACTTTATCTGACTCAAATCATATATACCGTTTTATTCTATAATATCTGTAATATATGTATATGACGTGGGCTCTGCAAGGTCTTCTTCCGTGATTTCCTCACCATTCAGGCATTTTTTTATCAATGAGGAAATGCTGTCAACCGATTCCTTGTATGGCATCACAACAGATACATACAATCCGTCCATCGCATAGCTGGGTTGAAACATATCCTCACCATCACCCTTTGCCTGCGTCTTCATAATATTCCATTCTCCGCCCTCGGCAAGCTGTTGTTTTACGATAGATTTTATCTCCGACTCCGGCATATTTGTTACAGCGCATTTTTCTATTGCACTTATAAGCGATGTATAATTTGTAAGACTTTCAGCGGAAACTATCTGATTGATCATTGCCTCCAATATTATCTGCTGATGCTTTCCTCTTGTTATATCACCGTCTTTAAATGCATATCTTTCTCTCATATATTGCAATGCCCAATATCCGTCATACCAATATGTACCTTCGGGAAAAAGATGTTCGAATGTTTCTGAATAGAATTCATCCGGATTGTAAAATTCAACGCCGCCTATTGCATTGATAATATCAATGACCGATGTGAAGTTTACTCTGCAATAATAATCCACATTTGTATCAAACAATTGCCCGATCGAATCACATAAGGTGTCCATACCATAGATTCCTGCATGTGTAAGCTTATCTCTCGATTCGCCTGTAACTCCCGGAAATTGGACATAATAATCTCTCGGAATCGAGATCAGTATCAACTGCCTCTTTTCAAAATTCACAACGGCAAGCATATTCACATCGCTTCTGCCGACTACTGAAACCTCGTCATATTCATCATTACCGCTGAGAAGCAGAATAAACGGTTCTATTTCAGCTGTTTGCGCGGTGTCATCAATCTGCCCATCGGGATCATTTTCGACGGATGTTTTTATTTTTACTTCACATATGATACGAACATCCTTGCCATAATCCTCTCTGATATCTTCAAACATTCCGCCATAAGAGCTTTTATATATTATTCCGCCAACTTTTCCGTCATACAAGCCATCCAGGAGCTTGTCCATCGCACTGTATTCACTTGTTTTTATATCAAATTTTGCCTCATCTTCTATCAGTTCGATCGCATCGCTTATTTGATCGTCATCAGATAATATACCGAATAGATATCCTTGCGTATCTGTTATCTTTTCGGCAGGATCCTCATCCAAGACAGCAACCTTATAAACTGTAATCTCATAGCCGTCACCGGTTACCGTATTCAATGCTTTATCAGTAAGATGAATATAATATGATCCGACTGTAAGTACAAAGCACATTATTAAGGATATAACCAATGAAATCACACGCCTTATACGTAATTTCAGCTTATATTTCTCATTTTTTCTTTTATACCTATTCTGCTTGCCGGGAAGTCTGAGCAGCCACACTCCCGCAAGTATGATGAGCATTAAAACAGCCGCAAGTATGATATATATACCCGGGAGTACATTAAGTACACTGAGTAAAATAATAAAGACAATGGACAATACCAATTGCAATATAAATAATAAAAAGCCTGCCAGTGAATTTATCTTATCAATGTAAGCCAATTTATCGACAGAAGAGGCCCTTTTTTTCGTTCTTTGTACCTGTGGCCTTCCCTCTGATCTTACATTTCTCTTTTTGCTGTTAATATATTTCGTATGATCTGTGGTATTATTTTTTGCTGTCCTTACAGGTTTATCTGATGATGACATATCCGATCCCTTTATCAATCTGTACAAGCATGCTCCAAAGTCTTATCGGACCATACAATTCATTTAGGTTACACCAATCTAAGCCTAAAATCAAATATTTCACAGCAATATCACATTTTGAGTCACTGTAGGGTAATCGCCTGCAGATCTTTCATTCAGTCAATTTTCAATACTGCATGTGTGAGATCTGCCGCAATAATGCAAATGACCGGCCTTCAATGTAAAAATCATTGAAGGCCGGCATAAAGCAAAAATATTTTAATTTTTCAGAAGATCAAGGTTACACCTTATTTATCTGTCTTCTCTGAAATAAGATTGTCCCAGACTTTCCGGAGGCTGATTTTCCTTTTTGTTCCTAACACTTGTAAAGATCAATACGATGATCGTTACAACAAAAGGTGCCATTTGATAAATTTCTTTTATGGCAAGATTTGTTCCTGTAGGAAGGAAAATATGAAGTATATATAATCCTCCGAATAATATCGAAGCCCAAATACTGTGACCCGGACGCCATATCGTAAAAATAACAAGTGCTATCGCAAGCCATCCTCTATCGCCGAACGCGTCATTTGACCATACTCCGCTTGCGTAACACATTACATAATACAATCCTCCGATACCGGAGATCATCGCTCCGATACATGTCGCAAAATATTTGTATCTTGTAACATTAATACCGGCGGCATCCGCTGTTGCAGGACTCTCACCGACCGCACGGAGATTAAGGCCTTTGGATGTTTTTGAGAAAAACAACGATGCAATGACGGCGATCAAGACTATCAGGTATGCAAGAAAGCTGTATGACAGAAATATCTTTCCAAACCACCCCAGGTTTTCTGCAAATGGAAGCTTTGCACTGAAATACATGCTTGTCTTAGACAATGCTATCGACGGAACATCAGAATTGGAAAGCTTGATAAGAGAGCCTCCGAAAAAGTTTCCGAAGCCGACACCAAATGTAGTCATTGCAAGACCGGTAACATTTTGATTTGCTCTGAGCGATACGGTAAGAAAACAATACAACAGGCCCATTAATAACGAACCTACGAGGCAGCATAATAATGGTATGCCTATCGCAAGGAATGCATTCATATTCTCACTGCCGGCACCGTTTTCATACAAAAATGCACCGATGACACCGCTTATGCCGCCAACATACATTATACCGGCCGTACCGAGATTTAAGTTGCCGCTCTTCTCTGTTATAGTCTCGCCGACACTTCCGTACATCAAAGGAATACCCTGAGTGACAGCACGCGGAATGAAGGAAATAAGGAAATCAAACATTTATGCTCTCTCCTTTCCCGATTTTCTTATCATTATCTGATAATTTATAAAAAACTCACAGCCAAGGATAAAGAACAGGATAATTCCCGTAATAATATCTCCGAAGCTTTGATTGAGGCCATAGATTGTAGTGATCTCTGTAGTACCTCTGTCAAGGAAAACAAGTATAAATGTAGTAAGTATCATCAAAAATGGGTTGAATTTGGCAAGCCAGGCCACCATAACACCTGTAAATCCTCTGCCGTCAACAAGTGTAGTGGTAAGCGTATGCTCGCTTCCTCCCACAAGGAGAAGTCCCGCAAGCCCGCATATAGCTCCGGACAGAACCATTGTTCTGATGATTACCCTGTCTACCTTTATGCCTACATATTTGGCTGTTGAAACAGATTCACCTACAACGGCAAGCTCATATCCATGCTTCGAATATTTCATATATGCATAGATAATGACCGTGAGCAAAATAACGATCAAAACATTTATCATGTATTTTGATCCGAAAAGAGACGGAAACCATCCGGCCTGGGAATTTTGATTGATAATGCCTATCTTTCCGGCCCCCTTTGGAACCTCCCAAACTATTACAAAAAATGCAACAAGCTGAACGGCGACATAATTCATCATCAATGTAAATAAGGTTTCATTTGTATTAAACCTGGCCTTAAAAAATGCCGGAATAAATCCCCATATGGCACCGCAAAGGATTGAAACAACAGCCATGATAAATATGAGCAATATATTAGGCAATCTGTCTCCTACAAGTATCATGGTCGCTGCTGCTCCAAGCGCTCCCATGAGTGCCTGACCGTCACCGCCGAGATTCCAGAATCTCATCTTGAATACCGGGGCCAATGCAAGAGAAATGCAAAGCAGGATTGACATATTCTGAAGCAGCATCCAAAAACGCCTCGATGTCCCGAAAACGCCATCTATCATTGCAGCATAAACGCCTATCGGATTCAGGCCTGTTGTTATAGTGGTGATAATTCCGCAAAATATCAGTGCAAGAATAATGGCAGCCAACCTGATCAACCATGCTCTGTACCATGTGATCTCTTTTCTGCGCACTATATGGAAAAGAGGCTCTTTATCTTTCATCCTTTTTCCTCTCCGGGATGCTTGTCATGAGCAATCCAACATCATTTTTATTTGCTGTTCTTCCGTCTAAGATACCGGACACCTCGCCGTCACATAAAACAAGTATACGATCACAAAGCTCTAAAAGAACGTCAAGATCCTCACCGACATAAATAACAGCAACTCCTGATTCCTTTTGTTTATTGATAAGCTCATATATCGTATATGAAGAATTGATATCAAGACCTCTTACGGCATATGCTGTAAGAAGAACACTGGGTGAAGATGCTATCTCACGTCCTACAAGTATCTTTTGAACATTTCCGCCGGAAAGCTTTCTTACGGCTATATCCACACCCGGAGTGTTGACATCAAGCTCTTCAATGACCTGTTCGGCAAGATCATGTGGCCCTTTGCGATCCGTAAACAGACCTTTACTGTTTCGAAATGACCTGAGCATCATATTATCCGTAAGATTCATGCTGCCGACCAGTCCCATTCCGAGCCTGTCCTCGGGGACAAATGAAAGCGCAATGCCTTTTTCAAAAATCCTAATAGGATCTTGGCCGATAAGTTCTTCTTTGGAGCCGTTGTCCTCTACATACACTATTGAACCGCTTTCAACCTTTTGAAGACCCGCAATAGCTTCAAGAAGCTCCTTCTGCCCACTTCCGGATATGCCTGCGATTCCCAAGATCTCACCGCTGTATGCCGTAAACGATACATTCTTTAATTTGAGGAGTCCTTCCTGACTGCGCACATTCAGAGAATCAACGACTATACGCGGCTTTGGATCCTTTGGTTCTGGACGGTCAATGTTCAGTGATACAGCATGACCGACCATATCGTCAGTGAGCACCTGCACGTCAGCCTCGGCCGTTGTTACATCACATATATATTTGCCCTTTCTGAGGATTGCGACTCTGTCTGAAATGTCCAAAACCTCCTGTAGCTTATGTGTGATGATTATTATGGATTTACCATTGGCCTTCATATTGCGAAGAACATTGAAGAGCTTGTCTGTTTCTTGCGGTGTCAGAACAGCTGTAGGCTCGTCAAGTATCAAAATATCGGCTCCTCTGTACAGTACCTTCACGATCTCAACAGTTTGCTTTTGTGAAACGCTCATATTATAGATCTTTTGGTTAAGATCTATATCAAATCCGTATTTATCACATATATTTTGAATCTGCGATATTGCATCTCTTGCATTGATGCCTTTCAATCCGAGAATGATATTTTCTGCGGCTGTAAAAACATCTATAAGCTTAAAATGCTGGTGGATCATTCCGATCCCGAGATCAAGTGAGTCCTTTGGGGATCTTATCGTGACCTTATGTCCCTTTACGATAATTTCACCATTATCGGGGAAATAAATGCCCGAGACCATGTTCATCAACGTTGTCTTACCGGATCCGTTTTCTCCGAGCAAGGCCAAAATCTCACCTTCGTACAGATCAAGCGAAACATTATCATTGGCTAATGTCTCACCGAATGTTTTGGATATATTCCTCAATTGCAGCACAGGAATTCGATCTTCCAAAGCACCTCTCCTTATCATAATCTGAAAAAATTGTTTACTGAAACGGGCAAACCGACCAGAAACAAGTCCTTATATATGAACGATGTATTGTCTGCTGTCAGCATATCATTTCCATATATACGGATCATTCTGCCCGGTAAAAATTATGCCTGCTGCCATTTGATGATATACAATCGCCAAATTAAGATTGCAAATACCGGATGGTATTTTAATGCAGCCATTAGCATAAGCAGTAATCATTAAAGCAGTCTGAAAAGGCAGGCGGCCTTTTCAGACTGTAGTATCAATTAGAAAGCTGTATCAAGAAGCGTTATACCGTCGATCTGTACATCAAAATACGGAGCGGAACGGAATTTTGATTCCTGAAAAGCACCATCCTCGATAACTTCTGTATCCGGAGTATAATTCTCATCCGTATCAACATCAGCCATATAAGAGGAAAGTTCCTCGCCGCCAACTGTAAATGTTGTAATATCGAAAACGTTTATTTCGCCTTTTTCAAGAGCCGCCTTAACCTCTTCGATCTTTGCTGCTGTTCCTTCAGCTGCAACATCTTCATTTACATCGGTAAGAAGTACACTTCCGGTATCCAATGTTCCTGTCCAATCGGCAAGTATCTCAGTACCGTTCTTTATTGACTCCATTGCATATGTGAAATAAGGAGCCCAATTTATTCTTGAAGAAACTATAAATGTGTTAGGACATGCATCGATTGTTGATCCGTTGTATGAAACATTAGGCACGCCTGCTGTCTCACAAGCTGTCGGTGCTCCCATAGAATCGGCATGCTGGCTTATAAGAACGCATCCACTGTTGATCAATGACTGTGCACCCTCTTTTTCCTTGGTTTCGTCATACCATGAACCTGTAAATGTTACAGACATTGTAACCGAGTCGCAAACACTCTTTGCACCAAGATAGAAAGATGTATATCCTGATATAACCTCTGCATATGTAAATGCGCCGACATATCCCATCTTTGCTTCTTCAGCAGTTATCTCATTATTTGCGATCATCTCGTTAAGCTTCATGCCTGCGGCAACACCGGCAAGATAACGGCCTTCGAATATTTCAGCAAAAGCATTGTGATAATTTGCAAGATTTTCTGTATGAGCCTTTGTACCTGTAGCATGGCAGAACTGAACCTCAGGATATTCCTTTGCAGCCTCTATCATGTAATCTTCATGTCCGAAGCTGTCCGCGAATACAAAATTGCATCCTCTGTCTACCATATTGCAGGCTTCCTCATAACATTCCTGTCCTTCAGGAATGCCGGTCGTGATGAAATAAGTTTCACCCTCAACGAGTCCCATCTCCTCACAAGCCTCTTTGAAAGCGTTAATGAAGTTGGCGTCATAAGTCGAATTTTCATCGTGAAGACAGATAAGACCGGCTTTGATGCTGTTTCCTTCTGACGCTGAATCTGATGAATCCTCAGATGAAGTTGATGAACCGCCGCATGCAGCCAACATACTCAATGAAAGCATGCATGTCAGAAAAAGTGCAATGATCTTCTTTAGTGATTTCATTTTTTCTCCTTTAAATTCCCCGAAATACTATTTGCAAATTTATATGAAACCATATATCCTTACCCGAACGCATATGCAAATAAATGTCTATGCATCAGTTTCTCGGATAAAAGGTAAACATATCAAAAATATTATATAAACTTAATGCCGTTTTCAGGATCCATATCAATGATCCTTGCCAGAGACTCAACTCTTATTCCCTGTGATCTTAATTTTGCTCCGCCCTCCTGAAAGGCCTTCTCTATCACAATGCCCGCACCTGCCACACTTGCTCCAGCCTGGGTGCATAAGTCAAGAAGTCCCTCAAGTGCACATCCGTTTGCAAGAAAATCATCTATCAAAAGGACATGGTCTTTTTCATTCAAGAAGCTCTTTTCTATGACAACGTCATATACTCTTCCGTGGGTATATGATGTTACCTTTGCGAAATAACAATCATCCGAAAGATTCTTACTCTTATTTTTTTTGGCGAACAAGAGCGGAACACCGAAAAGCTCGGCGACAGGATATGCAACAGCTATGCCGGATGTCTCTACAGTCAGAATCTTTGTTATTTTTTCATCCTTAAAGAGCCTATAAAACTCCTTACCGAGCATAGTCATAAACCTGACATCGATCTGATGGTTCAAAAATGATCCCACCTTAAGCACTTTTCCGGGATATATCTTTCCCTCAGCTATGATCTTATCCTCAAGGGCCTTCATTTTAAATCTCTTTTCTTTCTAAAAGTACAGATTCGAGTATATAAAGCTTATTTTCAAAAACAAAACGGACCATATAAAAGAGTATGATCCGTACTTGTCGATCTCATATCTTATGCAGATGAGGCATTCAAGCTTTATGTCCGAATTCTTCCCGCATAGTTCACACAAATTACATAAATTTATATCATGCCAATGCTTATCAGTCAATTATATTCTATAAACAAACCGATCATATAAACAGAACATACAATATGTGCATTTTTATATCTTGCAAATCTCTCTGGCAACATGTACACCACTGGCCGAAGCGTGCGAAAGGGAATGAGTGACCCCACTTCCATCACCGATCATATAAAGACCCGGATACTCTGTTTCAAGTTTTTCAGAAAGCTTAACCTGCATATTGTAAAATTTAACCTCAACTCCGTAAAGCAATGTATCCATGCCGGCGGTTCCGGGAGCGATCTTGTCAAGTGCATATATCATCTCTATTATGTCATCAAGCAGTCTCATAGGTAAAACAAGAGAAAGATCACCAGGCGTAGCTTTCAATGTAGGTCTTGTAAAACATCCGTCTATCCTGCTTTGAGTACTTCTTTTTCCGTCAAGCAGATCTCCCAATCTCTGCACTATGACCCCGCCACCCAGCATATTGGATAGTTTAACGATATTTTCAGCATAAGCTGTGCTGTCATTGAACGGTTCTGTAAAATGTTTCGCAACAAGAAGCGCAAAATTGGTATTCTCCGTATGTCTGGACGGGTCTTCAAAGCTGTGTCCGTTTACAGTCACGATGCCGTTCGTATTCTCATTAACGACAAGACCATGCGGATTCATGCAGAACGTTCTTACGAGATCCTCATATCTTTTTGTTCGATATACGATCTTGCTTTCATAAAGCTCATCAGTTAAATGTGCAAATATCACGGCCGGCAATTCGACCCTTACCCCTATGTCCACACGATTGCTCAGAGTCTGGATGTTGAGTTCTTTGCAAACCCCCTCTATCCATTTGCTGCCGCTCCTTCCGACAGATACAATGCATTTAGGAGCATAATATTCATCTGTATCGGTAATGATCTTATATCCCTCACCTGCGATCTTAAGTGTCCTTACAGGCGTATTGAAATAAAAATCCACCGATGCTCTGAGTTTTTCATAAAGGTTGCCCAGAACAATATAATTCTTATCTGTTCCAAGATGCCTTACGGATGCATCAAGAAGGTGCAATTGATTTTGCATGCAAAGCTTTTTTATGGCGGTATCCGTCGTTGAATAAAGCTTTGCACCCGAGCCGCCGTTTTC
The DNA here is from genome assembly GCA_964528825.1 of uncultured Parasporobacterium sp. Taxonomy (GTDB): domain Bacteria; phylum Bacillota; class Clostridia; order Lachnospirales; family Lachnospiraceae; genus RGIG5612. The sequence goes on from CAZGVB010000001.1 coordinate 98,019, forward strand.
CATATTTATATCGTCGACATAACGCATCAGCTCTAAGGATTTTTCTTTCCCAATATATTCATGAAGACTTCCGCCGAAATCATTGGTGATATTATATTTACCATCGGAAAAGGCACCTGCTCCGCCAAAGCCATGCATGATCGCGCACGTCTTGCAATGAATACAGGATTTTATCTTATCACCGTCAATCGGACATTTTCTTCCATCGAGCGGCTTTCCGGCCTCAAATACGCCTATCTTCAGATCTTTATTCAATTTGTTAAGCTCGTAAGCCGAAAAGATTCCGCCGGGTCCCGCGCCTATAATGATCACGTCATAATTTTTCATAGTCTTACTCTTTCAATTATCTTTCAGGATTATTTTCCCGTGCTTCCAAAGCCGCCTTTTGCACGTTCCGTATCTGTAAGTTCATCAACGAGATTCCATGATGCGGTAATATACGGAACTATTACAAGCTGTGCTATACGTTCGCCCGGCTCTATTTTTCTTGTCTCGTTTGAATGGTTATATAATGAAACCATGATCTCACCGCGATAATCAGAATCAATAACGCCTACCTTATTTGATGGGGCAAGACCTTGCTTGGTCGCCAAACCACTTCTGGCAAAAACGAGTCCGACATATCCATCCGGTATTTCGATCGCAATTCCTGTATGGACCAAATATGTCTCACCGGGATTTATTTCGATATTTCCCTCAAGCAGCGCATAAAGATCGGCACCCGCAGAATACGACGTGCCATATGTCGGCAGCTTAGCCATCTCATTTAATTTTTTTATTTTTATCTCTAACATTCGTCTTCTCCGATCAGGAAATGCTTTGTCTGACGATATTCATATCATCTGTGTCAATTATATCTGACAATATTAAATTAGCAGCATATTTATCAACATAAAAAGGCGTTTTCCGAAACGGCAAACGCCCTTTTTGTATTATATGATCCGGTCAAAAGGATTATTGTTGATTTGTTGAATAATTCGGTGACTCTCTCGTGATCTGTATATCATGCGGATGCGACTCTCTGAGAGCTGCTGCTGTCATCTTGACGAACATTCCTTTCTCGTTAAGCTCCGAAATCGTCGTCACACCGCAATATCCCATACCTGAACGTAATCCGCCCATAAGCTGATAAACGGTATCCTCCACAGAACCCTTATAAGCAACCCTGCCTTCTACTCCTTCAGGAACCAGTTTTTGCATATTTTGCTGGAAATATCTGTCCTTGCTTCCTGCCTCCATGGCTGCAATAGATCCCATACCTCTGTAGACTTTGTATTTACGTCCCTGGTAGAGCTCCATCTCTCCCGGTGCCTCGTCACATCCGGCAAAAAGGCTGCCCATCATGCAGACACTTGCTCCTGCAGCAAGAGCCTTTGTTATATCTCCGGAATATTTAATACCGCCGTCGGCAATAATTGGTATACCTGATCCTTTTGCAGCCTCATAGCAATTCATTACAGCAGTTATCTGCGGAACACCTATACCGGCTACAATTCTGGTAGTACATATTGATCCGGGTCCTATACCTACCTTAACGCAATCCGCACCTGCATCTATGAGTGCTTTGCAGCCGTCGCCTGTAGCTACATTTCCCGCTATAACAGGAAGATCCGGATATTCCTTTTTAATCGTCTTAAGGCAATTAAGTACATTTTTCGAATGTCCGTGCGCGGAATCCAAAACAACAACGTCAACGCCGGAATCCACTAAGGCTCCCGTTCTGTCAAGTACATTTGACGTGATGCCGATAGCTGCACCGCACAAAAGCCTGCCTTGAGAATCCTTGGCGGAATTCGGATACTTAATCTGTTTCTCAATATCTTTTATGGTAATGAGTCCCTTCAGATTGAAGTCCTTATCAACAACAAGAAGCTTTTCCTTGCGTGCCTCGCCGAGTATCTTCTTAGCTTCTTCCAGTGTAACACCCTCAAGTGCCGTAATAAGTCCGTCTTCTCTCGACGTCATTCGCTCTCTTATAGGCTTGTTCATATCTGTCTCAAAGCTAAGATCACGGTTTGTGATAATACCGACAAGCTTCGGGCCGTCAGTGATGGGAACACCGGAAATACGATATTTCGCCATAAGTGCGTTCGCATCTCCCAGTGTATGATCTGCCGAAAGATAAAACGGATCAGTGATAACCCCGTTCTCGGATTTCTTCACCAGATCAACCTCTGCTGCCTGACGTTCTATAGACATATTCTTGTGGATAATACCTATGCCGCCCTGTCTTGCCATAGCAATGGCCATTCGGCTCTCGGTAACAGTATCCATGCCGGCACTCATAAGAGGCACATTAAGCCTTATGTTTTTTGTCAGATTGGTCTGCAATGATACTTCATTGCCTATATGTTCTGAATATTGCGGAACCAACAGCACATCATCAAAGGTGATCGCCTCGCCAATTATCTTTCCCATTTCTTTCCTCCGTTAATCCGACGTCTCGAAGTTCATATCATCAAATATAATCAAATATTATTCTCTGCAATCATAATTTTACAGTAGACAGTCACTTGTTTCAAGCTTTAGAAAAAATTGCAGATCTATTTAAATCCGTCCTTAAGAGCAACACTTCTGTTAAATACCAAATGATCCGGCTTTGAATCGATATTATCAAGGCAAAAATATCCCTGTCTCATAAATTGGAATCCTCTGCTGTCTTTTCCTTTACTCGGCATAGGAATATTTGACAGAAATGCTTCGACCTTACAATTTTTAAGGATCTTCAAGCTGTCCGGATTCAATGCATCCAAAAAATTCTTTCCGGCACCGTCAGGATCAGGATCGGAAAAAAGATATGAATAAAGCCTAACCTCAGCATCTACAGCACTGCTTTGGTCAACCCAATGCAATGTGGCGCCTTTAACCTTATCTCCGTCCGCCGGATTGCCGCCCTTACTGTCACTTTGATACTCACAAAGCACTTCAACGACATTGCCGTTTTCATCCTTTATACATCCTGTACAGGTTACAAGATAAGCTCCCTTGAGCCTTACCTCGTTACCCAGATACAATCGCTTGTATTTATGAGGAGGAACCTCCGCGAAGTCATCTCTTTCTATCCATAAATGCTTTGAGAAAGTCATCTCGTGAATCCCGCTCTCTTCATCCAGCGGATTATTTTCAAGTTCTATTTTCTCGGACATATCTTCCGGGTAGTTCGTTATAGTAAGTTTTACCGGATCTAATACAGCCATAACCCTGTATGCATGCAAGTTAAGATCGTCCCTCAGGCAGCTTTCCAGGAAAGACCAGTCAACTGTTGAATCAACTTTTGATACGCCGATCTTCTCGCAAAAATCTCTGATGCTCGCAGCGGTATATCCTCTTCTTCTGAGCCCGCATAAGGTTGGCATTCTCGGATCATCCCATCCGGATACATAACCTTTTTCCACAAGTTCTCTGAGCTTTCTTTTGCTCATTACGGTATAATTAATGCCAAGTCTTGCAAACTCTATCTGTCTGGGCTTTATACCCGGAATGGAAACATTGGAAACAACCCAGTCATAAAGCGGTCTGTGGTCTTCATACTCGAGAGAGCACAAAGAATGAGTAATACCCTCAATAGCATCCTGCAGCGGATGTGCGAAATCATACATCGGATAGATACACCATTTGTTTCCTTGCCTATGATGCTCAATATATCTGATCCTATATATAACAGGATCTCTCATGTTGAAATTTCCGCTCGCCAGATCTATCTTAGCGCGTAACGTATATCTGCCTTCTTCAAACTCGCCGTTTTTCATCCTTTCAAAGAGGTCCAGGCTCTCCTCTATCGGGCGATCCCTCCACGGACTTATGGCGGGATGCGCGGTATCACCCCTGTATTCCTTGAATTCTTCGGGTGAAAGCTCGCAGACATAAGCAAGTCCTTTTTTTATGAGCTCTACGGCATATTTGTAATCCTGCTCAAAATAATCCGAGCCGTAATACAGCCTGTCTCCCCAATCAAATCCAAGCCAATGAATATCTTCTTTTATCGCATCGACATATTCGGAATCCTCTTTAGAAGGATTGGTGTCATCCATCCTGAGATTGCAGATCCCGTTGTATTTTTCTGCCGTACCGAAGTCGATAGTCAATGCCTTGCAATGACCGATATGGAGATAGCCGTTCGGTTCAGGCGGAAATCTGGTATTGATCTGCATCCCGTAGCAACGGTGTCCCTCCATCAGATCCTCATCAACAAAATGCTCTATAAAATTTTTTGAAACAGATTCTGCCATCTATATTCCCCCGTTCAAAAGGCTTTACGGAAATTCGTACGGAAAAGACATGTTTTCCCAATTATACCACAACAGCGGGCCCTAGAGCCCGCTGCAAGTAAATCTGATAGAAATCAGTTTAAAGCATCTTTAGCTGTATTTGCAAGAGCTGCGAATCCTTCTGCATCATTTACGGCAAGCTCTGCAAGCATCTTTCTGTTAATCTCAATACCTGCCAGCTTAAGTCCGTGCATCATCTTGCTGTATGAAAGTCCGTTCATCCTTGCAGCTGCATTAATACGAGCAATCCAAAGTCTTCTGAACTGTCTCTTCTTCTGTCTTCTTCCGGCAAAGGATGTTGCCATAGCTCTCATTACAGACTGCTTTGCGATTCTGTATTGCTTTGACCTAGCTCCTCTGTAACCCTTAGCGAGCTTTAATACTTTATTATGTCTCTTCTTGGCATTTAAGCCACCTTTAATTCTTGCCATTTGTTATTTCCTCCACATAAAAATCTTCCAAGCCAAGACTTACAGATAAGGTAAGATCTTCTTCATATTCTTAACATTGGTGGCATCTGTCATGGTTGCCTTTCGAAGATTTCTCTTTCTCTTGGTTGTTTTCTTTGTTAAAATGTGGCTCTTATAAGCCTTATTCCTCTTAAGTTCGCCGCTTGCGGTCTTTTTAAAGCGTTTAGCAGCTGCTCTTTTTGTCTTTACCTTTGGCATTTTTATATCCTCCTGAAATAATATATGATCTTATTTTTTGCGGACAAGGAACATTATCATATTCCTACCTTCAATTTTCGGTTCTTTATCGATATTAGCGACATCTTCAAGTAAACCAGCAAATTCAAGAAGTGTGCCCTTGCCATCTTGCATATGAGCCATTTCCCTTCCTCTGAATCTCATGGTAACCTTGACCTTATCACCATGCATGATGAACTTACGCGCCATGTTGGCCTTGGTCTTGATATCATTCAGATCGATGTTCGGTGAAAATCTTATTTCCTTTACTTCAATGACCTTTTGCTTCTTTCGGGCCTCCTTTTCCTTGCGTTCCTGTTCATATCTGAACTTTCCGTAATCTATGATACGGCACACAGGCGGAACTGCCTTCGGAGATATAAGGACAAGATCGAGCTCGCTCTCTTCGGCTTGTCTCCTTGCTTCATCAATGGAAACAATGCCTATCATCTGGCCTTCTTCACCGATAAGTCTTACTTCCTTACATCTTATTTGTTCGTTGATTAAGTTGCTGATAATTTCACCTCCGAATTGAAAACATCACGGAATCGATCGTCTGCCCGACATAAAACCGATATGTGATAGCCACCGAAACCGTAAAATGCCACAAAAAAATGGACAACAGAAAAGTTATCCACATAAACAGGCAATGCGACAAGCATATAACCTGAAATATTGACCATCATGCGCGTCTTGCGATGAGGTGAGAGCGGATACTCTTCTTTACAACAGCAAGAGTTTACCCTCAATATAGAAAAAAGTCAATACTTTTTAGAGAAAAGTAAAATAAAAGAAAAACTGTTGACTTTACCTCACTAAAGTGTTAACTTGTAAAAGTATCAAGTACTCTTGTTCTTTGAATAGTATACCACGATACATCCACAGGCAAGCTTTAAATAGGCAAAAAAATATTTGTTATTTATGTAAATAGGTTTTAAAAAACGAAGGAAAACTATTATGGCAGATATTCATAATGAATCAATAGACAGATTGTTCAAATCCATATTAAACCTCGACTCTGTAGAGGAATGCTACGATTTTTTCCTTGATATATGTACGATCAAGGAAATTCAGGATATGGCTCAACGTCTTGACGTTGCAATATTGCTTGATAAGAAAACGAGCTATCAAAATATCACAAGCCAAACAGGTGTGAGCACAGCTACCATAGGACGCGTCAGCAGATGCTTGAATTATGGCAGCGGCGGTTATCGCAAAGCAATAGATAAATTAAAAGAAATGGAAGACATCAACGGGGAGGACAAAAATGAGCTTTGACCTTTCAACGCTTCGTAATGACGAGAAGATCATGTATTCCTTGCGCTCCCTTTTTTCAAGCTGCGGATATTCTCCGTACAAAATGAGCCGCTTTGAAGAATATGATTTTTATGTAAAAAACAAGGATTTCCTGGTTTCCGACCGAATGATCACATTTAACGATTCATCGGGAAAGCTTATGGCTCTGAAACCCGACGTAACTCTTTCTATTATCAAAAGCTGCAGTGACGATCCCGGTCAGGTTCAAAAGCTTTATTATAATGAAAATGTCTATCGTACATCCGCAAGCACGGGTGAATTCAAGGAATTGATGCAGATCGGTATCGAATGCATCGGTGATATCAATATGACCGATGTAAGTGAGGTAGTAACACTGGCCGCAAGATCACTTAAAGAGATCGCGGCGGACTGCATCCTCGAGATCTCCCATCTCGGGATTCTCTCGTCGATCGTAGAAAGTCTCGACATATCAGATAATGGAAAAAGGGACATCCTTGTATGTGTCGGCAAAAAGAATACAGATGAACTAAAAGAGATATGTGAAACCGAGCATATAAATGACAATATTATCATTTCATTATGTAATCTGATAAGGCTTTACTCACCGATAAACAAGGCTCTGCCGGATATCAAAACAGCACTTGATGCGTCAGATCTGTTTGGTGTCCCAGCTGTCGCCTCTTCCTTTTCAGAACTTGAAAAACTTATATATGACCTATCATCCGCGGGTATTGCAGATATGTGCATGATAGATTTTTCAGTTTCTGGGGATCTGAATTATTACAACGGCATAATTTTTTCAGGTTTTGTCGGCGGCATATCAAAAGCTATCCTCTCCGGCGGACAATACGACAGGCTTATGCGGCGTATCGGACGCAGATCACGTGCGATCGGTTTTGCAATCTATCAAGACCTTCTTGAAGATATAACCGAACCATATGATCAAAAAGAGCGATCAAAGCCTCAGACCTTTTATGTAAAGGATGATTTCCTTAATATTGCCCTTCCAAAGGGCCGCCTTGGCGAAAACGTTTATAAGATGTTCGCATCTGCCGGATTCGAATGTCCGGATATAACAGAGAAGAACAGAAAGCTCATCTTTGAGAATCCGGAAAAGAAGATTCGATATTTTTGGGCCAAACCGTCGGATGTGCAGATATATGTAGAACGCGGAACAGCCGACATCGGAGTTGCAGGCAAAGATATCCTCTTGGAATATCAGCCGGATATATATGAACTCCTTGATCTTAACATAGGAAAATGCAATATGTGCGTAGCTGCGCCATGCGATTTTAAAGATGATCCAAGGCGCACGCTTAAGGTAGCGACCAAATTTGCAAATATAGCAAGATCATACTATTCATCAATAGACAGAGATATCGATATAATTCACTTGAACGGTTCAATAGAGATTGCGCCGATACTGGGACTTTCGGATGTTATAGTTGACATAGTTGAAACAGGAAAAACACTTAAAGAAAACAATCTCAAAGTCTTTCAAAAGATTGTCCCTATCAGTGCCAGACTCGTTGCAAATAAAGCAAAATACAAATTCAAAAGTGCCGCAATAAATGAGATATGCAAAAATCTGGGTAAAATGATCTATACGGAAGGTGAGACAAAATGATAAGAATTTTAAGATATAATGAGGTCTCTAATGAGGAGATTTTTTCAAGAAAGCAGCCGGCAGTCGACGTTGCCTCAATTGTGTCGGATATCATATCAAATGTAAGAGCTAACGGAGACAAGGCCCTTTTCGAGTATACCGAGAAATTTGATAAAGTAACCCTATCTTCTCTTCTTGTATCTGAGGATGAAATGAATGAAGCTCTGGAAGAGATCGATCCGTATTTTCTGGACGTCTTGAATAAAGCCGCGGACAATATAAAGCAATATCACCTCATGCAAAGGAGAAAAGGCTTTGAGATAAATAAAGATAACGGTATAGTTCTCGGGCAAAGGATAATACCTGTTGACAGGGCAGGTCTTTATGTACCCGGCGGGACTGCTGCATACCCTTCAACCGTACTCATGGATTCAATACCGGCAAAGATTGCCGGCGTACCCGATGTCATAATGGTAACACCCCCTTCAAAAGACGGGAAAATTGCCCCGGCAATCCTTGCTGCCGCACATGTTGCCGGAATCGACCGCATCTATAAGGTTGGCGGTGCTCAGGCCATCGCGGCTCTTGCTTACGGGACAGAAACAATTCCCCCGGTAGATAAGATAGTCGGTCCCGGCAATGCATTTGTCGCAGAAGCCAAGAGACAAGTCTTCGGGAAAGTATCTATCGATATGATAGCAGGTCCGAGTGAAATACTTATAGTTTCCGACAGCAAGTCTGACCCAAGGTATCTCGCAGCAGATCTTCTTTCCCAAGCGGAACACGACAAAATGGCAAGTGCGGTACTGGTTACCGATTCAATTGTGCTTGCCGAGCAGGTAGCAGAAGAGCTTGAAAAACAGATACCTTTGCTTGAAAGGGCTGAGATAGCCAAAGCATCCATCGAAAATAACGGAAAAATTATTGTTGCCAAAGATATATCGGCATCGATCGATATAGCTAATGAGATCGCGCCTGAGCACCTTGAGCTTTGCGTTGATGACCCATTTTCCTACCTTGAAAAGATCCGCCATGCTGGTTCTGTCTTCTTAGGCAGAATGTGTCCTGAGCCTGTCGGTGATTATTTTGCAGGTCCCAACCATACACTCCCTACAAGCGGAAGCGCCAAATTCTCCAATCCGCTCTCTGTAGACGACTTTATAAAGAAAACTCAATATATATATTATGATAAGGAAGCCCTTAGAGATGCCGCGAATGACATTGCCTTCTTTGCATCAAAGGAAGGACTCGGAGCACATGCAAGGAGTGTTCTGATACGTTTTGAAGATGATCAAAAAAATACGGAGAATATATAAATGAGCAGATTTTTTAATGATTCATATGCTTCACTTAAACCATATACACCCGGTGAGCAGCCGTCAAATACAGGTTACAACAAACTAAATACAAATGAGTCGCCGTTTCCTCCTGCACCTCAGGTCATGAATGCAGTCATGAATGTGAGACCTTTGCAGCTGTACAGTGATCCGGAATGCAAGGAGCTGATAAAAAAGATTGCTGAGGTATATAATGTAAATGAAGATCAGGTCATTGTATCAAACGGGTCAGATGAAATATTATATTTTTCATTCTTAGCCTTTGGCAGATGCGGTGCCTCATTTCCGGACATTACATACGGATTTTATCCCGTATTTGCTGAATTTACACATACGGCATATGACGAAATCCCATTAAATAAGGATTTTAAGATAGATGTACGTGATTATATAGGACTTAACAGAGCTGTCTTCATTGCCAACCCGAATGCCCCTACCGGCCTGTCTTTAGGCACTGCGGATATCGAAAGGATAATACAGGGAAACCCGAATAATGTAGTTGTCATTGATGAGGCATATGTTGATTTCGGCGGCAAAAGCTGCATTAAGCTGATCGACAAATACGAAAATCTCCTTGTAGTGAGAACATTTTCAAAATCCAGATCTCTTGCAGGCGCCAGACTCGGCTTCGCATTTGGCAACCCGAAGTTGATACAGGACCTCAATACTATTCGTTTTTCAACGAATCCTTATAATGTAAATTCGATGACAATGGCGGCCGGTATTGCCTCATTAAATGCACAGGAATATACAAAAGATAATTGCCGTCAGATAATAAAAAACCGTGAATATACAATAAAGGAGCTTACCTCACTTGGTTTTTCCGTTTTGCCTTCAGATGCAAATTTTATATTTGCATCACATCCAGAGATAGAAGGTGCATGGTTATATAGGCGACTTAAGGAACGAAAAATATTGGTAAGGCACTTTGAGCATGAGAGAATAAAGCAATATAACAGAATAACTATTGGCTCCATGGAGCAAATGTGTTCTCTTATAGATGAATTAAGATCAATAATAAAAGAAGATATTAAAAAATGATCTGATATCCTTTTTAAGGCAATACATGCAATATCTGCAGTCAGATCAAATAACCGCTGGAAATCGTGATCCGCATTATTAAGGATATATAATAAACATACAGACAGGAGCAGAAAATATGAGAAAAGCTGAAATAAAAAGAAAAACAAATGAAACCGATATCAGCCTTGCTTTGAATATTGACGGGACCGGAAATTCCGTAATAAACACCGGATGCGGCTTCTTAGATCATATGCTCACTCTTCTTGCTGCGCATGCCGGATTTGATCTTAACATTAAATGCTGCGGCGATGTTAATGTTGATTATCACCATACGGTCGAGGACATAGGCATCGCATTAGGTGATGCATTTTGCATCTCACTCGGTGACAGATCAGGTATCTTGCGTTACGGAGATGCGACTATACCTATGGATGAGGCACTCGTGCTTACTGCTGTGGATATCTCCGGCAGGAGCTCATTAAATTTTAATCTTGATATTCCTACAGAAAAGGTAGGAGACTTTGATACGGAGCTTGCCGAAGAATTCTGGTTGGGCTTTACAAGGCATGCCAAAATAACAATGCACTTTTTGCAATTTGCGGGAAAAAATTCTCATCATATCATAGAATGTGCTTTTAAATCCGCAGCCCACAGTCTGAAAAAAGCCGTATCGATAAATAATGATCAGCCCGATAAAATACCATCGACAAAGGGAGTTCTTTAATGGTAGTTATAATTGATTATGGTGTCGGCAATCTGTTTTCACTCAAGTCGTCATTTGCAGCCATAGGGGCGGATGCAACGGTCAGCCGGGATGTAAATGTAATAAGATCCGCAAGCCATATCATCCTTCCGGGAGTAGGTGCATTTGCAGATGCTGCATCAAAACTGAATGAAACAGGAATGGATGAACTTGTAAAGGAGGCCGTATCAAACGGAAAACCTGTAATGGGTATATGTCTGGGTATGCAGCTTTTGTTTGAAAAAAGCTATGAATATGGCATACACAAAGGTCTCGGACTTATAAATGGCAACATATCCCCTCTCTCGCAGATGCTGCCCCCCGGATCAAAGGTGCCGCATATCGGATGGAATTCACTGACATTCAAAGATCCGACGAATAAAGGCAATATAAGCCCTATCTTTAAATATATTAATGAACATGATCATGTTTATTTTGTGCATTCTTTTTACGGAACCGAATGTATGCATTCATGCATTGCATCTTGTGAATATAATGGTATAGAGATAACCGCGGCCGTTGCGAAGGACAACCTCTACGGCTGTCAATTTCATCCAGAAAAAAGCGGAAATGTAGGATTGAAAATATTAAAGGCCTTTCACGAAATAAAATAACATTTTTAATAATGATACCCAAGGTGCAGGCAAAGCATTCTTAAGATAAGGAGCGATATTTATGAGGATTTTTCCGGCGATAGACATATATGAAGGAAAAGCCGTAAGGCTTTTTAAAGGCGATTATTCAAAGATGACTGTCTATAGCGATCATCCCTGCGAGATCGCAGGCGAAATGAAAAAAAAGGGGGCCGAATATATACATATAGTCGACCTTGAAGGCGCAAGATACGGATCAACCCCCAATTTTGAAACTATCACCGAAATTAAAAATTCATGTAAGCTCTATTGTGAGGTTGGCGGCGGCATACGCTCCATGGATACGATCAAAAAATATCTCGATGCGGGCATTGACAGAGTCATACTCGGAACCGCCGCCGTAGAAGATCGCTCATTTGTTGAGAAAGCAGTAAACATATACGGTGAAAAGATTGCTGTAGGTGCAGATATAAAAGACGGGTATGTAGCCGTAAAAGGTTGGCTGGAAAAATCATCATTGGAGGCCTTTGAGTTTTGCAAGATAATGCGGGATATAGGTATAAAAACCATTATTTGTACAGATATCTCAAAGGACGGTGCCCTGATGGGCACAAATCGTCTCCTGTATAAAGAGCTCTCGGAGCGTTTTGATATGCAATTCACCGCATCAGGCGGAATAACAAGCCTAGATGATATAGTTGCTCTTTCGTCTTTAAATCTTTACGGTGCCATTATCGGGAAAGCATATTATACCGGAGCAATAGATCTTTCTGCAGCTATCAAGGAGGCAAAATGCTCACAAAAAGAATAATACCCTGTCTTGATGTGAAAGACGCGAGAGTGGTCAAGGGAACTAATTTTTCAAATCTTCATGATGTGCATTCTCCTGTAGAGCTTGCGAAATATTACAGTGAATGCGGTGCAGATGAGCTGGTCTTTTATGATATCACAGCCTCCAGCGACGGACGCGGTATATTTACGGATATCCTTCGTGAAACTGCAGCACAAGTCTTTATTCCACTTACCGTTGGCGGTGGAATAAGAACATGCGACGATTTTGACAATGTACTTAAATGCGGCGCGGACAAGGTAAGTGTCAATTCCGGTGCTATTGATAACCCGAATCTGATCAAGGATGCTGCAAGGCTGTACGGAGACCAATGTGTCGTCCTGTCAGCCGATATAAAGCGTGTAAAAGGAGATTTTCATGTCTTTTCAAAAGGCGGACGCATTGATACAGGCATGAATGCAATAGAATGGATAAAAAAATGTGCCGACGACGGCGCCGGTGAAATAGTTGTAAATTCCATAGACACAGACGGTGTAAAGAAGGGCTTTGATATAGAAATGCTGGCAGCAGTCTGCGAGGCTGTCTCTATTCCTGTCATTGCCTCGGGCGGTGCAGGATGTATAAATGATTTTATCAGCCTTTTCAATGCTCTTCCGAAGGTTGATGCAGCTCTTGCAGCTTCAATATTCCACTTTAAAACAGTAAGGATAGAGGATCTGAAAAAAGAGATGTCGGCTCAGGGTATACCTACAAGAATTTAGATAAATAATAGATATAAGGAAGATATAATGGCAAATATAAACGAGGCAAAGTTTGATATCGGCGAGCTGAAATTTGATGAAAAAGGGCTCATACCTGCAATAGTACAGGATGCCTCTACAGGGCAGGTACTTACATTGGCTTATATGAATAAAGAAAGCCTATTGATCTCCATAAACAGAGGCTTGACATGCTTTTTCAGCAGATCAAGACAATGTCTGTGGCTTAAAGGAGAAACAAGCGGAAATTATCAGCATATTGTTTCCATAACAGCCGATTGTGATAAGGATGCATTGGTTGTCCTCGTGCACCCCGACGGACCGGCGTGTCATTTGGGCACGGCATCATGCTTTGAAAATCTTCTCTGGCAAAACGAGATCAGATAGCAACCTGTGACACTATAATTCATACAATATATACTGTTAGTTCAGAACAGCAATATAGCAATCATGAAATTCAAAATACGATTTGATGAACTTAATAATACAGATCTTCATATGCATACAACATTCAGTGACGGACATGATGACCCTGAAGATATGATAAAAGCTGCTATTTTAAAGGGTATGTATACAATCGGCATCTCCGATCATTCATATACTTTTTTTGACGACAGCTATTGCATCGCGAAAAACAGGACCAAAGAATATAAAGATAAAATTAATGAATTAAAAGAAAAATTCAAAGCAGATGATATCAATATTTATTTGGGAATAGAACAGGATTATTACAGCACTGAACCTACCTGCGGTTATGACTATGTGATCGGATCAGTTCATTATGTAAAAAAAAATATCAAACATTCCCCACTAATGCAGGCATATCTGCCTGCAGTCGGGAATGATATATCATATACAAAAGCAAAATTTTTGCCATGCGGCATCATTATCTTCAAAGACGCGGCATATATACCCGTTGATGAAACACCTGATCTTCTTACAGAGGCCGTAAGACTTTTCTACAATGGGGATATTTATGCTCTTGCAGAAGATTATTTCATGACAGTTTCGGATGTCCTGGATAAGACCGGTGCCGATATCGTAGGGCACTTTGATCTTATCACTAAATTCAACGAAAAATACGGCCTTTTTGACACTGCTCACCCAAGATATGTGCAAGCATGGAAAAAGGCCGCCGATCATCTTCTGGCTGAAGGAGCCCTGTTTGAGATAAATACCGGTGCCATCTCAAGAGGATGGCGCACGTGTCCATACCCTTCTGATGAGATAATAAGATATATCATCGGAAACGGGGGAAGATTTATTTATTCAAGCGATGCTCATTCAGCCTCAAATATTGCTTTCTATTTTGACAGACTGCATTATTAGACAGACTGCATTACTTATTTGTTATTCTTATATTTTATACGGATCCGGACACAAAGTAGCAGCCATGACAGCTTTTATCGTATGCATGCGATTTTCCGCTTCATCAAATACTATTGATCTTTCACTTTCAAAGACCTCATCCGTTACTTCCATACAATCGATGCCGAATTTCTCATAGATGCTTTCACCAGTAGCGGTTTTACGATCATGGAATGCCGGAAGGCAATGCATAAAGCGGCATCCGGGGCCGGCATTATCAAGATATTCCATCTTGACTCTGTATGGCATAAGATCATTTATCCTTTGTTTCCAGATTTCATCAGGCTCTCCCATAGAAACCCATACATCGGTATAAATAATGTCGGCATGCTTGGTTGCCTCGATAGGATCACTTGTAAACTCCAGGGTCGCACCTGTATTTTCGGAGATTTTTCTGCATTTTTCTATTAAATCTGTTGATGGCATATAACCATTTGGAGCACAGGCAACAAAATGCATTCCCATTTTAGCACAGCCGACCATGAGCGAATTGCCCATGTTATATCTGGAATCTCCCATATATACGAATTTTCTTCCTTTAAGTGAGCCAAAATGCTCTTTTATGGTCAAAAAGTCCGCGAGTATCTGTGTAGGATGAGATTCATTTGTAAGGCCGTTCCAAACAGGTACACCCGAGTATTTTGCGAGATCTTCAACAATACTTTGGCCATATCCTCTGTATTCTATGCCGTCAAACATGCGTCCGAGAACTCTGGCTGTATCGGCTATACTCTCTTTCTTTCCGATCTGTGATCCTTTAGGATCAAGGTAGACAGGATGCATACCGAGATCGGCAGCCGCTACCTCAAATGAGCATCTTGTCCTCGTGCTTGTTTTTTCAAATATCAAAGCGATATTTTTTCCGGCGCACATTTTATGGAGTATACCTTCTTTTTTCCTTCTTTTTAAGTCTGCGGCAAGATCGATAAGATATTCGATCTCCTCCGGTGACAGATCAAGCATTTTTAAAAAATTTTTTTTGTATAAATTCATATTGATCACCTTTTATCCGTTATATACCGTTTCAAATGTCATTTGCATGCATTTGTGATAACATCAACAGCCTTATATAAAAGCTCGTTAGGGATATTAAGTGCGGGGAGAAGTCTTAATTTGTCCTTTGCTGTCAGGCACAGGACACCATTTTCTATACACTCATTTACGACCTCACCGACAGGTTTTACGGTCTTAACGCCTATCATCAAGCCAAGTCCCGTTACATTCTCCACTCCTTCGGCATTTTTGAGTTTATTAAAGATATATCTGCTCTTATCATTTACTTCAGCTAAAAGAGCCTCATCTATCCTGTCAACGACAGATATCGCAGCAGCACAGCAAACGGGGTTGCCGCCGAATGTTGAACCGTTGTCCCCGGGTCCGAATATATCCTTTACTTTTTCTCCTAAAAGAGTTGCTCCCAAAGGCAGTCCGCCGGCAAGACCCTTTGCAGTTGAAACAACATCAGGATGAATGCCGAAATTCTCATAAGAATAGAATTTACCTGTACGCCCGTTGCCGGTCTGCACCTCATCTATCATCAAAAGAATGTCTTCTTCTTCTGCTATCTGTGCCGCAGCTTTAATAAACTCGCCGTCCAAAGGTACTACTCCGCCCTCACCTTGAATACATTCCATAAGTATGCCTGCGCATTTTACTTCTTTAACTGTTTTTCTGAGAGCCTCAATATCATTTGCGGGTGTATATACAAATCCCGGTGTCATCGGTGTAAATAATCTATGAAAAACATCCTGTCCGGTTGCGGAAAGTGTTGTTATAGTTCTTCCGTGAAAGCTGTTTACAAGTGTGACTATCGAATAATAATCTTCGCCGTGCTTTTCTGAGGCATATTTTCTTGCTGCTTTTATGGCTGTTTCATTAGCCTCGGCCCCTGAATTGCAGAAGAATACCTTTTTCATTCCGGTCTTGTCACAAAGCTTTTTTGCAAGCGCTGCACATGGCTCTGTATAATACAGATTTGACATATGCTGCACCTTTCCTATCTGTTCTTTAACTGCCTGCTGCCATTTTTCATCACAGATTCCGAACGCTGTGACACCTATGCCCGATCCCATGTCAATATATTCTTTGCCGTTTATATCTCTGACTACAGAACCTTTGCCTTCGACCAACTCCAGCTGAAATCTGCTGTATGTATTTGCAATATATGTATCCGCGATCTCCTTAAACATTTTTACCTCCGTATAATTCATCGTGATCTTCAAAAAACGGCGTCATCTTTAACGAACATTGTTCCCGCGCCTTCGTTTGTAAATAATTCCATCAATATAGAATGTGGAATACGGCCGTCCATTATTATCACCTTTTTTACACCCTTGTCCAGTGCATCGATACAGCAATCGACCTTCGGCAGCATACCGCCGCAGATCGTTCCGTCAGCCTTAAGACTTTCAGCTTCACTTACCGTAAGAAGAGGTATTAATGAATCTTCATTATCTTTGTCTCTAAGCACCCCTTTGATATCCGTGAGCATTATGAGCCTTTCCGCGTTAAGAGCTCCGGCAATATATCCTGCTGCAGTATCCCCGTTTATATTATATGTATTTCCGTCCTTGTCGCTGCCTATTGAGGATATAACCGGAATATAGCCTTTATCAAGCACATCCAGTACCATACCTATGTTAACTTTTTGTATTTCACCGACATATCCTAACGATTCATCAATAAAATCTGCCGAAAGCAGATTGCCGTCTATACCGGAAAGACCGACAGCCAAGCCGCCTTCACTCTGCAGCAGCTTTACAAGATCTTTATTTACCTTTCCTGCGAGCACCATCTGAACGACCTCGGCTGTTTCAAGATCTGTCACTCTCAGGCCATTTACAAACTCGGACTTTTTTCCTATCTTGCCAAGGAATCTGTTGATATCCGGACCTCCCCCATGTACAAGTACAACCTTTACACCGATCTCGTGCAGCAGGATGATATCCTGCATGACCTGTTCCTTCAAGCTTTGATTTGTCATGGCGTTGCCGCCGTATTTGATCACAACTATCTTTCCGCTGTGTTTTTGGATATACGGAATAGCCTGTGTCAAAACCTCCGCTCTCTCCTGGTTGGAAATATGTGTCATAATCTTCCTCCGAAATTTTTGATGACCTGTAAATGCCGTGCTGATTTATATCTTGCCGTCCGTTTATGATCTGTAACTTCCGTTAATATTTACGTATTCGTATGTAAGGTCGCATCCGTAAGCAGTCGCACTTGCATTGCCGCTGTTAAGCTCAACTATTATCTGTATTTCTTTTTCATCAAGGATGTTTTTTGCAAGCTCCTCGGAAAAATCTACGCCGGCTCCGCTTCTGCATACGGTTACCGATCCTGCTTTGCTCTCAAATACCACATCGATCTTTGTAACATCAACATCGGCTCCCGAATAACCGATCGCACAAAGTACCCTTCCCCAATTCGCATCTGATCCGAACACGGCACATTTCAGCAGGTTTGAACAGATAATGCTTTTAGCCACCGTGACCGCTGTCTTTTTATCTGCAGATGTATTTACTGTACATATGATCAGCTTATCGGCACCCTCACCGTCCTTTGCAAGACATTTTGCAAGATATGTAGTTACCTCATGAAAAGCCTTGCAGAATATATCATATCCTTCTCCTTGGCACGTGATCTCATTATTGCCTGCCAAGCCGTTTGCAAGAACAGTTACCATGTCATTTGTTGATGTATCACCATCAACGCTCACCATATTGAACGAATCCTCTATATCCGCACTAAGTATCTCCTTAAGCATCTTTGACGATATATTCACATCGGTTGTTATGAAAGCAAGCATAGTAGCCATATTCGGATGTATCATACCGGATCCTTTGGCAATACCCCCTATGTGACATGTCATACCGTCTATGTCAAACTCAACGGCAATCTCCTTTTTTACGGTATCAGTAGTCATAACAGCCCTTGCTGCCCTGTCCGATCCGTTTATATCCAGTCCGCAAAAAAGCTCCGGAATTGCCCTCTTTATAGGTTCCACGTCAAGCTTTTGCCCTATGACGCCGGTTGATGCTACCAAAACATTATCCGGATCTATATTGGCCTGTTTAGCAAGGCTTTTGCACATTTCATCGGCTATAAAAATCCCGTCGGCATTGCATGTATTTGCATTTCCGCTGTTGAAGATAATAGCCTGTGCCATGCCGTTTTCAAGATGTTTTTTTGTTACTGCAAGCGGTGCGCCCTTAACAAGATTGGTAGTATAAACAGCAGCACCGCATGCCGGTACTTCACTGAATATAAGGCCCAGATCAAGTCTGTCTGTATTCTCTCTTATTCCGCAATGCACACCATTTGCTTTAAAACCTTTAGGAGCGCATACACCGCCCTCTGTTCTCTTAAAATCCATATTCGAACCTTCCCCTAATATTGATCGTATTTTTAAAGTACGAGACCTTCCGTCTCATCCGCCCCGATCACAATATTCATATTTTGTATTGCAGCACCGGAGGCACCTTTTCCCAGGTTGTCGAATCTCGACACCAATAATATCCTTTCCGCATTACCGAATACAGAAATCTCCATACTGTCAAGTCCGCTGAAGGCAGCTGCCGATAAAAACCCGTTCTCGTCAGCATCATCATTAAATCGGATAAGACGGCTGTCGCGGTAATAATCCTTATATACTTCTTTTATCTTATCTATATTTCCGTTTATCTGTTCTGCCTGCAGACATATCGAGGATTCCATGCCGCTGTAAAAATCACATACTACGGGACAAAATGCCGGTGCTGTTTTCATTCCCGTTATCTTTATCATCTCAGGGATATGCTTGTGCATTTGTCCGAGTCCGTATATTCTAGGTCCTTTAAGCAGTTTGCTTCGATCCTCACTTTCATATTCCGCTATCATTTTTTTGCCCCCACCGGAATATCCCGTAAGAGAATAGCATGAAAGAAATGCATCTGTACTTATGATACCATTTTCAACAAGAGGCGAGATCAACGATATAAACCCACTTGCATGACATCCCGGATTTGCTATTCTTTTTGATGAGGCGATCTTTTTTTTGTATCCGGTAAGCTCCGAAAAACCATATACCCAATCATCG
>CAZGVB010000002.1:0-32294 GCA_964528825.1 uncultured Parasporobacterium sp.
TATTCGGCGCACTATATATTGTGTTTTATTTGTCGAGTGACTTCATCGTCGGGAACAATAATACATCTCTTATCGCTGCGCTGTCTGTAAGCAGCATGACAAGCCTGTCTATGCCATATCCGATGCCTCCTGTAGGCGGCATGCCTATCTCGAGAGCATTCAGGAAATCCTCGTCTGTATGCTGTGCTTCCTCATCGCCTGCCTGTGCATTTCTGTCCTGCTGCGCGAAGCGCTCTCTCTGATCTATAGGATCATTAAGCTCCGAATATGCATTGCACATTTCCCATGTGTTGATAAAGAGCTCAAATCTTTCAACCTTTGACGGATCGGATGGTTTTTTCTTGGTAAGCGGCGATATCGACAACGGATGATCCGTTATAAATGTCGGCTGGATCAGGTTGGACTCGCAATATTCTTCAAAGAAAAGATTAATAATATCTCCCTTTGTATGACGCTGCTCGAATTCAATGCCTCGTGCCTTTGCAAGCTCCTTGGCCTCCTCGTCACTGCCCACCTTATCAAAATCGACGCCTGCATACTTGATAATGGCATCGTTCATCGTCATACGTACAAAAGGCTTGCCGAGGTCTATCTCCTTGTCGGCATATTTGATCACTGTAGATCCGCATACCTTCTGTGCAAGAGTACGGAACATAGTCTCCGTAAGCTCCATCATTCCCTCGTAATCCGTATATGCCTGATAAAGCTCCATGAGAGTAAATTCCGGATTGTGACGTGTATCCACTCCCTCGTTTCTGTATACTCTTCCTATCTCGTAGACTCTTTCCAGACCGCCTACTATAAGCCTCTTGAGATACAGCTCAAGCGATATACGAAGCTTAACATCCTCATTCAGCGCATTATAATGTGTCTCAAACGGTCTTGCCGCAGCACCGCCCGCATTTGATACCAGCGTAGGCGTCTCAACCTCCATAAAACCGCGCTCATCAAGGAATCTGCGAATCTCCTTTATGATCTGAGATCTCTTAATGAATACCTCCTTAGACTGCGGATTCATGATCAGATCCACATATCTTTGACGATATCTCATATCAGTATCTGTGAGACCATGGAATTTTTCCGGCAATATCTGCAGGCTCTTGGAAAGGAGTGTTATCTCCTCCGCATGGAGTGATATCTCGCCTGTCTTGGTCCTGAACATATATCCCTTTATACCGTAGATATCACCGATGTCCGATTTCTTAAAATCAACATATGCATCATCGCCTATGGCATCTCTCGACACATATACCTGAAGATCGCCTTTAAGATCGCGGATATTGCAAAATGCCGCCTTGCCCATGACGCGCTTGAACATCATTCTTCCGGCTATCTGCACCTCGATCCTGCAAGCATCCATCAGTGCTCTGCGTTCATTATAATCCGCATTTTGAGCTTCTCTTGCGGCCTGTTCGTCCATTCCATCGGTCGATACGGGCAAGCGGCCCTTCAGGACCTCTTCTTCCTTTACCTCGTAGAGTGATCTGCATTCATCGATATGATGTGTCTGGTCAAATTTTGTTATTACGAAGGGGTCTTTTCCTGCTGTCTGAAGTGCCTCAAGCTTATCTCTTCTGACCTTAAGCAGCTGATTTATATCCTGTGTCTGCGTTTGCTGTGCCATATTCTTCCTCTGATCAGGCCTCTGCCTTGATTATCTTCTCGATCTTATATTTTGCGATGCCCTGCGGGGTCTCTACCTCTACGGTCTCACCAATGCCTTTGTGCATCAATGCATTACCCACGGGAGACTCATATGATATCTTAAGCTGCGGAGTATTTACTTCCGACTTATCTACGATCTGGAATGTGAATTTCTTTTTATCCTTGCCTACTACAGTTACTTTTGATCCTACATGCACTTTACTGTAGTCTACGGTTGTCTCATCAATAACCTCGGCATTTGCGACTATCGCCTCAAGCTCGTTGATCCTTGCCTCGATATCTCTTTGTTCGTCCTTGGCAGCGTCATATTCGGCATTTTCCGAAAGGTCTCCCTGTTCACGTGCTTCCTTTATCTTCTGCGCGATCTCTTTTCTCTTGACTACCTTGAGGTTCTCAAGCTCCTCCTGATATTTTTGAAGATTTTCTTTTGTAAATATCTGTTTATCGGCCATTATCTGTCTCTACCTTTCAAATTTTATCAAAATGCCTGTCGCAATGGTCATTCTGAGCCCTTACACGGCTTTTGACTATCCGAGTATTTTATAGCAATTTTCACCACATTGTCAATATATGTTTGAATTGCGCTGCATCCTCGGCTGTATTTATCCTTCTTCGCATGGAGGCCGCATTTGGATGGCCTGCGAAGTAAAATCCCGCGTGTTTTCTCATCTGACGGACTGCCGACCATTCCCCTACTGCATCTGTCATCTCTTCAAGCTGACGCAATATCATTTTTTTGATTTCTTCCTTATCCGGCCTTGCAGGTATCTCTCCCATCTCAAGATATTCCTTTACTTCCCTGAATATCCACGGATTGCCGCATGCGGCTCTGGCTATCATCACGCCATCGCAGCCTGTTTCCTCCAGCATTGCTTTTGCGTCACTTGCAGAGCATACATCTCCGCTTCCTATGACAGGTATGCTCACTGCATTTTTTACTTCTCTGATGATATCCCAATCGGCCTTGCCCGAATAATATTGCTCTCTTGTTCTGCCGTGTACGCATATCGCCGCGGCACCGTTATCCTGCGCTATCTTTGCTATCAAAGGGGCATTTACCTCGCTGTCATTGAAGCCCTTTCTTATCTTGATGGTCAACGGCTTCTTAAGTCTGTCGGCCATGGTCCTGACGATCCTTGCCACAAGCTGCGGATCTCTCATAAGCGCAGAGCCCTCACCGTTGTTCACTATCTTCGGCATAGGACATCCCATATTTATATCAAACAGGTCCGCATCCCCATCCTGCAGCTTCACTGCCTCCTCTGCCATGATATCGGGATCGCTTCCGAACAGCTGTATGGCAAAAGGTCTGCTGTCCTCCTTTGTCTCAAGCAAGGCTCTTGTATTGCTGTTTTTATAATGCAGGCCCTTTGCGCTGATCATCTCGCTATAGCAAAGAGAAGCGCCCTGTTCCATGCAGAGCGCCCTGTATGTTTTATCCGTTATTCCGGCCATAGGCCCGAGTATGGCACCTGTGGCTATTTCAATCTCTCCTATTTTAAACATGCTTATCCGATATATCCCCAAAAGCTCAGGCAGCGAATGCGGTGCCGGTATGGATATTTATTTGTTTTTTTCATATATCATCTTGAGCCCGTACATTGTAAGGTTTGGTTCCCAATAATCGATACAATCCGTCTCGTCGAAGATGATCTTTGACAGTCCGCCCGTGGCAACTACCGTCATATCACCGTGGCCATATTCCTTTTTGAGCCTTTTAATGATATATTCAGCCTCCCCTATCTTGCCGTATAAGATACCTGCCTGCAGACTTGTGATCGTATTTTTGCAGATAATGGAACCCGGATTGGTTATCTCGACCTCCGAAAGCTTTGCAGCCCCTTCCCATAAAGCTCTTGCAGAGAGCATCACACCGGGACAGGTGACAGCTGATTCAAATACATTATCGTCTCCGAAAAGGTCAAATTTGGTAGCTGTTCCGTAATCTACGGCTATCACAGGTCCGCCGTAGCGAGCAAGAGCTGCGACACCGTTTACTATACGGTCGGAGCCTACCTCCTCCGGATTGGTCTTTACAAGCCTTATGCCTGTCTTTATGCCGGGTCCGACGAGCATCGGCTTGATCTTGAATACCTTGATGATGGCATTGTTCATGGAATGCATGATATCAGGTACGACCGACGATATGATCACGGCACTTATAGAGTTCTTATCAAAGCCCTTTCCTGTGATCAGACCGGCAAGGCTTACAGCAAGCTCGTCTGAGGTCTTCGTACTGTCTGTCCTTACCCTGAAGGAGCTGATGATCTCATCTCCCTCAAAAAGCGCATATTTTATATTTGTATTGCCTACATCAATAGCGAGAAGCATTGTAATATTCCTCCAGTTGTTCAAATAGTTCTCTTTTTTCATTTTGCAGCTTCCTTATCTTAAGGCCGCTGCCTATCTCATCAAAATAAAAGTCATCCGACTTGCTCGTTACCGAGATGCGGAGATTGCCGTCATCATCAAATTCAAATATTATGATGCCGCTGACCTCCTCCACAAATGAGGTGCATATTATCTTCAGCTCATCCTTTATGCTCTGCGGCAGGATATCATATACCTCATTTAGATAGAATTTTTTTTCATAATGACTTGCGATGCATAATATTTTCGGATCTTCCATTTCTTAGCCTCTCATCCTAATATATCTACAATTTCCGGGGTTATCCGAGCCTTTTTCTTTAGTCCGGTTTTTATTTGTTGCCCGTCTCTGTTCCTGCCTTTATTGATCCAGGCTGCCATGCGGTCTGCTGTACAGGAGTATTGCCGCGCTTATGGCCGCATTTAACGATTCTACGCAGCCCTTCATCGGTATCTTTATCCCGATATCTGATGCCTTGATGATGTCCGCACTTACTCCTCTGGCCTCATTTCCGATGATATATGCAGCCCTGCCGCTTATATCCGCATCATGATATGGCACAGCTCCGTCAAGCGTTGCCGCGCAGACTGTCACATGTTCCTTCTTTAATGTCCCTATTGCCTCCTTCAGATCACATATGACAAATGGAACGCGAAATATGCTGCCCATTGTCGATCTTATGACCTTGGGATTAAATATATCGGCGCAGCCGCTGCTCATGAATACTCCCGCTCCCGCCGCCTCACAGGTACGTATCATAGTTCCGAGATTTCCGGGATCTCTTATATCGTCGAGCATGAGGTATATATCCTTTTCGAGGACATCCTCAAACGAATATTTCGGCTGCTTTACTATCGCCGATATGCCCTGCGGGTTCACAGTATCGGATACAGCCCTGAATATATCGTCCGCAACAACCTCAATGTCGGCATTTTTCGGAATATATGCTTCTTTATCACTTATATAGCTTTCGGATACATAGACCTTTTCGATAACAGACTCCTCTGCCTCGCTCACCAGCCTGCTGCCCTCTATGACAAATGTTCCCTGTCTTGTTCTCTCTTTATGAGATTCCAAAAGCTCTCTTATATTTTTTATCTGCTTATTGCTCTTTGATATTATCACTGTCTATACCATACCCTTAGGGTCTGTCCCATGCGCCTTAGAATGCAGCTGTCAGAGGCATTTCCTTCTGAAATGCCGCATCTATATCTTGCTGTATGTAACGGCGACATTTTTGCTGCCATATCTTTTCTTCAGCATATCTATCATTTCCGCGTCCGACCTTGTGCGGCAGCTCTCCGGCATCCTCTTTCGCTGCTTTTCCTTTACCAGATAGATCACGATATATGCCTCTCCCGCATATTTTCCCTTGCCGAGAGAATCTATAAAGGCCTCTTCTTGTATGTAGCTGCCCAAATCGTCGAACTTGATCCATACAAATCTCTGCAGTGAATCAAAGCTTATTATCTTGTCGGCAATTATTTTCGCGTCACCGTCGTCCGTGCGGCTGGTCCTTCCCTTTATAAATATCTTATTTCCTTCAAATATCTGCTGCCTGTATTCGGCATATATCTTCGGAAATACCACGATCTCCGCGCTGCCTGTAAGGTCCTCGCAGGTGATAAATGCCATAGCAAGGCCTGCCCTTGAGGATTTGACGGTAACCTTCGAAATAAGACCTCCAAATACCGCCTGTTTGTTGTCATCTACAGCCACATTCCCGTCCTCATCAAGTGCAAGATCTGCCCCCGACACTGTGGAATTTGCCTTTATCATATCGGCATATTCATCCAGCGGATGCCCGCTTATATATATGCCCGTAACCTCTCTCTCGTATCCGAGCAATGTCTCTCTGTCATATTCGCCGACATCCGGCAAGCTGCGATCAAGGCTGCTGCCGCCTTGCGGAGAGATCAGATCAAATAACGACATTTGACCGCTGACCTGCGATCTTTGCGTATCCGCAGCCTCATCCAATATACCCATATATGACATCAGCTGCTGCTTTCTTGTGCCCGGAAGACTGTCCATAGCGCCGGCCTTGATGAGATTTTCCACCAATCTCTTATTGATATCCTTACCTGCAAGCCTTACCGCAAAGTCGTGCAGATCCTTATATTCGCCATGCAGTTCTCTTTCTCTGACGATAGTATCTATCACATTTCTTCCCACGCCCTTTATGGCCGAGAGTCCATATCTGATAGAACCTTCATGCACCGTAAATGTGCCGCCTCCCTTATTGATATCCGGAGGCAATATCTCTATCCTGAGGCTCTTGCATTCGTTGATATATTCTCCGAGCTTTGCCGTCCTGTCCATCACAGAAGACATGAGCGCCGCCATGAACTCTGCCGGATAATAGCATTTCAGATATGCCGTCTGATATGATACCACGGCATAAGCGGCGGCATGAGATTTGTTGAATGCATATTTCGCAAAATCTATCATTTCATCATATATTTTATTTGCGACCTGCTCACTTATGCCGTTTTTGACGCAGCCTGCCACGCTGCCGCCGTCGTCCATATCTCCGTATACGAATCTCTTTCTCTCCGCCTGCATGACATGATCCTTTTTCTTGGACATGGCACGCCTCAGCACATCCGCGCCGCCGAGCGAATATCCGGCAAGGTCCCTGACTATCTGCATGACCTGCTCCTGATATACTATGCAGCCGTATGTCGGGCTGAGTATAGGCTCCAGCTCAGGACAATCATATACTATCTCCTCGCCGGAATTCTTTCCCTTCAGATATTTCGGTATGAAGTCCATAGGTCCCGGCCTGTACAGTGCGATGCCCGCGATGACATCCTCCAGATTGTGCGGCCTGAGCTCACGCATGAAATTTTTCATGCCGCTGCTCTCAAGCTGAAAGATACCGGCACATCTGCCGCTTCCGATAAGCTCAAAGACCGCCTCATCGTCGTAGTCTATCTTCTTAAGGTCTATAAACGAACCTGTATTGTCCTTTGCAAAATTCACCGCGTTTTGTATAACGGTAAGAGTCCGAAGTCCTAAGAAGTCCATCTTCAAAAGGCCCAGCTCTTCCAGCTCGGTCATGATATATTGCGTTACTACAGAATCATCCGAGCTTCTTGCAAGCGGCACATATTCTGCTATCGGCTCTCTGCTTATGACTACGCCCGCGGCATGCATAGACGTATGCCGCGGCAATCCCTCAAGTCGCTTTGCCATATCTATCATATAGCGGATGCTGTCATCGTTTTCATAGACCTTTCGCAGCTCGCTGCCCGGCTTCATTGCCTTGTCTATAGTGATATTCAGCTCATTCGGGATCATCTTTGCTATGGCATCAACCACGGCATATGGCATATCCAATACGCGTCCTACGTCACGTATGACATTTTTCGCCGCCATCGTGCCGAATGTGACGATCTGCGCCACCTTATCCCTGCCGTATTTCCTTGTGACATATTCTATGACCTCGCCTCTTCTCTCAAAGCAGAAGTCTACGTCAATATCCGGCATGGATACACGTTCAGGGTTTAAGAATCGCTCGAATATCAGATTGTATCTTATAGGATCGATATCCGTGATCTCAAGGCAATATGCCACTATGCTGCCGGCGGCACTGCCCCTGCCCGGGCCGACCATGATGCCGTTGCTCTTCGCATAATTTATAAAGTCCCATACTATAAGGAAATAATCCACATATCCCATATTGCGGATGGTATCGAGCTCATATCTGAGCCTGTCCTCATAGTCATGATAATTTTCATATCTTCTGCGCAGTCCCTCATCGCAGAGCTTCTCTAAGTATTCCTCTGCCGTAAAAGGGGACGGAACGTCATATTTCGGCAGCTTTTGCACGCCGAATTCGATCTCTACATTACATCTTTCGGCTATATTGTGAGTATTTTCCAGAGCCTCCGGTGCATACGGGAACAGCTCCTCCATCTCGGCGGGAGATTTCATATAATACTGTCCGCCTTCATATCTCATTCTGTCCTCATCATTGACATGCTTGCCTGTCTGTATGCAAAGGAGGATATCATGAGCGGATGCGTCATCCGCATATGTATAATGGATATCATTTGTGCAGACAAGAGGTATCCCCTCCTCACGGCTCATTTTCATAAGCGCAGCATTGACCTGCTTTTGTTCCTGTATGCCGTGATCCTGAAGCTCAAGATAGAAATTTCCGTCACCGAATATATCTCTGAGCCTGAGTGCCTCGTCTCTTGCGCGTTCATATTGACCTCTGACGATATATTTCGGAATGATCCCGGCAAGGCATGCGGACAAGGCTATAATGCCTTCGCTGTAGCGCTCCAGAGTCTCATAATCCACCCTCGGCTTGTAATAGAAGCCCTCGGTAAAGCCTGTTGAGACTATCTTCATGAGATTATGATATCCGATATCATTTTCCGCTAATAAAACAAGGTGATAATATCTGTCATCACCTTGTCCTATCTCGCGGTCATATCTTGATCCGCAAGTTACATATATCTCACAGCCTATTATCGGCTTTATGCCTTCTTTTTTGGCAGCCTTGTAAAAGTCTATGACTCCGTACATCGCGCCATGATCCGTAATGGCAAGGGAATCCATGCCAAGCTCACGGGCTCTGGATGTCATCTCTTCTATCTTTCCCGAGCCGTCAAGAAGGCTATATTCAGTATGCACATGAAGATGTGTAAAATTCATTTGCAAATATCAGCCTGCCAAAAACTCCTCGATCATCTTCATGGCCTCGTCTGCACGCGGTCCGTCAATGCTGACTGAAAAAACAGTGCCTTCAGGTGCGGCAAGGTACATAGATGCCATAAGACTTTTCGGATTTATGTTCTTTCCGTTGTAATCAATATTTATTGATTCTGTTGAATATTCGCAGACACGCTGAACTAACATAGCTGTCTGCCTGGGTTCAATGCCGTCTGCGAGCTTTACTGTAACATCCTTTTTTATATGACCCATAATGTCCTCCATTCTCTATGACTGCTGTGTTTATCGCAGCTTTGCTTTGTACTTAACCTTTTGCCGATCGTGTGCCATCCTTAGTTGATCTGATCCTTTCGGCTATCGCATTGATCCTGCTAAGTCTGTGTCTTGCACCTGATTTGCCTATCGGCGGGCACATGAGCTCGCCAAGCTCTGTTATCGATGCATCCGGATTCTCGAGCCTTGCCATACACATCCGCCTTAAGGGCTCATCCAGCTCATCAAGACCTATAGTATCTCTTATCAATTCAATGTCCGCTATCTGTCTGGCGCCTGCATTTACTGACTTATTGATATTAGCGGTATCGCAATTTACTCTTCTGTTGGTCTCTCCGCGCAGTTCTCTCTCGATCTTGATATTTTCAAATTCCATCATGGACGAATCCGCCCCGATCACATTAAGCGTGAGAGATATATCCTCGGCGCTCTTTATATATACGCTGTGACGGCCTCTCGATCTGTTTACCTTTGCGCGAATGTCAAATGTATCCAGCATATCTATGATCATTTCGGCATATTTGTCGCTTGGTGCGGCTATCTCAAAATGATATTCCCTTTTTGGATCGCTTATGCTGCCTGAGGCGATAAAGGCACCTCTTAAAAAAGCTCTCTTCTCCTCGGGGTATTTAGTCAATCTTCTTACCGCCGTCTCCCAATCTGCTACCTTGGATATATTATATGTTTTTCTTGCGGATGTAAAGTTTGCATCTGTTCCCGCACGCGAATTCTCATATATATATCTTTTGTTTTCCTCATCGTATGAGAGAAATCTGCCGTTAAATATGCCGATCGCGGCTGCCTCGGCCTTTTGTATGGATTCCTTCTTGCTGTAATACCTCATGAGTTCTTCTCTTACGGCACCGGAAAATGATATCAAAGTACTCTTACCTCACATTCCAGTTCTATGCCGCTTTGCTCTTTGACAGTATCCTGCACCAGCTTTATAACACCAAGTACATCCGCCGCGTTTGCGTTATTATCATTGATCACAAAGCCGCAATGCTTTCTTGATACACTTGCGCCTCCTACTCTTGCTCCCGCAAGATGGCTGTCCATGATCAGCTTTCCCGCAAAATGCCCCTCCGGCCTCTTAAATGTAGACCCGCAGCTCGGATATTCCAGTGGCTGCTTTTCGGCACGCCTTGCATTCAGCTCGTCCATCTTTGCTCTTATCGCACTTATATCGCCCTCTTTAAGGGTGATGCATGCGGCCGTTACGATATATTCTCCTGTCGAGAATTTGCTGTGTCTGTAGGAAAAATCCGCCTCAGCTGCGGAAAATATCCTTTCATTTCCTTCTTTATCAACAGCATATACAGTTGTAATGATATCCTTCATCTCGCCGTCATAAGCACCTGCATTCATGGTGACAGCACCGCCCAGACTGCCGGGTATGCCGGAGGCAAATTCCATTCCGGAAAGAGAAGCCCTACATGCAGCCTCTGCGGCCTCCTTAAGGCTTATGCCGGCCCCTGCCGTTATATTGTTTCCTTCTGTCCTTATCTGCCTGAGACCTTCCCTCGTGCTGATGATGACTCCGCGGTATCCCTCATCTCTTATTATCACATTTGTCCCATTGCCAAGTACATAATAGGGTACGTCCTCAATGCGGAACAATTTCATCAATTCTTTTATCTGTTCTGCCGACGACGGTGTCACGTAAAGATCCGCATATCCTCCCACCTTCATGGACATATGAGGAGCCATCAGCTCATTTTCATATACATTGCCGTCTCCGACTATATCTTCTATCTGTCTTTTTATATCCTTCTGCATATTTTCCTGTTTCAAAAAAGCATTGCACTTTGGGCAGGTTACCACGGAACAATTGTCTGCAGACCTCTAATACATGCGAATCTTACCCCTGCGCATGATGAGCTGTGCCGCAATATGGTTTTCTCTAGCCCTCAGAGTCCATCTCCCTTTGCTTACGGCTCATCATGGTCACTCTGCCGACCAGCTCCTGCGCCGCATTATATCCCATCTTTTTCTGTCTGTTATTTACGGCGGCGGTTTCTATGATGATGGAAAGGTTTCGTCCTGTCCTTATAGGTACGGTATGCTTGACTATATCCATACCGAGTATATTTTCATATTCTTCATCAAGCCCCAGCCTGTCATAAGTGCTGTTCTTATCCCAATCCTCAAGATTGATGATCATATCCAAGGGTGTGCTGTTCTTTACGCATTCAACACCATAGAGTGCTTTTACATCTACTATGCCTATACCGCGCAGCTCTACAAAATGTCTTGTAAGGGCAGGCGCCGAGCCCATTATCATGGTATCGGTGATCCTGGATAATTCGACCATATCATCTGCTACCAATCTGTGGCCCCTCTTGACCAGCTCTATAGCCGTCTCGCTCTTTCCTACACCCGAGACTCCCGTTATGAGTATCCCTTCACCGTATACATCCACAAGCACTCCATGCCTTGTGATCACGGGTGCCAGCTGTTCGTTCAGATATTCGATCGTATCAACCATAACGACCGACGTGTTCTGCTGCGAGATGAGTACCGGAACCTTCGCGGCATTTGCCTCTTCTATAAGCTCCGGGAATATGTTTATTCCTCTGCATAATATGATGACCGGTATGCCTGTCGCGACAAGCGCTCTGAACCTTTCTCTTCTCTGCTCTTCGGTCTTTGTCTGCAGATAATATGTCTCAATCTCGCCGAAAAGCTGTACGCGCTCGGAATTGAAATGCCCCTCATATCCTGTAAGGAACATCTGCGGCCTGTTCACGCTTCTGTAAAAAATATTTACTTTTTCAAGATCAACATCAGGCGTCAGACACGGCAGCTTGAATCTCTCTGCGAGTGCGGCAACCGTGACATATTTTTTCCCACTCATTTCTTATTCCTCATTTGGCAGCACCTGTTTAAGTCTTGCAAAGTATTGTATCATTTCGCGGCAAAGAAATCCACCACGGCCTTGGCAGCCTGCCTGTTCATCTCACCGACCTTGCACAGCTCGTCAATATCTGCTTCTTTGATCTTGTCAATGGACTTAAAATGCCTTATAAGCGCCATTCGTCTCTTCGGACCTATATACGGGATATCATCCAGCACCGACCGCACCTGTGCCTTGTTCCTCAGCTTCTTATGATATTCTATCGCAAATCTATGCGTTTCATCCTGTATGCGCGTGATAAGCTTAAATGCCTCAGAGCTGCGGTCCATCTCATATTCCCTGTCATTATATATCAGACCCCTCGTACGATGATGGTCGTCCTTTATCATGCCGCATACAGGTATGGTATTGTCGTCTCCGAGCGCCCTGCATACCGCATTTACCTGGCCCCGGCCGCCGTCTATGAGCAGCAGATCGGGTCTCGGCCATTCCTTATGAGCAAATCTTCTTTGCAAGACCTCCGCCATGCTTGCATAGTCGTCCGGTCCCGTGACCGTCTTTATCCGGAATTTTCTGTAATCATTCTTCTTCGGTCTGCCGTCCTCAAATACTACCATTGAGCCTACCGATTCGTATCCCGCGGTATTGGATATATCATATGACTCTATCCTTGCGGCATAACCTATACCGAGCAGCTTCGATATCGTCCCCACTGCCCCTCTCGTCTGCATTTCCTTTCGTTTTTCCTTTTCCTTGTCTTGCTTTACCGCTATATCCGCATTCAGCATGGCAAGCTCTACCATCTTCTCTTTCTTTCCTTTTTGCGGAGTCACCACGGATACCTTATGGCCTGCCTTTTCACTGAGCCACTCTTCAAGTATATTCTTATCGGATATATTTTCCTGAATATGTATCTCGGACGGCAAAAAAGGTGTTCCTGAGTAATATTGCTTTATAAAGCTCGCTATGATATCCCCTGCCTCTTCACCTAAAGCTGCCTTAAGATAGAAAAGCTCCCTGTCTATGAGCTTGCCGGATCTGATGAAGAAGACCTGCATGATAGCATCCTCTCCGCCTATCGCAAGACCGAGTACATCGCGGTTGTCCCCCTGAGAGGATTCCATCTTTTGTCTGCGGCAGATATCCTCTGCACACAAAAGCAATGCCTTATACCTTCCGGCCTCTTCATATTCCATCTTCTCGGATGCGCTGTACATAGCGTCCCTTAGATATTCCGTAAGCTCATCCGAGCTGCCCTCAAGGAATCTTTTTATCTTTGCTATATTTTCGTTATATTCGTTTTTATCAACACATCCGGTACATACTCCCGGACATCTGCCTATATGATAATTGAGACACGGCCTCTCCTTGCCGAAATCTCTCGGAAATACTTTCCTGCAGGTCCTGATATGATATACCTGCTGCATGAGGTCTATGACATCCTTGATATCGGTACCTGTAGGATATGGGCCGAAATATTTGTCCTTGTCCTTCTTTAATACTCTCGTGAGCACAAGCCTCGGATATTCCTCGCTGACCGTCAGCTTTATATAAGGATAAGTCTTATCATCCTTCAGCATGGTATTGTATTTCGGATGATTTTCCTTGATAAGATTGTTTTCGAGGATAAGAGCCTCGACCTCCGAATCCGTGACTATATATTCAAACCATGCAATGAGGGAGATCATTTTCTCGATCTTAGGCGTGCGCACGCGCCCCTTGTCAAAGTATTGTCTCACTCTTTTTTTTAATATTCTGGCCTTGCCTATATATATGATCTCATCCTTATCATTATGCATGAGATATACACCGGGTCTGTCCGGCAGTTTTTTTAATTCTTCATCAATATCAAACATATTAATATGTTATCACAGGCACACGATTAGACAAGCGACTTTTTTTGTGTTAGACTCGTGAAAGTTACAGTATTAACACCGCGCGTGAGAGCTATATCGCACAGGCACGCGATTCCTGCTGAAATTTTACTTTGATCTCATGAAATATTTTATGAAAGAAAAGGATTTTTATCATGTATCGTTCACCACATCAAAAAAATGCCGTACATACAGATGACGACAGATTAAATGAAAATACAAATGAAGGGATGCGATCACATCCCGCAAAGCAGCCAAAAAATGCAAAAAATGCAAAAAAAGCAAAAAAGAAGATGACAAGAGCCGGCTCTGTAATATCACTCGTTGTCATCATCGTAGCTGCATGCGTACTGTGTTTTTCCGCATATAAGCTGATCACTATCGCCGTAAATTACAACAAATCCGCCGATTCATATGACGGAATAAGGGAAATGTTCACCGCGGAGACAAAGGAAGAAGAGACAGACGAATCAGCAACGACTAATAAAGATATACAGAGCGACTTCGTCTGGGATTATGACAAGCTATATGCGATAAATAATGACGCGATAGGCTATATACGCGCATCGGGCGATACAAGCGACGAGACTGTCGATTATCCTATCGTAAAGGGAGATGACAACTCATATTATCTGGATCATCTCTTTACAGGAGTATCCAACAGTGCGGGCTCTATATTCATGGATTATACGGTGACGGATGATTTTGATTCTACATACAGCATCCTCTACGGACATAATATGAAGTCCGGTGCAAGAATGTTCAGCTGCCTTACATATTATCAGGATGAGGCCTATTTTAAGGCTCATCCCGAGATGCATATCTATACGAAGGACAAGCATTATATCTATAAAGTATTCGCCCAGAATACGACAGACATATACAGTGATTTCTATTCCACCTCTCTGCTGTATCAGGGCGACCTGTCGGGATCCGATACGGCAGGAGATGAGATAGACAGACTTGTAAATATTGCTCTTTCCTCAAATACATATGACATGGGAGTATCCGCCGATTACTTTTCGGCTGACTCACATATCATACTTTTATCTACCTGTACCAGATATAATTATGATACAGGCAGATATGTTGTCCTGCTTGTAAGAGATCGTGAGGTCTGAGTTACTGCAGGATATTTATGCAGGAATGAGATACCCTACTGAGATACCCGATGTCGACAGCTGATATTACTGCGCCCTATAATCCTCCGCAAGCTTTTCAAAGAGCGGCAATGCCCTCTCGATGGTTTCCTTTGATACGCAATATGCTATCCGCACATATCCCGGGCAGCAAAATGCAGATCCGGGGGATACGAGTATACGATATTTATCCTTTGCATATGCGCAGAAAGCACTGTCATCCGCGATAGGAGTCTTAAGGAAAAGATAGAATGCTCCCTCAGGCTTTACATATTCAAAACCTGCTCTGCTAAGTCCTTCCATGAGCAGCTTTCTGTTGTTATCATATATACTCACATCCGTCATCTTATCCAGGACCTTTATTATAGCCTTCTGCTGCAAGGAAGGCGCATTCACGCAGCCTATGACGCGCACCGCTATGCCCATGCCTCTGCTTATATCCTCACCTTCATCGGCGCTCGGCGATACCGCTATATATCCGATGCGCTCTCCCGGAAGCGACATGGACTTGCTGAACGAATAAGCAACCATGGAATTATTATAATATTTTGCCGCAAACGGTACGCTGATACCGTCATATACCAACTCTCTGTACGGCTCATCAGTTATCATATAGATAGGATGTCCGTATTCTTTCTGTGCATCGCAGAGCACTGCGGCTATCTGCTTGATGACATCCTCCGAATATACTATTCCTGTAGGATTATTCGGATTGTTGATGATGATGGCCTTAGTCCTTTCATTTAATGCATCCTTCAGCCTGTCCATATCGGGAATAAATGTCGGGGGATTTGCGGGAACGACTCTCGTCACGCCTCCGAAATCGGCGATATAATTGCCATATTCAAGAAAATATGGTGCAAATACAACCACCTCATCGCCCGGATCTATAAGCACCTTCATGGCACAGACAAGAGCATTTGCCGCACCTACAGTCATCGTGATATTCTCATAGCCGTAATCACATCCGAATCTCCTGTTAAGATCGTCCGCTATGGCAGCTCTGGTCTCTTCATATCCCGCATTGCTCATATATCCGTGCAGCGTGAGCGGATCATTCTCATCTATTACCTGCTTTAATGCCTCGTTGAACTGCCTTGGTGCCGGTATGCTGGGATTGCCGAGACTGAAGTCATATACATTCTCCTTGCCGTATTTCTTCGCAAGCTGCTTTCCTTCTTCAAACATAAGTCTGAGTACCGAGCCGCCCTTAAGCAGCTGCTGCATATTCTTCGATATTACGCTCATCATTTTTCTCCTTTTTTATCTAGTGGCGGATCCCTTTGCATGAGCTGCAATGATAGGCCGCTCTGTCATATATAATTTAACATTGTTATATTGATTTTTTCATATTATAATATCCTGATGTGAATTTTGGAAGATGGGCTTATATCGGATTTTTAGAGGTATAAAATGAAAAAGATCTTATTGACTGCAATATGCCTGATGATGCTTTCACTTGCACTCTGCGGATGTGCAAAGGATGAAGACGGATCGCAGGATCAAAATCAATCCACTGACGATACTTCCTCTCTTATGAGTGCACTTGAGGGCTGCTGGCAGGAGGATGCCTTTGATTCGGGATATATATTTAAGGCTGACGGCACAGGTACCGATACCTTTTGGGATTTGACATTTACATACAGTATCAGCAAGGACGGCACGCTGTCGCTCGATTATGACAGTGAGCAATATGGCATATCCAATTATACCTTCACGGTATCCGGCGATGAGCTCACCATGACACGCATAGACGAAGGTGAGGATACTCAGCCGTTCACATATAAAAAGACAGGCAGCGCACCGGCTTCTGCGGATGATACCGATGAGTCGGATACAGCAAACAGTACCGACGCGAATTGACCTGCGGCATGACATGCTTTCGCAATATGTCATGATATATCACCAGGTACGGCATACACTTACGCAGAGCCGCCTCTTCCCGAGTAAAGGATGATCCGAGTATTCGGACAGTATATATAATGGAGCTTTTATGAAGATAAGACAGGAAAATATCAGAAATATCGCAATCATAGCACACGTTGACCACGGCAAGACTACTCTCGTCGATGCAATGCTCTCTCAAAGCGGTGCATTCAGAGCAGGGCAAGAGGTTGTGGAACGAGTTATGGACTCAAATGACATCGAAAGAGAAAGAGGCATTACCATTCTTTCCAAAAATACCGCCATTCATTACAAGGGTGTAAAGATAAATGTCGTAGATACTCCCGGTCATGCGGATTTCGGAGGCGAGGTAGAACGTGTACTTAAGATGGTTGACGGAGTAATATTGCTCGTGGATGCCTTTGAGGGAACGATGCCTCAGACCAAATTTGTGTTAAAGAAGGCACTTGAGCTTGATCTTGACGTTATCGTATGCATCAATAAGATCGACCGTCCCGAGGCAAGACCCGAGGCAGTCATCGACGAGGTATTGGAGCTTATGATGGATCTTGAGGCTTCCGACAGGCAGCTGGATGCTCCTATCATATTTGCCTCGGCGAAAAAAGGATATGCTCTTAAGGAACTTGGCGATGAGCCTGTCGATCTGACACCTCTCTTCGATACTATCATAGAGCATATCGCACCTCCGCAGGGAGATCCGGATGCGGGGACTCAGATATTGATCTCCACTATCGATTATAATGAGTATGTAGGACGTATCGGCGTAGGCAAGGTTGACAACGGCAAGATCGCCGTAGGTCAGGAGATCGTACGTGTAAATGCTCACAATGCAGATACCCATGAAAAGACCAGGATAACAAAGCTTTATGAATTTGACGGACTGAACAAGGTCGACGTACACGAAGCGGTTGTAGGCGATATTGTAGCACTTTCGGGTATTGCTGATCTGCAGATCGGAGATACGATATGTTCACCCGACAACATATCACCTATCCCGTTCCAGAAGATATCAGAGCCGACTATTTCCATGAATTTCATCGTTAATGACAGCCCTCTGGCAGGACGTGAAGGAAAATTCTGCACATCGCGTCAGATAAGAGACAGATTGTTCCGTGAATTGAATACCGATGTTTCACTCCGTGTAGAGGATACAGATTCTACGGACACCTTCAAGGTATCCGGCCGCGGCGAACTGCATCTGTCTGTTCTTATCGAGAATATGAGACGTGAAGGATATGAATTCGCCGTCAGCAAGGCGGAGGTCATCTATCATACAGATGAAAACGGTAAGCTCCTTGAACCGATCGAAAATGCCGTTGTGGACGTACCGGATGAATTCTCAGGCACAGTCATCAATATGCTTTCCGAAAGGAAGGGCACTCTTGTAAATATGAGTACTCTCTCGGACGGATCTTCAAGACTTGAATTTTCCATTCCCGCAAGAGGCCTTATAGGATTTCACGGCAGATTTCTCACAGCAACAAAGGGCACGGGCGTCTTAAATACGGACTTTGACGGATATGCGCCATACAGGGGAGATATAGCATACAGGAGCCAGGGCTCGCTCATCGCTTATGAGGCAGGCGAATCCGTTACATACGGACTCTTTGCCGCACAGGACAGAGGATCATTATTCATAGGGCCGGGCGAGAAGGTATATGCCGGCATGGTCATCGGCGAGAGCAGCAAGCCGGAGGATATTGAGCTGAATGTATGCAAGACCAAGCATCTTACAAATACGCGTTCCTCATCCGCGGACGAGGCCCTCAAGCTGACACCTCCGAAGATCCTTAGCCTCGAGCAGGCGCTGGAATTCATTGACACTGACGAGCTGCTTGAGGTCACACCTGAGAGCCTGCGCATCAGAAAAAGAATATTGGATTCTCGTGAGAGAAAAAGATCAAATAACAAATGACCAATATGAATTATAATCCTTCAAATAGGTAAAATTCTCGGGATCAGCCGCCAAATCTCAACATTCGGAGCTGATCCCGATGTTATTTAAGACCAACATTACCCTGACCGCAAATATTCCGTTTTCACCGTTTGCCTCAAAGCTGCCCGCATATTTGTCTATCGTATTTTTTACGCTTTTCAGTCCCAGGCCGTGTCTTTCCTTATCAGGCTTTGTCGAAATATATTCTCCTTCCTTTTTTACAAGCTTTCCCTCATATGTATTGGTTATCTTTATAAAAAGGCATCCGTAATTATATCTGACATACACACAGATCTTTGGTGCTTCGCAGTTTTTTGCGGCTTCTATCGCATTTTCCATAAGATTTCCGAATATAATATTCATGTCATATGAGGAAATGTCAATCGAATTCGGCACCACAATATGTGTTGAAACATCTATTTTATTTTCTTCAGCCTCAGTTATCATATATTCTAATATATCATCGAGGGCTTTAACTCCTGTGCTTACCTTCCCGGAAGATAATTTAATCTGATGACCCATCTTGTCCAAATACTCAAGTGCATCGGCTTTTTTATTATCATTTATGAAATTATATAATTCCATAACATGATGTTTCATATCATGTCGCATTGTCCTGATTGCTTCATCCTTTTTAATATCTTTTTTCATCCCGTATTCATAGATGTCCATTTGCTTTTTTAATTCCAGATTTTCTTTTCTCAACAAATACTTGTCACTTAATGACAGACAAAAATCATACATTACAAGTATGGCCGCAAAAAGCATGACACATACAAGCACTGCGGTAGTCTTTTCCACAGCTGTATCATATGACAAGAATATTACAAGCCCCAATACGCAGCATGTGAGGATCAAAACATACCACCATTCCCAACCGAATTTGGTTTTTTCTCTTTTCAGCAAACGTCTTGCAGCAATAGAGCTTAAGAAAAATAAAAACATTGAAAAAAATGAACAAGCCGTATCATAATGCTCCGCCGCGTGAATTCCTGTCATTATAATGACCGAAATCAGATCAAGGAAACAGCGGATCACCAGCAAAATAAGTGAACAAAATATTTTCTTTTTTATGCTGCCCTCATATGTTAAAGCAATGATAAAAAGACCTGCAAATGCCGGAAGTACGCCCGCGCTCAGAATATGAATAAACATTCCCGGCAAAATTGTAAGTACAAACGCAATGAAATATGCCATGGTACACAGAAATGCATTTTTATTTCTGCCGTAAAATATTTTTGAATAATTTCTGACAACAAACAGACGTAAAATCTCGCATATCGGGATTATAATAAGATTTGCAGCATTATTTATCATATATCACATTCCTCATTATAAGCGATCAATGCTCTTTTAAATTCGTTTCTGAATGGAGCTGTAACACTGATCTCTTCTCCGAATATCGTCATCAGATAACTGCCTCCGTAGGATCTTATAAATCTTAAATTCACAACAAAAGATTTTCCGACAGGAACAAAATCCTTTGAAAGCTTCTTTACCTCATTTGAAAGCTTCCCTATATATTCATCGATCGTACCTGATTCTGTATGGATCTCTATGTATCGTCCCCGGCTTCTTAAATAGACGATCTTCTTAAGCGGAATATTCTTTTCGATATGTTTGTAGCTGTAACGAAGCCTTTTTTCATCGTTCTCATTAAGTAAAAGTACCTTTTTCAGTACATTGTTGATCGATCCTTCGGATATCGGTTTTACAAGAAAATCATACGGATGCACTTGAAATAACTCCATTGCATAACCGGTTTTAGACGAAATAAATATTATATGGACACCATTATCATCAAGTTCTGTGCGCAGATATTTCCCTACATTTACACCGCTGCATCCGGGCAATTCTATATCAAGAAAAATAATGTCATACCTTTCCTGCTTCAAGCTATGTATACATTCTTCTCCTGTATACCATACATCAATTTCCGCATTATACCGATACCCGGAAAAAAATTTATATATTGTATCTTCTATTTTGCTGCAGGTAGATTTTTCATCATCGCAGATCCCGATCTTCACTGTTGGTTTACTCCCTTCCCTTACTATATAATGGCAATACTTAGCTTATGCCCATTATTTATGTATTTGCTTTGAAAATCCCGAACAATCGACTTTCAATCTTGCTGTTGGCAGCTTAAACAGCCACGGGTTCCTTTGCTGTCCGAATCAAAGAATCTTACAAGTCACATTCTCGGCTTTATAAAGGTCTGACCAACCCCGAACCCCAATATGCCGATCGCGATCGAATTGATGATTATTTTCCCATAATCTGCTGATTCGAGTGATGAACCAAACGGGACAAATATCAGATTAAACGCTTCATATTCTTGGCCAAGTGTAATCTGAATGCCTACAAAAGCCAGCAAGAATATCAATCCTATGCTGACTTTTCTTGAAATTGCTATACCGAGAAATGATACCGCCATCACAGCAACGCTTTGAGGCAATATCATTATCGGCAGATTTTGTATCTCTATGCACATAAAATATGACATCGGCAGAGTAAAAAGAAACACAATTATCGAAAAAAAGATTAAAAATCTAAGCTGTCTCAAAACTCCCCAATATATATACGGATGCGGATAAGTAAAATATATTTCTCCTCCATCCGTGTCCAATATACCCTGCATCAATATTACTGCACCATATCCGCCTGAGGCTGGGATTAGCAGCTGCATGAGCGGCAATGCTGTAATATTTAAACGCTCGGATGTTCCTATTGTATAATACAGCAAGATCAAAAGAAACAATGACACAGCACAGCCACCCATCACAACTGCAAAATTTATGCCCATTTCCTTCAGATCATAAAAAAGCTCCCTAAATGCTCTCATGTTCTGCATCCTTTTTTATAATATATGCGTAGCTGTCTTCCAGAGTCGCCTTAACCGGCAATCCGCAAATATCATTTCCGATAAAACGCGCCCTATATCCGTTTTCAGTTTTTACGGAATCAATGATCATGCCTGATTTATCCGATTCTTCAAATGCTTCTTTTGTCATTTCGCATTCACACACCATGCCGTCAACAAGGCTTACGATATCGGCGACACTGCCCGTGACAACTATACGTCCTCTGTTCATGACAGACAGATTATCACATAAGCATTCCAGATCACTGACAATATGACTTGATATAAGTATTATTTTATTATCATCACTGTAGTTTCTGATAATCTTACGAAAATTTATCCTCTCCTCCGGGTCCAACCCAACTGTCGGCTCATCAAGGATAAGCAGATTGGGATCACCAAGGACAGCCTGTGCGATGCCAAGCCTTCTGAGCATTCCTCCGGACAGCTGTCCGACCTTCCGATCTCCATATTCAAGCATATTGGTTTTTTCGAGTGCACTATCTACGGCATCTTCGGCATAATTCTTTTTGATTTTTTTCAATACGGCGATATATTCCAACGCTTCTCTTACTTTCAGGTATTTATACATGCCGAACCGCTGCGGAAGATATCCTATATTTCCTTTTATCTCCCTGCCATCTCTCCATGGTCGCCCGCTGCATGTGATCTGACCTTCTGTCGGAGATAATATAGCTGATATGATCTTCATTAGAGTTGTCTTTCCTGCGCCATTAGGACCAAGCAGCCCGTGGACTGCGGGTGTAAGCCTCATATTGATCCCGTTAATGGCTTTTATTTTCTTATATGACTTGGTTAAATCTTTTATTATGATTTCCATTAGCTTTGCATCCCTTCATCGCCATATAAAAGATGTATCATATACTCTGCATCTATTTTTTTACATGCGATCAGCTCATGATATATTTGTTTGAACTGTTCATCGTAATCCTCATATTGCATTCTTTCCGCAAGTTCTTCCATGCAAATTTTCATTTTTTCCAGCTCTTCTTCATTTAGACCCATGTTTCTCATCAATCTTTCTGATTCATATTCTATATAACTGTCAGTCGGCGACCTGTAACCATTATGGACAGACAGATATATCCCGAGCAATGCTGCAAAATTTTGCGTTGTACTCCCTGAGACCTCTTCCGGGTACCCAACGCAAGGATTCAGTAATAAAGAAACTGTCTCATATACATTCAGTTCTTCACTGAATATATAATCTTTTTTGCTATTTTCGTATTTTTTTCCATACCCCGCTATCGCAGAGCTTTCGTTTCTGTATCGTATTTCCCATTCTTGCCCGTAGCAATATAACTCCTGCGGTGATCTATAAACCACCGGCACTCTCATTTGTACAAGGATAATCTCTTCCGGCCTGCTTATCTCATATGGAGTGCCCATTTGCAGACATGAATTTTCTAATATTTCATATCCGCTTATCAATGCATCTGCTGCATATCCAACATCTCTATACAATCCTGCCGGATACCAGACATCTATACCTTCATGATCAATATACTCCATACCCGAATAAACAGATACCCCACTGTCCGAAATGCCCTTATATGTATTCTCATCAATCATCTCAAGATTGCAGTACAGATTGCCGGGGCCATTGTATTTCAAAATATATTCAACGTCTTTATCCTTTTGCCAATCTGCAATAAAAAAAATATTTGTTTCATTGTATATATAATCATTGTAATCAGCCAATTGTTTATAACCGGCCCAGGGAAACCACGGGAAAGCCCTGTTCAGCTGCACTGTTGATTCATTTGCAGGAAAACCGGGAAGGCTGTATCCGTGATAATCAAAACATATATCAAATCGGTCACCGCTTCTTTTTTCCTTATTGTAGAGTACAGTCAATCTGTTTTTCTCCTGAACATATTTCACGCTTTCTCCGTTTATCGTTATATTGTCAACGACAAGATCCGAATATAATGTGAATACCTGTGCCTTTGCCGATTTATTCTGGATTGCATTCATGCTTACAGTTGCTTTTATACCATGAATTGAACACGCAATATCAATGCTCACATTTTGAACCGTAATAAGCTTATCATTTGAAATATCCGTTTGCCGCCGACTGTCACTTGCAATCTCCCCACTCTTTTCCATTACATATTTCATGGAATCCGTAGGATTGGCAAAACGCTCAAAGAATATTTTGTAATTAAAAGTATCAACTATCAACAACACGACGCTGCAAACAGTTATTATCGAAAGAGTCAATTTTTTGCGGCCTGTGTTTTTATATT
This sequence comes from uncultured Parasporobacterium sp., assembly GCA_964528825.1. GTDB lineage: Bacteria > Bacillota > Clostridia > Lachnospirales > Lachnospiraceae > RGIG5612. The sequence continues at coordinate 23,840 of CAZGVB010000002.1, forward strand.
TTATGTTGATGCCAAAATAATATGCCGTAAGAATCATCAAAAAAAGAATACGGACCATCCATCTCGGTATTTCCGTTTCTGAGATTGTCATAACATTTCTGTACATTTGAAATTCAGTAAACCCGAGATTTATCATATTAAAAAAGCTTTTTATTGTGGACAGCTCTTGCGGAATCAGACTTAAAAAGTATGATGAAAGCGATGAAGTGGCAAGCCAGAGCAGAGACGCAGGAAGATAAACGCCCCTGCTTCTGTTTATTTGTCCTATTAAAAGACCCCATTCTCCGAATATCAGGCAAGGTATTAGGTAGAATATCCCTACTGTTTTCAATGTAGATATTATCCAAAGACTCCCGGCACCGTCAAACAACATTCGTAATAAACAAAAAATAGCAATAAACATACTCGCCGCCAGGCCAAGTATTCCTATTACCGTGATTTGCGAAAGCGGAACGATCGATTTGTTTTTTAGATAAGACAAATACAGTTCATCCAAATTTGTCTCTTCATCCAGACGTTTTATCTCAATTCCGATCATCATTAATACATATGTCAATACCGCCTGTCCGTAAACCATTTGATTAACAGCTCTTAGCGGTTCTATAGAGTAAACATATAAATAGCATCCGATAGAAAATGCGACAGCAAATGTGAAAAGAAAGATCCAAATAATCTTTTTTGTGAAATTTTTCAGATATATACAGACAGCGGCTCTGATCATCGTCATCCTTCCGTGCGGGACCAAACCATGTGTTGTTTGGTCCCTTATTTTCCGATTTAATATTGAAATACCTCACATTGACCGTAATGATTTCCGTTAGGTGACTTCGCCTCTGCCCAATATGTTCCGGTCTCTCCATCCGAATTTGCCCAATACAATGCATCTGCACATCCCGGAGCAACTGATGCCGAATCCCTTAAGACAGTCCAGATAACACCTTTGGTCTTCATATAACCGTACAGTCTTTGTGAGCTTGTTCCCGTGGAAGACGATGTACTGTAAAGATCACCTATCAATTCTTTTGACAATAATGGCGGCTTGGCTCCTATTACCAATGACGTGCTGCCCATAGTAACGGGCGCAAAAGAATAATTATAAGCATATATCGAAGAAATGCTGATAATCGAAATCGATAATGCCATTATAACAACTCGGAAAAGATTTTTCATACTGATAAAATTGTGATTAATAAGTCTCATAGTTTTTCCCCTTTTCTGTATTTTTATTTTTTTACCACATTCACATATTAAATCCGTCCTTTTGTTAAAACTAAAGCTTTGAATGTCAAAATTTGTGTTTTCAGCATATAAAAAAGCACCTTGGATTTCTCCAAGATGCTTTTCGCTCGATGCCGCATAAATGCGGCATCGCTGTTTTTTTAATTTTCACATATACCGCCTGCCATCATATTGACAGCTGCCGGCATTTGCTCTTCGGTATCAGGCTATGATCAGAAGAAGAGTGAAAGCAGTCCGTTTCCGTTTGCAACTGCGATGAACAGAGGAACGAATACAAGTGATACTACTGTCATGAGCTTGATAAGGATGTTGATAGACGGGCCTGAAGTATCCTTGAAAGGATCACCTACAGTATCGCCTACAACTGCTGCTGCATGAGCTGAAGAACCCTTGCCGCCATGCATTCCGCTCTCGATAAATTTCTTTGCATTATCCCATGCACCGCCGGCATTACTCATAAAGATAGCCATAAGAACACCTGTGATAAGTGCTCCTGCGAGAAGTCCGCCGAGAGCCTGTACACCGAGGAGTACACCTACAACTACAGGTGCGATGATAGCGATAACAGCAGGAACAACCATCTGCTTAAGAGCTGCATTTGTAGAAATAGCTACGCATCTCTTATAGTCAGGCTTGCCTGTTCCTTCAAGAAGTCCCGGGATCTCCTTAAACTGACGTCTTACCTCTACGATCATGTTGTTGGCAGCCTTTGATACAGATGACATTGTAAGTGCTGAGAAAATGAATACCAGCATACCGCCTATGAAAAGACCTATAACAACATTCGGGTTAAGTATGTCTATTGAAAGAGAATATGATGTATTAGCATCTACCTTATCGGCAAATGATGTAAACAGAGCAAGAGCTGTAAGAGCCGCAGAACCTATAGCAAATCCTTTTCCTATAGCTGCTGTAGTATTTCCTACTGAATCGAGCTTATCTGTGATATTACGAACACCCTCTTCAAGGCCGCTCATCTCTGCGATACCGCCTGCGTTATCTGCGATAGGACCATATGCATCAACTGCAACTGTGATACCTGTAGTTGAAAGCATTCCTACTGCAGCAAGAGCGATTCCGTATACGCCGGCGCTGAGTCCGTCTTCTCCGAATCCTCCCATTACTGCAAATGAAATGAAGATACCGATGCAGATAAGGATGATAGGAAGAACAGTTGATTTCATACCTACTGAAAGACCGCTGATGATAGTCGTTGCAGGTCCTGTTTCGGACTGATTTGCTATTTCCTTAACTGATGCATACTTTTCAGATGTATAAACTTCTGTAAGTGTACCTATAAGAAGACCTACTATAATACCTGCCACAATGGCAACTGCCGACTTAACATTTCCTATGATGACTCCGCTGAAGATAAATGAGCAGATGATAACTACTGCTGCGGAAACATATGTACCGATGTTAAGCGCTACCTGAGGATTGGCTCCCTCTTTTGTACGTACAAACAAAGTACCTACTATAGAAGCGATAAGTCCGATCGCAGAAATAAGAACCGGTAAGATAACATAGCTTGGGAATGCTCCTGTTCCTTCTCCGGCAAATGCAACACCAAGTGTGATAGCAGATACCAATGAACCTACATAAGATTCGAAAAGATCGGCACCCATACCTGCAACGTCACCTACATTGTCACCTACATTATCGGCGATAACAGCGGGGTTACGAGGATCATCCTCGGGGATACCTGCTTCAACCTTACCTACAAGGTCAGCTCCTACATCGGCAGCCTTTGTATAGATACCGCCGCCTACACGGGCAAACAATGCTATTGAAGAAGCGCCAAGTGAGAATCCGAAGAGAACATCGGCATCCTGCGTAATAAAATAGATAGCACTTACTCCAAGGCATCCGAGACCTGCAACGCACATACCCATAACGGCACCGCCCTTGAAGGCAATACCAAGAGCACCGTTCATGCCCTTTGTCCTTGCTGCATTTGCTGTCCTGACATTTGCCTTTGTTGCTACTGTCATTCCGAAGAATCCGGCAAGAACTGAGAATACGGCACCGCATAAGAAGCAGATCGCCATTACCCAGCCGAGTCCCGGAACAAAGCCTATGATAAGGCCGAGAACAAGTACGAAGATTATAAGGATCTTGTACTCGGAAAATAAGAATGCTCTTGCACCTTCTGAAATAGCCTTAGCTATCTCTTTCATCCTGTCTGTGCCGGCATCCTGTTTTGAAACTATCGACGCGAGGATTGCCGCATAGATCAATGCAAGCACTCCGGCGCCGACTCCACACCACATTAATGCACTCATCCTAAATACTCCTTTATATAAGATAAAAAATTGTTGCCGCATATATATGGATGTCTTGCATGTACTTTAAGACCTGTCACAAAACACCCTATATATGGGATTATGCTTGCGGCAGAAAAGCTGCCGTTACGCGTAAAGTAAACTTCTCAGAATATCCTCATCATACTAAATACAGGCAGTACGTTTGACGTACTGCCTGCTTCTTTTAAGATAAACTCCGCTATTGCATCTTTTATGATACAACTGCGTTGGCCAGACGATATTCTGATCTGATTGTAAAGATTAAGCCATTTTGTTTACAGCGAGTGAAAGACGTGAAACTCTGCGGGCTGCCGTATTCTTGTGATATACGCCCTTTGTCTCTGCCTTGTAAAACTCTACTGTAGCAAGCCTGAGTGCCTCTGCGGCAGCAGCCTTGTCACCGGACTCGATAGCAGCATAAACCTTCTTGACCGATGTCTTAACCTTTGATCTTATCGCTTTGTTCCTCTCAGCTCTCTTTTGAGATGTAAGAACTCTTTTCTTTGCTGACTTAATATTAGCCATTCTTAAAATTCCTCCACATTTTTATGTGTAACCTTCATCTAAATCTCCCGAGAGAGTGTTGGGATCTTTAAATTCGCTGCCGAACAGGACTTGCGGACATAAACCTGAACAGCATTCGTTATTCTACTGTAGATTTTTTCACCTGTCAAGAATAAAATATCCGCATTTGGAAAATTAACTTTTCTGTGTTAGAATGCCTTAAATAAAGCATATCTAATTGAAAGGGAAACGCTTGAAAGACTGCCATCATGTCCCTGTATCGGGGAGAAATTCTTCCATAGAGCTCCTTAAGCTGATCGCTATAGCCTTGATCATCTTAAATCATATGACTCAGTCGCTGACTGAGCAGAGCAGCTTCATCCCTTTTACAGATTATCTTATAAATAATACATTATCTACTACCGATATCACATCTCTCCTGCTTGCCATCTTTCGCATGTCAGGCTGCCTCGGAAATAATATCTTTGTCATATGCTCTGCATGGTTTTTGACAGACAGCAAAAGATCCGACAAAAGAAAAATAATATTTATGATGATCAATATATGGACGATCTCTGTTCTTATATTTGTTATCACTTTATTTTTCGGCTGCGACCTTGACAGAGACGATACGCTGAGACAATTTTTCCCGACATCCAACGCCGCAAATTGGTTTATGACCTGCTACATTCTCCTGTATTTGATACATCCTCTGCTGAACAAGCTTATAGGTGCCATCGACAGGCGTACCCATCTTGCTATGGCAGCGGTCATGGTTCTTTTGTTTTCATTTGCCAATTTTTTCAGGCCTTGGTTTTTTATCACTCAGATCTTTTATGTAAACGATCTTCTCATATGGATAATGCTCTATTTTATCGTCGCATATATAAAGCTTTATATAAGATCTGCGGCATCTGATGTAAGAAGCTCTGTCATAATGCTTATCATCGGCATATTAGGGCAGATCTCCTGCATAGCTGCGGTAAACTTTATCGGACTGAAGATAGATTTTCTAAGCGATAAGCTTCTCTATTTCAACTATGCGGGCAGTCCTTTTATCATATTGGCGGCCCTTTCGGCATTCAATATAGCAAGACTGTCTTCATTTCATTGCAGATTTATCAACTATATGTCAGGACTTTCCATGCTTGTCTACCTGATTCATGAGAATTATATTCTAAGGCTCGTATACAGGCCGTGGATATTTGTATTTATATATGATACATTCGGATACAGGTGTATAATATTGTGGTTGTTTGTATCCGTGGCTGCTGTTTTTATCGCGGCATTTATACTCGCATTTATATACAGGCAGTCTGTAGAACGGATCGTGCGAATCGTAAGCGACAGGCTCGGTGACATCCTTGCAAGACTGTGGCGCAGACTGATGGCATGGCTCCTTCGGATAGAATGATCTTCAGGACGCAGCTTGTGATATGTAGGTTTATATATGAAAAAATTATCAATAGTCGTATCAGTATATAATGAAGAGCAATCTCTCGGCAAATTTTATAATGCCTTTATACAGGTCATATCTCAGATAAATATCAGCCATGAGCTTATCTTTGTAAATGACGGCAGCACAGATAAGAGCGGTGCAATTCTCAGATATCTGGCAAAGAATGATAAAAATGTCAAGGTCATTGATTTTTCGAGAAATTTCGGTCACGAATCTGCCATGATCGCCGGCATTGACTATGCAGGCGGAGATGCCATCATCTGCATGGATGCAGATCTGCAGCATCCGGTCACATGCATACCGAAGATTATCGAGAAGCTAAGCAGCGGCTATGATATCGTAAATATGGTCAGAAAGTCCAACAGATCGGCGGGCTTTATCAAGAATCTCACTTCATCGGCATTTTACAAGATTATCAATATATTCTCAAAGCATACAAAATTCGAAAAAAATGCTTCTGATTTCTTTGCCATAAGCAGAGACGTGGCTCAGGTGCTCAAGCAGGATTATAGGGAAAAAACAAGATTTCTGCGCGGGTACGTACAGGATGTGGGCTTTGCTCAGACCACCCTCAGCTATACCGCGGCAGAGCGCGTGGGCGGGTCGAGTCACTACAGCCTTAAAAAGCTCTTTGACTTTTCGGTAAATACCATTACATGCTTTTCAGATTTTCCCTTGAAGCTTGGCATCTATGCGGGATTTATCTCCGCCCTTATAGGCATCATAGTCTTAATATATTCATTGATCACCATCAAAGGCGCCCCGAGCGGATATACGACCATAGTCGTCCTTATCTGCTTTATGTTTGCCGTGCTTTTCTTTATGGTAGGCGTGATCGGACAATATATAGCCGTACTCTTTGCCGAGGTGAAGAACAGACCTATATATATCGTAAAGGATACTGTGAATTTTTAGATCAGATACGGTCTCTTTCTATCACACCGCCGCCAAGTACTATATCTCCATCGTAAAATACAGCAGACTGTCCGGGAGTGATGGCTCTTTGCGGCTCGTCAAATATGATATGAGCCGTCCCGTCGGCACTTGCAAGGATGATTGCCGGCTGTTCCTTATGCCTGTATCTTATCTTTACCGCACATCTTACAGGCTCTGCAGGTACGCATCCGCTTATCCAATTTACGGAAGATACAGATAATTCCTTTTTCATCAGCTCATCGCTTCTTCCGAGGATGACCCTATTCTCCGCGGGGCAGATATCACATACATAATATGGCTCACATGACGATATGCCGAGTCCTCTCCTTTGCCCGATCGTATAATGTATGATCCCTTTATGAATACCCAGGAAATTGCCTTTTGTATCCACGAAATCTCCCTGTGCAGGTACTTTGCCCGTATATTTGTCTATCACCTTCGTATAATCACCGTCGGGTACAAAGCATATATCCTGGCTGTCCGGCTTGTCTGCATTCACAAAGCCGCTCTCCTGTGCCAATCTGCGTGTCTCCTCCTTTGACATATTGCCGAGCGGAAGCAGGATATGAGCCAGTTTTTCCTGTGTCAGGGAATATAATACATAGCTTTGATCCTTTTCCTTATTTAAGGACTTTTTCAGTATATATTTCCCGTCCGCAGCCTTCTCTATCCTTGCATAATGACCCGTGACAAGATATTCGCATCCAAGACTCTCGGCCGCCTCATAGAGCATGCCAAACTTGATATACTTATTGCATGTCACACACGGATTGGGAGTAATGCCCTCAAGATAGCTGCTCGTAAATGTATCTATCACCTTTTCCTTAAAGGATTTCTTTAGGTTAAATACAAAATAAGGCATATTCAGTCTTGCGGCGACTCTTTTGGCATCAAATATATCGCCCGACAGATACCATGACTGCTCACGATCCCCACACACATGTTCTCTGTCAAACAAATGCATCGTGCATCCTATGCAGTCTATATTTTTTTGTTTTATAAGAAATGCAGCGACGCTGGAATCAACGCCGCCGCTCATAGCTATAAGAGCTTTCATATTCGTATCACCGTATTGGCTTTATCAATACCATGCCATGCTGCTGCCCTGCTCATAATCCATCTCATACCAGCCGCCGCCTTCATGTGCATATGACCAGCCGTGCTGATACATTACGAGATTGGTAATGCGCTCTCTGATGATCTTTACATCTATCTCGGCACGTTCTACAGCGCCGGGCTCTTTTTCAATCTTTTGGTTGTAATTATATTCGGCCTTTGCATATTCACCGCAGAGGAATGTGATCATATCATCCATGCTTGTAAACTTTGTAAGCTTCATTGAAAGCTCATCCGCTGAGCTTTTTTCATATGCAGCCTTCTCAGCATCTGTCAGAATACCGTTATATGCAAGTCTTTCCTGTTCTGTCATTGTAAATTCTCCTCATGCTCACAGCTTTAAATGTTCTTCAGATTTTACCACAAGGCGCGGCTCTTGTGAATATCGTCTTGGGATCATTTTTTTGCATGGTCACTGCAGGGTGATCGAATGCGGATCTTTCAGCCGGACAATTTTTTGCACTGCATATGTGAGATTGCTTATTTTTACTCTGAAAGTCGATCGCTTCGTGCCTTTGGCACTCTCGCGATCGCTATCCGTATTCGCACTCTGGGCTTTCGCCCGACGTGCTCATACGGCTTAGCCCGTCCTATGTCTGCGCATCTGTGTGAGCTATCGCTTATTTTTACTCTGAAAGTGGATTGCTTCGCTGCTTTGCAGCTCTCGCAATCCCCATCCGTATTCGCACTCTGGGCTGCCGCCCTACGTGCTCATACGGCTTAGCCCGTCCTATGTCTGCGCATCTGTGTGAGATTGCTTATTTTTACTCTGAAAGTCGATCGCTTCGTGCCTTTGGCACTCTCGCGATCGCTATCCGTATTCGCACTCTGGGCTTTCGCCCGACGTGCTCATACGGCTTAGCCCGTCCTATGTCTGCGCATCTGTGTGAGCTATCGC
>CAZGVB010000002.1:32394-94566 GCA_964528825.1 uncultured Parasporobacterium sp.
CCGCCCTACGTGCTCATACGGCTTAGCCCGTCCTATGTCTGCGCATCTGTGTGAGCTATCGCTCACTCTGATGCGCAGCCGCAGGACGGGACTTTCAGAGTAAAAAAGAGAAGCCTTTCGACCTCTCTTTTTTATTGGTTAAACACCAGTAGGAAAATATATTATGAATTGTATCTGTCTCCGGGGAAGAGACAGAAGGCTTTCTTTATTTGCATTGATAATACTACAAAAAAAGGGGGCGTGCAAACACATTTTAAGTATGATATCATAAGAAAAACTTATGCAGTACAGATATTTCAAAATAGTCTGTACTCTGCCTGAAGGCTGTATACTTAATATGTTTCTGTCTGCAAAAATAAAGGGATTTTACTCATGAATGAAAACCAACTCAGATATTTCATTGCCTCCGCCGAGGCTCTCAGCTTCACGAAAGCTGCCGAGCAATATTATATATCGCAAACTGCCGTAACTCAGCAGATCCGCGCTCTTGAGGAGTCCTTCGGCTGTCTTCTGTTTGACAGAGGTACAAGGCCTGTGACTTTGACTCCTGCCGGGAGAACTTTTCTTATCGAGGCAAAAGCTATTGTTGAACGCATGAGCCGTGCAAAGGAAAGGGTCCATGAGGCATCGAGCGGACTTTCGGGCACCTTAAAGATCGGTTATGTTATAGGATATGAAAAAAGTCCTCTTCCCTCCGTGATGAGACAATTTCATCACAGGCATTCGGCAATCCTTACTACCTTTTTCAGAGGATACAGTGATGTCCTTGCTGCCGGACTGTTGAATGATGAATATGACATTCTGTATACATGGGACAGCTCTGATCTCAGATCAAATGATTCTGTCGAATACAAGCTTATAGAAACGGCGCGTCTTATGGCCGTACTCCATCCCGGGCACCCCTTCGCTCAAAGAAATGAGATCACAAGAAGTGAGCTTAAGGGAGAAAATCTCATATTTGCCTCTCAATCCTCACAAAAGGATACCTTTGGAGATTCGTTTTTCCTGAATTTATACAAGGATGCGGGATACAAGCCCAATATCATTGCAAGATGCTCTGATATAGAAAGCGCGCTTATGATGGTAGCCTCCGAACAAGGCATTACCATACTTCCGGAATATTGTATTTCAATGCTTGATCCTGCGGAAAATCTTATTTCCATTCCGCTTGTCGGAGATTTTGAAAACGAAGAGATCATTGCCGCCTGGAAGAAGGATAATTCCAATCCGGCACTAAAGCTGCTGCTCGATGAAGCGATCTTATAACTGCTTAAACGAAATAATCCTATAGCTGCTTAATAAAACAATCCTATAACCGACCGGAGGTGCCGTCCTATAAGACCACTCTTACCTTTTCGATGCCGTAATGTTCCATCACCTTAAGTGCTTCTGTGGGTATCACTTCTCCGCTTACAACAATAGGTATAGCGGGTGGACATGCCAAAACGCCGCCCGCATATACTCTTCCGGCCGCTTCTTTTGCATCTATCGTCTCATAGGGGGCAAATGCCGCATCTACGGGCAGCATAGCCTTTCTTGGCCTTATATTGATATATTCTTCCTTATCTGTATATGTCTTATCTGTATGTGTCTTTTCTATATGTGTCTTATCTATATATGTCTTATCCGTATGTGTCTTATCTATATGCGTCTTTTCATCCGCGTTTATATGTATCTCTTCACTTGCATTATCCAAGAATGCTGAAATATCTTTTGCATGCTCCGGGCTTAAGCTGTCCTTATCATATTTTGCAAATATTTTCGCAGATGCCGCCGCCTTTACCAAAGCAAGACAAAGTCTTTTGTAATCATTAGCATCATTTTCCACGGACGGCATGAGGACCAAGACATCCGAGTCCGCATATTCACATTCTATTCCGTCAAGTCTCAAAAGATCCGCAAGAGCATTTCCGTTCATTCGCATGCCGCGGCAATCTATTGTTATTTTCATAGGCTCACAGACGTCATGATCGCCGTCCGGTGATATCATCTTAAAGCCTGCCTCCTCTGCCGCATCTTTTATCAACCCGACAGCGTTTATGCATTTCTCAAGATCTTCACTGAAGCCATCTTCAAGATACGGGTTCAATTTGTCAAGAGAGGCAAGCAGCAGATACGACGGACTTGTCGATCCGAAAAGGGAAAGAGCATATTTAGCCCGGTCTGTATACCATAGACAATCATTTTCTTGCAGGGAGCCTTTTTTTATAGCCCTTTTAGATATATGAAGATATGCGCATCCTGTAAGTGCAGGCAATGTCTTATGAGCCGAATCGCAGCATATATCGGCACCCAGATCCATCGGATGCAGGCTTTCCTTAAGGAAATGAAGATATGCTCCGTGAGCATTGTCCACAAGCAATGGGATACCGTATTCATGGGCGGCAGCAGCAATGGCCTTTATATCCTGTATCTGACCAAGATAATTCGGCGAGGTAAGATATACTGCTGCAGGCTTTTCCTGCATTGAGGCAAGCTTTGCCCTTACAGCATCCGCGCTCACATAACAGGTGCAAAGTGAAGCATCCTTTGACTCGTCATACAGCCATTCGACGTCCATACCCAGAAGAATGAGCGCAGTGATAAAAGCATTATGTACATTTCTCGCCGCAAGGATAATATGTCTTCTTTTTTGCAAGCCGTCCGTACATCCCGACATATCATCCATATCTGCCCACAAAGCGAGCGCAAGCATTGCACGTATACATTGACTTGAGCCTTCCGTGGAATAATATGTTGCAGCAGTATCAAAGATATGCGCGGCATTCTCCTCACTCTTCTTTATTATGCCCGATGCCGTATACAATGAGTCCGCTCCGCGTATTTCCGTAATATCCATCGCGTTAAAATTGTCTCCGCGTCCCTTGTGACCGGGCATATGAAAACGGCTCATTCCTGAGCATGCATAATCTCTGAGAAACTCACATATCGGCGCACCCGTATCTTGCGCTTCGTTTGCGTTCTTTCCTGCTGTACTGTTTACAGATATATTATTTTTTCTATCTTCTTGTGTCATTTTATATATTTCTTTGATCTTCAGGTACTTATCAGCCTTCTTCCAGCTGTTTCTTCGCCTGCAGCATTATGGCACATTCTATGCGCTTGCAAAAGAGCTCACATCCGGGCTTATATATGCCTGATATCGATCCCGACGCATGGTATGCATTTGCCGCGCATCCGCCGGAGCACCAGAGCTTGGCCCAGCAATCCTTGCATTCTTCTCTTGCATAAACGTTGCATTTTCTGAATTCCTCCTGCTGTTCCTTTGCGGTGATCCCGTTCCATATATCGCCGAGGCGAAATTTTTCTTCACCTACAAATTGATGGCACGGATATAGATCTCCCCATGGCGTAACTGCCATATATTCCGTACCGCTGCCGCAGCCCGATATCCTTTTATAGATGCACGGCCCGCCCGTAAGATCGATCATATAATGATAAAAAGTAAATGGCCTGCCCTCTTTGCGTCTCTTTTCCATGAGACATGCAAGCTTTTCATACTCATTTTTTACTATCTCAATATCGTCATGGGTGAGACATTGCGGATCATCCGGTGCACATACTACGGGCTCCATGCTGAGCTCTGTAAAGCCGAGGTCAAGCATGCACTCTATATCCTTTGTAAAATCAGGATTGGCATGCGTAAATGTGCCTCTTATGTAGTAATTCTTGCCGCCTCTTTTCTTTACGAATTCCTGAAACTTGGGAACTATTCTGTCCCAGCTTCCGTGTCCGGCATAATCTACGCGATATCTGTCATGTATCTCCCTTCGTCCGTCAAGGCTCAATACGACATTGCTCATCTCTTTGTTGCAGAATTCTATCACCTCGTCGTCTATGAGCATGCCGTTCGTAGTGAGAGTAAAACGGAAATTCTTATTATGATCCTTTTCTATGCTGCGCGCATAGAGTACAAGCTGTTTTACAACGTCCCAGTTCATAAGCGGCTCGCCGCCGAAAAAGTCCACCTCAAGATTGTGTCTGCTGCCCGAATGAGCAATAAGAAAATCAAGGGCCTGCTTGCCCACCTCAAAGCTCATGACCGCCCTATCTCCGTGATATTTGCCCTGGCTTGCGAAGCAATATGAACAATTCAGATTGCATGTATGCGCTATATGCAGGCAAAGAGCCTTGATAACATCCCCGCTGCGTTCCTTAAAGGTCCGGGCCATCGGTTCGTAGTTATCAGGTGTAAAGAGCTGACCGCTTCTCTCAAGCTCTGCTATATCACCATAGCACTGCTCAAGATCCTCTTCTGTCACGTCCTCTCTTTGACCGTATTTTTCAAGCATTGCACGGATGATATCTTCCTTTGTATTTTCCTTATACATGGCTATCATGTCATAAGCGACCTCATCCACAGCATGTATTGCTCCCGAGCATGTATCCAGGACAATATTCAGTCCGTCCATTTTATATTGATGCAGCATATTGCCAACCTGCCTTTTTTATAGATTTGTATATTTTCACTCCGGATCCTCGCACTTCGTGCTCAGACAGCGCCCGTCCCTCATCCGGCGAAAGTGTGTGACCCAGCACTCACCTCTGCATGCAGCCGCAGCACAGAACTTTTAGAATATACGAAAAATGCCGCCTAATGGCGGCATACCGATAAAGCTTTTTTATTATTACTTCTCGGTCTTGTTTTCGCACTGCTGATTTGCTATGCCGCAGCTTGTCTTACATGCTGACTGGCATGATGTCTGGCATTCACCGCATCCGCCGTTCTTGGCGCTGGCACAAAGATCACGTGTTTTAAGAGTTTTGATTCTTTCCATAATATCTCCCTCGTCAAAATAATGCTTTTCCCGCATTTTTTCTGATTATTGACGCTAAAAAGGATAGCATGACGCGGCATGGATGTCAATTGCTTTTAGCTGTCATTTACGGCTTAGGTCGCTGTAGGGCAATCCGCCTGCACATCTTTCATCCGGACAATTTTCAGTACTGCACATGTGCGATATATCTCACATGCACAATGTTAACTTTGACACATCAAGCCACGTCCTCATATATCGGTATTAATATCATATTTGAGCTTGATGCGGGCTATTGTTGACGAAAGCGGCTTTATAAGCAGGAAGATACATATGGCGGATGCGGCTGCATTGGATATGTTCACAGGTATGCCCGCCAGATATATCGCTGCAGCTGTCACTATGCTTATATCCGCACCGAAATAAAGCACACTGCATGTATCCAGCAATATAGTACTGAATATAAATACGATAAAGAATCCGCATATGGCGGAAATGATATTATGAGTCCTGTTTATCAGGCCGCACCCGGACAGCAGTCCCGCCGTAAAACCTATCAATCCGTAGCAGAGCATCTGCCACGGAGTCCACGGCCCCTGTCCGAAGATAAAATTGGATATCAGCATTGAGAGCGCGCCGCACATAAAGCCGCACCGCGGCCCGAGCGCAGATGCAGTTATGATGATCACACCCGCCATAGGCTTGAAATTCGGTGCCCAGAAAAATGCGGCCCTGCTTACGACCGCAAGTGCCGTCATTACTGCCGCGACCGCAAGATATCTCGCATTTCCTCTGCTTCGCTCAAAATCCATAAAGAACGGTATCATAGATAATATTGCTATGACAGCTCCCGCAAGATAATATCTCTTGCCTCCCGCAAAATAGGATGCCGCAACAACAGCCGGTATGATCAGGCAAAAGATTATTATGCTCAATATAAGTATTGTCTTTTTCTTTTTTATTTTATTCATTCTAAGTAGAGACGAATCATTATTGCGAGAGTTTATATAATTCCTTTAACATCGAGTCACTGTTGTAAGAGCTTATATGATTCCTTTTGCATCAAATCACTGTCGTGAGAGCTTATACGATTTCTTTAGTTTCAAATCACTATTGCGAGAGTTTATATGATTTTCTTTATGATATCGTCCGCCGTCAGGACATTTGGCAGAATATCCCTTGCCATACGCGAAGCCGCCGTCGTATAAAAATTATTCTGTCCGAAAAAATCTCCGGGCTTATTTTCTCCGATCACTATACCGTCAAAAAACATTCCCGCTCTATCCGCATATATCGCACAAAATTCTATATCATGTGAAACCATAAGTATAGTCGTCCCCGTATCCTTCAGATTACGCAAAATGTTCCCGAAGCTCTTTTTGAAAAAGCTGTCCATTCCCTTCGTAGGTTCATCCAGAAGCAGCAGGGCAGGCTCTGTAAGTAATACCTTCGCAAGAGCGGCCCGTTGAAGCTCTCCTCCCGACAGATCATACGGATGTCTGCGCAATATATCTTCTATCCCGCATATATTTGCGATATGTGATATAGCGACCTCCATATCGCTCTTGTCATTTATCATTTCCGCAAGATCTTCTCTTATGCTTTCCTTAGAAAAGAGACATTTCACATCCTGCGGCAGCATAGCGATATTTTGGTAAAATAATCTGTCCCTTCCTATTTTCTCAAGCCTTTTCCCGAATAACCTGATGCTTCCTCGGTAAGGCTTTATTATGCCGCATATGGACTTAAGCAGTGTGCTCTTGCCGGCACCGTTTCCTCCCGCAAGTGCGTAAATGCTCCCGCTCTCTATGCTTATATCGGTTCCTTTTAAAATATCTCTTCCGTTCTTTTCATATCTAAACCACAGATTGGATATCTCAAGTGCGATCTTTTTTTCAGCTTTATTTTTCCCGTCTTCCCATACTCGGCCGGGCGCGGCATCTGTATATTTAAAACACTTTGCAGGTTTTTCGGTATTTTCCGCATGGCATTTCATCACATCTGACAGCCATGCTCTTCCTTCTCTTACATTCAACGGACAGCGCCATGATTTCGCTGCATTTGTATCACAGGACCCATCATTTGCGCAGCGATCGTTTTCCTTGCCCGGCAGACTCAGCCTATCCGCAAGGCCGTAATAGACTCTTGCGGGCGTCGGAAATGCCTCCAGCATGTCGTCTCCTTTTGTATAAAGCTCTCCTGCGACCTTTCGCGGGGTGCCGCAGGCTGCCACCATGCCGTCTTCAAGTATTATCACCTTGTCTGATGAAGGCAATATTTCCTCCAGTCTGTGTTCCGTGATGATGACAGTAGTACCGAATTCACGATTTATCCTTTTAACTGTCGATAGAAATTCGGATGCTGCGATCGGATCCAGCTGACTTGTCGGTTCATCGAGTATAAGTATCTGAGGTCCCACAGCCATTACCGATGCCAGGTTCATCAATTGTCTTTGACCGCCTGAGAGGGATGCGACATCCATATCAAGCCAATCTGTCATCCCAAAGCAATTCGCTATCTCAGCCACCCTGAGTCTCATCAATACGGGGTCTGTCCCGAGATTTTCCAGTGTAAATGCCACCTCATGCCATACCTTATCCGTCACGATCTGTTCATTAGGATCCTGGCAGACAAAGCCCGCGGTCTCCGTCTGGCATTTGAGGGTCATGTCCTGCACCAAAGCGCCGCCTATGCTGATACTGCCGCTCATTTTGCCTGCTTCGAGCAACGCGGGCTTCAAGGTCTTAAGCAATGTTGTCTTGCCGCAGCCGCTTCTGCCGCATATGACTACATATTCGCCCCTTTCGATGTCGATCGATACATTAAAAAGAGCGTTTTTGCGTACCGCATCACTGTTTGCGCCTTCATTCGATGTGTTGTATGAAAATGTCAGATCCTTGATCTCAATATATGCCATACGGCGGCCTCTTTCATATTTATTATCGTCGGAATAAGCATAAATAAAATATATATGCCAAGGCATAGACTCATTCGAATATTACCGAACCATGATATATCAAGAGGTGAAAGATCAGCCTTTGCACCTCCCATAGCGGCAAGGACAGCAGTTGATATTATCATCACGATCATAAATAACATGCATATGATATCACGGCGTGTGATCCTGTACTTGCGAAAATCAGTTCTCTTTGCGCTGCCGTATCCTCTGGCCTTCATGCTGTCTGACATTATCACCGCGCTCTCAAGGCTCCACGCTGCGAGCGTATTAAACACATCCGCCCCTGCCTTAAGCCTCTGTGCCTTTGACGATACAGGTCCAGCAAGCCCTATACATGCTCTTGCCTGTATGATCTCCGCGGCATTTCTTTTCATATTCGGTATCAATCTGAGTATCATAGACAGCACAATAGATATTGCGGGTGTGATATGCGAGAGCAGATATATTATCTTCTCACTGCCCATCACCGTATTGAAAACAGCGAACCAGCACAGCACCGCAACGATCACAGCAGATAATGTTATGCCGTATATAAGTGCCTCCAATGTATATGGCCTTCCGAATATGTAAAATAATCGGATCGACCCCGCCGTGTTGAAGATCGGGTTGATGCAGCTTAGAAAAACAAACATGATCGTCATCACGCACAGATATTTAAGACCCTTTATGCCTTTTACCCAAAAATAATATATATAGCTGCATACAAGTGATGCAGCAGAAAAGACGGGATGCAAAAGGACCATTGCATATATCAATACTCCCGCGAAAAATATAAGATCTGTTATAGGATGGTAGTCGGAAAAATAGTCCTTGCTCATATACGAAAGTATATACTTTGAATCTTTTTCACGCAACAATATAACAGCAAAGCAGCCCTGTCACAGATCGTGACAGGGCTGTTTATTAAAATATCTCTTCAAAATGCTATTATCTTCCCGTTGCTATCTATTTATCCTCAAGCTGCGATGTGCAATGCGGACATCTTACGGCCTTTATCGGGATCTCCTGCAGGCAATAAGGACATTTCTTTGTCGTCGGTTCCGGTTTCTCCTCGCTCTTGCCATGCAGCTTGTCATTAGCACTTCTGAGCTTATTGACAACCTTAACAAATGCGAAAAGCACTATGGCTATGATAAAGAAATTAAGTACAGCCATTATAAAGTTGCCGTATGTAAATACAGAGCCGTTTATAGTGACCGAAAGTGATGAAAAATCCTGCTTGAATATGATGCCTATGATCGGCGAGATGAGATCTGTTACCACAGAATCCACTATGGCTTTGAATGCTGCACCTATAACAACGCCTACGGCCATATCCACTACATTACCGCGATTGATAAATTCCTTAAATTCTTTGATTATACTCATCAGTTCTTCCTCACATTACCCGTTTATAATGCTTATTTCATAATAATATTCATTATTATAATGCCCGTCTTCATCAAATTCAAGCTCATCAGAATATGAAAAGGCTCTCAGCTTAAGATTGCTGATCTCATCGCTAAGCGGCGTCGGACGCAGCTTTATTGACGTCAGCAAAGTATTGTCATCATAGTCCTCGGGCTCTACATGAATATAAAATCCGCCGTCTTGATGATAATCGTCATACAGCCACACACCGAGATATCCTGTTACCTCCTCGCTGCTCACATCTCCCATGAAAAGCTCCGGTGCATCCTCTATATCCTGCGGGCTCAGGATCGTGATAAGCTTGTTCTCTTCTCCTACCTCAAAGCTTATCTCATAACCTATCTTATATCCGCAGTCATCATTTCCCCATACGGTCTTATGCATTTCGGTCTCGCTGTCAAAGGAAATGCTTTTTTCTGTGCTGTTCATTACTGCAAAGCTTGCCAGATCCTCCTCATCAGACCATTCGGAGACAAATTCAGATTCCACGAGCTTGGCGGTATTTGTCTGATAGTCAAGATAATATATGGAAACAGGCTTGTCATTTGCTATATGTATCTGTGTCTCCTCAGTCGCTTGTGTGCTGTCGGTCGCCTTTGTTCCTTCCTCTGTCTGCTGACCGCTCTCATCTGCGTGTTCAGCCCCGTCAGTTTCACCTTTTTGCCCGCATCCTGCAACAGCTGCTATCATGCAGACGACTGCTGCCGTTACAGCGATCCTTTTATATCTTTTCATTGTGATATTTCTCCTTTATTCTCTCTTCGAACAAGTTCGGCTATTTACTCTTATCTACTCTGATCACATACCATTGTGCCTCCAGGGCAGCTACTATCTCAGGTCCCGAGAAAAACTCAAGAGCATTAGTTGCCTCATTTTTCCTGACTCTGTCGGCGAAAAAAGTGTTTCCTTCTGCCTGCTTTTGAGCTACCGTGACATTTTCCAATCCATATATCATGAAGCTTGTCATCTCCGCGTATGACAGCTCCGGATATGCCGCCATGATCTGTGGTGCCTTGATGCCGAGGGTTTTGTGAAGCTGTTCATGCATCTCATCCTCATCGGCCAAATATCTTCTCGCAACAAGGAATCCGTCCTTTGCATCCTTTTTTACATCAATGGTGATCTTTAATATATTGCCGTCGTCAAACAGCTGATTCAGAAAAAGCGGAAAGTCTGTCTTTATCTCATTTCTTTCCGTATCAAGGTGATATTCTTCCCTGATCCTCTCTATTTCATAATCTATCTTTTCGTTAAGCCCTTCACTGTTATGATCAGGATCTTCACTGCCTCTCATATCCGCCGCAAGTCTTGCCTCGAGATAGAATTTATATGCATCTCTTTTTCCCATGCTGAGTACCAGAGAATCTCTGCATATATTTCCCATCCTAAAAGCATATTCCGCGAGAGCATTTGTATGATCGCCGCCGCAAAAATCATGCATGCACCTGCGGTAACCGTTTATTATCAGGCTCATGCCCATGTCTATATTTTGAGCAGTTCCCTTGCCTTCAATAAGCATATCCGCCGCACGGCAGCTGGCCGCATCCACCTCGGCGGCAGAGGCGTACAAAAAATATCCGAAGGCCTTTTCATATTCGGGGGCATCTTCTCCTGAAAGGGCATAATAGCAGATGACGCCGAGCGCATTGGCAGCATAAGGATCTCCTGTTTTGGCAAAATATTCCTCATAATATTTTTTCGCGAGCACCATATCTCTGTCAAATGCTCTGTTTCCTCCAAAATATCCCCGGGCAAGTGCGTTCATTGCCTTTACATCGCCTTCATTATAAAGATCCTCCAGGAAGGTCTTATAGGTCTCTATCTCATCCTCGCTTGCCGCCTCAAGCTTTTCGTTGCTGTCATAGCCGCTTATAAAATGTCTTTTTTCGGACTCTGAATATACCCACTCTTCACATGGCAAGGTTTTGTTATATTCATATACATTGACTCTGCTGATGATATCATCTGCAACTGTGCGGAGCGCGTTTTCCTCGAATTTTGTTATTCTTTCCCTGTGTTCCCCGTTATTTATATCCCAGTCATTTTTTTCGTCAAATCTTATGACAAATCTTTCTATTGTCTCTCTTTGCTTATATCTCTCCTCCAATCTCCAATAGAGCCGCTCCGCCATACCGAATACCACGGAGAATATATCGTCATCACTCTCAGGACCGTCGCAGATAAGATTTTCTCTGTATCGCGGCTCTATGAACAGGTGATCATAAAGGATATTCTCTATAGTCCAAAACCATTCCCTGAATTCATTAAGGGGATCTTCTGCCGAGCAGATCTTTAATAATGCGTCCCTGATATCATATGCCGTAATCGCATAAAGGCCCGAAGACTTTACATTAAAGGGCGGAAAGATCCTGTCTTTATAATCCCTGTACATCGACTCGCAGGTAACTAACCCCTTCATATCACCTTCACTGAATAACAGGGGCGGGAGCAGCTCAAGCGAATCCTCGCCAAGCGTCTGCAGCTTCCCCGGCTCATTATGGGCATCATAAGGGATTACGACATATCTGCCGAACTTGTCCGCCATTGATATCCTGCAATAGTCTCCCTTATGGCTTCCGTATTTTATAAGAGCCCAATCCTCAGGGGCAAATTTGTGTTTTTCCATTTGTATCTCCGATGCGGCCCTCTGCATCCTTGCCATGAGCGCATCTTATCTGCTATATAAAAGTCCGTGCATCTGCATCGCACGGCAATCCGCGTGATATTGTAACATACAATATCAGGATCATACAAATATACAGTAATAGCGGTTACTGTCGTCACTGTTAAGTAATCGCCTGCAAATCTTTCATGTCACTGTCAAGTAACCGCCCGCAAATCTTTCATTCAGACAATTTTCAGTACTGCGCGTGTGATGTCAACTAAAACTTTACTATACGCAGTATACCGGGCACAGCCTGACTGGCTGAGCCCGGTATACCGCGGTTTTCTATCTTGGGAGTATGTTATAAGCTATATTCTAAGATCATTCCACATCCTGAAGAGCTGCATAATCCTCCTCACCTGTTCTGATCTTAACTACCTTCCTTACAGCATATACGAAGATCTTTCCATCTCCGATATGTCCTGTATAAAGTGCCTTCTTTGCTGCGTCTATGACATCCTTCACCGGAATCTTGCTGACAACGACCTCTACCTTTACCTTAGGAAGCAGCGTAACGTCCATCTCTACACCACGATAACGTTCTCCTGCTCCTTTTTCTATGCCGCAGCCCATGACCTGTGATACTGTCATGCCTGTCACGCCGAGGTCATTAAGTGCCTTCTTCAAGATGTCATAGCTCGTAAGCCTCGTCATAATGGTAACATTGTAGATCGATCTTCCGTCTGCAGCTGTCATATCCTTTTCCGGCGATCCTGGCAGAGATGTATCTATATCCCCGCTCATTACCACAGGCACTGCCGCATCCTTCTTATAATCCGGTGCCTCATCATATGATTCGTCACCGAGACTGGTATTTGCATTGATCTCCATGCTTGTGTTGGAGATGTCCATAAGGCTGAAGCCGGCATAGGCACTTGGAAGTCCATGCTCTGCCACATCGAGGCCTACGATCTCATCCCTCTCACTGACACGAAGTCCGAAGATAGCCTTGATAGCAAGGAACGTAAGCGTAATGGTTACCGCTGTCCATGCTGCCGTCGAGAACATGCCGACAAACTGCAATCCCAGCTGTTTGAATCCGCCGCCGTAGAAGAGACCTACTATCTCATTTCCGGGGACAGTATCTGTAGAGAAGAGTCCTACTGCTATAGTGCCCCATATACCGTTCATCATATGTACTGCGACTGCTCCTACCGGATCATCAATATGAAGCTTGTTGTCAAGCAGCCATACGCCGAATACTACCAAAAATCCCGAAACAATACCTATAATAGAGGCGCCGAGGCAATCTACCGTATCGCATGATGCTGTAACGCCTACAAGTCCTGCAAGTGATGCATTAAGACACATTGATACATCCGGCTTGCCATATTTCAGCCATGTAAATATCATCGTAGTCACTGTAGCGAGTGCTGGAGCAACTGTAGTCGTAAGGAATACAGATCCGAGCTGATCCACACCGGTGCAGGCAGCACCGTTAAATCCGTACCAACCAAGCCAAAGGATAAATACGCCGAGGCAGCCGAGCGGAAGGTTGTGTCCCGGAAAGGCATTTACCTTTATCTTGCCCGTTTTGGAATCCTTAACGAATTTGCCGATCCTCGGTCCTACCATAGCAGCGCCTATAAGTGCGCATATACCACCTACCATATGGATACAGTTTGATCCTGCGAAATCATGAAATCCAATCTGTGAAAGCCAGCCTCCGCCCCATGTCCAGTGGGCCTCTACAGGATAAATGACTGCCGAGATAACTGCCGAATAAACGCAATATGACAAGAACCTTGTCCTCTCAGCCATGGCACCTGAGACTATCGTCGCAGCAGTTGCACAGAATACGAGGTTAAATACGAAATTTGACCACTGGAAATTAGCATAATCGGTAAA
This sequence comes from uncultured Parasporobacterium sp., assembly GCA_964528825.1. Classification (GTDB taxonomy): domain Bacteria; phylum Bacillota; class Clostridia; order Lachnospirales; family Lachnospiraceae; genus RGIG5612. The sequence goes on from CAZGVB010000002.1 coordinate 46,034, forward strand.
AATATCAAATCCCGGCTTGCCTATGATGCCGACTATATCCTCGCCTAAGAACAATCCGAATCCGATAACGATGAACATTACCGTGCCTATACAGAAATCCATCAGGTTCTTCATCAGGATATTTCCTGTATTCTTAGCTCTGGTAAATCCGGCCTCTACCATTGCGAAGCCCGCCTGCATCCAAAATACGAATGCCGCTCCTATAAGGAACCATACACTAAATACTTCCCCATGGAGCATTTCATAAATCTCTTCCATAACAATTTCCCCCTTCTGCTCTTATACCAGGGCTTTCTCATTTCTTCATACCTTCGGTTGATACATACCTTACTCTTATACATACTTTTAAGTATCTTCCTATGGCCGCAGCCTGTTTCAGAACATTCTTGATATACGAAAAGGCGCTTCGGAGTAATCTCCAAAGCGCCTTTGCTTTATGCAGCACATTCTATACCTGTATTTTGTCTGCGTCAATACTTTTTGACGATTTCGGCACAATTTAATGCTTTTTCATTTTTTCGTCATGCTATTTTGTCATATATGACAGATTCCTGTGCCGTTTACGGCAATTATCTATGTCGTACACCATCCGGTCAGTCTTTCATTTCATTCTTCGATTATATTGAAGCCTGCCTCTTTTATTTTTTCTTTTATTTCGTTGATCTGCTCAAATCCTTTTGTCTCCATGCCTATCTTGAGGAAGCAGCTGGCTATAGGCATATTTGCATCGGATTTTTCATGCTGAACAGATATAACATTTGCACCGCACCCTGCTATTATACGGCTGACCGCAACGAGCTGTCCCGGTCTGTCATCAAGTGCTATGACCAATACGGCATTTCTTCCGCTTGTAGTGAGACCTCTTGTAATCACTCTTGAGAGTATATTTACATCTATATTGCCGCCTGACAATATACATGCGCACTTTTTTCCTTCAATAGGCAGGCTGCTGAACATGGCAGCTGCAACAGATGCCGCCCCGGCGCCCTCTGTGATGAGCTTTTGTCTTTCAAGCAGCATCAATATGGCCGCCGCTATCTCCTCTTCCTTCACCTTAACTATGTCATCCACGTTATCAAGCGCCAGCTTCAAGGTCGTCTCACCGGGAGTCTTTACCGCGATACCGTCTGCAAATGTTGCCGCCGATCTCACAGTCATCATTTTTTTATTTTTATAACTTTCATACATGCCTGCTGCTTTTTCCGCCTGCACGCCATATACCTTGACATTGGGATTGAGGCTTTTTATGGCAAATGAGACGCCTCCTATGAGGCCGCCGCCGCCTACAGGACAGATCACCGCATCAACATCGCTCAGATCATCAAGGATCTCAAGTCCTATCGTGCCCTGTCCTGCTATGACGCAGTCATCATCAAAAGGATGAATAAAGGTCGCTCCCGTCTCCTGCTGCAGCTCGACAGCCCTTTTCTGTGCATCATCATATGTACCATCCACAAGACAGATCTCCGCGCCGTAGCTCTTTGTTGCCTCTATCTTGCTGATCGGTGCTCCCGCCGGCATGCAAATGGTACTCTTAATGCCCATCCTCTGTGCCGCAAGGGCTACACCTTGAGCATGGTTTCCCGCACTGCATGCGATTATACCCGCATTTTTTTCTTCTTCACTCAATTGGCTTATCTTATAATAGGCCCCGCGAAGCTTGAAGCTTCCTGTTCTTTGCAGATTTTCCGTCTTCAGGTAGATATCCTTTCCCGGTATAAATCTCTCTGCACGGATCAAGCTTGTCTTCCTTGCCACGCCCTTAAGCACATATGCTGCCTGATATATCTGATCAAGTGTTACCATAATCGTCCTCCGAGTTCTTTTCGTTTATGTTTATCTTTTTGATTTCGTCACCGAGTAAGCGTTATATCTTTACGGGGTCCTTTTCAGATATTTGCGAAGATACTTTCCTGTATAGCTTACATCTGTCTCTGCTACCTGCTCGGGAGTACCCTCCGCTATCACATATCCCCCCTTGTCTCCGCCCTCAGGCCCCATATCTATGATATAGTCGGCCATCTTAATGACCTCAAGATTGTGTTCTATCACGATTACGCTGTTGCCGCCGTCTGACAGCTTACGAAGGATATCCACAAGCCTGTGTACATCTGCAAAATGCAGTCCTGTAGTCGGCTCATCGAGGATATACATCGTTCTGCCCGTATGCTTGCGGCTCAGCTCCGTGGCTAGCTTAATTCTCTGTGCCTCACCTCCGGACAGAGTTGTGGAGCTTTGTCCCAGCTTTATGTATGATAGACCGACATCGTTGAGAGTCTTTATCTTATTGTAGATCTTTGGTACGTTTTTAAAGAATTCAAGTGCCTCACCGGCTGTCATATCAAGTACATCATATATATTTTTTCCGTGATATTTCACTTCAAGAGTTTCCCGGTTGTAGCGCTTGCCTCTGCAGCTTTCGCATTTTACATATACATCCGACATAAAATGCATCTCTATCTTTATGATGCCGTCTCCCGCACAGCTCTCGCATCTGCCGCCCTTGATATTGAAGCTGAATCTGCCCCTTCCGTATCCTTTGGCCTTTGCATCGGGTGTCTCGGCGAAAAGCTCGCGTATAAGATCAAATACACCTGTATATGTTGCCGGATTGGATCTCGGTGTTCTTCCTATAGGACTTTGATCTATCACTATGACCTTGTCAAGCTGCTCTGTTCCTATGATCCTTTTATGCTTTCCGGGCACTGTATGTGCCCTGTTAAGAGTCCTTGCAAGAGATTTGCTGAGTATCTCATTTACAAGAGAGGACTTGCCTGAGCCCGAGACGCCCGTGACAGCACACATTACTCCAAGCGGGAATCTGACATTTATGTTTTTCAGATTGTTCTCTGCTGCGCCCTTAACCTCTATCCATCCCTTTGGCTCACGTCTCTCTTCGGGAAGCATTATGGCTCTCCTGCCGCTCAGGTAGTCGCCCGTCAAAGACCTGCTGCATCTCATGATATCCTCAGCGCTGCCGCATGCGACGACCTCACCTCCGCACGAGCCCGCCCCCGGGCCTATATCTACGACATAATCTGCCTGTCTTATGGTGTCCTCATCGTGCTCTACTACTATAAGTGTATTACCGAGATCTCTGAGTGTCTTTAACGTGGCAAGCAATCTGTCATTATCTCTTTGATGCAGTCCTATGCTGGGCTCATCAAGCACATACAGCACTCCCGTAAGTCCGGAACCGATCTGAGTTGCAAGTCTGATTCTCTGCGCCTCACCTCCGGAGAGAGATGCCGCATATCTTGTGAGTGTGAGATAATCCAATCCGACATTTTCAAGAAAGCCGAGCCTTGCCTTTATCTCCTTTAATATCGGAGCTGCGATCTCATTTTTCATCTCGCCGAGATTAAGCCTCTCAAAAAACTTCCTGCTCTGCACGACGGTCATCGCAGAAACCTCATGAATATTCTTTTCTCCCACTGTCACGGCCAGGCTTTCCTTCTTAAGCCTCATTCCCTTGCATTCCTCACAGGGACTTATTCTCATATACTCCTCATACATGCTCTTCATGCCGTCCGACGGACATTCCCTGTAGCGCTTCGCGACATTTTTCAATATTCCTTCAAATTCTATCGGATATATGCCGTGACTGCCCGATCTGCCGGTATATTTGACAAGCACCTTTCTTGATCCGGTACCGTACATCAGCATATCTCTGACCTTTTTCGGCAGCTTGCCATAAGGCGTATCAAGATCAAAATCAAACTCCTGCGCCAATGCCTTAAGAAGGCAATTGGTAAAGCTCCCCTCCTTAGTGCTGCTCTGCCATCCCGGGACGGCTATCGCGCCTTCATTTATTGATAATGTCTTGTCCGGGACGATAAGCTCCGGATCAAATTCCATCTTATATCCCAGACCGGAACATACAGGACAGGCACCGAACGGATTATTAAACGAAAAATTTCTCGGTTCTATCTCTGAGATACTTATCCCGCAATCGGGACAGCTGAAGCTGCTCGAGAAATGCATTTCATTGTCGGTATTTGCATATTTCAATATCGGTGCGGGAGTCTCGCTGCCGTCATTTTCCGGCAGTGATATTATCTGTACTGTCATAAGCCCGTCGGCCATCTTCAGGACCGTTTCCATGGAGTCAGTCATTCTGGGCTCAAGTCCCTCTTTTATGATAAGCCTGTCTACTATGATATCTATGTCATGCTTTATATTCTTATCAAGCTTTATCTCTTCATCAAGCTCATATATGCTGCCGTCTATGCGCGCACGTACATATCCCGACCTGCGGGCGGATTCTATGACCTTTGCATGCTCGCCCTTGCGTCCTCTTACTATCGGTGCAAGCAGCTGAAGTCTCGTTCCCTGCGGAAGCTTCATGACGGCCTCCACCATCTGGTCCACGCTTTGGCGAAGTATCTCTCTGCCGCAATTCGGGCAATGCGGTATGCCCGCTCTCGCGTAGAGCAGCCTCAGATAATCATGTATCTCCGTTACTGTACCTACGGTAGACCTCGGATTGCGGTTGGTAGATTTTTGATCTATTGATATCGCCGGCGAAAGGCCTTCTATACGCTCGACCTTAGGCTTATCCATTTGCCCCAGAAACTGACGTGCATAGGATGAGAGTGATTCCATGTAACGTCTTTGACATTCCGCATATATCGTGTCAAAAGCGAGCGAGGATTTGCCCGATCCCGAAAGGCCGGTAAATACGACCATTTCCCCGCGCGGGATATCAAGGTCGATATTTTTCAGATTATTTTCCGAGGCGCCGCGTATTTTTATGAATTTTTGTTCCTGTTTGGCCATCAATAAACTCCCTAAGGCTCAGATATCAAGAATGTATCTGCCGCAATATAGCCTTATATAACTTGGCATCTGTTTCCCTTACGGGAAGCAGATGCCATTTATCATCTTTCTTTATGCCTGCGATCTGAGACTTTTGGAGGACTTACTTGTTCAGATAACTTCCGATCTCATTAAGTATCGACGCATCATCATGAGTCACTTTTCTTACAGCTCTTGAGAGCTCTACTATCCTATTGACAAAGCTCGGCATCTTGTAGAGTTCCTTGGGGCATCTTGCCACTTCCTGGTTGGAATCTACTACCCATACAAAATATAATGATTTAAAATGCTGAAAATGTGCCTCTACGCCCTCTGCTATCTCTGCTGCAAAATGATAATCTTCATGAGCCGTGGTAAGCGGTATCTCACTTCCTGCCGGAACATCTACATCATCATTGACAGGCCGTCTCATCCATGTAATATTTCCGTTCACTGTATCCTGCGTAAGCTTTACCAGCAGGGAAGTGGCCATCTCATCGCTGAGTTCATGCTTTTTCATATTATTTCTCCTTTTCGGTCTTTCCTTTGCCCATAGAATGTCCGTATTTCGGTTTCTCTTGCGGGCATTTCATACTTCCCTGATCTTCCCATTTGGCAAAATATTCCTTAAGCTACATGGTACAATCCTAGTTTCCATTATATTAGTTTAATACAATAACTGCAAGCCAAAGATTTTCGACTTCGCGCCTCGGACTATGTGCAATTTGTTGTTATTTTTATATTATTTTTGGTAATTATGACAAGTGCTTTTGCAATTCAAACATCTGATCCCTAAGATTTGCGGCAGTCTCGAAATCAAGCTCCGTCGCTGCCTTTTCCATTTGTTTTCTTATCTTTGCGATAAGTCTTTGCAGCTCTTTTGCGGACATAGATTCGGGATCCTTTTCAAGCTTGTTTGCGGTCTGTACTGCCTCCTTTGTAACACTTATCAGATCACGTACCGCCTTCTTGATGGTCTCGGGCTTTATGCCATGCTCCTCATTATATGCCTGCTGGATCTTTCGTCTCCTGTTCGTCTCATTTATGGCCGCCCGCATTGAATCCGTAATATTGTCGGCATACATTATTACATGCCCGTTTGCGTTTCGTGATGCCCGCCCTATGGTCTGCACAAGACTTGTCTCACTCCTCAAAAAGCCCTCTTTATCGGCATCAAGTATAGCTACCAAAGAAATCTCCGGTATATCAAGACCCTCTCTGAGCAGATTTATACCGACAAGCACATCGAACATATCAAGCCTCATGTCCCTTATGATCTCGGTCCTCTCCAGAGCTGCTATATCCGAATGCAGATATCTGACTCTTACATCTGCCTGTCTGAGATAATCTGTAAGATTCTCCGCCATCTTTTTTGTAAGTGTGGTGACAAGCACCTTCCCTCCCGACGATGTTTCCTTATTTATCTCCGTTAAGAGATCGTCGATCTGTCCCTCTACCGGTCTGACTGATATCTCTGGATCGAGAAGTCCTGTAGGCCTTATTATCTGCTCGCTCCTTAACAGCTCATGTTCCGACTCATATTTCCCGGGAGTTGCAGATACAAAAAGCATCTGATCGATCTTACCCTCAAACTCACCGAAGTTAAGAGGTCTGTTATCAAGCGCCGACGGCAGTCTGAAGCCGAAATTGACAAGAGTCTGCTTTCTGGAACGATCGCCCGCATACATTGCACCTATCTGAGGTATAGTCATATGAGACTCATCTACGATGATCAAAAAATCGTCCTTAAAGAAATCAATAAGTGTTCCCGGTGCCTCTCCCGGCTTTAGCCTGTTCAGGTGCCGCGTATAATTTTCTATGCCGGAGCAAGTCCCCGTCTCCCGCATCATTTCTATATCGAAATTGGTCCTCTCCCATATACGCTGAGCCTCAAGCAGCTTGTCCTGATTTTTTAATTGCTCATACCTTTTGGCAAGCTCTGCCTCTATGTCAACAAGGGCCTCTTCCATGCGTTCCTTCGGTATGACATAATACGAGGCGGGCAATATAGCCGCATGCTCGAGTCTTGCCTTGACCTCTCCTGTCAAAGCATCGATCTGCGTAATACGATCGATCTCATCGCCAAAGAACTCTATCCTGACGGCATCCTTTTCCGTAAGAGCGGGCAATATCTCGATGACATCTCCTCTTACACGGAAGGTGCCTCTCTTGAAGTCTATATCGTTCCTGTCATAATGAATATCTATAAGCTCTCTTATGACCTCATCACGATCCTTTTGCATGCCGGGTCTTAAAGAAACACACATATGGGCATATTCCTCAGGATCGCCTATTCCGTAAATACATGATACCGATGCAACAACTATGACATCCCTTCTCTCTACCAATGATGTGGTCGCCGAATGCCTCAGCCTGTCGATCTCGTCATTTATTGACGCATCCTTTTCTATATATGTATCCGTTGACGGCACATATGCCTCCGGCTGATAATAATCATAATATGAGACATAATATTCGACGGCATTTTCCGGGAAGAACTCCTTGAATTCACTGTAAAGCTGAGCTGCGAGCGTCTTGTTGTGCGCTATGACGAGTGTAGGCCTGTTCAGCTGTTCTATGATATTGGCCATTGTAAATGTCTTGCCGGACCCGGTAACACCAAGTAATGTCTCAAATTGATTTCCTGCCCTGAATCCCTCAACAAGCTCTTCAATGGCACGCGGTTGGTCTCCCGTAGGCTTGTATTGTGAGACTAATTTAAATCTGTCGGCCATTTTTCTCAATCCTCCATATGGGCATGTATCTATTCACGTTTCCATATATTTAAAGTGCCGCACAGGATATAGATATACATATCCTATGCGGCATAAAATGACAAATCTTCGGTATATCACGACTGTCTTAAGTCATGAGTCTCTTGATATCACAGCTCGGGTATCGTCTCCTCCGGTGTGTCGGTTGATGCCGGTATCTCAAAGAGAGACTCGAATTCATCCTGCATGATCTTTTCCTTTTCAAGAAGTCGCTGTGCGCATTCCTCGAGTACGTTCATGTTGGCGACTATCAGTTCCTTTGCCTCCTTGTAGCACTTGTCCATGATCTCGCGGACTTCCTCGTCTATCTGTGCCGCTACATTTTCCGAATAAGGCTTTGCCTGTCCCCAATCGCGGCCGATAAATACCTCATCGCTGTCCGATGACGAATAATCTATCGGTCCGAGCTTCTCACTCATACCATATTTTGTAACCATAGATCTTGCGATCGATGTAGCCTGTTTGATATCCTGGCTCGCGCCTGTTGTGATATCATCGAATATCAATTCCTCTGCTATACGTCCGCCGAAGGAAACCTTGATATTCTCAAGCATCTTTTCTTTAGAATTGAACATCTCATCCTTTTCCGGAAGGGGCATCGTATATCCGCCTGCCATACCTGTAGGTATGATGGATACCATATGTACAGGACCTACCTCAGGGAGCAGATGGAATAATATCGCATGTCCGGATTCGTGGTATGCAGTTATCCTTCTTTCCTTTTCCGATACAAGACGGCTCTTCTTCTCTGTTCCTATGCCGACCTTGATAAATGCCTTATCTATATCCTCCTGCTTGATATATGCTCTGCCTGCACCTGCGGCATTGATAGCTGCCTCGTTCAGTAGGTTTTCAAGGTCTGCTCCCGAAAAGCCTACCGTAGTCCTTGCGACATTCTGCAGATCCACATCTTCTGCGAGCGGCTTATTGCGTGCATGAACCTTGAGTATCTCCTCACGTCCCTTTACGTCAGGCTTTCCTACATAGACCTTTCTGTCAAATCTGCCCGGTCTGAGGATCGCAGGATCCAATATATCTACACGGTTTGTTGCAGCCATGACGATGATTCCCTCATTAACGCCGAAGCCGTCCATCTCTACAAGTATCTGGTTGAGAGTCTGTTCTCTCTCGTCGTGTCCGCCGCCGAGGCCTGATCCTCTGCGTCTTGCTACCGCATCGATCTCATCTATAAATATGATACAAGGCGCGTTTTTCTTTGCCTCACCGAACAGATCTCTTACTCTGGATGCTCCTACGCCTACGAACATCTCAACAAAGTCGGATCCCGAGATATGAAAGAACGGCACACCGGCCTCTCCGCTTGTTGCTCTGGCAAGAAGCGTTTTTCCTGTTCCGGGAGGTCCGACGAGCAATATACCCTTAGGTATGCGGGCCCCGACCCTTGTATATTTTTGAGGATTCTTCAGAAATGCAACAACCTCCTCAAGCTGTTCCTTTTCCTCATGCAGACCGGCAACATCATTGAATGTTGTCTTGTTCTTCTTGGAATCAACAGCCTTCGCACGTGTCTTTCCGAAGTTCATCACATTGCCGCTTCCGCCGCCCTGTCTGTTTGCTACGAATGCGAATAATATAAACATCATCGCCAGCATTATGAGCATCGGAAGAATAGTAGCAGTGAAGAAATTCTCTCTTGTCACATCCTTCAATGTATAGACCTGATCCTCGGATTGAAGCAGATCCGCCATTTCGGCAACATCCGGAACATACAGCACCTTCTCGGAATCATCCTTGAACGTGATCGTAAGAACTCCTGTCGGTACCTCGTTGTTCTGGTTTATCACAAGATCCTTTATATAATCCGGATCCTTCTTATCGGCTGCAAGATCTTCGATAAATTCATTATATGTATAATCGTCATCAACTCTTCCGGAGCTTGTCATAGCATAAACAACAGCAAATATAGCTGCTATTATCAATATGTATACTATCAGGCTCCTCACCATATTGCCCTTGTTGTTGTTCATTTTGTACCTTTCGAATATATAAAATTAAGCAGTCACCACACCTATAAAAGGCAGGTCTCTGTATTTTTGATCGTAATCCAGGCCCCATCCTACTACAAAAGCATCCGGGATGCGAAAGCCGACATAGTCAGCCTCGAAATCATTTACACGTCTGTCGGGCTTGTCAAGCAATGTGACCACCTCAACACCGTCCGGCTCCTGTGAGCTGATCATGTCTTTTATGATCTTTAATGTTCTTCCTGTATCTACTATATCCTCAACTATGATGACTTCCTTGCCCTCAAGCGGACGGTCTATGTCCCTTGTTATCTTCACTTCACCGCAAGACTCGGTCCCTGCGCCGTAGCTTTCGGCTGCCATAAAGGCTATTTCCACAGGTATTGACATCTCCTGTGCGAGTGCCGTCATAAAGAATGCACATCCGTTTAATATTCCGACAAGAAGTACGTCCTTATCTTTATACTTTTCACTTAAGACTGCCGCGAGCTCTCTTATGCGTGCCCGTACGTCCCTCTCTTCAATCAATACTTCTATCTCGTTCATTATCTCCTCCGGTGATCGTAACGACCAATGCTCTGACTGTCTTATCTGTTACCTTATAGGGCTCCCCTATACGATATCCGATCACCCATAGCGTACTGTTAAGATCCTTCAGCACCAATAACCTGTTCCTGATCTCCCACGGTATCTTTTCATCCGTGAAATATTTTTTAAGTGTTTTCCTTCCGCCGGAAAATCTTATATCGTCATCCGGCGACGGCCTGCCGAGGATCAGACTTCCTTTGATTGTATCACAATCGAAAGCCTTCTTGTATATGTTTTTTTCGGTCAGTTCGGCTCTGTTCGTATCATTTACATCTATTACGGCAAATGATATAGTTCCGCCGTCTGCCAGGATAAATGTCTTCCCTCCGAAGGCCACGATCTCGCCTATATCTATGTTCACATGCCGGTCCATCAGCATATGTATCGGTTGTCCTTCATAATCCTTTCTATCCGCGCTTTGCGCCGCCTTATCCTTGCGGATCAATATATTACCATAGCTTTTGTATGCCTTAAGCCCGTATGGCAGCTCTATATATCTGCCTGTCTGCTTATCTGCCAGCGACAGGCAATCATATACATGAACGTGAGTGATATCCTTTAATGTACCAGCCATGAGTGCGATACATTTGTATATTATGCCTGTCTGTATCGCGATATCCTCATTCTTCAGCTTGTCACAGGATATCGCGATGCTGTCCTCTCTGCGATCTACTGCCGTGCGCATCGCAGCTTCCGTCTGAGCATCCATATATGCCTGGATCTGATACATAAAGGCCGCTGTCTCACTGATATGCCTGCTTGCCCTGCTGTTTACCTTCTTTAATTCGGGCATGACATTCAGCCTTATCTTATTTCTTGCATAATCGTCGCCGTAATTGGTCGAATCCGTCACGTAGGGAATCGAATTGGCATTGATATATTCTTCTATCTCATCGCGTCCTACACCGATCAGGGGCCTGATAATGGTCAAGCTGCCTCTTTTATTTACCGGAATTATGCCTTTTATTCCATTTAATCCGGAGCCTCTTATAAGGTTCAGCAATACCGTTTCCACATTATCATCTCTGTGATGAGCCAAAGCGATCTTTATGTCGCCGTACCTGCTCTTTGCAGACAGCTTGAGCGCCGCCGCCTCAAAGGCTTTATATCTGGCATATCTTCCCGCCTCTTCCACGCTCATCTTTTTATTTTTGGCGATCGACTCTACGTCTGTATTGACCGCTACGCACGGGACATTTATATTTTTACAAAAATCCTTTACAAAATTTTTATCTCTCTCGGCTTCCGCCCCTCTCAGCATATGATTCACATGAACAACAAGTATCTCGAACCTCCACTGCATGCTGAGCTTGTTCAATATATGTAAAAGGCATATGGAATCCATTCCTCCGGAGACTCCTATGATGACCTTATCTCCCTCGTTTATCATTCCATATGACCTTATTTGTTCTATTACCGTTTTTTCCAGTGATCTGCTCATTCTTCTGTGATGTCTGTCCCCGGCATGCAGCTGTCTTACCGTTATTTTCCTGCCTGGTATTATTCTTCCTCTTTGAAAATGATCTCGTCAGGATATATATATCCGATGGACCTTGCCTTTTCTTCTATATATTCCTTTGTTTTTACATAATCCTGTTCATTTTCAAGCTCGCTGCTCCGCTCTTTTTCTTCCTCGATCATCTGTTCAAGACGCGCCTTTCTCTCCTCATTGTTGCGCAGCTTTTTTTGATCGCTTATGATACGCAGTCCCAAAAAAATGCAAAACAGACACATTATCGCACCCAAAAGGAATATCATTATAAGCCTTTTCAGCTTCAATGATCTTTTTACGCCTCTTTTTGCAGAACCTGTGGGTCTTTCAGAATTTCCGGGTCTTCCAGAGCCTCTTGGCCTTTCAGAGCTTCCGGATCTTCCGGAGTTTCCGGAGTTTCCGGAGTTTCTGAGTCTTTCGGAGTTTCCGAGTCCTTCAGAGCTTACAGATCTTCTGAGTCTTTCAGAGCTTCTCCCCTTGCGGCTGTCTGCATATCTTTTTACAGATCTGTTTTCGGAGCTGTTCATATCAATTCATACATTTCGGAGACATTTTCCTTTTTCACATTCTCAGCGACACTGCAAACCTTTGCCTTTAATGTCCTCCCTGCAAATGCTATCTCGATGATATCCCCTTCTTTAACATCATATGAAGCCTTCACCGTGCGTCCGTTTACACTGATCCTGCCGGCATCGGCAGCCTCATTCGCTACCGTTCTGCGCTTTATCAGTCTTGAAACCTTTAAATACTTATCTATTCTCATACTGTCCGCCCCATTCGGGACTTTTTGATCCGTTCCCGATGATTATAAATGCGATATGTGAACTTTTTAAGTTCTCTTTTGAATTATAACAAAAAAGACTGCGGTATTACATCCTGCACCGCAGTCTTTTTCAGTCTGAATATATATATTAGTTGATAGCGTCCTTAAGAGCCTTGCCTGCTTTGAACTTCGGAGCCTTTGAAGCTGCGATCTTCATTGTCTCACCCGTCTGAGGATTTCTTCCCTGACGTGCTGCTCTCTTAGAAACCTCGAATGTTCCGAAGCCTACAAGCTGGATCTTCTCACCCTTCTTAAGTTCTTCGGCTACTGTGTCTGTAAATGCCTTAAGAGCAGATGCTGCTGCTTTCTGGCTGAGACCTGTCTTTTCTGCAATCTGTGCAACTAATTCTACTTTATTCATGCTGTTCCTCCTAGAATACTAACCTGTGATTCAATCACAAGTACTTATACAATAATCATTTATTTTTGTCAACAAAAATCATTTTTGTCGCGTATTTACACGCATTTTGGAGCTGCAAATGATTGTTTTTTTCGTATCTGTGTACTATACTTGTCCTATGCATTTCGATAAAAGAGACCTGTTTACTATTCCGAATATCATGTCATATTTCCGGATACTTCTTGTTCCGGTATTTATTATCGTCTACATAAATTCAGACAGCTTATCCGGCAATATCTGGTCTATTGTTGTCGTCCTTCTATCGGCTGCGACCGACATACTCGACGGACAGGTGGCAAGGCGTACGGGGCAGGTCACGGACCTCGGCAAGATACTTGATCCGATAGCCGACAAAGCAATGCAATTCGCCATGATGTTCTGTGTAGTCATCAAGTACCGCTCCGTAGCTGTACTCATTATCATTTATGCCGCAAAAGAGCTTATATCCCTCGCATTCAGCGGATATCTTTTCAAGCATAAAAAGAATATCGACGGTGCCATGTGGTGCGGCAAGATATGTACCGTGATCCTATATGCCGTCATGCTGACATTTATCGTCATTCCCGATATCTCATCCGCTATTGAGAATATTCTGGTCGTCATGGCAGCTATGTTCATGCTTCTGGCCTTCATAATCTATATGAAGGAATATATTAAGCTGCTCATCGAGCTGAAAAAAGAGAAAAGATCTTAAAGCGGATCACATCAGATCACTTTCCAGTATTTTCTGCTTTACATCATCATTCTTCTTGAATGCCGAGAAAAGCTTTCCGGAGTTTCTCTTTTCCGCACGTTCAATCGCTTTATCTATTATGCCTATCACATCATCATATCCCAAGCGTCTCGTCGGAACATTTATCTCGTTGATCTTTGCATGAAGAGCAAGCTTGGCTATATCATCCAATACATAGCCTCTCTCCTTGGCATATTTTGCAGCTATGTCGGCCCATTCGATAATACTCAGCTCATTTATATCCACCCTGTTCTTAAACATTCCTTTAAGCTCGGGGAAGCTGCCGAACAGGCTCTCTACTGCCAGCTGATTGCCCTCAAGAGTGATCATGCCGCTGTATCTGTGCTCTTTCATTATATTTATAAGATTTTCGACCGTTGTATCGTCAAGATATCCGACATTTTCTATTATCAGATGGCTGCCGCCTATCTTCTGCAATACTTTGTCGAGATTTTTCCCGTTGAGCAGCTCTGACTGTACCTTGGCTACCTTTCCGTTTGCACCGTCTATCTCCTGCGATATAGCCTTGATCATCTCTATCGCAAGATATGTCTTGCCTGTCTTTATATCTCCCGTAACAACAAGATTGCCTCCGGACTCATCTCCGCATCTCTTTGCATCAATAATATCTCCGATGCACTTGCATATTTGCTCTTCCATACCGTCAATGAGCAAAAATTCGGAAACCTCTTTTTTGATATTTTCGGGCAGGATATATCCCTTGCCCTTATTTGATGATCCGCTTGACAATGTCTCGTCTTTTGCAGATACCATGTCGGATTCAGGTTCAACATGCTCATCCTCTGTTTCAGATGATGTTAAGAACTTACTGAACAACTCGTCAAATGCATCTGTATCCAGAATATCATCCTCGTCTTTTTCCTCTTCAGATGCCCCACTTATGCCTGCGGTCTCAAATTCGTCCATGAGTTTGCCGAATTCCTCATCCTGATCCGGCACATCCTCATATAAGCCCTGTTTGCTTCTTTCCTCGGCATTCATTATCTCAAATCTGGCAATTGCATCTTCTGCCTCGCTTTCATGCAACGAGCCTGCCGCAGTCTGTACGGCAATATCCGGCTCATCGGTATCTATACCCTCATCGCATCCGCTGACCTCTCCCGTGATATCGACATTATCACCCTCGGCTGCGGCACATATAGCACTCATGTCCGGATACTCTTCTGCCTGCACATCCGGTCTGATCATATCTATATCCGTAGGAATGCCCTTAGATATCATGCCTGTGATCGCATTTTCGCCGCTAAGGGCTTGCTCGTTTGATGCATGATCTGATAAGTCTCCCGATAGGCCGGTATGGCCTTCTGACATATTATCACCGATATCGCTCGGTATATCAGAGCTCTGCGCTCCTTCCACGAGTCCTATCTTCTTAGGATCGAAAGCAAATATATCTCCCTTCCTTTTCTCATTATTGCCATCCATATCCGATATCTCTATATCGTCAAACATCGGATCATCCATAGCATACGGTAGTACCACCGGTGATGTCAGATTAACGGCTGACTGGATCATCCTGAGTCTCTCTATCTCTACTCCCGATACACCCGACTCCTCGATCGCATCAGGCTTTTCAACGTTTAATTCCTCGAGGATATCATCAATTGACAGCTGTCCTTCCATGCTGTCATCATCTATCATCTCAGGTGTGAGAGATTCTACATCTAAGCCAAGCTGACCGCTGTCATCGCTTGAGACGGATATATATGAGAAATCCACATTATCTATTATCCTCGGGCCATTCTCTATATCTGTGTCAGCTGCTGCCGCACCGGCCGGATACAGCTCCGGCTTTATGACAGAGGATGCATATTGGGAAAGTCTTGCATTTAATACTCCGAGCTTGCCTGCTGAGGCTGCCGAAAGCTTTATACGTATACTTCTTGTCTCTTGCATATCAATTTCCAATGTCTCGTTTGAGTCTGTTATTATCTTGCGGATCTCCTCACCTAATTTTTCCTCAGGTGTCATATCCTCATATATTTGGTTGTTAAGCGCACTATCAAGCTCTTTTCTTCCGAATATCAAGGTTGCGCCGATATCTCCCTCGCTGTCGCTTTGACCTGCTATCGTCTCGGCCACCTCATTTATTTCATCCTCAAGCTGCGCCTCGTGTTCTATTTCATTTTCTGTAAGGTCCGCGTCTGTCTCGCTGTCAATGCATTGCGCCGCACCGCTTCCCTGTAAGGCTACCGCCATATGTACGGCTCCCGCTCTTTGCAGAAGATCTATGTTCTGTTCCGCATCTGCATCCTGCGGATCGTTCTGTACATTATCAGCCTCGTCTTCAAACACGCCTTCAAGCCCCTCAAATCCACCATCATCTGAATCATCCGAATCCGATGTCGTTAATTCTTTCAGGATAAGATCGGCCTCCTCAATGAGCATCTTTTCTTCATCTCTGTCAAGCCCATTGGTTTTCAGATCTTCTTCTGCCTTCTCATACTCCTGCTGCCATTGAAGATTCTCGCCGAATTCCTGACATGCTTTGCTCATTTCCGCCTCGATTCTCGCATCCCTTTCTATTCTCTCAGATTCCTTTGCAGCAGCAGCCGCTGCCTCCCTGGCTGCGTTTTCCTCCTCTGCCATGCGTGCAAGCTCGGCCTCATGTCTCTTCTTTTCTTCGTAGGCTATCCTCTTGGCCTCCTGCTGCTTTCTTCTGGCCTCTTCTCTTGCTTCCTTTTGAGCCTTTTCAATCGCTATATCTTCATCGGTCGGCTGCTCATATGTAAAGAAAACTCCTTGTGCAGCCGCCTTGCTGTTGCCCTGCTGTATCAAGGTTCTCAGCTGGTCCATGCTTATGGTCTTTCCGTTGCCTTCATTCAGAGCTTCATATGCCTCCGCCTCGCAGGCCTCGGCCTTGATCTCTTCCTCATCATCCCATGCATTTATCGTTTTTTGTAAAGCTGAGCCTATCTCATCGGGCCACTCCACATGATCGTCACCGCCTTGCAGGCCTACATTATCTTCATCAAAGATCCCGTGATCGTTTTCTTTTTTATTATCTTCGTTTGCTGTATTTTCATCCAGCTCTTTTAAGATATCATCAATCGGTATGACCTTAGTATCCTGTATATTTGACGGTGCTCCTTCACCTTCTGCACATACATGCATATCATCCGCCGCATCTTTTTGCTCTTCTGTAAGAGAGATGTCGGAGTCCGTATTATTCCTGTCTGTATTATCTTTGTCTGTATTTTCTTTGTTTATATTATCTTTGTTTGTATTATCCTTGCCTGCATTGTCCTTTGAGATATCATCTGAAGTCTCATCATGCAAATCCTCGCTATCCTCTATAGCCGCTCTTTCTTCGGGCTCAAGATAATCCTTCATTATCTGTTCATATTGCTTTTGCTGAGAAGGAGTAAGCGCTACATGACTGAATTTCAGTTCTAATGCGTTCTTTACATATTCACCGCCCGAAAACCACAGACAGATGTCATCGCAAAGTCTTGCACACTTCTCTCCCTGTCCGCATTCATGATAAAGCTTTGCAAGCTCATATTCCCATTTATCGCTTTTTTCCGTCTCAAGATATTTTTCAAGTACTGCGGCAAGCTTTTCGGGGGAGATGCCTCCTGCCCTGCCTATCTCATATTTGAGCAAATATCTCTTTGAATTGTTGCCTGAAAGCCTGCAATAGTCCTTATTATATCTGACAGCACTGTCCAGATCGCCTGTCTTTATGCAAAGCATACATAGCTTGTATGCTATCTGTCTGCTTTCTCTGTTTCGTCCGAAGGCCTCCTCGAGTACCTCGAGCGCGTCATCATTTCTGTCAAGCTTTGCATAGGAGTCGGAGATCATCTCAAGAGTCTTGACATCCTTGAGCTTACCCGGATCGATCGCATCGCCGTATGCCGCTACAGCTTCATAATCTTCGTCCTCATATGCCCTTTTTATCTCATTTAGGAATTCCCGGTATTCCTGTTTGTCCATGCTTCTCTCCAATCAGCGATCCGTATATTTATATTTATATTTCTACTCTTCCCTCAAGTGCTCTCAGCAATGTGATCTCATCTATACATTCCAGATCACCTCCCACGGGTACTCCGCTCGCGATGCGGCTTATCTTTATACCCGACGGCTTTATGAGCTTGCTGATATACATAGCGGTGGTCTCACCCTCAAGAGTGGAATTTGTGGCTATGATGACCTCTTTTATATCACCCCTGAGGCGTTCTACAAGTTCCTTAAGCCTGATATCCGAAGGTCCTATGCCCAGCATCGGAGAAATAGCTCCTCCAAGCACATGATAGACCCCCTCATACTTTCCGGTCCTCTCATATGCAGCCAGATCTCTCGAGGTCTCCACTACCATTATAATGCCCTGATCGCGATTCTTGTTTCGACATATCGGGCATTCTTCCTCGTCTGTTATTGTATAGCATTTTTTACAATAATGTATATTATTTTTTGCATCCAGAAGTGCATCCGCAAGGTCCTTCACGTCCTCATCCGGCATATCCAATATGTGAAATGCCAGCCTCGTCGCCGACTTTATCCCTATGCCCGGCAGCTTGGACAATTCTCCTATAAGTCTGGATATGTGGCTGCTAAAATAATCCATTCAGACCGCCTGCTCCTCCTGTGACCTTGGACATACTCTCCTGTGAGAGTTCCTCGACCTTACGCAGTGCTTCATTTACGGCTGCCATGACCATATCCTCGAGCATTTCGGTATCCTCAGGATCCACGGCATCCTTGTCTATCTTTACCTTTGTCACTTCTCTCTTTCCGGTCATTTCTATCTCAACTGCACCGCCGCCGGCGCTTGCACTTACGATCTCCTCCTCAAGCTTTGCCTGAGCCTCTTCCATCTGGCGCTGCATCTTTTGCGCCTGCTTAAGCAGATTGTTCATATTATTCGGCATACCTGCGGAAAATCCGCCGTATCCGCCTTTTCCTTTAGCCATTTTAAGCTTCCTCCGTTTCGATATTAAAGTTGATATTTTTAAGCAGTTCGTCTATATTTTCGCTGCTCTTTTTTCCTCTCTTTTCATCCGGCAAAATATCGCTTGATACGCTCAGCATCTTGGATACTCCGGTTATCTTGTTTATGATTGCCTCAAGCTCCTTTAGGCTTCCCTTTACAGTATCCGAGATCACACCTTCCGGCGCATAGATCATGACACCGTTTTCATCCTCTCCCCACGGTTTGGATTTCTTTAGGGCAACCTTGAGTCTCGGCGGGCATGCGCTTATTATATCATCCCAGCTTCTGCATACTATTTTCGCGGCTGTATCATGGTCAGGAGTTTCTTTTGGAGATATACTCTTTGATGGCAGCGCGGCATATGAAGGCATATTGTTCTCGGGCTTCAGTTCCCTATTATCTACAGGCATACTTTGCATCTGCATCTCGCCTGCCTCCTGCATATCATGATATGGCGGCGCGGCTTCATCCTTGTGTGTACGCGTATCGTATATATGTATATCGGCATCTGCAGGTCTGCCTGCCCCCGTGCTGCAGCTTCTTTCCTCCAGCTGTCTTACTCTGTCGACAAGCGAAAGTATATCCGTCTCCATCTGCGGTTTTGCAAGCTTTATGAGCGCTACCTCGGTAAGTATCCTTCCCGACGGAGAGAATCTGATATCGCTTAGCAATGACGACAATATACGGATATATCTCATAAGTATCTCGGGCTGTGCGGATCTTGCATCCTTCTTCATCTGCTCAAGGTCATCGTCTGCGATACCGAGCAGCTCACTTGCATCCGCACCTGCGGCATTCAGCATCAGGAGATTTCTCATATACCATATGAGATCTGTGACATATTGGTTTATGTCCTTGCCTTCACTGATCGCACTTTCAAGCTCCGATATGGCAGCATGCGCGTCTGATGCATAAACAGCTCTGAAGGTTCTTGAAAAAACATCCGTATCCGCGGCGCCGAGCGTGCTAAGGACGTTGTCATATGTCAGGCTGCGGCCGAGATTGAATGCAATGCACTTATCGAGGATGCTCACTGAATCTCTCATGGACCCGTCTCCCATCCTTGCTATATATCTGAGTGCCTTTTCTTCACATTCTACGCCCTCTTTTGCGGCTATCTGTGACAGATTGGATACGATATCATCATTTCCGATGCGATGGAAATCATATCTTTGGCATCTTGACAATATAGTGATCGGCAGCTTATGCGGCTCCGTGGTGGCGAGTATAAATACGACATATGACGGAGGCTCCTCAAGTGTCTTAAGAAATGCGTTGAACGCGGCTCCGGAAAGCATATGTGCCTCATCGATTATATAGACCTTATATCTGCCCTTTACGGGGGTATATCTTACCTCCTCGATTATCCTTCTGATATCGTCTACGCCCGTATTTGAGGCGGCATCGATCTCGGTAATGTCCATAAAGGATGAACTGATCGCATCCCGACATATCTCACATTCGCCGCATGGTTCTCCGTCGTGAGGATCCATGCAATTGATTGCTCTTGCGAATATCTTCGCTACTGTTGTCTTTCCCGTTCCTCTGGTTCCCGTAAAAAGATATGCATGTCCTATCCTGCCCGTCTTTACCTGATTTTTCAGGGTTCTGACGACATGATCCTGACCTTTGACCTGATCAAAGCTTAACGGTCTGAATTTTCTGTAGAGGGCCATATATGACATGTTTATTCTCCGAAAACGATCCTATATATTTTTATCCTGCAAGCATCCCGCTTTTTACACTATCGCCGCATCACTTCAGGCAGATTCGGACCATCTGCAGCGCAGCATCGGGCATATCAAAGCTTTGCATATACAGGAAAACATTACCATTTATGATACCATAATGGCAGGTCTCGTTCAACGAATATCTGCGAGGCTCGCCCTGCGGGCTCAAACAGTGCTGGAATCACTGCCAGTGTGCTCGTCCGGGCGAAAGCCTCGCTATCGTTTTTGCGGCATATCTCACACGCGCAGTATTTAAAGTCGCGGCACCGACTTTTGCAGTACAAATTCACATACAGAATGAGGCTCCGTCTCCGGAGCCTCATTTCGTCTGTACTTTTTGCTATATGCAGAACCGACAGCACCAAGCCTTTCCGGCATCACACAGAAGGTTCCTCTTAGTGCTGCTTCGTTCCCGACCTGACACGGTTCGTGGATTTCTGTTGCACCGGTTCCTGATGCTGCCGGTTCTGCATACCGCATTTGATATATTTTTTCATCAAAAATGCATTGCTATTATAATTATCGGGATATGCTAAGTCAAGAGTCGCCGTCAGGTGATATCTGCTTGTTCTTCATTCTTAATTTTGCGAAAAAATCCTTCAGCATTGCCGAGCATTCATCTGCGAGAATGCCGCTCGCAACTTCAACATGATGATTGAATCCCGGGATCTCAAACATATCGACCACACTGCCCGCACATCCCGCCTTCGGGTTCATAGCCCCTATATAAAGCTCGCGTATGCGCGATTGGATGATCGCTCCCGAACACATCTGGCACGGTTCAAGCGTAACATACATCTGCGCATTATCAAGACGCCAATCGCCTACATTGCGGCAGGCTTTTTTTATAGCATATATTTCGGCATGGGCAAGAGCGCTCCGGTCCGTCATGCGGCGGTTATATCCTCTGCCGATGATCACATCATCCATGACAATGACGCAGCCTATCGGAACCTCGCCTCTTTTGGCTGCTAACCGTGCCTGCTTTACAGCCTCTCTCATAAAGTACTCTTCACGTGAATATTTCATTTCAGATCGTCCATATCCGCAGCCTGCTTCTTTTCTCTGCCTTCCTTAAGCAGCATATGCAGCCTTTGCTCATCGCCCTCTCTTAAGGCATCGGCGTATTCCTGAAGCGATCTTATAAGTCCCTCAGTCTCAAAAAGGAGATTTTTCCTGTTTTCCATGAAAAGCTCTGTCCACATGTTTTCATTGAGATATGCCACTCTTGTCAGATCCTTATAACTTCCCGCCGAAAATCCCTTATGATCCAGAGCGGTGGGACTCTTTATATATGCGCTCGAGCAAATATGCGCAAGCTGCGATGTATAGGCTATGACCCTATCGTGATTCTCGGCACTTGTCACTTCTATATTCGTAAAGCCTATGGATCCCCACAGCTTTTCTATACGGCTCAGATCATCCCCGCTTATATCTCCGGACGGCACCAATATCATGGATGCATTGTTGAACATGCTTGAGACAGAATTATCAAATCCAAAGCGTTCTATGCCCGCCATCGGATGCGTCCCTACAAATGTAAATCCGCATTCCTCGGCTATTGGAGCGATCTCGCGGCAGACCTCACCCTTTATGCCGCTTATATCCATAACGATCGCACCCTTCTTGATGTGATCCTTATGACTCTTTATATAATCTATACTTGCCTTGGGATACATAGCGACAATGAGGTAATCGCAAATGCCTATCCTCTCATCATCAAGCTCATTATCTATTGCTTCCAACAGGAGTGCCTGCTTTACCGTCTGTTCTTTCCTGTCATATCCGAGAACGGTATCCGGCGTATAATGCTTAAATGCCTTTGCCATGCTGCCGCCCATAAGACCGAGCCCCGCAATACCTATGTTCATATAAATCAGTTCATCCTTTTATAATCTTTACGAATGTTTTAAAAATTGCGCAGACACAAAGCGCGCAGCAATCCGAGTATCACCGGGTTCAAAATACCTTTTGAACCTAACATCTTAATACCCGTTGTCGCAGCGTCGTTCCTTTTCGGCAACATTGTTCAAAACACCTTTTGAACCCGGCATCTTAGTACCGGCCTATTACATCCCAGATGGTGGAGTACTCCTGCCCCAGTCTCCAAAATGCATATCCCGCGACATTATAGGTGCTGATAAGATCCATCTTTGCCTCGATCGTATCTACATCCTCCAGCCAAGCATCAACCGTACCCTGATCGCTTTCATATTGCGCATACCATAATCCCAATGTTTCATCCCAATGGGCCATGACATTGGCATCGCTTATCCTTTGCCATGCTGAGACCATCGAATATTCTTCTCTGTCAAGCTCTCCGTTTGAGTCGGTCGTCCATAATCTGCTGTAAAAAGGCATTGCCACCACGAGCTTGGACGCATCCACCTTTTCAAGGCTCAGCTCAACCGTCTCTCTTACGAACTCAAGAGACGCACTCGGACCGGCCTCGCCCGTTCCGAGGTAATCATCATAAGCCATGAGCATAACATAATCACAAAGTCTGTTCTGTTCTTCCATATGGTAGCAGGCATTATATTCATATGGGGCATAATTATCCACGCTCAGATATATGCCCTCCTCTCTGCATCTTATGGAAAGCTCTCTGATAAATTGAATATAATCGGCTCCGTATGAGCTGTTGATCCGCTCAAAATCAATATTTATACCGTCTATTCCCTTTGACAGGACATCATTTATGACACTTTCCGTCACCTTTTCCCTTATCGATGTATGTGTAAGTACCGCCTCGGCTATCTCAGCATCCGTATCGTCAAAGAGTGCCCAGACCAGATATCCGTCATCATGAGCTGCGGATACATATGTGCTGTCGGAGCGCATGGTTACACCACCCTGTCCGTCCGCAAGCGAATACCATGTAGGGCAATATACATTTAATGCATCTCCTGCGGCCTCCGTATATTCCGAATAATATGAATTGGCGCTGCTCACATATACGGGCGCCCAGCCGAGCTTTACTGTCTTGCCCATATTAAGGGATGTATATTCCGGCTCGTCATAGTCGCCTGTAACTGTTTCGGTATATATATCTCCCACGGCGCCGGCTTTGATATATCCTACCCATCCGGCACTGCTTACTACATTGATCCAGTCCTCAAGGTCTTCAAGCACTAAGAGCTTTTCTCCCTTTGAGACTGTCCCGACGATCTCGGATTTGATGCCTCCGCGGACTCTTATCTGTGTATTCTTCAGGGCGTCACAGTATGTCCTTTCACCGGTCTTGTATGTGATAACGATCCTCTTCGGATCTTCACAGACTGAATAAGATGCGTCACTGAACTCACAAGCGAACTCGAGCGCGACATACACGGTATCATTGTACTCTGTGAGAATGGTATATCCAAAATCCTCACTTGTACTGTCAACCTCATCACCGTCAACGGTATAATATGTCTGCTCCGGACTGACCTTAATGCTCTCTACGGCATTGCTGATGATCATAAGCTTCTCATTTGAGTCGTAATACAATCTCTCATCCACATTATCCGTAAGAAGTGAAAGCCTTACATATGCCTGTCCTTCCCTGATCAGCCCTCTCTCTTCAAGGATCGTATCATCAAAGACTATGGCCGCCTCGTCAGATGCTGCCTCGTCACGGTCAGTATCCAGATCGGCTGTCAGATTGTAATAAGCCGCAAGATCGGTCACCGTTTTTGAGGGGGCAAATCTCTTGCACAAAATGGCTATGCCAAGAGCAAGTATCAATATCACAACCGCAGCAGTGATGAGCAGCATCAGCCTTTTGGTCTTTCTGCGTCTCCTGCGCCTTCTTTTATTACCTGTCATTTATTTTTCTCCTGTATATGTCAGAATGAAAATGTCTCCAGCCGCTTAGTGCGCTGCAGATCTTACGATGCACGCTGCGCACGGCTTTTTCCAGCTCATCGTATTATATCATCCGCAATATATCAACGCAAATCCGGGAACTTTGGTCAGAGATCCTCTTCATAGTCTTTGAATTTATACATGCGGATATTCGTCCGGTTTGCTCCCTCTACGGGCTGCGATCACTGCTTCGATCACCTCCTTGCCATTATATTCGCAGTCCTCAGACATATACAGGCCTCTTTCCTGAAATATACATACGCCGGCAAGCTCTGATGCAGATACATATTCTCTGTCAATGACAAGCAATGCCCCTCGTTCGGATGCCTCATTCAGTTCTTTATTCAGTTTCAGATACTCTATAAATCTTCTCTTTTCTTTTTTGGTCATCATCCTCACTTTCTTCCCGTATTTGCGTGCAGATAAAGGTGCAAAATAATGTGATAATATCCTGTCTGCATACATATGCGTAAGAAAAGCGCATTCACCGAAAATAACCTATGGCTGCAAAAATTGGTTTAGATTGCGGAAATAGCAATATCGGAACCGATATGCTTTTGAAATGATACGGACTGTGATCGCCCTGAAGTAAAAATCATGGCGAAATGCGCCGTCAACGCTTGTTTATTGTATTATTTTTCGGTTGATTTTTCAAGCATTTTACAGTATTCTTTTTGTATGAGAATCGAAAGGATCAGTGACAATCAGATAAAGTGTACACTCAACCGCTCAGACCTTGCCATGCATCATGTGAAGGTAAGCGAGCTTGCTTACGGAGCCGAAAAGGCGAAGGAGCTGTTTCAGGATATGATGGAACAGGCTTTTGTAGAATTCGGCTTTGAGGGCGGTGACTCACTCGTAGTCGAGGCTATACCGGTCTCGATGGATTGCATTGTGCTTATGATCACCAGAGTCGACGAGCCGGAGGAGATCGATACATCCTTCCGCGGTCTCTCGGACCTTGGCGATATATCTTTGGATGATACAGATTCGGATGATGCCGATATATCGGATGATGACATCGATCTTGACGATCTGCTTGGACTTGAAGATATACCATCAGAGCATGCTCACAAGGATGCGGCATCACACCTCTCGCTGCACGGAAGGCAGCAAAGATTTACCAAAAGCGACGCTTCACAGGAGAAGATATTCTCCTTTGGTGACCTGAAGGATCTGCTTGCCTTTGCTCACAGCGCCAATCCCTACTTCAAGGGCAAGAGCAGTCTTTACAGATCACCTTCTACAGGCAGATACTATACTGTACTTTCAAGTCAGCCAAGATCCGCCTCGTCTTTTGGTATGGTTTGTTCGTTGGCACTGGAATACGGCAGCAAGGAACCTTCACTATTTGCCGGAGGCGCTTTTGTAGATGAGCATTTTGATGTCATCATATCCAAAAAAGCACTTCAAAAACTTGCAGATGTTTAATTGGCCTCATTATTATCACTCGAAGATCTTGTAATGGAGTTTGGACACGACCGTGTCCTCGACTCTCTTAATCTCAATATAGAAGACAAGGAATTTGTCACAATATTAGGTCCCTCCGGATGCGGCAAGACTACTACCCTGCGTATAATCGCAGGTTTTCTTACGCCTACATCGGGAAGGATCCTTTTTGACGGAAAAGATGTCACATCCATGCCTGCATACAAAAGGCATGTAAATACCGTATTTCAAAACTATGCTCTTTTTCCCCATCTTGACGTATATGACAATATAGCCTTCGGACTCAGAGTCTCGAAAAAATATTCCGAGGCTGAGATCGACAAGCGTGTCGGTGAAATGCTGAAAAGTGTCTCACTGTCAGGCTTTGAAAACCGCAAGATCTCTTCATTATCAGGCGGCCAGCAGCAAAGAGTTGCCATCGCAAGAGCCCTCATAAACAGGCCCAGGCTGCTGCTTTTGGATGAGCCTCTCGGTGCTCTGGACCTGCGTCTTCGCAAAGATATGCAAAATGAGCTCAAGCGCATCCAGCAGGAGGTAGGCATTACATTCATCTTTATTACTCACGATCAGGAGGAGGCTCTGGCTATGTCTGACGTCGTAGTAGTAATGGATGACGGCAAGATACAGCAGATAGGCAGCCCCGAGGATATATATAACGAGCCGGCAAATGCATTTGTCGCGGACTTTATAGGTGAGTCAAATATCATTGACGGTACGATGATATGCGACTGCAAGGTCAGGATGTTCGGACGTATATTTGACTGCGTGGATAAGGGCTTCGCCGCGAACGAGGATGTGGACATAGTTATCCGCCCGGAGGATGTCAAGATAGTGGAACCGTCACAGGGTCGTCTTTGCGGCACCGTCACCTCTGTTACCTTTAAGGGCGTGCATTATGATACCATAGTTGATTTCAAGGGCTTTAAATGGCTCATACAGACGACAAAATATAACGAAGTCGGCTCATATATAGGCATACAGCTCGATCCCGATGATATCCATGTCATGAAGAAGAGCTCATATTCCGGTATGTTTGGCGATTACAGCTCATATTCGGCGGAATATGATGAGATCGCCGTAGCTGACGAGACACAGGAGGAATAAGCCTTGCACAAGAAGCTGCTGGCAGTTCCTTATATAGTCTGGATGCTGCTCTTTACTATCATTCCTTTGGGAATAGTCATATATTTCACATTCACCGATCAGACGACCGGCGCGTTTTCGTTTGCCAATATCGTCAGTATCATAGACTATGAACCGATATTCTTAAGATCCATATGGCTCAGCATCGCATCTACGGCTGTATGCCTTGTGATAGGATATCCTGTTGCATATGCTATAACTCAATGTCCTGCGCGTATTCAATCCATCCTGCAGATGCTCATCATGCTTCCTATGTGCCTCAGCTTTCTTTTGCGTACACTTGCATGGGTTGCCCTGCTCGAAGACACAGGCATCATCAACAATTTTCTTAGTCTGATAGGCCTTAAGGCGCTGCCGCTCATCCGCAACAGCGGTGCGGTCATCCTCGGCATGGTATACAATTATATTCCATATATGATACTTCCCCTTTATACAAGCATAGCCAGGATCAGCCCTGCGCTCATAGAGGCGGCCGAGGATCTGGGCTGCTGCAAAAGGCATGTCTTCTCAAAGGTCATCCTTCCGCTCTCGCTTCCGGGCATTGCGTCGGGCATAACCATGGTCTTTGTCCCGGCTGTATCGACATTTTATATATCGCAAAAGCTCGGTTCACCCGGCACCGTTATGGTCGGAGATATCATCGAATCACAGTTTAAGGGCGCATATAATCCGAATCTCGGCGCGGCCATGTCTCTCGTGCTCATGATCCTCATATTTATATGTGTGGGGATCTCAAATCATTTTACAAAATATGACAGCAATGACGGAGGTGCGGCATGAAAAAGGTCTGCGGAATAATAACCGTCATCGTATTTATATTTCTCTATATTCCCATCGTAGTGCTGGCTGTCGCATCCTTTAATTCAGGCACCGACATTGCCGCCTTTAAGAGCTTTACCTTCAGTCAATATGCGGAGCTTTTTAAGGACTCGGCTCTTTTGAAGCTTGTACTTCACTCTTTCGTAATAGCCGTAAGCTCGACAATTATCGCAACAATACTCGGAACCGCCGCCACTGTAGGTATCTCCTCTATGAGCGGCAGAATGCGTTCTCTTGTAATGTCGGTCACAAACATACCGATGACCAATCCCGATATCGTAACAGGTGTATCCCTTGCACTCATGTTCGTATTTACGGGATCTCTCCTTCGGATAAATTCCATTCTCGGATTCTGGACATTATTGATAGCTCATGTAACATTCAATATGCCTTATGTCATCCTGAATGTCATGCCAAGAATGCACCAGATGGACCCTTCCCTTGCATATGCCGCCATGGATCTCGGCTGTACTCCGTTTCAGTCCTTCTTTAAGGTCACTATCCATGAGCTGTGGCCCGGTATAGTCGCAGGGGCGCTTATGAGCTTTACTATGTCTCTTGATGATTTTGTCATATCATATTTCGTTACGGGATCGGAATTTATCACGCTGCCCGTTGAGATATACAATTATACAAAGAAGCCGGTTCACCCCAAGCTTTATGCCTTATTCACCCTTATATTCATCATCATATTGGCTCTCATGATCATCATGAATATCATGCAGGGCAAAGGGAGAAGCTCAAAGGAAACTGTCAAGAGCGAAAGGGTCGTGCCATGAGATACAGATGCCAAAAATACAATTCTAGGACTCTCAAGGCTCTTTTTTGCTGCATTTTTGCCTTGATATCTTTTTCTCTCTTTTCACTCTCTGCATTCAAGACAGAGACATATGCCGATGAGACTGTCACTCTCAATGTATATAATTGGGGGCAATATATTTCAGACGGCACTGACGGATATATAGATGTCATTGCCGAATTTGAAAAGAAATATCCAAATATCAAGGTCAATTATCTGACCTATGACAGCAATGAGACGCTTTATACCAAGCTTAAGACGGGCGGCGCCTCGTATGATGTTATCATTCCTTCCGATTACATGATCGAGAAGCTGATACGCGAGGATATGCTCCTTGAGCTTGACCTTGACAATATACCGAATTACAGTCTGATAGACGATTCCTTCAAAAATATGGAATATGACCCCGAGGGCAAATATTCTGTTCCTTATACATGGGGCTATGTAGGCATCATTTACAACAGCGATTATGTAAATGAAGAGGATGCTACAGGCTGGGAGCTGCTGTGGAATACCACATATGCTGGCAAAATACTTATGTTCGACAATTGCAGAGATTCATTTGCCATCACTGAGGCAATGCTCGGATACAGCGTCAATACAGAGGATGAAGAAGAGCTAAATGCCGTCACCGAAAAACTCAAGGAACAAAAAAATCTCGTACAAAGCTATGTGATGGATCAGATATTCGGTGCCATGGAGCGCTCCGAGGCATGGATAGCGCCATATTATGCCGGGGATTATCTGATGATGGCGGAAGAGAACGAATCCTTAAAGTTCATAGCTCCCGAAGGTTACAATCTTTTCGTTGATGCCGCATGCATACCGTCATGTGCCGAGCACCAATATGAGGCGGAGCTCTTCATTAACTTTTTGTGTGAACCGGAAATAAGCGGCCCGAATCTGGAATATCTCGGATATTCGACACCAATTTCGGCTGCCAAGGAATATATGGACCCGGATGCAGCCTCCAATGAGATCGCATATCCCGACGATGTGCAGCTGTCTAAGGGACAATCCTTTACGGCACTGTCTACCGAGGGCAATCAACTGATGAATGAGCTTTGGCTGAGTGTCAAGACAAATGATACCAGGCTTACGATATACATATGGCTTACACTCGGAGCTGTTGTTTCGCTCACACTCTTAGCTATCATCTTAAAGATACGCAAAAAAATACGCATATCAAGAAGATGCACTCACTAACGGCATAGATATTTATGAGATTATCAGTTTGCGAGTCCTTCTTTTTTTATGGCATCTATCGCCATATCGACATAATATTCGGCAAGCTCATCGGTACCGGCCTCTACCATGACTCTTATAAGAGGTTCTGTACCTGAGGCTCTTAGCAATATACGTCCCTCACCGGCGAGTTCTTTATTTATACGCTCGACCAGTGACTTTATCTCTTTATTCTCTTGAGCCTCGTTCTTGTCTCTTACTATTACATTTTTAAGGCATTGCGGGTATGTCCTCATATCGCAGGAAAGCGCGGAGAGCGTTGTTTTGCGTTCAACAACGGCCTGCATTATCATAAGCGATGTCAATATGCCGTCGCCTGTGGCTGCATATTTGCCGAATATGATATGACCGCTCTGCTCGCCGCCAAGGTCATAGCCTTTCTCCATCATACAGCTTGCAACATATTTATCGCCTACGGCAGTCTGCTCATAGGAAATTCCGTTCGCCTCAAAGGCCCTGTACAGGCCGAGATTGGACATTACCGTAGTGACAACTGTATTTCCTCTCAGCAGCCCTTCATCCTTGAGATATTTGCCGCATATATAAAGAATGCGATCTCCATCCACCACATTTCCCTTTTCATCAACGGCAAGACATCTGTCTGCGTCTCCATCATATGCAAATCCTATATCCAAGCGATTGTTTACAACGAGATTTTGCAATCCTCCTATATCCGTAGATCCGCAGCCCCTGTTGATATTGGTGCCGTCAGGCTGATTATTTATGACCGTCACTCGTGCCCCGAGAGCCTCAAATACCGCCTTAGCTATGGACGATGATGCACCGTTTGCGCAGTCCAAACCTACATTTTTATTTTTGAACGACCTTGTAGGTATAGTCAGCAGATGACCTATATAACGGTTTCTGCCTGCAGAATAATCTATAGATCTGCCAATCTTCTCGCGTCTTGCAAACGGGATCTCCTCTATCTCACCGTCTATATATGCCTCGATCTGCTGCTCTATTTCGGCCTCGATCTTCTGACCGTTTGCCCTTATGATCTTTATACCATTATCATAAAAGGGATTGTGAGAAGCCGATATCATGATCCCGCAGTCGAATTCATCTGTTCTTACGATATAAGATACCGACGGTGTAGTAGTAACATGCAGGAGAAATGCGTCCGCTCCCGACGACGTGAGGCCGCTGCAAATGGCATCCTCAAGCATATATCCTGATCTTCTTGTATCCTTTCCTATAGCGATCCTTGCTTTGCCGTCGTCATGCTTTTGTCCGTAATACCATCCGAGAAATCTTCCTATCTTATATGCCTTCTCGGCGGTAAGTGCCACATTGGCCTCCCCGCGAAAGCCGTCTGTTCCGAAATATTTACCCATTATGCACCCCTTTGATGCTGTTTTTGTATATTATTGATCCGGATCAAATGATCCTTGCCTGTATCATTTTGCCGTCATCCTTCCAGATAGTATATTCGGGAAGTACCCCTCTTACACAACTCGTTGGATATATCCTTGAATGCTTTCCGATCACTGTCCCGGGATTGAGTACGGCATTGCATCCTACTTCAACATAGTCTCCAAGCATGGCACCAAACTTTCTAAGTCCCGTCTCTATATGCTCTCTGCCTTCAGAAACCACAACATTCCTTTTATCCGACTTGACATTTGAAGTGATCGAGCCTGCTCCCATATGACTGCAATATCCCAATATAGAATCACCGACATAATTGTAATGCGGTGTCTGAACATGATCGAAAAGAATGACATTTTTCAGCTCAACGGAATTGCCGACCACGCAGTCCTCGCCTATAAGCGCGCTGCCGCGTATAAAGGCACAATGCCGCACCTCGGTCCTCGCGCCTATGATGCACGGGCCTCCTATATATGCAGAGGGAAATATCTTTGCACTCTTGTGAATCCAGATATTCTCACCTGCGTTGTCATATTCATTCTCGTCAAGGCTTTTTCCAAGCCGTATGATCATATCTTTTATTCCGGCAAGAGCCTCCCATGGATATGTAAATCCCTGCAGATACTCCGATGCCATAGTATGCTCAAGATCAAAAAGATCTGTGATTTTTTGCATATGTCTCTCCCTGACGCATATATGTCCTCACTCTCTGCGCTAAGCTAAGTGGTCATATTTTCCCTTTGCCTTTGCAGAAGCATATATGCTCCTGATACCGAAGGATTCGGCTTATTCTACCGTAACTGATTTTGCAAGATTGCGAGGCTTGTCCACATCGAGTCCCTTTGCAACGCTTGTATAATATCCGAGCAATTGCAGCGGTACTACGGCAAGACTTGCCGCAAAATGGTCATCTACCTTAGGTACGAACACGGTCGTATCCATAGAGCTTTCTATCTCATATTTCCCGCTGAGCGTGACTCCAAGCAGCTCCGCGCCTCTCGACTTGCATTCAAGCATGTTGCTCATAGTCTTCTCATATAGATCCTCTTGAGTGAGCACACCTATGACCAGCATGCCGTTCTCTATAAGGCTTATTGTGCCATGCTTGAGCTCACCGGCGGCATATGCCTCGGAATGTATATAGCTGATCTCCTTAAGCTTCAGGCTTCCTTCAAGGCTTACGGCATAATCAATGCCCCTGCCTACGAAAAATACATCATGATCACTCGCGTGCTTGCTTGCTATCCTCTGGATGACCTCCTTGCCATCTAATATCTCATTTATTTTTTCCGGGATCGATCTGATCTGAGATATATAATATTCTTCCTTTTCAACGGCAACAAGGCCTCTTGCCCTTCCGAGCTTTATGGCCAGACAATACATGGCGCAAAGCTGCGCCGAATATGCCTTTGTAGTGGCAACGGATATCTCAGGCCCCGCAAGTGTATAAAATACATGATCCGCCTCTCTCGCTATGGACGATCCTACCACATTGACTACCGCAAGACTCTTTATACCGCGCTGCTTTGCAAGCCTGAGAGCCGCAAGAGTATCGGCTGTCTCCCCCGACTGACTGATCACTATCATCAGCATGTTGGGATCTAAGACCGGATCTCTGTATCTGAATTCGCTGGCAAGCTCTACCCTGACAGGCAGCTTTGCAAGGTCTTCTATGATATATTGAGAGGCCATGCCCACATGCCATGCGCTTCCGCAGGCTGCTATGCAAATGCCGGATATATCTTTTATTTCCTCATCTGTAAGTCCTATGCGGTCAAAGCAGATATGCTCGTCCTTTACCACACTGTTCAAGGTATCCGATATGGCTTTGGGCTGCTCGTGTATCTCCTTCATCATGAAATGCTCATATCCGCCCTTTTCGGCAGCATCGGCATCCCAATCTATATGAGTGGTCTCTTTAGTGATCTCATCACCGTTCAGATTGTAGAAATGTACCTCTCCCGGTCTTACACATGCAAACTCGAGATCGCCTATATAATAAACGTCCCTTGTATATTTAAGTATTGCCGGAACATCGCTCGCGATATAGCTCTCTCCGTCGGCGATGCCTATGATCATGGGAGCGTCTTTTCTTGCCACCCATATCTCACCCGGGTATGCCGAGAACATTAATTCAAGAGCATATGCTCCTCTTACACGCACAAGCGTCTTTGCAATGGCATCTATGGGTCCGATATTGTATTTCTTATAATAATAATCTACAAGCTTTATAAGTACTTCGGTATCTGTCTCACTGTAAAATCTGTATCCGTTGCCAAGGAGCTTTTCCTTAAGCTCCTGAAAATTCTCGATTATGCCATTGTGAACACCTACTATTTCGGACTCGACGGTACCTGAGCCGGAGCCTGTGCAATTGCCGCTTACGTGTGGATGAGCATTCACCTTGCTCGGTGCACCGTGAGTAGCCCATCTGGTATGTCCCAGTCCGCAGCTGCCCTCTATTGCCTTACCGCCGTCGGTCATATCATATAGATTTTTAAGTCTGCCTATGGTCTTTACGACCTCCGCTCTCTTTTCACCGTCCCTGACAGCGATTCCCGCACTGTCATAACCTCTGTATTCCAATTTTGCAAGGCTGTCGAGCAATATAGGCGCAGCCTGCCTAAATCCCGTAAATCCTACTATTCCGCACATACGCGTTTCCTCTTTTATTATTCAGTACCGTTAAGATCATATATTCAGGTGCTGTTTTGTTACATCTTTTTATGCAATGTAATACAATTGTAACATAATACATTCTTTACTTCTATATATTTATTGCAGCTGCGGTCACTGGGGCATAGCAGCCAAAAGGAGCCGTCGAATACGGCCCCTTTTGAAAATATATAATATTTAATTTAATCCGGCACTTATCAGCAATATCTAAGAAAGATTATCAGCATAGAAAGGCCTATAGTGAGTATCATTGCGGGAGCGCAGGCAAGGCAATATTTGCCCCATCCGATCCTGTATCCGCTCTTTCCGGCAACGGCAATGCCTACAACATTGGCTGATGCTCCGATAGGCGTTGCGGCACCTCCGACATCTGTACCCACAGACAATGTCCACGCGAGGGTAGCAACAGGCACACCCGCCGTAGATGCAAGCGTCCTTATGATAGGAACCATTGTTGCCGCAAAAGGAATATTATCCACAAATGCGCTCGCTATTGCAGATATCCATATGATGATCGCCACCATCATATATTGATTATCACCGCATATCTTTGCTATAAATGCCGCTATCAGCTCAAGGACTCCTGTTTGCTCAAGGCCGCCTACAACTATAAACAGTCCTACGAAGAACAGCAACGTCTTGTAATCGACTTTTTTCATGATCTTCGAAAGCTTCCCTGCAAAGAATATCACTGTAAGTATTGCAACCAAAATTCCGATAAAGGCAACCGAAAGATGCGTCGCTGAATGTGATATTAATAATGTTACCGCGATCAGGAATATGCATATGCTTATTATAAATTCCTTCATATCATTTATAGCTTCCCTGGGCTGCGGTATGGTAGATATGTCTATCTTTTCTCTTGAATATATCTTTTTGCGGAAGAAAAGATAAAAATATATCATTACGATCACTAATGTGATGCCTGCTATCACGCCTGTATTTGTAAGGAAATCCATAAAAGAATATCCCAGCTGTGAGCCTATGATGATATTCGGCGGATCACCGCACATCGTTGCCGATCCTCCGAGATTGGCGCAGAATATCTCCGACAGCAGCATCGGCACGGGATTGCATTTTAAAAGCCTTGCAAGCTCGAATGTAACTGCCGCGAGAAACAATATTACCGTGATGCTGTCAATAAACATCGACATCACTGCAGCAAGCAGCATAAATGTGACAAAAAGCGGAAGCGGTTTATAATGAACCATTTTCGCAAGCTGCATACAAAGCCACCTGAAGACGCCTGCCTCCGCCATGCCCTCAACCATGATCATCATGCCGCCAAGGAAAAAGATAGTCCCCCAGTCGACTCCGGAGGACTCGGATTCGCCTACCGAATACCAAAAATCAAGTGATACTATATTTTTTATTCCGAGTGTATCCCATATAGCCTGCGGGCTGCGCATCATTATCCCGAAGACCACTATCAATGTCAAAAGCCCGCATCCCAATGTCACAAAATGCTTAGGGATCTTCTCAAGCACGACCATGATAAACATCACAACAAAAATAGCAAGGGCTGCTATCTGTACTCCTGTCATTTACTCTTACCTCTCTTCATATTAAACAATGCCGTACTTTCTGCCGATCTGATATCTTCTTTATATATCATTTTCCGTGGCATTTTCGAATTCATCCCCGGCAATATCATGGTCTATATACTTTTGCATCTCCATCTGCTTTACTTCTTCATCTGTAAGACCGATAGCTTTTTTGATATATTCGACAATAATATCTACAGATTCGTTTATGCCGATACGGCTGTTTATGATAAGGTCATATGCACGAGCATCTCCCCATTTTGTGTCGCAGACGCTGTCATGATATTTTCTGCGCTCCCTGTCGACTCTGTTCATGGCGATGACAGCCTCATCTCTTGTGAGCTTTCTTTTTTCCTCGAGACGCTTTATTTTATTTTCCTTGTCACCTGTGACAAATATCCTTACGAGTCCGTCATAGTCACGCAGAATATAATCGGAGCACCTGCCGACTATTACAAAGGACTCTCCGTCTGACGCTTTCTTTTTAAGAAAATCAAATTGTATACCTCTCAGCAGATCCTGCGGAGAGTTTGAATATTCCTTTACTGTCCTTGAGAAGAATGGGATCTTTTTGTGCTCATCCACATCACTCCATTCCTTCATATCGACATCCAGAGCCTCAGCCACCTCATCCAAAAGGTTTTTATCATATATCTTGACCCCGAATCTTTTTGCGAGATTGGATGCTATAACATGTCCTCCGCTGCCGAATTCGCGGCCGATAGATACTATAAATTGCTTTGCCATCATTCATTCCCCTTCCTTTTTCATCCCGGTATTATACCGCAAACAAAAAAAAGATCCTACTTTATTTGTTTTTTTGACAAAAAAACGGCACCAAAAAATGCAAAAATACATTCTGATGCCGTGTTTTCTTAAAAACTATGATTTTCTGTATCGACGTTTATCCGTCCGTACCTGATCTTATGCCCGTTCTTATCATAATTACAGGGACAGCGGTTATTTCAGATTACCCAGGCTGATATTTTTTCGGATGATCTCATCCGTGATCTCATATATTTTCTCTGATCCGTCCTTGGACTCGATCTGTCTGCCGTAGACCTGCTCTGCTCTCACGCCGTGCTCTCTCCAGCTCTCGCCTTGATTATCATCATTTAACAAAAGCGGTTGGAAATTGTCCATTGCCCGTGCAAACCTTGCCTCGGGACTCTTTCTTTCTTCGAATTCCTCGAATAATTCCGCAAGTTCCGCTCTTTGGTCCGGCGGAAGCAGCGAATATATGCGCTCCTTTGCGGCATTTTCTCTCTCATGCTGGCTTTTTTTTGACTGCTCTTCATATGCATAGGTATCGCCCGCATCTATCTCGACGATATCATGTATGAGACACATCAGCATGACCTTTGCGATATCTATGCTTTCGTTGGAATATTCACGCAATATATATGCCATGATCGCCATATGCCATGCATGCTCGGCGTCATTTTCCCTTCTGACATTGCCTGTTATATTATTCTGTCTGAATATATTTTTTTCTTTATCTATCTCTAAGATAAATTCGATCTGTTTCTTTAATCTCTCATTCACATCTGTATCTTTTATATCCGTAGACTCCATAATCTTCTCCGACCTGCAATCCTCTGTCCGTATATTTTTTTGGGCTTTTAAATCGATCCAAGATTCTCCGTTACATAAGCTTTCGAAGCATCTCCTTAATAAATATCTTCATAAAGGTCTTCTTTAAATTTAAAAACTTAAGTGCAGCTCTTGGACAAGCTCTCTCATCCTTTGTTCAAATTCAGCGCCGATATAGCATGGGATCTTATCCCATGTGAGCTTTCCGGAGATCGCACTATGCGGCAGTTCGAATTTTAAAAGTTCTTTGCAATGCGCGGGCCTCATGATCAAAGGATCTGCTGCTATAGCACCATATCTTCCGCTTGATACAAGCTGCAAATATTCCTTTTCACTCTCAAGGTGTCTGTCACCTGCCTGCGCGATATGTCTATCCCAGCCGAAAAATGACGCGACATCTATATTGAAATCGCAGCCCAGGCGCAAAAGCGCGTCCCTTATGGCATTTCCCAGTACTTGATCCGTAACGATAAGCAGCCTCTTTTTATCATCGTCCTCTCCATGCACCGTATTGCTGTACGTCATGCCTGTGCAGATCTCTGCAAACCATTTTGAGGGCTCTGCCTCACCTACCGGGAAGCCGCATATATAAGGCGTACCGAATTTTTTCTTTAAATATTTTGCGATCTCAATGCCTGACGCTGAGACTGCTATATTCATATCGGCATGCGGAAGACGCCTGATATCATCAAGAGACGAACCCATAAATAAAAAGCTGTTAATGCTATGTCCCGCCCCTTCAACAAACCTCCTAAGCGCGTCATCGTTGCCATTCGTGCCATAATCTATCGGCGTCATACCTATGATATTAACTTTTTTCTCTTTTAGTCCTCCGGTATGACTGACCTGTTTCTTGTCTGTGAATGTGTCTATAAGAGCCTTGCCTGCCTGAGCGATACCATCGTCATAATAACCAAAGCCGTCTGTGGCAAGCCCGATACATTTCTTGCCCGTATAAGCCTCTATCTCACTTGCAAGTCCCTCCATATCCATGCCCGTAATGGCAGGCACGGGAGTGCCTATGAGCGCAACAAGCTCCGAGTCTATATTTTCTGCTGCCATGCAGGCACTTTTTACGATCTTTTCATCATTTCCGAATATAGCATCCGTACTGCGAAGCGACGTATTTAATACAGGTCTCACATGATCCTGCCACCTGGGCTCGTCATAAAAAACATAATTGGACGTACAGCATGATGCGTCATTGATTATCATCATGCAGTCAAGGTCGAAAAGAGCCGAACATGCGCCCGAATAATCGCTCGTAAATGGCGGAAGATATATGCACAGCTGCCCCATCCTTATCTTTCCTTTCTTTTTATATTAAGATCGGGCATACTGCTCCAATCCGTCTCTTTTTGTGCCGCAGCTCTGATATCTCCCATAAGTCTGCGGATACCGTAAAATCCGAAATAGCCCTCGTCATGCCATATATTTACAAAATGCTTTGCCTTAAGAAGTCTGGCGCAATCCGACCCGATAGCCATACAGTCTTCATCCTCCGCGGATTCATAAAGATACTTGCTGCTCTTTACATAGGATATGACAGTATCCGGATATTTCTCACGTACCGTGCCTTCAGCCTCCTTCTCCTCCCTCATAGGATGATCTGGCTTAAATATGTATTTAACATTGAATCCATATCCCAAAAGTGCCAATGCACCTGCAAACGGATTCATAAACGCACCCGAATCGACAGCCACAGGCATGCCGTTCAACAGCTTTGCGGTATATCTCGCATCCTCTTCACACTCGCTTATCTCTTTTTCAAGATCCTCGCATTTTGCACCCAAAAGGCCTGCAATATCCGCATATCCTCTTGCGATCCTTCTCGCGTCATAGGATGTCGGAAATGAATAATATGGTATGCCAAGTCGGCTCTTCATATATTCACAGCTGTGACTTTCAAGAGACCTGAGGGCCAGGTTCAGTCTGCTCTTTCCCATATCCTGATATTCTTCATATGTTTTGCATGCAAAAAGCTCGCGTACAGGGCCTGCGCCCCAGCTTTCAAGAAGAGATAAAAATTCGCATTCGGCAGGCAGCGGTACAAAGGTGCCGATAAAGTTGACCCCGCGATCCTTTTCCTGCCCCTCCTTTATAAAGGAAAACATATTTACCTTCTTTTTCATTCCCTGATTCTTTTTATCTTCAAGGGAGACAGGATCGATATGCTCTGCCGAGAATTGCCTGTCAGGATGCCGAGCTCTAAGATTATCCAGCAATGCTTCCTCGTCGGTTCCCAAAAAATCGTCTATACAAAAGGTCGCGATAAAAAATATATAAGGCACAGGGCGCAATATATTTATAAGATCGTCTATGCTGTCCGCGATGAGCTGCTCATATTTGCCGGATATAACATCAGCCTCCGATATATACAAAAAGGACACATCGTCCCTGTTGCCGTATTCTTCCTCTCTTATCGCGTGACGCCTCATGCATGCGGAAGGCCCCACAAACAGAGTATGGCTGCCCGGTATGTGCAATACGGTATGTTTTCTTTCGGGCTTCGGAAGATAATAGCAAAGTCCGGTCTCGTTATGCCCTGCCATTTCCATTCTCCTTAAGTATCCTCCTTGCCATATCCTTGTAAATCTGTGATACGGCAGAGTCCGGAAATGCCTCAACGACCGTCTTATTGAGTCTCTCGGCTGCGGTGATGTCATTGCTTCTCGGAATATCGGCTATTATCCTGCTTTCCAGATCCTGTGCCAGCTTCGTGACTGCCTCCGTCTCATTTTCCACATTCCTGCGGTTTAATATGATCCCACCGAGTGACGCATATCCTCTTGCCTTAAAATTATCTATGGCAAGAGCAATATTTCCGGCAGCAAAAAGTGACATCCGTTCTCCGGATGTCACTATATATACATTGTCCGCATATTTACGGCGCATAGGCATAGCAAAGCCACCGCATACCACATCGCCCAGTACGTCATATAGTACAATATCGGGCTTATAGACCTCATAAGCATCAAGCTCTTCGAGCTTTTCAAATGCTGTAATGATGCCTCTTCCCGCGCATCCTATGCCGGGTGTCGGGCCGCCTGCTTCTACACAGAGCACACCGCCGTAGCCCTCATGCACGAGTTCATCTAAGACGACCTCTCCGTCATTATCTCTTATCCTCTCGAGTACTGTCGGGCATTTGATGCCGCCTGTCAGGAGGTTGGTAGAATCCGATTTGGGATCACAGCCTATCTGCATCACCTTCATTCCAAGCTGTGCAAGCGCTGCCGAAAGATTGGACGCGGTTGTGGATTTTCCTATGCCGCCTTTGCCGTATATCGCGATCTTGATCACTGTGTTGTTCTCCTTGAAAATTGTTTATTTTTTCTTCCGGGGAACAGCCTTTACTACAAGTGCGGTAAGTGCAAATAGTGCTATCGCATTCGGGATTACCATGAGCTGGTTGAACATGTCTGAAAGTTCCCATACCAGATCGTTTGATGCGAGCGTTCCGAGGAAGATAAATATAAGAGCTATTATCATATATATTATCTTACTCTTTTTTCCAAAAAGATACATCATATTTATCTTTCCGAACAAGTTCCAGCCGAGGATGGTGGAAAATGCAAAGAAGAACAGACATATAGCCACAAATATCGCTCCGAACTTATCACCGAATACAGATCCGAAGGCTGTCTGCGCGAGGTTAGCCTTTGTAAGTCCTTCTGCGATCTCACCGCTTGCGAGTATACCGTCATGTGTATAAAGTGTGATTATGACTACGAGAGCATTGAGCGTCAATACTACAAAAGTGTCGATAAATACGCCGATCATTGCCACAACACCCTGATCATGCGGCTTCTTGACATCGGCGAGAGCGTGTGCGTGAGGCGTAGAGCCCATGCCTGCCTCATTTGAGAAAAGTCCTCTCTTTGCACCCTGGCTTATAGCTATCTTGATAGCGGATCCGAAGCCGCCGCCTATGATAGCCTGAGGCGCAAATGCATATTTGAAGATCAGAGCGAATGCCTCAGGCAAAAAACGGATACGCACTACGATCACCGCAAGAGCACCGAGGATAAAGATCACTGCCATCACAGGCACCAGCTTTTCCGTGACAGATGCAAGTCGGCTGATACCTCCCAAAAATATAGCTGCGCATATGCCTACCAAAATGATTCCGACTATCCAATTCGGTATGCCGAAAGCCGTATTAAAGGTGGATCCGATGGAATTGGACTGCACCATACAGCCGGTAAATCCGAGTGCTATGATAATAGCTACTGCAAAGAATCCCGCAAGGAATTTGCCGAAATGGCCTTTAAATGCCGTGGTTATATAATATACGGGACCGCCTACCGTATGGCCGTCCGCATCCTTTCTCTTTGTATCCTGTGCAAGTACAGCCTCCGCGTAGATAGTTGCCATACCGAAAAATGCAATGATCCACATCCAGAATATAGCTCCGGGACCGCCTGTAAGTATAGCTCCGCAGGCTCCGACGATATTTCCTGTACCAACCTGAGCGGCTACTGCCGTTGCGAGAGCCTGAAATGAGCTCATGGCACCCTTTTTCTTTTCTCCGGAAAGAGTGAAATTGCCAAAGGTACTCTTCATGCCCTCTCCAAAGCATCTTACCTGCACGAACCTGGTCTTTATAGAAAACCAAAGTCCTACCGCGATCAATAGGATCACGAGAATGTAGTCTGAAAGATATTTGTTGATAGTCTGTACGATCGTTAATAAGGTATCCATACCTTCCCCCTTATAAATATGTATTGCCGCTCCTATGCGGCATATCCGTTACAGAACATTCCCGTATATCCCCTGCATCTCAAACGTCCCCGCGAGTCTTAAAGTGAGATCAAAAAAGCAGGCAACTGAATGATCAGTCGCCTGCGGAAAAGTGTCGTGGATAATATAATAGTATATCAAGACGCGTCTTTGTCCTTTTGGCCTGAGAGATTCAGCATATAAGCCTTACACCATCGGCACCCGCCCTAATGTGACCATCTGTGCTTTACTGCAGATGCTGCATCATTTGCGGGATTCTCCAAAGATTCCTCCGCCGCCGGTTTCATATCATCATTTGCTTATCGCAAGTATAATGCCACGATTCTGGCGGTTTCATCGGTAATATTCTGTTGCGAAAGTATAGTACTCCTTTGTTTTTGATTAGTAAAGTGTTAATTTGTATTTATTTTTTATGATTCACGGCGCATATCGGTGCAAGATTGACAATAAACGGTGATTCACGAATATTTGCATACTATTAAAAAAACTCTGAGGAAATTTCCTCAGAGCCTTCGCATAACAGCCACGAGCGGCTTGTAGAGCACCAGCATGATGCCTACATCTATAAGTCCTTTTATGATCGTAAATGGCAGATTGAAAAATATAAGGCATTGCAATATGCTGCTTACATGCCCTATATGCAGGACGGAATAAGAGATCATATCATATGAGCTTATGATGACGTCTGCAGGCATAAGCGTGTAATATACGGGATAAACCAGAAAATAATTGGATATGATACTGAACAGCCCCATCGCGACTGCGCCTGTTATCCCGCCTGCAAGTGCCCTCTTAAATGAATTGTGCTTTTTATAGATAAGACCTGCGATGAGTACAAATATCGCGCCTAATATAAAGTTTGAGAGCTCTCCTACAAACATGCTTGATGAAAATGCAAGATGGAGAAGGTTTTTTATAAGGCAGATAATAACGCCATATACAGGGCCTATGACAAATGATCCTATTATCGCCGGCAGATCCGAAAAATCGAATTTTATGAATGAAGGCATAAGAGGGACAGCGATCTCAAGATACATAAGTACAAAGGCTGCCGCGGAGAGCATTCCCGTGATAGCTATCTTTTTTCCCGTTACCATGCTGCTCTTTTTGCCATGTACGGGCTGCTGCACAGCTGCAGCATTGTCTGAAATCTTCATATATTTCTCCTTTCAATCTGTATGTGCCGCTTGCGGCATAGACATTACTTAATCTGTCAGGAGATGTGCCCTGTCTGCATAAAAAAACCGCCTTAAAGGCGGGGCATGTGACAAGGATCAACCGTCTCTCTCATCCGGACTATACCGTCGGTTCAGGAATCACACCTGATCTTCCATAAATGGCTCGCAGACTTTACTGCCGGTGGGGAATCTCACCCCGCCCCGAAACAGATTTTATTTATGTATAGATTTTAGTACAAGATAAAAGATATGTAAATACCTTATCTTTAAAATATTTGTATTTGTTGCTGCTGGGTGATCGCACGCATGTTTTTCGTACAAACGAACTTTGGTGCTGTGAGGTGTGATGCTAATAGAAATTTTGCTTGGACTCGTATTTTATCTTATTCCGGCTTTATTAAGGTAATCCTGCAGCTGCAATATGAATTCCTCACCGATGCCGCTGAGCTTTATATCTTTGCGCACGATATAGATCAGATCGACCTTCAATCCTTCTCTCTCATCCTTATAAGGGACGGCCGCATAATCTCCCCCGTTAAGCTCCTCGCAGATGTGTCCGCAGCATAGAGTATATCCGTCAATGCCTACCATAAGATTGAGCATGGTCGCCCTGTCATTCGCTCTTATTACCTTCGGATAATCGCGCGTACTGAGCGCCTCCTCCGCAAGATAAAATGAGCTCTCAGCGCCTTGCTCAAACGACAGGCAGGGATAATCCAGAAGATCTTCATATGTTATATATTCCCGGTCCGCCAAAGGGTGCTTTTTTGAAAGATATACATATATACCGCAGCTCGCCAACGGATGATATTCCAATCTTTTGCTCGAGAATATCTTCTTCATAGCGCTTTGATTGAATTCACTTAAATAAAGGACACCCACCTCGCTTCTGGAGGAATAGACATCATCTATCACTTCTTGCGTCCTGGATTCCCTGACTGCAAATTCAAATTCGTTTGAATTGTACTTTTGTATCGTATTTATAAAAGCCTTGACGACAAATGAATAATGCTGCGTCGAGACACCGAAATGTTTTTTTATACTGCCCCCGCCGCCGAATCGCTCCTCGATCACCTCATATTGGTAATAAAGCTGCCTTGCATAGCTTATAAATTCCATGCCGTCATTCGTAAGCGAGACTCCTCTGGAATTTCTGTTGAATATGACTATCCCCAGCTCCTCCTCCAGCTCCTTTACAGATTCGGAGAGTGACGGCTGAGCTACATAGAGCATCTCCGAGGCCTTGCTCATGGAGCCGGTCTGCGCGATAGTTATTACATATTTTATCTGCTGGAGCTTCATATCATTCCATTTCCTTGCGTTCTACAGGATGAGCCTCGTCATAATTATATGAAAGCTCAGGATTCTTAATGCTTACCCTGGCTCCCTTAGGCACAGACGATATTATAAAGGCATTGCCGCCTATCACCGCATTCTCACCTATTACGGTCGTTCCGCCGAGTATGGACGCGCCTGAATATATAGTCACATTATTTTCTATCGTAGGATGTCTCTTCTTGCCCTTAAGTGACTGGCCGCCCCTGGTCGAGAGGGCACCGAGCGTAACTCCCTGATATAGCTTTACATAATCGCCTATCTCGGTAGTCTCTCCTATAACTATGCCCGTACCGTGGTCGATGCAGAAATATTTTCCTATAGAAGCGCCAGGATGTATATCTATACCTGTCTGGCTGTGCGCGTATTCCGTCATCATGCGCGGTATGACAGGCACACGGAGCAAGAACAGCTCATGAGCTATGCGATTGACGAATATCGCAAACAGGCCCGGATACGAAAATACGATCTCATCCTTATTGAAGGCTGCCGGATCGCCATCATATGCCGCCTGCACATCCGTCTCTATAAAGCTGCGTATCTTCGGTATCCTTTCCATGAATTCAAAGGTGATCTCATGTGCCTTCTCATCTATTTTTTCCTGAGAAAGGTCCTTCATGTCATCGTTGTAGCGGAGGACTTTCTTTATCTGCTTTATAAGATTGAAGATCACATCCTCCACCTGCATGGATATAT
Organism: uncultured Parasporobacterium sp.; assembly: GCA_964528825.1. Classification (GTDB taxonomy): domain Bacteria; phylum Bacillota; class Clostridia; order Lachnospirales; family Lachnospiraceae; genus RGIG5612. The sequence goes on from CAZGVB010000002.1 coordinate 90,750, forward strand.
CATTTTGCCTTGTATAGACACGATATTCCTTATTGCGGAAATATCCCGGGAAGATGATCTTTCTCATCTTAAATATGATATCTATGATCTTGTCCTTATCAGGCTGATCAAATGTAAGCATGCGGTCTATAGTCTTCCCGCCTGCATAATCCTCCTGCAGCTTGCTTATGATATGCTCTATCCTTTTTCCGTGTTCCATATCTTCCCTCATATCCGTATTTACCCGGGCATACTCCTTCATCTGATTCCCCGGATATATATTTTTTTCTGTCCTCTTAAGGATATATATCCTCCCAGATTTCGGGTTAAGGATACATATTTTCAACGATTTCGGGCTTTCACCTGCCATATCTTACTATATGTCTGCGGCCTTTACCCGACACCTCTTACTATATGTCCGCGTTTTTTCTGTCATTGTTCTGTCATTATTCAAGCGGAAATTTATATTGCATAAGCCCTACCTCGTCCCTTACGGATATGAGCTCTTTTCGTATGCTTTCCTTTAGCGGCAAGCCTTTATCCTTTCTCTCCTGCCAGTTCAGCCATTCCTTTTCTCCTGCCGTATAGATGCGCTCCGCCCCCGGTGCTTTCTTAGATGCACGCAGCTCTCTGCATATGCCTCCTGCAGTCTTTTTAAATGTATCAAGTCCCATGAAGAACTCCGGATTGATGACAAAAAAGAAATGACCCAGCCTGTACATTCTCTTTGATCCGTCCTGTGCCACTCCGCTCAGTTCCTTCATATAAGGGCCTCCGGCAAGTGCCGCGGAGAGTATCTCGACCACAGCTGTATAACCATATCCCTTATATCCAGCCGTATCCTCTCCTGCTCCGCCCAAAGGAAGAAGCGCCGCATGACCGGATCTGATAGCTGCAAGGCTTTCTGCCGGATCTGTCATCAGTTCTCCGTTTTCATTTATAACGCAGCCTTCAGGTACGTCCTTGCCTATCCTTTGATAATATTCGATCCTTCCGTTCTGTACGATGCTGGTAGCACAATCGAGATTAAACGGAAAATCCTCATCTGTAGGCATCGTAAATGTGAGAGGATTGGTGCCCATCATCGGCTCGATGCCGAATGTCGGAGCAACAGACGGTCTCGCATTGGTACCGCTGATGCCTATCATACCTGCCTTCTCTGCCATACCTGTCCAATATCCGGCTATGCCGTAATGTGTTGAGTTATATATAGTGCCGCCGGCCATACCGACCTCGCCTGCCTTTTGTATCAATCTTTCCATCATGCGATAGCTTGCGACCATGCCCATGCCGTTATGAGCGTCCATAACTACCGTCGTGGGAGTCTCCTTTATTATCTCTATATCAGTTACGGGCAGCAGCGTACCGTTCTTGATCCTGTCAAGATATATCGGCTTAAAACGATTGCAGCCGTGGCTTTCTATGCCTCTGCGATCGCTCTCAAGCAGGACATCCGTACAAATGGCGGCATCCTCCCTCGGCACTCCGTATTTTACGAAGACATCCGTCATAAAATCATTCATGAATTCCCAGCTTACATAAGATATTGTCTCTGCCATTGTCTTGCCTTTCATACGTGACCGTGCCGCATCTACACGACTCGGATATTATCTTTCATATTATCATCTTTTAGCGTAACTTTAAAGATATTATATAATTTCATCTCACGCAGACAGTGTTTTTTATACGCTTTTCCATGTTGACACATTTCAGCTTTCTGCTTAAACTATCACGCAAAGATTGTTTGGATTTTTATACAAAAGGTGGGACTTATGTCAGGTTTTAAGGCTTTTCTCAAAAAACAAAATATCGTATTTTCTCCTAAGATATATTTTATAGATGCCTTGGGCGCTATGGCGCAGGGACTCTTTGCCACTCTTCTTATAGGCACGATCCTTAATACTTTGGGGACACAGTTTCATATCGGATTTCTTGCAGATCCCATATATACAAGCGGTGATACATCTTATACCATAGGCGGCATTGCAAGCGCTATGGTGGGACCCGCCATGGCAATGGCTATCGGATATGCCCTGAAAGCACCGCAATTTGTCCTTTTTTCGCTCATTCCCGTAGGATTCGCTGCCAATCTGTTCGGAGGTGCGGGAGGCCCGCTGGCTGTATATATAGTAGCTATCGTCGCATCTGAGTTCGGAAAGCTTGTCTCCAAGACGACCAAGATAGACCTTCTTGTAACTCCTACAGTGACCATACTTGTAGGTGTCGGGCTTTCCTATCTGATAGCATCTCCTATAGGAAAAGCAGCATCCAGCTTCGGCAATCTTATCATGCTGGCAACAGAACTTCAGCCGCTGCTCATGGGTATTGCTGTATCGGTGCTGGTGGGCATTGCCCTGACGCTTCCCATTTCATCAGCTGCGATATGTGCGGCGCTCGGACTTACCGGGCTTGCAGGAGGCGCCGCTGTCGCCGGATGCTGTGCTCAGATGGTCGGCTTTGCCGTAATGTCCTTTAGAGAAAACGGCATAGGAGGACTGGTATCCCAAGGCATCGGTACATCAATGCTGCAAATGCCTAATATCATCAAAAATCCCCGCATATGGATCGCACCTACGCTCACATCGGCCATAACCGGTGCTCTCGCAACATGCGTCTTTAAGATGACAATGAACGGAACAGCCGTATCATCCGGCATGGGCACATGCGGCTTTGTAGGCCCTATAGGCGTATACAGCGGCTGGGTAAATGATATAGCTGCGGGCGCAAAGGATGCTATTACCGCATTTGACTGGATAGGGCTCGCTCTCATATGCATCATACTTCCTGCTGTACTCAGCACGATATTCTGCATGATCGAACGAAAGCTCGGCTGGATAAAGGAAGGAGACCTTAAGCTGTAACGATATGTCGAATAGTTTCGGTTACATGTTGATTTTGTCAAATCGTCAAGTTATACTTTGTTCAATATGACGGAAAATTATGATACTTATAATTTTACAGTCAGAGGTTGCTTGACACCGATATTTTATGAATTATTTATTGAAAGAAGGTTGCACCGATGGAAAAAATGAACATTGACTGGTCCAACATAGGCTTTGCCTACATGCCGACCGCGTCACGCTATGTGGCAAATTACAAGGACGGCTCTTGGGGAGAGGGCTTTACCACAAGTGATCCGAACATTACTATCAATGAATGTGCCGGCATATTGCAATATTGTCAGGAGATCTTTGAAGGACTCAAGGCATATACCACAGCATCGGGAGACATAGTCACATTTCGTCCCGATATGAATGCCGAACGTATGATAGATTCGGCTAAAAGAATGGAAATGCCGCCTTATCCTAAGGAGAAATTCCTTGAGGCCATCGACAGAGTCGTTGCCGAAAATGCCGCATATGTACCTCCTTACGGAAGCGGCGCCACATTATATATCAGACCTTATATGTTCGCATCAGGTCCTGTCATCGGTGTAAGTCCCGCAAAGGAATATCAATTCCGTGTATTCTGCACTCCTGTAGGACCATACTTTAAGGGCGGCATCAAGCCGATCACTATATGTGTCAGTGACTTTGACAGAGCAGCTCCTCGCGGCACAGGACATATCAAAGCAGGACTCAACTATGCCATGAGCATGCACGCGCATGAAGAAGCACGCAGGAACGGCTTCGAAGAGAATATGTTCCTTGACCCTGCTACACGTACTTATGTAGAAGAGACAGGCGGAGCCAACTTCCTTTTTGTTACAAAGGATGGTAAGGTAGTGACACCTAAGTCAGACTCTATCCTGCCTTCTATCACGAGACGCTCTCTCATATATGTAGCAGAAAAGTATCTCGGCATCACTGTTGAGCATCGCCAGGTACGCTTTGACGAG
>CAZGVB010000003.1:0-85791 GCA_964528825.1 uncultured Parasporobacterium sp.
AAAGCAGATAATTGATACAATAATGGGATTGGATATACGGCGCATCGCGGAGAATGTGATGAGAAAGCTTTTTGCCAGATTGGAAATGGAATTTGATTTTAAGCTGCCGTCGGAAAGCTATAATACGAACTTATAAGAAATATCCTTTGATTCCGGCAGGACAGTTCCTCTGTAATTGAATAATGCGGTTGCCTGTGATAAAATGCACAGGTTAAGACGACCGCATTTCGGGAGCTTTAGAGAAAAACCACCTTGGGAGAGTACAAATGAAACCGATATACAACCACAAGACTATCGAAAAAAAATGGCAGGAGAAGTGGGAGAAGGACCCTGTCAATCCTTTCGACGAGAAGAAAAAGAAATATTATTGTCTTGATATGTTTCCGTATCCGTCAGGTCATGGCCTGCATGTAGGACATTGGAGAGGATATGTTATAAGCGATGTATGGAGCAGATATAAGCTTATGCAAGGCTATTATATTATCCACCCGATGGGATGGGATGCTTTCGGCCTGCCGGCTGAAAATTACGCCATCAGCCATGGTATTCATCCCAGGATATCCACAAATGAGAATATCAGCAATATAAAAAGACAGATCAAGCAGATTGCTGCAATATATGATTGGGACAGAGAGGTCAATACCACAGACCCCGACTTCTATAAATGGACACAGTGGATATTTGTTCAAATGTTCAAGCATGGTCTTGCATATGAAAAGGAGATGCCTATCAATTGGTGCCCTTCATGCAAGACAGGACTTGCGAATGAAGAGGTCGTAGACGGCAAATGTGAAAGATGCCACAGTACAGTCACAAAGAAGAACCTTCGCCAATGGATGCTTAAGATAACAGCATATGCGGATAAGCTCCTCGAAGGCCTGGACAAGCTTGATTGGCCTGAGAAGGTCAAGAAGATGCAGACGGAGTGGATAGGAAGGTCTTATGGTGCAGAGATAGACTTTGCTGTAGACGGCAGAGACGAAAAGGTCAGAGTATATACTACAAGACCTGATACATTATACGGTGCTACATTCATGGTCATAGCGCCGGAGCATGCCCTTGCAAAGCAGTTAGCCACACCTGAGAACAGAGACTCAGTTGAAAAATATATTTTCGATGCGAGCACAAAGTCAAATGTAGACCGTATGTCCGGAAATGACAAGACGGGTGTATTTACGGGCAGCTATTGTATCAATCCGCTTAACGGCGCAAAGATACCTATCTGGATATCGGATTATGTTTTGGCTGATTACGGAACAGGAGCTATCATGTGCGTGCCGGCTCATGATGAGAGAGATTTTGAATTTGCCAAGAAATTCAATCTTCCTATCATACCCGTTATCTCACCAAACGGTGAGGATATCGATGAGCTTACTGAGGCATATACAGGTACGGGCATCGTTATCAACTCGGGTGAATGGAACGGCAGAGACAGCAGCGAGTTGAAAAAGGCTGCACCCGATGAGATAGAAAAAATGGGTATTGGCTGCAGAAAGGTCAATTACAAGCTCAGAGACTGGGTATTTTCAAGACAGAGGTATTGGGGTGAGCCTATTCCGATCATACATTGTCCGAAATGCGGATGTGTACCCGTACCGGAAGATGAGCTTCCGCTGCTCTTGCCTGATGTGGAAAGCTATCAGCCGACAGGTACCGGTGAATCACCGCTTGCCGCGATCGAAGACTGGGTAAATACGACATGCCCATGCTGCGGTTCACCTGCAAAGAGGGAGACTAATACGATGCCGCAATGGGCTGGATCATCATGGTATTTTCTGCGTTATGTCGACCCGCATAATAATGATGCGCTGGTAGACAGAGAAAAGGCAGATAAATATCTCCCTGTAGATATGTATATAGGCGGAGTAGAGCATGCAGTACTTCATCTGCTCTATTCAAGATTTTATACCAAATTCTTAAATGACATCGGAGTACTTGATTTTGATGAGCCATTTGCAAAGCTCTTTAACCAAGGAATGGTATGCGGAAGAGACAGAGAAACGGGTGCCGCTACAAAGATGAGCAAGTCACTCGGCAATATTGTCTCACCGGATGATATGGTCGAGAACTACGGCTGTGATACGCTCAGGCTTTACGAACTGTTCATAGGACCACCGGAGCTCGATTCTATCTGGGATGAGAGAGGCATAGACGGCGTATACAGGTTCCTTTGCCGTCTGTATGCACTCGTAGCATCCAATGCGGAAGGCGACATAAAGGCTACCGCTGAAATGATCAAGATAAGAAATAAGATGGTATGCGATATCACCAAGAGACTCGAGTCCTTCAGCCTTAATACAGTAGTCAGCGGATTTATGGAATATACCAATAAGCTTACTGATATCGCAAAACGCGAGGGCGGCATAGACAGGGAGACTATGGAGCAGCTTATCAGACTGCTTGCGCCTTTCGCACCGCATATTTCAGAAGAATTGTGGCATATGTATGGGCACGAGGAGACGGTATTTGACTGCAATATAGGCTGGCCGACCTATGATGAGGCGCTTACAAAGGATGACGAGATAGAGATAGGCGTTCAGGTATGCGGCAAGCTGAAATGCACCATTACCATAGCTGCCGATGCAGATAAAGACGATGTTATCGCAAAGGCGAAGGAGACACTCGGTGCAAAGCTTCAGGGAAATATCGTCAAGGAGATATATGTCCCCGGAAGGATCGTAAATATTGTTGTAAAATGACATAGATGATTGTCCCTATGGATGAAAAGCTCAAAAAAGAATTGAATATAGGTCTGACATCACAGGAGGTATGTGAACAGAAAAAAGCAGGACATATCAATCTGAATGCAAATGTCAGGACAAAATCATACGGCCGGATACTTAGGGACAACAGCTGCTCACTTTTTAATCTTATAAATCTGATCTTGCTGATCTGTATACTTATCGCAGGCTCTCCGAAAAACGGCTTGTTCTTTCTTGTCGTTATTTGGAACTTTGCGATAGGAGTGATCCAGGAGGTCAGATCAAAGCATACCATTGACAGGCTTTCACTTATCACATCACCGAAGGTATATGCACTCAGAGACGGAAAGGTATCTGTACTGCAGCCTGATGAGATAGTACAAGGCGAGATCGTGCGCCTTAAGGGCGGCAGCCAGGTATGCGCGGATTGCATCATTATTGACGGCATGTGTCAGGCAAATGAGAGCCAGATAACGGGAGAGAGCGAGCCTATTCTCAGAGGGACTGGAGAAGAGCTCCTCTCGGGCAGCTATATAGTATCGGGATCTGTTGCCGCACGTGTTATTCGTGTGGGTGCGGAAAATCACGTAAATCGCATCACAGAAGGTGCCAAATATTATAAAAAGAACAATTCTCTCATCTTGGGATCCGTAAGGTCTCTCGTAAGAGTGATAACAATAGTTCTTTTGCCTCTTACTGCTCTTATGATATGGAAGAATTTTTTTTCCATAGACCAGTCTTTTTCTGATGCCATGATAGCCACAGTCGCATCAGTCTCGGCAATGATACCGGGAGGTCTCATCCTGTTAGTAAGTCTTGTCATGACTGTCAGCGTGGTAAAGCTTTCAAGACATAATACGCTTTCTCAGGATCTGTATTGCGTGGAAAGCCTTGCGCGGGTTGACGTGCTTTGCCTTGATAAAACAGGCACTATCACAGAGGGTGTGATGGAGGTAGAGCAAATTGCAGCCTGTGAGACATATTTAGAGGAAGAATTGAGGGAATTCATCACAAAAATGACGGATGAAAATGCCACGATAAAAGCTCTCAGAGAGAAATTCAACGTGGCATATATGGAAGGAAACGTGCCCTCATCCTCGGATCAAATACCGTTTTCATCAGACAGAAAATGGAGCCTTTTGAAAAGAGATGACGGTACCGCACTCATAATGGGTGCCCCGGAGGTCATTTGTACAGATCTTTCACAGGCACAGAAGGAGCTTGTCAAGGATGCAGCACATAATTTAAAAAGAATTGTCGCATTTGGCCGCAGCAAGAGCATAAATGAGGGTATGCAGCTTCCAAACGACATTGAGATCACAGCATTTATCATACTTTCTGACAAGATAAGACAGGATGCCAAAGAGACATTGGATTTTTTTGCAAGACAGGGTGTCGTTATTAAAGTAATATCGGGAGACAATCCGATCACAGCGTCCAAGATAGCAGCAGAGGCCGGGCTATGCGGAGCAGACAGATATGTCGATGCCGCACAGCTGGATGACTATGAAAAGATAGAAAACAATGTGGAGGATATCAATGTATTCGGCAGGGTAAGCCCTTACCAGAAGCTGGATATCGTCAAAGCTCTCAAGGCGCACGGGCATACGGTAGCTATGATCGGTGACGGTGCCAATGATGTACTTGCACTTAAGGAGGCAGATTGCTCCATAGCGATGCGTTCGGGTTCTGATGCCGCATGCAATGTGGCAAGTCTTGTTCTGCTGGATTCGAATTTTTCATCGCTTCCGCTTGTAGTGAATGAGGGTCGTAAGGCTATAAATAATCTTCAACGCTCCGCGGGACTTTATCTTACAAAGACGACATATGCTTTTATACTTACTCTTGCTTTTATTTTTATACAGTTCACCTATCCGTTTCAATCCATACAGATGACATTGATAGGTGCAGTCACTATAGGCATGCCGTCTTTTTTCCTTGCTCTTGAGCATAATACATGCCGGATCAGAACGGATTTTCTGAAGAATGTATTCAAGACTGCTCTTCCGAGCGGCATTTTGACCGCAGCAGCACTTATAATCTGCTCCACAATAGTAAGATATTGCTTTGGCGCTTCTGATGAGCAGATACAGACAGCCGCAACATTTACGGCGATCCTTTTGGGATATATAGTAATATTTAATGTTGCAGGCAGAATAAATATATGGAAGATATTGCTCATGCTGTGGATCATTGCGGTTGCATTATTTTTTATCTTGTTTGCTCCCGCTGTTTTTGACATAGTAAGATTGAGCACATATATGTATATTACGGTTGCAATATGTGTCAGTGCCTTTTTTATATTGCATACACTTATTTTCAGGGTCATAATCCCGAGGCTTGAAGACAGAAGAAAGGGATGATCGTATGTATAAAAGAATATCAGGTGTGGGAAAGCATCTTGATTTTTATATTTTAGATCTTATTTTTCTCATAATATCGTATATATTAGGCTATCTTATCAGATTCGGCTTTCACATTGTGGGTTATCTGGAAAATGCGCCCGTAAGCTTCGGCATCATATTATGTCTGGTATACCTTCTTACAGCTGTATTTACAAAAGCATATAAGAATATATTATACAGAGATAAATGGATAGAGCTTGCAAGAGTAATATTGCAGGTTGCTATGACTCTTGTGATATTTTTGCTGTATCTGTATATTACGAAGCAGTCTGAAATACTCCCGAGGCTTATGTTCGGATATGTTGCCATCATTTCCGTAATTTTTATATTTACATACAGATGCATATATAAGAATATCGTCAGAAAGCAATATAACAACAATCCCAAGCGGCCTCATATGCTCTATGTGGCAGAGAAAAGACATATAAAAGGTTGTCTTGACTCCATGAGAAAACAAAAATTCAATGATTTTTATCTGGCAGGAGTGGTCATAAAGGGCATCGATGAGGGAACAAGCGAATATGAGGGTGAGAAGGTAGTCTGTGAATATAAGGATATTAAAAAATATATTCTGACTGAGGTCGTTGACGCGGTTATGATAGCCATAGATGATGAGCGTGAGAGGATGGATCTTGCAAAATATCTGCTTGAGGCAGGCATTGTAGTCTATATTTCACTCGAAGATTCGACAGCATTTCTACCGCATCTGATGACAGGGAAGATCGCAGGAAAGACCGTACTCATTTCCTCCAACAATGTCGCATCGCAGCTTCAGCTGGGGGTTAAGAGGGCGATAGATATCATTGGCGGGCTTGTGGGGCTTATTATCACAGGCATTTTGTATGTCATTGTTGCACCGCAAATCAAGAAAAAAGATCCCGGACCCGCTTTTTTCAAGCAGCAGAGAGTAGGCAAAAACGGAAGAATATTCTATATCTATAAATTCAGATCAATGTATATGGACGCTGAGGCTCGCAAGAAGGATCTGATGGGTCAAAACCAGATGCAGGGCCTGATGTTTAAGATGGAGGATGATCCCAGGATATTGCCGGGTATCGGCAACAAAATAAGAGATTGGTCGATAGATGAGTTTCCGCAATTTTGGAATGTGTTCAAGGGTGACATGAGTCTGGTGGGCACAAGACCTCCTACATTGGACGAATATAGCAAATATAATGCTCATCATAAGAGCCGTCTCGCATTTAAGCCCGGCATAACAGGGCTGTGGCAGGTCAGCGGAAGAAGTGAGATAACGGATTTCGAAGAAATCGTAAGGCTTGATAATGAATATATCAGGGGATGGAATCTGAGACTTGATATAAAGATCATATTCAAGACCATAGGAGTGGTGCTCGGAAGAAAAGGATCTATGTAGATCAGGACGATCTTTGCACAAGCGTCTGCTATGAAATATTTGCGGCAATATATACAAGTGGGCATGCATAATTACAGAAAGGAATAATGATGAAACAGCTTACAGTAGCAGTTCCTTCATATAATTCAGAGGCATTTTTGGATATATGTCTGAGCTCGTTCATTTATCAGGACGGTTCAGTGGATGAGCGCCTCGAGGTGCTTATTATTAATGACGGCTCAACGGACAGCACAGTGGCGGTAGCAAATGAATGGGTCTCGAAATATCCGGACACATTTGTACTCATAAATAAAGAAAACGGCGGTCACGGTTCGGGCATCAATGCCGGTATAGATCATGCAAGAGGCAGATATTATAAGGTGGTCGATTCGGATGACTGGGTTGTGACAGCAAGCATTAAAGAATTGCTGGATGCGCTCGAGCATACGGACGCAGATGCTGTAGTTACAGGATATCATACGGTCAATATATCCTCGGGAGTGACACTGTCTTATAGTGCGGGATGTAATGATAAAGCGCAGGAAGGCTCACTTGAAGAATTTATGAAGGATTATGAGAGTGCTCCTGCAGCACAATCATTTCATGGTTTGATGTACAACACTGCCTTCTACAGAAATACCGGTATCAGGATGAGCGAAAAGCTTTTCTTCGAAGATCAGGAATATGCCATATTGCCGTTTGTGCATGTAAAAACCATATTAAGACTGCCTTGCTTTTTCTATGAATATAGGATAGGAAGTACAGGTCAGAGCGTGGATTTCACAAATCAGGCAAAACGTGCGGGGCAATTCCTCAAGGTAGTAAAGAAAATGTGTTCATATCACAGGACAGTAGAGGCAAAAATGTCAGAGGGCAGACTGGATGACGCACAGGAGCAGTTCCTTATCCGCAGGCTTTCAAATGCGGCAGTGAGTTATATGGCTACCGTACTTATAAAGAACAATGATAAAAAACAGGGAAGAGCAGACGCTGCAGAATTTTCCGTATATCTGAAAAAGACCGAATATCAGATATATGCGAGAACAAAAAAGAAATATGATGCTATGAGAGCATTGTCATATATGCCATGTGCGGCAAAGCTCTACAGCGGATTGTTTAATTCAGCGGTATATGGCAGGTTCAAGAAGATATGGACGAAATGATGTATCCTACTGTATCAGTTGCCATACCGGCGTATAATGCGGAAAAATATATATATCAGACATTAGATTCGGTGGTCAGACAGAGCTATAAGGGAGTGATCGAGACAGTTATAACAGATGACTGCTCCACAGACGGTACGGCAGATATCATATTTGATTTTATAAAGTCACATGAGGGCATTGAAAACAGGACCTTTTATTATATAAAAAATGAAAAAAACAGCGGAGTCTGTGTAAGCCGCAACAGAGCAGTGCAAAAGTGCAGCGGAGAATATCTTTGTTATCTTGATGCCGATGATATATGGGATGAGCGCAAGGTAGAAGCTCAGATAGAGCAGGTAGGTACATATAAGAAAAGATCCGAGTATGACAGTGTATCTATGCCGGTAATATTTGCAACAGGCAGAGAATGTATAAACGAAAATGGCGAACCTGCAGGCATTTCCATGCATATCCCCAAGATCGTTCATTACAAGGATATGTTGAGGACCAATTATATACCATGTTCTTCGGTGATGCTTGAGAGAAGCGTCGCTATGGAATTTCCGATGGAGAGAGATGATATGGCCGAGGATTATATAACCTGGCTGAAGATCATAAAAAAATACGGACCCGCTGCCTGCATAGATGAGCCGCTTTTGAAATATCGCCTTACGGGTACAGGCAGATCATCAGATAAGCTCAAGACAACAAGAATGCATTATAAGGCCTTAAGATATGTAGGCACCGGCAGACTGGCCTCCGTAAAATGCACATTGAGCTATATGATATACGGATTGAAAAAATATTCAAAGAAAAAATGATGAGTCCTGCGGGATATTGTCATTTTCTAAAATTATATTTCCAACGAAATTCCACTGATAAACGAAAAAATATAAATGAATAAACATATAAACGAATAAGACAAGAAAAAAATAAGCTCTCGGAGAAATCCGAGAGCTTATCAGCGCAGCTCGTAGGAGAATTGAACTCCTGATTCCGCCTTGAGAGGGCGGCGTCTTAACCACTTGACCAACGAGCCATATCGCATAACGCCTGATTACTTTACCAAATAATCATATGTATTGTCAAGAAAAAAATGAAAAAATATTTTAATGAGGTCACTGCCGGTGTGCTCGTCCCTACGAAAGCCTCGCTATCGTTTTTGCAGCATATCATTACACACATCATACAGATATCGATAATTGCACAAATGTGTATGTGATCACAAAAGCATATAAATCCATAATACTAAGCAGTATCATTATGTATTTACGGCCGAAAATATAACGATTCCTTGTAAAAATCGATAAACTTGCGTATCTCGGGGTTTTTATTGGTCTTGTTATAGCATATGCAGACCATACGATAGCATCCGGGTCCTACAAGAGGCCTGTATGTTACGAAATTGGACTCATGTGATTTCAGCAGCTCGCCGCTGATGCATATACCTTCATTTTTTGCAATGCCTATGAGCAGTGATTCCATTTTTTCATAATTTTTTACATTGTTCGGAAGAAAGCCGCCCAGCCTTTTCGTTAGATCGTTGATCTGAGACATAGATGAAATAAAGAACGGATCCGTAAGCAGCAGAAAACGTTCGTTTCTCAGGTCAGAAAAGAGCAGATAATCCTTTTTGGCGAGAGGATTTTGTGTATTCATAATGACACCGAGTCGTTCTCTGTATACAGGCTCATATTCAAGCGAATTGTTGTGACCGATCTTATAATTGACAAGAAATCCGAGGTCAACTTTATCATTTACAAGATTAGAGTGTACGTCAGTGGGAGTATCCACAACATATTCAATCTTTATATCAGGAAATGCCGTCTCAAAATCCTTAGGTACCGTGCCGAGATAGTCGGTGACACTGTAATATGGCACACCTATGCGCAGATGACCTGACAGGTTTGATTCAATCTGCTGTATCTGATTGACGATATCTATATATTCGTCAATCAATGAATCGGCGCGGCGCAGCAGCAGCTCGCCTGTCTCTGTGAGTGTTACCACCTGTGTTGTACGGTTGAAAAGTCTTGAATTCAATTCGGCCTCAAGTGCTTCCATATGTCTGCTCAGGGAGGATTGCGATATATACAGTTTTTGAGCTGCTATACGATAATTCAGTGTTTTCGCAAGAACAAGAAATTCTTTAAGATAATTCAGATTCATCATATCCTCCTGCATAGATTATGTGATTAAGACCCATTTGGGATTTCCCAGTCTTCAGTATATCACATATTGTATAAAAATGTCGTAATGCTCGTAATATACGATGTGCATTTGTCGTTAAAAATAACAAATGAATGCCGTAAATCGCTATCAAATTATTAAAATTCTGTATTGCACAAATTAGGGGTGAGTATTACAATACAAGGGTTGCAGAAATAATATTTTATAGGGATTTTGTCGGCAAAAATATAGAACAAGATTCCAGAAAGAAGAGGGAATATGAAACTGTTTGGTGGGGTAGTTCCGATCACCGGATTGACATTTCTTATGTTTGCTATCTTCGTTATCTGCTTTTTAGGATATCTCCTCGGCAGAATAACAATAAAGGGCGTCAGTCTCGGTACAGCGGGAGTTTTCATTATCGCAATTTTCTTCGGTGCGTTTTTCAGTTCGACCATATCGTCGACTCTTACACTCGGAGGCACTGATATCTCAAGTAATGCCTTTAAGATTGTTGAGAACATCGGTCTTATACTTTTCGTTGGTGCTGTAGGTATGATAGCAGGACCTAACTTTTTCAAGAATCTTAAGGCCAATTTCAAATCATACATTCTCATAGGCTTTGTCATTATCCTTGCAGGTGCACTTGCTACACTCCTTTGTTTTGTCATCGGTTGCAGTATCGTTACCGTACCTGAGGCAGAGGCTGCACTTGGTATTTCCAAGGCTCAATATATGATGGCCATGCTCGTAGGTATCATGTCTGGTTCACTTACATCTACACCGGCTTTCTCAGCTGCTAAGGCAACAGTTGCTACAGTAGTTTCAACAACAGAAGCTGCAGATGCCATTCAGGATGTTGTAACAGTCGGACATGCTATCGCATATATCTTCGGTGTTATCGGTGTTGTTCTTTTCGTTCAGATCGTTCCTAAGATGTTAAAGGCAAATATGGAAGAGGAACGCAAAAAGATCGTTATCGTTGATACAGGCGCAGGACAGATCAAGGATGTCAATAAGAAGCTTATCGACATGGATGAGTTCGGCTTTGCTGCATTCGGTCTGGTAGTTGTCGTAGGTATATTCTTCGGTATGATCAAGATTCCGCTTTCAAGTGCCGGTCTTTCAGGTACAACATTCAGTCTTACGACTACAGGCGGTGTTCTTATTTCAGGTCTTGTATTCGCTCATTTCGGACATATCGGAGTATTCAGCCTTAAGGTCAACGGAAAGGTACTTGAGTGCTTCCGTGAGTATGGATTGATGCTCTTCCTTATAGGCGCCGGTGTACCGGGAGGTGCAAGCTTCGTAAGATACTTCCAGCCGATCTACTTCGTATATGGTGTAGTTATTACGATCATTCCTATGATCATCGGTTACTTCCTTGCAAAGAAGCTTCTCAAGCTTCCTCTGCTCAATGTACTCGGATCTATCACAGGTGGTATGACATCTACACCTGCTCTTGGTACTCTTATCAAGACAGCAGGCACAAGTGATGTAGCATCAGCTTATGCTTCAACATATCCTATCGCACTTATCTGTGTAGTACTTGCATCACAGTTCCTGATACTTATCTTCGGAGCACATTGATGATCTTGCGATAGATGAGCTGAACATCAAAAATTACTTATAATTAAAAAGCTGCCGCTCTTTTGTGCGGCAGCTTTTTTATATGGATTATAGAACAAAACGAGGTTATAAAACAAAATGTGTTGATGGCTGATCCCAGCCATCAACACATTCTATCATGATCTTAAAGTTTCTGTTTTTGGTATATCATGTTTCTTGATATACTATTTTTCAATCTTCATTGTACCCGTTTGATTGAATCTCTCATGCCATGAGAGTGCCTCTGAAAGGATGTGAGGAGTATGTCCTCCGGCCTTGCATGCTCTCTCAAAATAATCCATAAGAGCATCCTTGTAATCAGGATGAGCGCAGTTCTCAATGATGAGTTTTGCACGCTCACGGGGTGATTTCCATCTGAGATCGGCAATTCCCTGTTCGGTTACTATTATCATTGAGTCATGCTCTGTATGGTCGATATGAGAGCAGAACGGTACGATACAGCTTATAGCACCCTTCTTTGCTACAGAGCTTGTAGCGAAGATAACGGTTCCGGAGTTTCTGGAGAAGTCTCCCGATCCGCCTATGCCGTTCATTATCTTTGTTCCCATGATATGAGTAGAATTTACATTTCCGTAGATATCTACCTCTATAGGGGTGTTCATGGAAACAAGCTGAAGTCTTCTTGCTACCTCAGGATGATTGGAGATCTCTTGAGGACGTATAACGATCTTTTGCTTGTAGAAATCGATATTCTCAACAAGGTCCGCCATTGCCTCGCGTGAGATGCAAAGGGATGTGCAGCTTGCACTGGCGATGATACCCTTTTTAATGAGCTCTAACGCACTGTCCTGAATTACCTCTGTGTACATTGAAAGGTCTTTAAGGCCGCCTGTTTCAAGTCCCTGAAGGACAGCATTTGCTACATTACCTACGCCTGATTGGATAGGATAAAGGTTTTCTGGCTGACGTCCTGCAGCAATTTCTCCTCGTAAGAATGTTACGATATTTGCCGCAATCTTTTTTGAATCCTCATCAGCTGCACCGAATGTAGGGAAGTGGTCCGGATCGTCTGTTACAACTATGCCCGCTATTTTATCCGGTGAGCACGGTATATAAGGTGTGCCTACACGCTGCATTACACTTGTAACCGGTACAGGCTCGGCTTTTCCAGCATTGGAATAAATATCATGAATGCCAACAAGCTCGACCGGGAGGGTAGTATTGAGCTCAACGATGACTTTATCCGCAAGTCTTACAACTGCATCAGATATTCCCACGGTTGCAGCTGGATAAAGGCCGTCTTCTGTAACAGCACAGCATTCGATGATGGCTATATCGATCTTAGGGCCGCATCCTGAGATGAGGAGTTTTGGCGTTACAGATAAATGCTGGTCAGCATATGCTACCTCGCCTGCGTTTATAGCTGCACGGCATTGTTTATTTGTCTGGTATGGGAATCTTCTTGCAATAAGGCCTGCATCAACCATGTCACCGTCAAGATGAGGGCCTACTGATGCGCCTGTGATCACAGTCAGATTCTTTGCGGTTCCCTGCTTTGCAATCTCAGCCGGAATGACATGTGGATCACCAACCTGGCCGAATCCCGAAAAACCAAGTACCATGTTCGGCTTGACCATTGCAGCTGCTTCAGCGGCAGAGATGATCTTGCTCTCAAGAGCAGATGGTATTCTGTCCATTTTTAAATTACCTTTCTTATATTGTGTTGAATTACTAAATGATACTACCAAACCATTTTAATTATCCTGTCTGATTATTTAAAGATTCATATTACTTAAATTTTCAGATCGTTTAAACAGTCGGACCATTTAGTTTAAAAAAACATCCCGAATATTCATATTCACATATATTTTTGTATATATGGCGAACTGTTCGGGATGTTTCATTTAATTAAAGTTGATCATTTTGCAAATGGTGGATCAGTCACAAAGTTCTACAACAGTAGCCATGCCCATACCGCCTGCAACACAAAGAGTAGCAAGGCCGTATTTTACATTACGCTTCTTCATTTCATGTACAAGGGTAACAATGATTCTTGATCCTGATGATCCGATAGGATGACCAAGTGAAATAGCACCGCCGTTTACGTTGATCACATCCATACGATCCTCGATGCCGAGCTCACGGATGCAAGCAAGAGACTGTGAAGCAAATGCTTCATTAAGCTCAAACAGACCGATGTCATCTGTTGTAAGTCCTGTCATCTTAAGTACCTTCTTTGTAGCCGGAACAGGACCTACACCCATGATAGTAGGATCAACAGCTGCAACAGAAACACCAAGGATCTTTGCCATAGGCTTGATGCCGAATTCATCACATTTTTCCTTTGTTGCAAGAAGTATTGCAGATGCTCCGTCATTACGTCCTGACGATGATCCTGCGGTTACAGTTGCTGTTGTTGCTCCGTCAAATGCGAAGCAAGGCTTAAGAGCTGCCATCTTCTCAAGGGTGGTCTCACGAGGGAATTCATCTGTATCGAAAACGATAGGATCCTTCTTACGTCCCTGAGGAACTGTTACAGGAACGATCTCATCCTTGAAACGTCCTGATGCGATAGCTGCTGCAGCACGCTTCTGGCTCTCATATGAGAATGCATCCTGATCTTCACGGCTGATGTTGAATTTCATAGCAATCTTTTCAGCTGTATTTCCCATATTGAACTTGCCATATTTATCCTGTGGCTGAGAGTTGAACTGAGCCTCTGTAAGGCAGTCCTTAAGCTGAGTTGTGCCTGTACCAACGCCCCAACGAGCATTTGAAAGGTAGAAGAAACCATTTGTCATGCTCTCTGTACCGCCTGCAAGAACTACCTCGTTCTCACCTGTACGGATAGAGTCAACACCGTTACGAACAGCCATCATACCTGAAGCACAAGCGATCATTACTGTGCTTGCCGGAACCTCTTCCGGGATGCCTGCCATAAGAGCGGCAACTCTGGCTGTATTTGAAAAGTCTGATGTCTGACGGCAATGTCCGAAGATAACCTCATCGATCTTTGCTGGATCGATACCTGTACGGTCAAGAGTGCCCTTCATAACGGCACATGCAAGAGCATCGGCATTAAGCGGCTTTAATGTTCCGCCGAATTTGCCTACAGCAGTACGGCATGCATCGACAATATAAACGTCTTTTAATTCTGTCATTGATAAAAACCTTTCCAAAATGATTTTCCGGAGTTCTGTAGATAAATTTATTTATAAATGTCCCGAAATAGGAACTCCGGATATATTTTCCTATTTTCAAAAATTTTCCGGGGAAGAGCAGAGCCCACCCCCGGAATTGATCTTCTTTGAATAATTAAACCGGATCCTTTAAGAATTTCTTCTCAAGACGGAATACCTCAAAGAGCTGCTCATCACGCTTCTTCTTAAGGTCATCAATATCAACGCCGGTATAGTCATAGAAGCCTTTACCTGTCTTGATACCAAGGTTGCCCTCATCAACGAGTTCCTTAAGAGCAACAGGAAGCTCATCGCCGTTCTTAGGCATTGAGTATGAATGGTTGATATAGTTATTTGCACTCATGTCAACGCCGCCAAAGTCGATACGCTTGCAGATACCGAGTACACATGCACGAGGTATGAAGCTTGCCTTTGAAGCAAGGTCAATAGCCTCAGCATCGCAATAGCCGTTGTCAATAAGGTTGAACACCTCACGATGCAGGCACTGCTGCAGACGGTTTACGATATATCCCTGAATAAACTTCTTCATAAGAACTGCAGTCTTTCCGCAATCATTGAGAAGCTTGAGAGCTATGTCTGCATACTCCTGAGGAGCCTGCTCGCTCTTTACTACCTCTACAAGAGGAATGAGCTGTGGAGGAGCATACCAATGACAGATAATCTGCTGTGGAAGGAGTTTCTCCGGAACAACCTCAAAGATGTTAAGAGCTGAAGTATTGGATGCAATGATAACATCTTCTGAAACTGCATTTGCAAGCTGCTCATAAAGAGCTTCCTTAGCATCACGCTTTTCAACGATTGTTTCCTGGATAAATTGTGCTCCGTCGATAGCTTCTTCAACTGTTGAAGCAAAGCTGATACGTGCAAGAGCTGCATCAGCATCCTCTCTTGAGATCTCACCTTCTTCTACGAATGTATCAAACTGGCTCTTGAGAGATGCAATAGCTTTGTTCTTTGTATTCTCAGAACGAGTCCACATTGTTACCTGATAACCGCCTGTAGCATATACCTGAGCGATTCCGGGTCCCATTGTGCCCGCACCGAGAACAGCGATTTTCTTGATGTCTTCTAATTTTAACATTTCAGATCACCAGTCCTTTATTACATATGCTTAACGAGACCAAGGATCTGACGAGCCTCTTCAGGTGTAGCGATCTCACGGCCGGCTTCCTTAGCAATTCTGATAGTACGCTCAACGAGCTGTACATTTGTTGCAAGAACACCTTTCTCAAGGAGAATATTGTCCTCAAGACCAACACGAAGTCCATCGCATCCCATAGCAAGTCCGTGAAGGATGCAAGGCATATGCCATCTTCCGATACCTGATGTTGACCATGTTGAGCCCGGCTGCATCTTAGGTACAAGATAAGAGAATGCCTCAGCTGTTCCAGGCATACCGCCGGTAACACCAAGCATGAACTGATAATGAACAGGAGCCTTAAGGATGCCCTTCTTTACATAGTAGTCAACGTTAGCCATGTCGCCGCCGTTGAAGATCTCGCACTCAGGCTTGATACCGAGTTCCTGTGTCTCAAGACCGAGCTTCTCAAGGAACTGAGGAGAGTTTGTAAAGATATATGAGTTTGCCCAGTTCATTGAAAGTGGATCATATGAGCACATTTCAGGAAGAAGGATAGGAAGATGAGCTCTTCTCATATCCTCAGGGAACTTAGATCCTGAAGATGTAAGGTTGAGTACAAGGTCAACGCCTTCCTCTTTCATCTTCTGACGAACAAGATTTACAACCTCGATCCATCTGTCTGTTTCCATTGTGTTGTTGCCTTCAGCATCACGAATGTGAATATGAATGACAGCAGCGCCTGCCTTTGCGCAAGCAATAGCATCATTAGCAATCTCTTCCGGAGTAATCGGAACATAAGGAGTCTGTGATCTCTTTGTACCAGCACCGCAAAGAGCAGCTGTGATAATAAGTTTCTTTCCCATTGTTATTCACCTCTGAAAATTTTTTGGGCCCCGTAAGGTGGCCATATTGTCGGTAAGGGATATACCGAACACCAAACACGGGAGGCCATAGATAGACCACCCGTGTTCATAGCATAATAAATTATCTTGTAGCTGTAAGTCCGCCATCAGGATAGATGATATTTCCTGTTACAAAGTCTGAAGCAGGAGAAGCGAGGAACAGACATGTTCCAACACAGTCATGAGGAACTGCCATACGACGCATAGCAAGATCGTCTGCAAGAGACTTTCTGTAAGCATCTCCACCACGCTGCTCGATAACAGCTGTCATCATAGGAGTCTCTGTAACTGTAGGTCCAATGCCGTTTACAGTGATGCCGTGAGGTCCGAATTCGGAAGCAAGCTGCTTGATGAGCATGTTAACAGCACCCTTAGATGCGCAATATCCTGCATTTCCAGGTCCCTTTGTAGCAACTACGCTACGTGTAGATGAAAGGATAACAACCTTGCCGTATCCGTTCTCATACATATGCTTTGCGAAAGACTTGCAGCAGAGCATGATTCCGTAAACATTAACCTTAAGGATGTTAAGATAGATGTCCATTGGGAAGTCTTCAGCAGGGAATTTCTTGTTAAGACCCTGAGCGCAAACAAGGATATCAACCTTGCCAAGCTTCTCTACAGATGCCTTAACGAGTGCCTGTACAGACTCTTCATCTGTTGCATCAGCTGCAACATAATCAACCTCAACGCCGCAAGCGTCCTTGATCTCTTTCTGAGCTCTCTTAAGAGACTCTTCGTTTCTGGAAGAAATGATGACCTTAACGCCTGCTTCTGCAAGACCCTGAGCAAGTGACTGGCCGATACCGCCTGCGCCGCCTACTACTACTGCTGTTTTTCCTTCAATGTTAAAAAGCTCGTGCATTTTAAACACCTCCTAAAAAATAAATCAAAATGATATTAGATCATGATCCTTAGATCAAACTAAAAAGCGGATTATTTTACGCTTTCGCCTTTCTCAAAGCGGAATTCCTGATCAGGATCTGTGATAGCAAGAACACGAACGATAGAGCCCTCGCCTCCGACGAATCTCCATGGGAAGCAAAGGAATGTGCAGCGACGTCCGATAACCTCATCGAAATCACCGTGCTTTGTGCCGTAGCCGCCTTCTTTCCACTCATGATCTCCTCTTACATAGCCGTCATCACCAACGTTCTCAACGCCAGGTATGCCGCCTTCAACCATAAGGAACTTGTGTCCCGGCTCCCAAAGAGGGAAGTCTACCTTAGTGTCATGGCCATATTCCTCTTCATATTCCTTCATGAGGTCAGGACGAAGCGGTCCAAGGCCGAGGTCAACAAGCTTGGTAGCAAGAGGATGATCGTTTGCCTGGCATCCGTATCCTACGAACTTAACCTTCTTGTCTCTGAGCCAATATGCAAGATCACCTGTAGCTCCGCAGCCATAAGCGAAATAATCATCAGAGTCAGCCCAAATATGATGCTGAGAAGTATTGATGACTACCATGTCGCCTTCTTTGATGATGCTGTCAAATTTCTTGATGTCTTCTACATCAAGCTTGCCCCATTTTCCCTTAGGAATGTAAAGGCAAACGCCTGAACCGAAGAATCTCCAAAGAGGATAATTTGTGATATCAGGTGTGCACTCTGTAACATGAAGAGGAGCGTCCATGTGAGTTCCTCTGTGCATGATACCTTCCCATTTGATATCATACATATTTGCATCTGCATGATAACGGATTACATCCTCTTTAAGGTTGCATCCTGATGGCCACTGGGGCATGAAAGGCTCAAATGTATGTGATAAATCATAAAAATTAAGACTCATTTGTTTTGCTCTCCTTTCTCAAATTAAAACTTCTCGCCCTTGTCGATACGAGCTTCGCCTGTTGTATCGATGATGGCTGTGAAACGTACAGGGCATGCAGCGCCTCTGCGAATCTTTACGGGAGCGGCAACAAATGTGCATCTCTTGCCTGTAAGGTCATCAACCTCGCCTGCTACCTGCTGGATAACAGGGATGTTTGCCTTTGCAAGAGTCTTGATAGCAGGGTAGAATCCCGGATATTCCTTATAAGGATCCTTGCCAGGATGCTTCTCAATGTATGTAGGAACAAGTCTCTTCATGAAAGGACCAGGACGGCCTACATGAACGGAAAGGTTTGTTGCTACAGGTGAGTCAACATAAGGCATATCAACAGCTACAAGCTTAACATTCTTGGATACAAGATACTGTGCAGCATCCTCTGTGAGTCCCGGAGCCTCTCCGAAATACTCAAGAGAATCGGAATACTTGTGATGCCATCCTGTGTTGATAACAACGATATCGCCGTCTTTGATATTTCCGGCAGCCTTGAGATCATCAGCTGTGATCTTGTCCCAATTTGCCTTGTTCCTGAGATCAAGGATGCATCCGTTTCCGAAGAAGCGGTCTGTAGGGATCTGCTCGATATCGTCACCATATGCGAACATGTGAACAGGTGCGCACATATGAGTTCCGGTATGGAAGTTTGTGCTGATCTTGAATGCCTGAACACCGAACTGGGCATGCTTAACATTCATATCAAATAATGTCTCTGCATCTCCAGGATATGACGGAGCCTTTCCGGGACCCCACTCGTGTGAAAGCTCATAGAACTCGAGAGAAGAATAAGGATCTTTCTCAGCGCCCTTATGAGTATCCTCCAACGGTGTGTAATTTTTGTAAGCATCAAGCTCGTCTAGGTTGGGTGGTAACATAGTCTAACCTCCTTAAATATAGATTGTCATTACATGCACCCGCGCGCAAAGCGGGGCATCTTAAAACAATTCCCCTAATTACGGCTACATTATACATTCTGTCAAATCCATAATCGATAGTTGAATTTTACAAAGAAGAATATTTTGTTTGAGCATTTACTACAAATGATTTTTTGTTTTGATTAATATATAATATAGTCATTACTTAAGGTCTCGGGTTGGGTATAATCTTAGGATAGGAACTTATCCCGGATGAGATATTCGTAAAGTACAGACGCGGCCGGTCTATGGTCTGTGTCCTTTGAAACAAAGAAAGCCTGACAGGTAGATGAAATGAAGCTTAGTATATGGACAATCTGTGACTATCTGATCAAAAAAGGTTATGACGTTGAGACATATATCTCTGAGGGACACCCTTGTATAAGTCTGGTAAGGCAGAGCAGCACCAGGACTTATTCTGCGGGGTATGCTGAAGTTTTTTCGGCGGGAAAAGATGTAAATGTCGTAAATGATATGGACCGCCTTGTTGTAAAGAATGTAAATGTCGTTGACGTATTGAATACTGTAGCGGAGGCTGTAGACTTCTATTCGAGATGGGAACATGAGATCTACGATTGCATTTTCGATAAGGGGACGCTGCAGCAGCTCCTCGATATCGCCAAGATCATCTTTGAGAGACCGATGTTCATCAAAAATGATTCTACAAGAACGCTTGCCATAACACATGGGTATTCTTCCAACGTTCATCCTTTCTGGGACAAAATAGACAATCCGGATCAGCAGAAGCTTTCGGATTTTGAGATAGTCAGCATTGTGAGCTCGGATCCGGATTATAAGATGGTATTTGCTGATAAATATCCTTCCATAAAATCATCACCTGCCTATGGCGGGATGGTCCTTCATGCAAACGTATTCATAAAAAACAGAAGAGCAGCAGAGGTAGTAGTCCTTGAAAACGGAAAACCATTCAACAAGGGCGATATCCATCTTATGAATACCTTCGTCGAGCTTCTTACTAAGTATGCGGAAAACGATTCACATCTGTTTCAGACTGCATCGGATATAACATTGTCTCTTTCTAAATTAATAGAGAACAATCAGATCTCAAAGGAACAATATATGAATATCCGCAAATATCTCGGTCTCGAGAGTACGGACAATATGTGTCTTGTAGTTGTATCAGGTGAGGATAAGCTGGATTCACCTATATTGAGTGCATTAAGAGAACGGCTGGAAAACCAGCTTAAGAATTCGGTGGTGCTTCAGCAGAACAATAAGATAATCATCCTCAGATTGATGAAGGGAGCGTCATACAAGGATATGATAGAAGATTTCAAGAATCGTATACCTAAAAAAGGCTTTCTTTGGGGAATAAGCTACGAATTCATACATCTTGAGGAGATACCGGATTTCTACAGACAGGCGTGCGATGCTTTGAATAAAGGCTCATTTGATTCCCAAAATTATGTTTCGGCTTATGAGGTTGTGACAAAGGTGATCTCAGAAATCTGCATGAAGGACGGAAGGGCCAAATCGTATGTCCATCCGGATCTTTACAGGTTGGAGCATGTGGATGTTCGTGATAATACGGAATATCTTGAGACGCTTTATTATTTTCTCCTTTGCGGAGGTAATTTCACAGATGCGTCCAAGATAATGAATCTTCACAGGAATACGCTTATCTACAGATTGAATAAGATAAGAGAGATTGTTCACAGTAATCTTGACGATATCTCGAACAGGGAACTGCTCTTGTATTCATACCTGCTCCTTGATAAAGAATATCGTCCGAAAAGCAAATTCGGAGGTGATAAATAAATGGATCATATATACAAAACAAACGGTGTATGCTCAAGAAATATACATTTTGAATTGGACGGGGATATTGTTAAAAATGTTTATTTTGAGGGAGGATGCAGCGGCAATCTCAAAGCGATATCAAAGCTCGTCGAGGGGATGAGCGTAGATAAAGTTTATGAGCTTCTTAAGGGCAATACATGCGGACCTAAGGGTACATCGTGCGCCGATCAGCTTGCAATAGCTCTGAAGAAAGCTTATGATGAAGAAAAATGAAAGACGGGACGAGGTAAAATGGCAAAGAAATATGGTTTGGTGATCGATATCACAAGATGCGACGGCTGTGGTTCGTGTATGCTGTCGGTAAAGGATGAATATGACGGAAACAGCTATCCCGGATATTGCGAGGCAGTACCGGAGGATATGTTCCCATTGTATCTTAAGGAAGTTTCACAGGGACAAAATTATAAGATGAATCTTGACTATATACCTGTGATGTTTCCTCATGACAGGAATTTTGATCCGAAGTCTATTCCCGGGATACCGGAGGGCGCAATATATGTAAGAGAGGACGGTCTTACGGTAATAGATCCCGAAAAGGCAAAGGGCTGCAGACAGATCTACGACTATTTTAAAGATACGGGTGCTATATTCTGGAATGATGAGCTTGACATACCTCAGATATATACTCTGGATTCACATCGTCTTGATGAAGGTGAAAAGCTGCCGAGATGCGTTGAGGACTGCCCGACCCAGGCGATGCATTGGGGAGATCTGAACGATCCCGAAAGTGATGTCAGCAAGTTTATTGCCGAGCATGGCGATGAGCTTGAGGACTATTGCAACCTCGGCGAAGGCGCGGATTGTGTTGTAAAATATTACAAGCTTCCTAAGCCATTTATCGCAGGAGAGGTTACAAATGAAGCAAAGGATGAGTGCCTTGAAGGTGTTAAGGTTACGCTTACGGAGGTATCTACCGGTCAGATCACTATAACAGAGACTGATTTTATGGGAGATTTCTGGTTCAAATATCTCAAAAAGGATGAGGATTATATCGTTCAGGTGGATGGCTGTGAGCCTGTAGATGTGCATCTTGATATGGCAAAGAACATAGAGATCGTAGCTGTTCCAGATAAAAAGAAGGAAGAAGCTGCACAAAAGGTTTTGGTAAAAAATAAGGAAGCGGGCAATAAATAAAAATGTCTGAGGTTGTTTTTTTAAGCGATCCCGAGATCGATGAATATGCATATTTCGGAGACAATGAGCTGAGAGAGATCTCATTTGATGCGAATGTCAAGCATATAAAGGGAGGTGCGTTTTCAGGCTGTGAGAATCTGGAACGCATCACCTTTTCAGATAACGGGCTTGAGACAATAGATGAGGGAGCCTTCTTTGGCTGCAGATCACTTAAGGAGATTATTATCCCTCCAAGTGTCGTAAATATCGGTGAGCATGCTTTTTCCGCATGCACATCTTTACGCACGGTTGTTCTGCCGTCCGGTATCAAGAATATAGGAAACTGTTTTGTGCAAGGCTGCAGCAGCCTTGAGAAGATAGTATGTGAAGACGGCGGATCCTTCTATACGGAAGATGGCGTGCTTTTTACCAATGAAGGCGGAGTACATGAGCTGCTTGTATTTCCGCAGGGAAAATCCGGAGAATATACAACTCCCGCGGGCGTAGCGTCGATCGCCCCCGGTGCATTCAGAGGCT
Organism: uncultured Parasporobacterium sp.; assembly: GCA_964528825.1. Lineage (GTDB taxonomy): Bacteria > Bacillota > Clostridia > Lachnospirales > Lachnospiraceae > RGIG5612. The sequence goes on from CAZGVB010000003.1 coordinate 22,737, forward strand.
GCACGGATCTTGAAAAGGTTGTTCTCACATCGGATGTGACATATATCGGTGACAGGGCATTCGCGGGCTGCGGCGATATAAAAATAGTAATTGAGAATAACGATATTGAGACAGGAAGCATACCTTTTGACGAGACGGCGAACGTTCAGCTGGAATCATCAAAAAAGCCCGCTAACAAATATGCTGCATTCGGGGAAGTCGATTTTGAAGAAAAACTTAAAAAAATAAAATATGTATTCCCTGTAAATAAAAAATTCATTGTTCCGAAGGAAAAATGGAGCATTGAAGAGACGGATGAAGGAGCAGTCATAGTTTCATATAACGGTGACGAGACTGAGATCACATCACCGGCAAAAGTCTGCGAGAAATCTGTCATAGGTATAGGGGATTACGCGTTCAGTCCCGAAAAGGGAGGGATAGACAGTAAGAGAAGGGCTGTTCTTTCCGCAATAAAGTCTGTATTTCTGGCAAGAAATATCAAATATATAGGCACAGGCGCATTTAAGAATTGCACATCTCTGGAATATATATTGATCCCGAGCGGCGCAAGCATTGTGGGAGAACGTGCATTTTCGGGATGCAGATCCTTGGTAAGCGCAGCATTACCCGAGCATATAAGTGAGATAAAGAACGGCACGTTCTTCGGATGCTCACATTTGAAAAATATCGATATTCCCGAAGATATAAAATCCATAGGTGAGCTTGCCTTTTCCGGATGCGAGCATCTTACATATCTGTCAATTCCCGATGGTGTGACTAAGATAGGTAAAAAGGCCTTCAGCGGATGTAAAATGCTCATGTATGTGCAGGTACCGGATTCGGTGACTCATATAGGTGCGGATGCCTTCAAAGATACTCCATGGTTTTTCGGCAGACCACAGGGTGTCGTATATGCGGGGCGCTGTGTCATCGGCCATAAGGGTGATCTGCGTCAAATAAAGATAAAGTCCGGAACAGTGCTTATAGCGGACAGCGCATTTATAAATCTTGAGACATTGACGGATGTCACATTGCCTGAGGGAATTCAGGCGATAGGAGCAGATAGCTTCTGGAACTGTTCGAGACTTCGCAATATCAACATACCGGAATCGGTAAATGATATCGGTGAAAGAGCATTTGCGGGCTGCAAGATGCTTAAGGAGATAAATATACCGGAAGGTGTAAGCATAATACGTGAATTTACTTTTTCGGGATGTGCGGAGATAAAATCCATCACACTTCCGACCAGTGTAAGGAGCATTGAGCGGGAAGCTTTCAGAATGTGTACTTTTCTGCATACATTCAAAGCACAGGATGGACTTGAGAGCATAGGTGATGAGGCATTTATTGAATGCACTTCACTATGTGACATCTATCTTCCCGATTCCTTAAAGGCAATAAGTGACAGAGCATTTGCAAGGTGCGGCAATGCAGTCATAAGAGCTTCAAAAGGCAGCTTTGCAGAGGAATATGCAAAGAAAAATAATATAAGATTTCAGGAAGTCTGATCATGAATGTTACACTGAATATTGTTATTGATGCATTTACTGAATATGCGCTTGTTAACCACATCCCTTTAAATGAGAACCGATCATACAGATGTGTCTCTTTTCTGCCGCCGTCTTGCGAAAATATGGAAAAAGACGTTTTGTATCTTTTGGATCTTTCAAAGGATGCCGAGTTCATCAAGGAAAATGCATCATTGAGCTATCTTTGCATCAGCAGTGCGGAAAACATTTCTGCCGCTGATGTGCCTACAGACTGTCTTTTGGTAAAAAATATGCAATCACTCACAGAACTTGCATGGGTGATCCAAAGCAGATTTACGAAGCTGCAGAACTGGGAGAGAGAGCTTAAGGATATAATCATAAACGGCGGCACATATCAGGATATAATTGATGCGAGTGAATATATCCTCGGCAATCCGATACAGGTCATCGATGCCTCTTATAAGCTTCTTGCCTCATCAAATAATATTGTTTCGGATGATGAGATAGATGTAAAGCTCAATCGTACAGGCTTCCATTCACAAGATACATTACATAAGATCCAGGAAAGCGGAAGACTTAAGGCATATCGTGAGGAAACAGGTGTGCTCATTAATCAGCCGGGCAATCCGAACAAGTACGGGACCGTGAGCAGATGGTTCTGGGATGCGGGACTCCCGGTAGTGCATGTGATGATGATAGCCAAGAGCGGCTCTCCGTCACCGTCACTTATAGATATATTTCAGGTGATGGCAGAGCATTGCAGGATGTGCTTTGCAAGGCAGCAGATGAAAAATCCGCAGACCGGAAGGATATATGATTCCCTTATCAATGACCTATTGTTCGGAAGTCTGACAGATGTCATTGAGATAGATGAGAGAGCCAAGGTCGCCGATATGCCTGTCACGGGTCATTTTATCCTTTATAAGGTAATTCTCAGAGAAAATAATGAATGGCTGATCAAGAGAGTATTCAATGAATTGTTTCAATTGCTTCCCGAATCACGCAGTGTGATACATGATTATGAGATCATCATGCTGAACTGCTATGACAAGGACGAGTATAAAAAGCAGTCAAGATATGACACGGAAAAAATCGTTCCCATACTCAAGGCTTATGACGCTGTCTGCGGAGTCAGCGCTCTGTTTGAGAAGATCACAGAGCTGCCTTTGGCATTTAACCAAGCGGCAAGAGCGCTTTCTCTTGGTGAGACTGTTAAGGATAGCCAGATTCTTAAGAATACGGATGCGGACACGCTCTTCTCGTCGGATTCTGAAAGTAATATATACAATTATGACGATCTTATCATATATCATATGATCTCACTCGGATATCACCATTTGCCCGATATCTTCAAGAACACAAAATGCTGGAGAATAGTCAGTAAAATGTGGAAGGAGGACAAGGAAACAGGAAATGATAATTCACAGATCCTCTTTACATATCTTGTTACTGAAAGAAAAGCAACGAGAACGGGCGAGCTTCTCCATATGCATCGCAATAATGTTATATACAGGATAGGAAAGATTCAGGAAATGGTGGGAGTGGATCTTGATGATTATTGGACGAGATTCAAGCTGCTGATAGCTTTTCATCTGCTGAGGCTTGAGATCGCATCCGGAAATGAACCCGAGGTTTAAAGACAACAGAATGATTATATAATGATCATATTTGAAAATATCGGCGGTATTGTAGTTTCCTACAGTACCGCCGATATTTTATGACCGAAAAAATGCTGATCACAAAAAAAGCGCACGCATGTTACTCAAATATAGCAAGGATAGTTTAAAATGATGAGGATTATTTAAAAACATAACGCAAATTGCTTAGACGTAAAGTATTTCTAGTAAGTAATCTCCTGCGGGGATGCCTTTAAGTGTAGTGCAGACGTCCGAAAAGCGCTCACCCATCTCGATATTTCCTGTTTTTGTGCTGCCCTTTATGATGCTCGCAGAGCCGTCCTTTGCCGACAGAGACCAAAGAATAGTACATTCCTGATCGTCGTCCGAAAAGCTAAATGACTTGATACCGCTGAAAAATAGGGAAAGTTCATAAGTTCCTTCCTGCTCCTCTTCAAGTCCGTATTCTACATTTAATATTTCAACGACTGAGAGTTCATCGCCGGAGGTAGGGCATCTTGTCTCAATTGGAAAGGGCTTTGAAAAATGCAGTCTTACCGGGGCAATATCGCCCATATCTGTACAATTATCTGACATATTATTTCTCCTGAAAATGATTATTGATATGCCAAAACGGCATATGCAGAGCTTAACAGCGATCGCGGCATAATGCAAAGATTTTATAAAAATAATAATAATACAAAACGCACAAAAAAAATCAAAACTGTTGGGCAAAATCCATTTGACACGCACAAAGCATTGTGTATAATTTTTCATAAGGGACAATATTTTTAATTAGGAGGCAAATCATATGGAAAAAATGTATTGCAATATGACCGGCGGCGGCCCTGTTTCCGTATATGTCGAAGACGGTGTCGTTACTCGTGTCAGACCATTGCAGATTCCGGAAGAAGATTTTCCGGATCCATGGGAGATCAAGGCTTCGGACGGCAAGATATACAGCCCACCTAAAGCTTTCAGACTTTCACCACCGGTTCATGGTGAGAAAAACCGTATCTATTCAAAGGACAGGATCCTCTATCCTATGAAGCGTGTTGACTGGAACCCATACGGTGAGCGTAATCCTCAAAACCGTGGTAAGAGCGGATATGAGAGAATCACATGGGATCAGGCCATCGAATATGTAGCACGTGAGATTGAAAGAATTCAGTCAACATATGGTGAGGCTGCTCTTACAGGCATGACATCATCACATCATAACTGGGGCGTTGTAGGATACAAGATGGGACCGTTCCATCGTTTCATGCATATGCTTCATTATACTCCGATCTATGACAACCCGGATTCATGGGAAGGCTGGCATTGGGGATCTACTCATACATACGGCTTCCAGTGGAGACTTGGTATGCCGGAGCAGTTCGATCTTCTTGAAGATACGATGCAGAACAGTGAGATGATCGTATTCTGGTCCAACGACCCTGACTCAACAAGAGGTACTTATTCAGGACAGGAATCTCATATCTGGCGTGTATGGCTCAAAGAAATGGGCATAAAGACTATCTGCATAGATCCTCTTTACAACTATACAGCTGCAGTTATGGACAGCACATGGCTTGGACCGCGTCCAGGATCAGATACAGCTCTTGCTATGGCTATAGCATATCAGTGGATCATTGATGATACATATGATCACGACTATGTTGAGAGACGTACTGTAGGATTTGATAAGTTCAAGGAGTATATCCTTGGTGAGAGTGATGACATGTGTCCTAAGACTCCTGAGTGGGCTGAAGCACAGTCAGGCATACCTGCAAGAAGAATCCGTGCACTTGCTCGTGAATGGGCAAAGAAGCGTACTGTTATGTCTGCAGGATGTCGTGGTGGTCAGGGAAGCGCATGCCGTGCAGCATATGCTACAGAATGGGCTCGTATGATGGTTCTTCTTCCTGCTATGCAGGGACTCGGAAAGCCGGGCGTATCTATCTGGGGCACAACAATGGGAGCACCTGCAAGCTATAAGTGGTTCCCGGGATATGCAGAGCCAGAAGGACAGATGGGAAGATCAAGTATCGCTCATGATAAGATCTGCTTCCGCAATCCTACCCAGCAAAGATTGTTCCGTCTTACACTTCCGGATGCAATACTTACAGGCCATGATGCATTCAACGGTGAAGGCTTCTGCGGACAGAGCCTTGATCAGCAATTTACACACAATATCTATCCTCAGGAGACTAAGGTTCATATGTTCTATCGTTACGGCGGTTCCTTCATGGGTACCATGAGCGATACGAACAAGTGGGTAAAGATGTATCAAAGTCCTGAACTTGAGTGCGTTGTTAACCAGGATTGCTGGTTCTCATCAGAGACAAATATGGCCGACATCATCCTTCCGGCATGCACAAACTTCGAGCGTAACGATATCGGTGAATGGGCTACCTGTGGTGGTTATACTACTATGGCTCATATCGGAAATAACTGGAGAGTTATCGTTCGCGAGCAGAAGGCTGTAGAGCCCCTCGGCGAGTCAAAGAGCGACTATGAGATCCTCAGACTTATCGCAGCAAGACTCGGACGTGAGTTTGAGTTTACTGAGGGAAGAGACGAGGATGCATGGGCAAAGGCATACTTCGAGATCTCTGATATCGCAAAGGACGGCGATATCACATGGGAAGAGTTCAACCGCAAGGGATATTATATTGTTCCATGCCCGAAGGACAGAGTACCTCATCCATCAATGCGTTGGTTCTATGAGGAGCGTGAGGCAGATACACCGGATCCGGGCAACCTTCCGCGCAAGTGGGGTCATCCGGAAAGACTTGGTACATATACAGGTCTTATCGAATTTGCTGCAGAATCTCTTAAGGTTAATACTCCTCACGATCAGGAGAGACCTATTGTTCCTCACTTCATTCCTTCATGGGAAGGATATAAGAGTGATACATGGCATAAATATCCGATGCAGATCATCTCACCTCACCCAAGGTGGTCTTTCCATACTCATTATGACAAGCATGAGTCATGGCTTGATGATATCCCAATGCATCGTGTAAAGATCAACGGATATCCGTATTGGCCATGCAGGATCAATCCGAAGGATGCAGAGGCAAGAGGCATTAAGGATGGCGATATCGTTGAGCTTTATAATGACAGAGGAAGCGTTCTTTGCGCTGCTTCGGTTACATATAGAGTTCCTGAGGGAGTTCTTCACAGCTATGGATGCTCCGCAAGATATGATCCGATTGAGAAAGGCGTTCCCGGATCTACAGACCGTGCAGGTTGTGTAAATATTCTTACTGCATCAACAATGCTTTCTAAGAATGTACCGGGTATGACACCTAACTCATGTCTTTGCGAAATAAGAAAATGGGAGGAGAAGTAAGATGGCAAAAAAATATGGTTTGATCATTGATGTTACTCGTGCCGATGGCTGCGGATCCGATCTCCTTTCAGTTGTTGATGAGATGACAGCTATCGTTAATCAACCGACAGATTCTGAGATTCCGGAAGGCAAAGCACCGATCTGGGTTGCTCAAAAGGAAGTTGAGCAAGGACAGAATATGAAGGTGAAGATGGATTATATCCCGGCAGTATTTCCGATCGAGCATGATCTCAAGCCTCTTGAGGTCATCTATGACGATCCTACGATGTATATGCAATGGGGTGATCTTGACGATCCTGACAGCGATGTAGCAAAATTCCTTGCTGCAAATGCTGACGATATCACAGATTGCACTCCAGAGGGACTTGATTATAAGCTTCTTTACTATAAGATGCCTAAGCCATTCATCACAGGTGAAGTTATCAGCGCTGACGGTGAATGCAAGAATGGAGCAAAGGTTACCCTTACATGCAAGAAGACGGGTGCAAAGAAGGAAGAGACCACAGATTTCCTTGGCGACTTCCAGTTCCTCGGACTTGTAAAGGACGGAGAATATACACTTGAGATCGAGGGCGTAGCTCCTATGGATATCAAGCTCGATGAGGCAAAGGATCTCGGAACAATAAAGATCGCATAGATCAGGTTTGTTTCTCCTTTAAACAAGAGTGGAGACTTGTAATTAACATATTAGGCAGTGTCGGATTCCGGCACTGCCTTTTAAATGTCAAAGTTAAATTTTTGGTTGGCATAGCCTACACGCACAGTACTAAAAATTGTCTGAATGAAAGATTTGCAGGCGATTACCCTACAGCGACTGACAGCAGTGGTTAAAGCGATGCTGATTGATTTTTTTTGAAAAAATATATATAATGAATTGCTCAGGTATTTTTTTGAGACCTGAAGATGTTAAATATCTTCAGGTGCTGATGCCATATTGTGATAGGGAAGATCGATCCTTAAAGATACCTGCAGAGCATTATAAAAATAATATTAAAAGAGGTTTATATGTCAGGACATTCAAAATTTGCAAATATCAAGCATAAAAAAGAAAAAAATGATGCTGCTAAGGGAAAAATGTTCACTATCATAGGTAAAGAGATAGCGATAGCAGTAAAGGAGGGCGGAGCCGATCCGAATAATAATTCTAAGCTTCGCGATGTTATAGCTAAGGCAAAAGCAAATAATATGCCTAATGATACTATAGAACGCGGCATAAAGAAGGCAGCAGGCGAAGGTGGAAATGTAAATTATGAAGCCATAACATACGAGGGCTATGGTCCGGAAGGAACGGCTATCATTGTTAATACTCTTACAGACAACAAGAATCGTACCGCAGCAAACGTAAAATATGCATTTACAAAAGGCGGCGGCAATGTAGGTACGCCCGGATGTGTATCATATATGTTTGATAAAAAGGGACAGATCATCATAGATAAAGAAGAAGTCGAGCTTAGCTCAGATGAGCTTATGATGACCGCACTCGACGCAGGCGCAGAGGATTTTTCAGAGGATGATGATTCGTATACTATTCTCACTGATCCCGATGATTTCAGCAATGTGAGAGCTTCATTGGAGGAAGCGGGGATACCTATGGTCGATGCGCAGATCTCAATGATTCCTCAGACATATGTAGAGCTTGCGGATGAGAACAGCATCAACAGTCTTACAAGGATACTGGATCTTCTTGATGAAGATGACGATGTGCAGGAAGTTTTCCACAATTGGAACGAATAATATAAATGTCGGCATATAAACATACTATTGTGGGCGTGGTAAAGGGTTCCATTGCCCACAAATTGCATATAAAAAAAGGCGACAAGCTTATTTCCGTAAATGGTGAAAAGATCAAAGATATATTTGATTATCAATTTATCATTGCGGATGAATATGTTACCCTCGAGATTGAAAGAGCCAATGGTAATATAGATATCTTTGAGATAGAAAAGGATTATGACGACGATATCGGACTCGAATTTTCCAATTCGCTTATGGATGAATATCACAGCTGCCGCAATAAATGCATCTTTTGTTTCATCGACCAGATGCCGAAGGGAATGAGAGAGACTCTGTATTTCAAGGATGACGATTCGAGACTTTCTTTTTTACAGGGCAATTATGTTACCTTGACTAATATGAAGGATGCGGATATTGACAGGATCATACGTTATCATATGGAGCCCATCAATATTTCGGTACATACCACTGACCCGGATCTCAGGATAAAAATGCTGCAAAATCGTTTCGCGGGAGATTGTCTTAAATATATAGACAGACTCTGTGAGGCCGGTATACATATGAATGCTCAGATAGTCCTATGCAAAGGCATAAATGACGGCGGGGAACTTAGAAGGACTATACGTGATCTGATGAAATATGCTCCTGTCATGCAAAGTGTTTCGGTTGTGCCTGCGGGGCTTACGAAGTTCAGAGAAGGATTATATCCTCTCGATTTTTACGGGCCATCGGATGCCTGCGCTGCGATAGATATTATTGAGGATCTCCAGAAGGAAGCATTTGAAGCTTTCGGTCTGCATTTTGTTCATGCAAGCGATGAGTTTTATCTGATGGCACAAAGGGACGTTCCCGAAGAGGGCAGATATGACGGATATATGCAGCTTGAAAACGGTGTCGGCATGATAAGATTGCAAAGAGAGGAATTTTCAAGCAGCATGGATGACGCCGTAAAGGACGCATTAAAGGTAAGATCAAGGCATATATCACTTGCCACGGGTCTGAGTGCGGCAGATGAGATGCGCACTCTTGCAGATCTCTTTACAGACAGGTTCGGTGGAGTGATAGATATTTTCCCTATAGTCAATAATTTCTTTGGGGAACATATCACCGTGTCGGGGCTTATATGCGGATGTGACCTTCTGGAACAGCTTGAGGGAAAGGATCTTGGCGAGGAGTTGCTTATCCCGGTAAACATGCTGAGAAGCGGTGAGGATTATTTCCTTGATGATACAAGACTTGATGAGATACAAGAAAAGCTAAAGACAAGGATTACAGTAGTTCCGTCATCGGGAGATGCTCTTTTTAGGGCATTCGCCGGACTTGAGAATACGGATTTTAGGAGACAGATTTATGAGCAAGCCGATAGTGGCGATAGTCGGAAGGCCTAATGTAGGCAAATCAACATTATTCAATGCACTTGCGGGAAGCAAGATCTCAATAGTGAATGACGAGCCCGGCGTTACGAGAGATAGGATATACGCCGATGTTTCGTGGCTTGATATGGATTTTACACTTGTAGATACCGGCGGAATCGAGCCTGACAGCAGGGATATCATCCTGTCACAAATGAGAGAACAGGCTCAGATAGCGATAGATACCGCAGATGTGATAATTTTTATGACGGATGTAAGGCAGGGACTGGTCGATGCCGACGACAAGGTGGCCGATATGCTGAGACGCAGCGGTAAGCCTATCGTACTGGTGGTAAATAAGGTCGACAATCCGTCGAAGCAGGAACTCGATGTCTATGAGTTTTATAATCTGGGGCTTGGGGATCCGTATGCAATCTCGTCGACAGGAAAGCTCGGAATAGGCGACATGCTCGATAAGGTGACGGAATACTTTGATAGAAAATATCTTGATGAAGAAGAGGAAGAACGTCCGCGGATCGCTATCATCGGCAAGCCGAATGTTGGGAAATCCTCTCTTATAAATGCTCTCTCAAACGAACAGAGAGTCATAGTATCCGATATTCCCGGAACAACGAGAGATGCTGTTGATACGATCATCAGACATAATGAAAGAGAATATGTATTTATAGATACCGCGGGACTTCGCAGAAAAAGTCATATAAAAGAGGAACTTGAAAGGTACAGCATCATAAGGGCGGTAGCTGCAGTAGAGCATGCGGATGTTGTACTTATGGTCATAGATGCATCCGAGGGTGTGACAGATCAGGATACGAAGATAGCAGGCATTGCTCATGAAAGGGGCAAGGGCGTTATCATCGTGGTCAACAAGTGGGACTCTATTGAAAAGGACGATAAGACCATCTATAAATTTACGGAAAAGATACGCGGCGCCTTTTCATATATGCCATATGCAAGACTTTTATTTGTATCGGCGAAGACCGGCCAGCGGCTCGATAAGCTGTTTGATCTTATTGATGTAGTTGTGGAAAATCATTCGAGAAGGATAGCCACGGGTGTAGTAAATGAGATCATTTATGAGGCAACAGCTATAAATCAGCCTCCATCCGATAAAGGAAAAAAATTAAAGATATTCTATACCACGCAGGTGGGAGTAAAACCGCCTTCATTTGTGATATTCGTTAACGAAAAGAAGCTTATGCATTTTTCTTACTTAAGATATATCGAAAATAAGCTGAGAGAGGCCTTCGGTTTTGAGGGTACACCTATCAAATTTATCATCAGGGAACGTAAAGAGAAGCAATAATGGATCGTTTAATCTGTTTTATATGCCTTATGGCAGGATATTTTTTCGGATGTATTCAGACGGCATACATAATCGGAAAAATTAAGCATATAGATATCAGAAAGCAAGGAAGCGGCAATCTCGGAGCTACCAATGCCACACGTGTACTTGGCAATTTCTGGGGGATCTTCACTGCAGTATGTGATATTTTGAAGGTTTTCCTCGCTGAATATGTCATTTATCTTATACTTATATGTGGAATCGGCTATACAGAGGTTGATCGCATAACGCTTTTTCTTTATATCGGATTCGGTGTTGTGATCGGACACAATTTTCCTTTTTATCTGCATTTTAAAGGCGGAAAGGGCGTGGCCGCGTCTGCGGCGGCTCTTATATCACTTTGGGATCTGAAGATGATAATCATAGGAGTGATCATTTTCTTCGGTATCTGCTTTGCCACAAGATATGTTTCATTGGCGTCTATGACACTTATAGCATCTGAGCTGATTATTTTCATTATTCTTACACAATCGGGAAATATAATATTGCGGCAAAGATATACTGCCGATTGCTACATTATCGTGGCATTGATGGCATTTCTTGTCATTTTTCAACACAGAGATAATATTGCAAGATTGACTGAGGGCTGCGAACGCAGATTCAGTTTTCACAGAAAGGAGAAATAACATGGCACATATAGCTGTTTTAGGCGGAGGAAGTTGGGCATTGGCACTTAGCGTACTTTTATCCGACAACGGACATAATGTGACATTATGGAGCGCTGTAGAAGAAGAAATAGAAATACTTAAGAGGGACCATGAAAATCCGAAATATCTTCCGGGAGTCATCATACCGGAGAATATATATCTAACTGCCGATCTTGCGGAGGCTGTTTGCGGGAAGGATGTCATCGTATGCGCTGTCGCATCAAAATTTACCCGTTCTACCGCTAAAAGACTGAAGGGGCTTATACCGGACGGTCAAATAATTGTAAATGTCGCAAAGGGACTTGAAAGCGGTACCTTATACACACTAAAACAAGTTATAGAAGAAGAGCTTGAGAATGCGAAGGTATATGTTCTTTCAGGACCTTCACACGCAGAGGAGGTATCCAGGAGGATGCCCACGGTCGTAACGGTGGCGGGGGACGACAATGAGACAGCAGTTTATCTGCAGGAGATATTTGCAAGCGCCGTATTTAGAGTATATACAAGTGATGATGCTCTGGGTGTAGAGCTTGGAGGCTCACTTAAAAATGTGATAGCGCTTGCGGCAGGTATTGCCGATGGAATAGGATACGGTGATAACATAAAAGCAGCACTTATCACGAGGGGCATCAAGGAGATGGCTTCTCTTGCAGAAAAAATGGGCGCAAAGCATGAGACTCTCTACGGGCTCAGCGGTATGGGAGATCTCATTGTTACCTGTGCAAGCATGCATAGTCGTAACAGAAGGGCAGGCATCCTCATAGGTCAAGGAAAATCCAAGGATGAGGCCGTAAAAGAAGTAAATATGGTCGTTGAAGGCATTGTTTCGGCTGAGGCTGCAAGAGAACTTGCAAAGAAAAATTGTGTCGAGATGCCTATTATAAATGCCGTAAATCAGATTCTGTTTGAAAATCTTGATCCGAGGACGGCTGTGAACAATCTCATGACAAGAGAATTCGGAAAGGAATATTGATCCGATTGAATGCAAAAAATGTCGAAGACAGACAATTTTTCGAAATAGATGAGATAACATGGCATGATCTTTGTATGGATGAGATATGCAAAAGGATCGACATATGCGAATCATCTGTCGGGAAGGAATATTTATATATCTCTCTTCACAGACTCATGCTGTCGCAAGACAATCTGAAGGAGCGCTCTGACAAGGCAGAATATATAAGGGCTGATGTCAAGCATACGGGAAGAGTTCAAAAAATATTTAAAGACCTTGGCAGATCAAAGAAGATATCCTTCAAGGATTATATATTCAGACTTTCCGAGCTTGAGCAGAAGAGCAGCATCAAGCATGTCATACTCGGCATCTTATTGCTGATCGCCATCGGGCTGATATTTATAAGACCGATCATAGGAGTGGTAGCTCTCGTGGTCATGTTTATCATCAATATTCTGGATTATTTCAAGGAAAAGGGAAAAATAGAAGGATATTTCCTTTGCGTAAAGTATCTTTGCCGTATGGTACAGTGTGCGGGAAGATTTGCTAAGATCGGTTTCGACGGCACTCCATTTGAAAATGATGCAAAGAGGGCTGCAGAATTATATAGATCATTCGGAGATGTAAGCAGAGGCAGCTGGCTTATCACGACAAGCGTATCGGGCTCTCTCGTAGATGTAGTCATGGATTACATAAGGATGCTCTTTCATGTTGATCTTATCAAGTTCAACAGCAGCTTAAAGAAGATCATACAAAAAAGTGAAGAGGTGAACGAGCTTTATGATCTTTTGGGAGAGATTGAGCTGGCATTTTGTATTGCAAAGCTGAGAGACGACCTTGATATATGGTGTATTCCGCAATTTGATCACCATACATCATATGAAAAACATCTTGAATTTAAGGATATTTATCATCTGCTCATAGAAAAGCCTGTAACCAACAGCTTAGAGACTGATCGTTCCATATTGCTCACAGGTTCAAATGCGTCAGGCAAGTCAACTTTTTTAAAGAGTATTGCCATATCACAGATATTCGCGCAGACAATATATACATGCCCGGCAAGAGAATATAAGACTGATTATTGTAAAGTCATATCTTCGATGGCACTTAATGATAATATATTAGGTAATGAAAGCTATTTTGTCGTCGAGATAAGGTCAATAAAACGTATCTTCGATGCGATAGGGGACGTGCCTGTCATGTGTTTTATTGATGAGGTGCTGAGAGGAACCAATACCAAGGAACGTATCGCGGCTTCTACCGTTATATTGAAGCATATGACAGATGATAATGTACTTGCCTTCGCAGCGACTCATGACATTGAGCTTACCGAGCTTCTTGAAGATTATATGACAAATTATCATTTTTCGGAGGATGTTGAAGACGGCATGGTAATGTTTGATTATAAGCTTAAAGAAGGCCCGTCGGATTCAAGAAACGCGATAAGGCTGCTTGATATGTACGGATTTGATGAGCATATTGTAAAGGAAGCATATTTTCTCGCAAAATAAGCGAGTTCATGTAGGATAAAATTATCCGCAGAAAACGCAGCTTGTTTGTGCGGCATATCTCACATGTGCAGTATTGAAAATTGTCCGGATGAAAGATTTTCAGGCTCTCTGCAGTGACCCGCAGAGAGCCTGAAAAATAAAAGTATTGAAATGATACACTATGTGGGTTATCATTTTTCCTTGTCGGCATAGGATAAGGATACGGAAATAAAGATATGAAATTTGATATGCATTGTCATACAAAGGAAGGCTCGATAGATGCGAAGCTTCCGATAAAGGAATATATTCAGCTGCTCAAGGAGCGGGGCTTTGACGGAATGCTCATTTCCGATCATGATTCTTATAATGGATATGAGCATTATCTTGCGCATAAGGATGAGATGCCGAAGGACTTTATGGTCATAAAGGGCATCGAATATGATACCTTGAATGGGGGACATATCTTAGTCATTATGCCTGAGGGAGTTCATTTGAAGATCCTTGAACACAGAGGAATGAGAGTGGAAAGACTCATTCATATAGTTCACAGCTATGGAGGCATATTAGGTCCTGCTCATCCATACGGTGAGCCGTTTCTCAGTATATTTTCAACGGGTGTATTCAAATACAGCAATAAAATAGCAGAAAAATTCGATTTTATAGAGGGATTCAACTCGGCTGAGGATGAAGTCTCAAATGCCAAGGCTGAAAGAATAGGCAAAAGATATCACAAGCCTATCACCGCCGGAAGTGATTCACATAGAGCAGACAGTGTAGGTATGGCTTATACAGAATTTGCCGCAGATATAAAAAATGCCGACGATCTTATATCATATATAAAAGAATGCAGAGAGACCGCTTACGGCGGTGAGCATTATCAAGGGACATTAAAACAGAAAATAGGAAATATCAACAAATTTTTTGTTTTGACATTTTACCCGTATAATAAGGCCGAATCTTTCCTGCATGTCGGATATAGGATCAAGCAGCTCAATCGGATCAAAAGGGAACTAGGGGATCCATTTACAAGCGGTGAGCTCGTTGTAAAGGAGCATATAAGATTTTTTAAGAAGCAAAGGCGCCGTGTGATCTCTTACAGCCGCAGGATGAGGACTGCAGGTTAACAGAACAGACATGATATGTGCAAAATATAAGCGGGATCTTGTATGAATTAAAGCAGAGAGGGGAGGATAATATGGAACAATATATTGTTACCGGAATGACATGCTCTTCCTGTCAGGCACATGTTGAAAAGGCGGTTGCCAAGGTCCCCGGCGTGAAAAGCGTTGCGGTATCGCTGCTTACGAATTCCATGACCGTTGAAGGTGACGCGAGCGCACAGCAGATCATAAAAGCCGTTGAGGATGCCGGATACGGAGCAAGACTCAAGAAAACGCAGACGGATGATATGCATACAAGCGGAAGATTTTCCGCTGAGGAAGAAGCCCTTAAGGACAAGGAGACACCTAAGCTGCTTAAGAGGCTTATTTTTTCTGTCATATGGCTTATCATGCTTATGTATATCACAATGGGTCATAATATGTTGGGGTTCTTGCTGCCCGGCATTATAGAGCATGATTATATAGGTCTTTCCGTTATTCAAATGCTTTTAGCACTTGTGATCATCTATATAAACCGCGATTTTTTTATCTCGGGATTTAAAAGTCTCATAAAACGTGCGCCCAATATGGATACATTGGTCGCACTCGGTTCATCAGTATCTTTTTTCTGGTCATTGTTTATCGTACTTAAGATGTCTGTGATGATGACAGAGGGTGCATCATCTGCGCAGATCATGGAGATGTATCATGACCAGCTTTATTTTGAATCGGCGGCAATGATACCTGCGCTCATAACTGTCGGAAAGACACTTGAGGCACGTTCCAAAGGAAAGACAACAGATGCTCTGAAGGATCTGCTTAAGATGGCACCAAAGACTGCGGTCGTAGAACGAGACGGATCTGAGACAGAGGTTGATATAGACGATGTTGCGGTCGGAGATATATTTATAGTCAGGCCCGGAGGAGCTATACCTGTAGACGGTGTGATCGTGGAGGGCAGCTGCTCTGTAGATGAATCGGCGCTTACAGGCGAGTCTATACCGGCAGATAAGTCACCGGGCGATCAGATATCAGCTGCGACTGTCAACACGAACGGGTATATAAAGGCAAGAGCCTCAAGAGTCGGCGATGATACTTCGTTTTCTAAGATCGTGCAAACGGTAAGCGATATTGCCGCAACAAAGGCTCCCATCGCGCGTATCGCGGATAAGGTATCCGGAGTATTTGTTCCTGCGGTCATCATAATATCCGTAATTGTATGTATAATATGGCTGGTAACAGGACATACAGTCTATCTTTCACTTGAGAGGGCCATATCTGTACTTGTTATATCCTGTCCATGCGCCTTGGGACTTGCCACACCCGTTGCCATAATGGCAGGAGGCGGCGTAGGTGCAAGGGGAGGCATATTGTTCAAAAACGCTGCAGTGCTTGAGAGCGCGGGTAAAGTCAAGGTTGTCGCATTGGATAAGACCGGCACGGTGACGATCGGCAGGCCGGAAGTTACGGATGTGATCACGGTAAAAGGTATATCTGAAGAGAAGCTGTTGAAGACGGCATATGCCATTGAGATAGGCTCTGAGCATCCGCTGTCAAAGGCTGTCATATCATATGCGGACAAGTTGGGCCACGGCGGCGTGATGGCAAATGAGATTGAGATAATCGCCGGCTGCGGACTGAAGGGCAATGTGAACGGACATATCGTATATGGAGGGTCTGAGAAGTTCATAAAAACGATCACCGATATAAAGGGATTTGACGAAAAGTGCAAGGAGCTTGCCTTAAGTGGTAAGACACCGCTCTTTTTTACCGAAGACGGACAATTGATCGGGATCATTGCAGTTGCGGATACTGTCAGAGAGGACTCCGCTGCAGCAGTAGAGGAACTTCGCAGACTTGGCATTGATGTAGTGATGATAACCGGGGACAATGAGATGACGGCCCATGCTGTGGCGGCAAAGGTGGGTATAGAAAATGTCATAGCAGGTGTGCTTCCTGATGAAAAGCAGAATGCAGTGGCCAAGCTGAAGGAGAGAGGATGCGTTGCAATGGTGGGCGACGGCATAAATGACGCACCGGCACTTGCCGCGGCAGATATAGGCATTGCTATAGGCAGCGGCACAGATATAGCGCTGAATTCATCGGATATCATATTGATGAACTCAAGAATTATTGATGTCCCTGCCGCAATAAGGCTTTCAAAGGCCACAATGCGAAATATACGGGAAAATCTTTTTTGGGCCTTTGCATACAATCTGGTACTTATTCCGATGGCAGCGGGTGTTTATCCGAATATACGCATGAATCCCATGTGGGGAGCGGCAGCCATGGCATTGTCATCATTTTGTGTATGCATGAATGCATTGCGGCTGAACCTTTTTAAGATACATAAGAATAACGAAAAAAATTGTATTGATAATGTGAAAAAAGGAGATAAAAAGATGCAAAGAATAGTAAAAATAGAAGGCATGATGTGCGGACATTGCGAGGCAAGAGTAAAAAAAGCTCTTGAGGCCATTGACGGAATAGAGGATGCAAAGCCTTCAAAGGATGACGGAAATGCTGTTATCACATTGAGCCATGAGGTAGCAGACGAGGTTATAAAGGAAGCCATTGAGGCGCAGGACTATACATTTGGCGGTATTGAGTAATTTTAAGGATATTGCCTATATTTCTTAACATTTTATTGCATAAAATGTAAGATTATTTTTAACTATGATATACGTTTAGATGGTATGATATGCGGGATGTTTTTTTGATCGTATATCATGTAGGATTGCACTCTTTAAAAGCATGATACGGCATATTTTATAACAGATCCACGGGGAAATTCATTTAATGAAGAGACTTTTAGCTATAGTATTAGCTTTAATGCTATGCATCGTAAATACACAATGCCTTCTTGCAGATGATACGCAGGAGGACTCACCTCAGGTCACTGAGGAAACACCCGCACCGACGCAGGAGAATACCGAGTCTTCTTCCGAAAGTCGGGAAGAGGAGAGCACGCAAAATGTGCCGGAGACGAGTGAAAAAGATCAAAAGGAGACATCCGCAAAAGAGACAACGACCGCTGCCACAACCGCAACAGAAACTACGACAGAGGCTTCGAGCGCTACAGCGACTATCAAGCCACCCGCAGGCGACGGCTGGGAATATGTTGTCTATGATCCTATAGATCATCCTGTAGTTGTCGAAGGAAGGGCTGCAGGTAATGTGAAAAAAACTGCGGCATCCGCCCCTATAGACACAGAGGATGGAATAGAGATCAGATTCGAGGATAACGAATGGTGTCTCTATGAAAATGACATTTTCTTGTCAGATTATACAGGACTTATAAATGATAACGGCAAGCAAAAATATTTTTCCGCAGGAAGGCTGAATAGGTCCTATACAGGGATTATCCGCCAGGGAGACGAGAAATATTTTATACGAAACGGCGAATGTGATGACAGCTATTGCGGACTTGCAAGAGCAGACGGCAATCTCGTGCTCGTAACAAACGGGCTCGTCGACGAGACCAGATCAGGTGTATTTATGTTTGAAGGCGTCTGGTATTATGTCTGCGGTGGGTATGTTGACAGGACATATACAGGCATAGGATACAACGAGTACGGCGGCTGGAGAGTGGTAAATGGCATTATTGATTTTTCAGTTACAGATGTGGGGGATTGTGCAGAGGGACTCTGCTATGTATCAAACGGCCATTTGAAGACAGACTATAACGGCTTTGTAAGCTGCGCGAGCGGTCAATGGTTTATTAAAGACGGTATGGTAGATAATAGCGCGAGCGGTATGATAGACGGCGTGCTGGATGGCGTGGCCGTGACTCTTCCGGTCAATCACGGGGCAGTGATATCGCAAAGCTCATATAATATGGCAATGGCTGCGAATGATTTTTCAAGCAGTACGCAGTGGCTTATACTGATAGATTGCAGAGCCAACAGGATTGGCGTCTTTAAGGGAAGTCAATATAATTGGAATCTTGAATATTTTTGGACATGTTCTACGGGGGCATATGATACTCCGACGGTAAAGGGTACATTTGAGATAACAACAAACAGAGGATATTGCTTCAGCGATTATGATTATACATGCTATTATTATTCCGGATTTTTCGGGCCCTATCTCATTCACTCAACGCTATATGAAAGAGGTACGTTCAATCATCTCAATTCGTCCTTGGGATATAATTCCTCACACGGATGTGTAAGGGTCGCGACTGCGAATGCAAAATGGGTTTATTACAATATCCCGATAGGGACAACAGTCTATGTATATTAAGTATTTGAGGAGAATAAAATGAAAATATCTCAAAAATATATCTCGTTGGCTGCGGCAGCTATGATCCTTGCGTCAATGTTACTCGTAGGATGTACAGGTATGTCAGGACAGACGGGAGAAGATCAGACAGAGAGCAAGGAAACATCTGAATCGGATGCGACAAAGTCTGCCGATGAGACAGATGGCGAGGATGTTACTGATGTTGAGATAGAGTCTCAGACACTGATAGATAATGACAGCTGCTCGGTAGTGATCACTGACATAATAGCAAACGGTGACGCAGACTGTACGATAAAGCTTGAATTGAACAACAAGTCAGCGGATAAGAAACTTATTTTTGCGTCCAAATATGCGGTAGTAGAAGGGCTCAGCGTGGATCCGCACTGGTCATGTGTTGTAAGTCCGTCGTCTGCTTCAAATGCGCAGATAGATTTTTATGCAGACGATATATATGCAGATGATATCGGATATTCTGACATTGCCATAATGATGGTTGTCTATGACATGAATAATACGAAAAATGTAATTTCCGAACAATATATCCGCATATATCCGTATGGGCAGGAAAATGTTTCGGCTTATCAGAGAACATCGGGTGATCAGGATGTGATACTTACGGAAAATGAGCTGGTAAAGGTCACCGCAATAGGTCTGGCAGAAGATGAGACATGGGGACAAAGTGTTCGTCTTTATATTGAAAATAAGACAGAAAATGACCTGCAATTCGTGGCATCGAATGTGTCCGTAAACGGTAAGATGGCCGATCCTTCTTGGGGAGTGGTTATCCCTGCTAATGCATCGGGATATTCTGTCATAACGTGGTCTGATGAGCTGCTTTCGGAAAATGGTATTACAAATATCGAAAACGTATCCCTTACACTTATCGCCAATAATTATAATGACTGGACGAGCAAACCGGTTGTCAGCACCGAAATCGTATATGCACCATAAGAGGCATCAATGCATTATATTAACATTATGTTGTATTTAGAAAATGAAAAGCTGTCCGAATTGTTATGAATAAAAGAGCGGTCGGAACCGCATATGAAAAGATCGCATGCGGATACCTTGAGGATCAGGGAATAGAGATCATAACCGTAAATTTCAGAACAAGATTCGGCGAAATAGATATTATAGGCAGAGAAAAGGAATATCTTTTATTCATCGAAGTCAAGTATAGATCATATAAAAATCAAGGCGGGGCAAGATATGCTATTTCAAGATCAAAACAAAATAAGATAGCATCGGTTGCAAAAGCATTTCTTGGTATGTCAGGATATCCTGCGGATACATTTTGCAGATTTGACGCACTGCTCATCGACGGTGATGAAATTATATATATCAGAGATGCATGGCGAATGGGAATGTAAATAAGTGATGGCAGTGTCATAAAGGACACAGCCAAAGAAGGAGTGCATGTATGCAGATTTACGGATTACAAAAATTGACACTTTTGGATTTTCCGGGATATGTAGCATGCACTGTTTTTTTCGCCGGATGTGATATGAGATGTCCGTTTTGTCACAACAGCGAACTTGCCATGAACAGGACAAAAGCTGTCATGGATGACAACGATCTCTTGGATTTTCTGAAAAAGAGAAAAGGCATCATTGAAGGCGTAGTATTTTCGGGAGGCGAGCCGTTGCTCGAGCCTTGCCTTGCGGATATTCTAGGGAAGGTTAAGGAACTTGATCTTAAGGTTAAGCTGGATACCAACGGAAACCATCCAAGGGAGCTTAAGTCACTCATAGACATGGGACTTGCAGATTATATCGCAATGGATGTAAAAAGCAGCCTCGATGATTATGGCGCGGCAGTCGGACTTAAGGCATTTAATACAGATAAGATAAAAGAGAGTATAGACATCATTCTATCCTGCGGCATAGAACATGAATTTAGGACAACAGTCGTTAGCGAGCTTCATAATGAGAAAACAATCGAAGACATAGCTCGCATGATCAAGGGGTGTCAAAGATATTTCCTTCAATCTTTTAAAGAAAGCGAGGCTGTCCCTGTTAAAGACCTTCATTCATGCACCAAAGCGGAAATGGAAAGATTTGCAGCCGTTGCGGGAAAATATATTGCGAATGTTGAAATAAGAGGAATCTGAAGATATAACCGAAGATAGATCTGATACTTTGGTTGGCATATCGATGCATTATTATTAATGAAAAGCCAATATCTTGTACTTTATAAAAAATAGAGATACAAGATATTGACTTTTTTTCTAAATACCATATTATATAAGAACAGCACACGGATCATCGATGCATATTTGCAGATCTGATATCGGATAAGAATGACAAGAATCACTCGTATATAACCAAAGGGAGGCAGAACATGTATAAAGTACAAAAAAGAGACGGAAAGATCGTAGATTTCAATGTTTCAAAGATAAGTGCGGCACTTACCAAGGCATTTGAAGCATGCAATAAGCAATATCATCCCTCTGTCATAGATATGCTTGCACTTAGGGTTACCAGTGACTTTGAGGAAAAGATAAAAGAGGATATCATAAATGTTGAGGATATCCAGGACAGCGCGGAAAAGATTCTGTCCGAGGCAGGATATGCAGATGTAGCCAAGGCATATATACTTTATCGTAAGCAGCGTGAAAAGGTAAGAAATGTAAAAAGCGCGTTGCTTAATTATAAAGATCTTGTAGACAATTATTTGAAGATAAATGACTGGCGTGTCAAGGAAAATTCCACTGTGACATATAGTGTGGGCGGACTTATCCTTTCAAATTCGGGCGCCATAACGGCTAATTATTGGCTTAGTGAGATATATGATGAGGAAACCGCAAATGCGCACAGGAACGCGGAAATACATATCCATGATCTCAGCATGCTTACGGGATATTGTGCCGGATGGTCTCTCAAGCAGCTCATACAGGAGGGACTCGGAGGAGTACCCGGCAAGATAACATCCTCTCCTGCCGCTCATCTATCCACATTATGCAATCAAATGGTTAACTTCCTCGGCATAATGCAGAATGAATGGGCAGGAGCACAGGCCTTTTCTTCGTTTGATACATACCTTGCACCGTTTGTGCGTGCGGATTCTCTCTCACAAAAGGAGGTCAAGCAATGTATACAATCATTTATATATGGTGTAAATACTCCTTCAAGATGGGGAACACAAGCGCCGTTTACCAATATAACCATTGACTGGATATGCCCTAAGGATATGAAGGAGCAGGCAGCGATAGTCGGCGGAAGGGAAATGGATTTTACATATGGTGATTGTCAAAAGGAAATGGACATGGTCAACAAAGCCTTCATTGAGATCATGATCGAGGGTGACGCCAACGGACGCGGTTTTCAGTATCCTATACCGACATATTCTATTACAAAGGATTTTGATTGGAGCGAGTCTGAAAATAACAGACTGCTTTTCGAGATGACATCAAAATACGGCACACCATATTTTTCAAATTATATCAATTCCGATATGGAGCCGGATGACGTAAGGAGCATGTGCTGCCGCTTGCGTCTGGATCTTAGGGAACTTAGAAAGAAGTCAGGAGGCTTTTTCGGCAGCGGTGAGTCGACAGGCTCTGTAGGTGTCGTAACGATAAATCTTCCGCGTATAGCTTATCTTGCGGAGGATGAGACTGATTTCTACAGCAGGCTCGATCATTTGCTGGATATTGCGGCTGCATCATTAAAGACAAAGCGTACGGTCATAACTCAGCTTCTTGAAAACGGACTGTATCCTTATACCAAACGCTATCTCGGAACATTTAACAACCATTTTTCGACGATAGGCATTATCGGAATGAATGAGGTCGGACTCAACGCGAAATGGCTTGGAGAGGATCTTACACATCCGAAGACGCAAAAATTTGCCGTTGAGGTATTAAATCATATAAGAGCACGTCTCTCCGATTATCAGGAAATGTATGGGGATCTGTATAATCTTGAGGCAACACCTGCGGAATCCACAACTTACAGATTTGCAAAGCATGACAGAGAGGAATTTCCGGATATTATTACCGCAAACATGAATGGCACGCCGTATTATACCAATTCGTCACATCTGCCTGTCGGATATACGGAAGACATATTTACGGCACTTGATATACAGGATGAATTGCAGACACTCTATACATCCGGAACAGTATTTCATGCATTTCTGGGAGAGAAGCTGCCTGATTGGAAAGCTGCTGCCTCGCTCGTTAGGAAGATAGCGGAGAATTACAGGATACCTTATTATACGATCTCACCTACATATTCTGTCTGCAGAAACCACGGATATATTTCGGGCGAGGTTGATACATGTCCGAAGTGCAAAGAAAAGACCGAGGTTTACAGCCGTATCACCGGATATTACAGACCGGTGCAAAATTGGAATGACGGTAAGGCACAGGAATTTAAAGATCGAAAGGTTTATGATATAGGCAGCAGTAAATTGACACATATCGGTCCTGAGAAGCCAAAATTTTCAGAGCCGGATGCAGCTAATGAAGAAAACGCAGAGAATGAGGGCAGAAATGTTGTATCCGAGATATTTAATGAGATATTTGAACATGTCCCCGGAGGGGCGGGAGATATACCTACCATATATATCAAGGAACATTGCCCTAAATGTAAGGGCGCAGAACAGCGCTTCAAGATAAATAATATCGCCTATAATGCTGTTAACTGTACAGAAAATATGAATATCGCCAGGCTGATGAAGATAACTCAGACACCAACGATCATTGACAGTGACGGTGAAAGGTTTGAAGGAGTAAATGCGGCATCGGACTGGATGAAGAAGCACGGAAGATAGAAAAAAAGACACAGGTGAGGGTACCCTTGCGGTATAGCCTACATTTGCAGGGTATTAACCCTGCAAAAAGGGAAAAAATCCGGTAAGTGGAACTTGCGGTATAGCCCATATTTGGAGGGTCAATATCCGTCTGTATGAGAGGGCTGCAGGCGGCTGCCTTGCAGCAGCATAGAATTAAAGGGGAAAGTTTATGTATGATATTATCGTTATAGGAGGCGGGCCGGCAGGGCTCACGGCAGCAATATACGGAAAAAGAAATGGGAAAAATGTTCTTGTGATAGAAAAAAATGTATTCGGCGGTCAGATTACAAATTCGCCTGTAGTCGAAAACATTCCCGGCTTTGGATCTATAAGCGGAGACGAATTCGCAGATAAGCTTCTGGATCAGGCCATAGGGCAGGGGGTTGATGTCAAGCTTGAGGAGGTCGCCTCCGCAGAAAAGAGCTCTGACTGCTTTGTTGTAAGAACAGCTGAAGGGTGTGAATATACAGGCAGTGCACTTATTTTGGCGACAGGGACTACTCATAGATTACTTGGACTTGACGGTGAAGAGGAACTCATAGGACAGGGTCTCAGCTTTTGTGCTGTTTGCGATGGGGATTTTTACAAGGATAAAAGAGTTGTGGTGATAGGAGGAGGTAATTCCGCATTTGTTGAGGCAAACCTTTTGGTGAAGATCGCAAAAGAACTGATCATGCTGCAGGATTTGCCGTTTTTTACGGCTGATGCTGCATCGCAGCGTCAGCTGTTTGAGCACGACAATATCGAAACTCATGTCGGAACAAAGATAATCGGATATGAGGCATGTAACGGACGCGTTTGCGGCGTGAGATATGAGGAAAATGGTGAGAAAAAAACAATAGAATGTGACGGAGTCTTCCTGGCTATAGGGCTTATTCCGGATAATCAGATATTCAGGCATCTTGCAGATCTTGACAGCGGGGGATACTTTGCATCGGATGAAAGCTGCCATACAAAAACAGAGGGATTATTTGTTGCAGGTGATGCCAGAGCAAAATCACTCAGACAGGTTGCTACAGCTTGCGGTGACGGCGCGGTGGCGGCGATAGAGACGTGCCGTTATTTGGATTCCATGTCTGTGAAAAGCACTGGTGAATCTTCTGTGAAAAAATGACCGGGCGGGATTTTATAAGTGCCATATCGGTTTACTTTTATCATGTATTGTTATAAAATATCTCAGATTTAGGGTTGCTATATTATGAAATATGTCATCCTTTAAATGGGAGGTTATGATGAAACAGCTGCATAGAATCATGCTGAAGCTGAGCGGAGAGGCCTTGGCGGATAAAGAAGGCAAATTTTGCGAAGAAGAAATACAAAATATCGCAAGTCAGGTTAAGATGCTTGTGGATAAAGGTATTGACGTAGGCGTAGTGATAGGAGGAGGCAATTTCTGGCGAGGCAGGACCGGGGTCGAGATAGACCGTACAAAGTCAGATACCATAGGGATGCTTGCTACCGTTATGAATTGCATCTATGTATCTGAATTTTTCAGGCATGCCGGTCTTAAGACAGCTATAATGACGCCATTTGCCTGCGGAGCATTTACTGAGCTTTTTTCAAAGGACAGGGTAAATGAATATTTTGAGCAAAAGAAGGTAGTTTTCTTTGCTGGAGGAACGGGGCATCCGTATTTCTCCACGGATATGACAATGGCATTGCGTGCAGTTGAGATAGAAGCGGACTGCATATTGGCGGCAAAATCCATAGACGGAGTATATGACAGCGATCCGGCTGTCAACAAGGATGCGAAAAGGTATGACAAGCTGACCTTTGACGAGATCATAGAAAAGAGACTTCAGGTGATCGATCTCGCGGCATCTACCATGTGTATGGAAAATCATATGTCAATGCGTCTTTTTTCATTATATGAAAAGGATAGTATTATAAAGGCACTTGATGATGATTTTAACGGAACATTAGTCACAGCATAGGAAGTTGTTCAAAAAGATGCGTCATCATATGGGCATATAGAAGGAATGCAAAAGGGTGCGCAGACAAAGCATGGAACAGATATCCTAAGAGTACGAGGAGACAGATATGGACGAAAGAATAAAAAAATATGAAGAGCGAATGATCAAGACGATCGAGAATCTCGAATCGGAATTCAATACTATCAGGGCAGGAAGAGCCAATCCGCATATACTTGACCGTATCAAGGTCAACTACTACGGCACCGAAACGCCGCTGCAGCAGGTTGGAAATATATCTATACCGGATCCCAGGACGATAATGATCTCACCATGGGATCAAAAAACACTTAAGGATATAGAAAAAGCTATCCTCAACTCCGATATCGGCATTAATCCTTCAAATGACGGACATTGTATCCGCCTCGTGATTCCTGAACTCACGGAGGAGAGAAGAAAAGAACTGTCAAAAGAGGTAAAGAAAAAGGCTGAGGAGGCTAAGGTTGCCATAAGAAATATCCGTCGTGATGGCGTGGAGGCATTTAAGAAGATAGCAAAAAGCGGAGAGGTCTCTGAGGATACAGGTAAGGATCTTGAAGACAGTATGCAGAAGCTTACCGATTCTTACATAAAAAAGGTTGATAAGTCAGCAGAAGTCAAATCTGCGGAGATAATGAAGGTATGACAGAAAAGGATATCGACCTGAAAAGCCTTAAGATACCTGATCATGTTGCGATCATTATGGACGGAAACGGCAGGTGGGCGAAGGCACATCACAAGATGAGGACATACGGTCATGCGGTCGGTGCGAAGGTACTTGAGCAGACACTCGAGGATTGCAATGATCTCGGGATAAAATACCTTACCGTCTATGCATTTTCAACGGAAAATTGGTCAAGACCATATCAGGAAATACAGGTTATAATGGATCTGTTTAGGGATTATCTGATCCATTCCATTGATAAATGCATGAAAAATAACGTCAGATGCATGGTCATCGGGGATCGCAGCAGATTGAGCGATGATATTAAAGAGAGCATCGGCAGGCTGGAGGACGCTACAAAGGATAATACAGGCATAACATTCATAGTTGCCATCAATTACGGCGGCAGAGATGACATAACACGTGCGGTAAGGAATATAGCAAAAAAAGTTTCTTTATGTGATATGAGGCCCGAAGATATATCTGCCGAAACGATAAGTGACGAGCTTGATACCGCGGGCATACCGGACCCTGATCTTTTGATAAGGACAAGTGGTGAACAGCGTCTTTCGAATTTTTTATTATGGCAATTAGCATATACTGAATTTTATTTCGCTGATGTGCATTGGCCGGAATTTAATAAGACTGAATTGATCAAAGCAATTGAAAAATTCTCACTTAGAGACAGGCGCTACGGAAATGTAAGATAGGAAATGAAAATATGACTGAAGGCAGAGGAAGGGCATTATTCAAAAACAAGAACTTTTGGGTCAGAACAATAAGCGGTCTGATCATGACATGTGTACTCATAGCTATCTTTTCAATTGGCTATGACGTGATGCTGATATTCTTCGGCATCCTTTCACTTATGGGTGCTTTTGAATTGAATCGAGCATTGAAGATACCCTTTGATCCGCCGGCTCTTGTATCCTATGCAGCCATCATATGTCATTATATTTTTCTGTTGTTCCTTGATCATAAATATCTTATTCTTGTTTACGCCGTTGCAATGGTCATAATGCTTGGGATCTTCGTGCTCACGTTTCCGAAATATGAGCTTGCTCAGATCTTCGGGGCTTATTTTGCCATTTTCTATGTCGGTGTAATGTTTTCACTTATATATCTTTTGAGGATCCATCCACCCTCAGGGGCATATCTTGTATGGCTTACGGTAATATGCTCATGGGGATGTGATATTTTCGCATATTTATTCGGCATGCTTTTCGGAAAGCATCCCTTCGTGCCGAAGCTCAGCCCCAAAAAATCCATAGAAGGAGCTGTGGGCGGAATCTTCGGATCTATCATCATTGCGGTTATATACGGGTTGATAGTTCAGCCTTATATCTCTGATGTTGAGAATGCTCCGCTGATATTTGCCATTGTCTGTGCTTTCGGTGCTGTGGCATCGCAGATCGGAGATCTTGCTGCATCCGCGATAAAGAGAAAGCTTGATATCAAAGATTACGGAAAGATCCTTCCGGGTCATGGCGGTATCTTAGATAGATTTGACAGCATGCTCATGGTCGCACCCATTACTTATCTGATCGCAATATATGCAATAATGTTCTAAAAGGATCCTGAAGATCTCGGATCCTCTTAAATGAAGCCGCAATTGGGCGGTATGGAAGTTTGCAATGAAATATTTATCTATTCTCGGTTCAACAGGCTCCATCGGTACACAGACTCTTGAAATAGTCAGAAAGCATACCGATGTGTTGAAAGTTACGGCAATAAGCGGAAATACGAATATTGAGCTTTTAAAAGAGCAGATCATTGAATTTGCTCCTAAGATCGTATGCGTTTATGATAAAAAAAATGCATCAAAGCTTGAAGAGGTGCTTTGCGGATGTATGGATGCGGGCAGCAGGCCTAAGATCGTGAGTGGGATCTGCGGCCTTATAGATGTTGCGACCGCGGCAGATGCAGATATAGTTGTTACCGCTGTTGTTGGTATGATAGGCATAAGGCCTACGGTGGAGGCGATACATGCAGGTAAGGATATCGCTCTCGCGAATAAGGAAACGCTTGTTTGTGCGGGACATATCATTATGCGCGAGGCCGCAAAATGCAATGTAAAGATCTATCCGGTAGATTCGGAGCATAGTGCGATATTTCAATCTCTGCAGGGCAATCCTAAAGGCAGACTCGAAAAGATCATTCTTACGGCCTCGGGAGGGCCTTTCAGAGAATATACAAAGGAGCAGCTTAAGTGTGTCACATTAGAGGACGCACTTAAACATCCGAACTGGACGATGGGCAGAAAGGTCACCATAGATTCGGCTACCATGGCCAATAAGGGACTTGAGGTCATAGAAGCAAGGTGGCTTTTTGATGTGCCGCCTGAGAAGATACAGGTCGTTATACAGCCGCAGAGCATATTGCATTCTGCTGTACAATATAGTGACGGAGCCGTTATAGCTCAGCTTGGGACTCCGGATATGAAGCTTCCGATACAATATGCACTTTTTTATCCCGATAGGCCCATGCTTGATGAAAAAAGGGTGGATTTTTTTGGTCTTGGCAAAATAACCTTTGAAAGACCGGATATGGATAGATTTCCGGCTCTTGCATATGCCTATGAGGCTATAAAGTGCGCAGGGTCGATGCCTTGCGTATTTAACGCAGCAAATGAAAGAGCGGTAAAAGAATTCGTAGATGGAAAAATATCATTTATATCGATCTCGGAATTCATAAAAAAGACAATGGATTCACACAAAGTGATCAAAGATCCGGACTTAAATGAGATAATAAAGATCGGAGAGGATATTATATCGGGGTGATCGAATGACAAGATTTTTAAGCATTATCTTCGCGGTAATCATTTTGAGCATTTTGATAATCATACATGAATTCGGACATTTTATACTTGCAAAAAAGAACGGTATATTCGTCAAGGAGTTCTCTGTCGGATTCGGTCCGCGCATCATATCAAAGGTCGCAAGATCAGGAACAAGATTTTCATGGAAAGCAATACCGTTCGGAGGTTCGTGTATAATGCTCGGTTCCTTTGAGGATGAAGATGACGGTACAGATGACGAAAAGTCATATGACAAAAAATCTGTATGGGCCAGGATGAGCGTAACACTCGCCGGACCTTTTTTTAATTTTCTTTTGGCATTTGTTTTGGCGGTAATATATATAGCCGCAGCAGGTTATGATCCCGCGACGGTTACATATGTTGATGAGGATTCGGCAGCATATGAGGCAGGACTGCGCGAGGGAGATGTAATAACAAAATATGCGGGGAAGAAGATTAATTTCGGACGCGAGATATATGTCGAAGATTATATCAAGCCTGTTGAGGAATATACCGACGGCATAGAAATAGAATATTTAAGAGACGGTGAGGAGACAAGTACCGTGCTTTATCCTAAGGAAACTAAAGGATATATGCTTGGCATCGGATATACTACAGCCGATGAAAGCGGAGCAGAGATAACGAGCGTGTCCGAATCCTCCGGTGCTGAAAAGGGCGGTATAAAGGTCGGTGATATCATCATTGCCGTAAATGGAGTGCAGGTGCAGTCGGGGGATGATCTTAAGAATTATTTTAAAGATCATGAAATGACCGATGAGGCGGTAGAGATAACTTATACAAGGCGAGGCGGAGAATTTAATACGACAATTTACCCGACCGTGATGAGTACATATTCGACAGGTTTTTCGTACAACCTGGCAAATGTGAAGACCAATGCTCTCGGCACATTGAAATATTCATTTGCAGAAATGAAATATGAGATCGTTACCGTATTTAAGAGCATTCGCCTGCTTCTGTCAGACAGGGGCTCGCTTGACATGCTTTCGGGTCCCGTTGGCATAGTCGAGATCGTAAGCGATACATATACATCGGCATCCAGCTATGGCATTCTGTCCGTGATCACGAGTCTTATGAGCATCACTACCATGCTCAGTGTAAATTTGGGAGTATTGAATCTTTTGCCTATACCCGCACTTGACGGAGGCAAGTTCGTATTGCTCATAATAGAAGCGATCGCCAGAAAGCCTGTCCCGAAGAAGGCTGAGGGCATAATGACTGCAATAGGGGCAGCATTGCTGCTGGTGCTTGCATGCGTTGTTCTTGTAAATGACGTGATAAAGATACTTTAAGAGTTATATCGATAGGAACGATTATTATGGCATACAGAGATAATACTAAAAAAGTTAGGATAGGCAATATTACGATAGGCGGCGGAAGTCCTATCGCGATACAGTCCATGACAAATACAAAGACCGAGGATATAAAGGCGACAGTTACGCAGATCAAGGAGCTTGAAGCATGCGGCTGTGATATAGTCAGATGTACAGTCCCCACACCCGAGGCAGCCCTGGCACTTGGAAAGATAAAAAAACAAATAAGCATACCGCTTGTTGCTGATATACATTTCGATCACAGATTGGCTATCATGGCAATGGAAAACGGGGCAGATAAGATCAGGATCAATCCCGGTAATATCGGTTCAAATGATAAGATAAGAGCCGTGGTAGATTGCGCCAGGGAAAGAAGTATACCTATAAGGGTAGGTGTTAATTCAGGATCTTTGGAGAAGCGTATTTTGGAACGATTCCACGGTGTTACGGCAGAGGGAATAGTCCAAAGTGCACTTGAAAACGCGGCTGTTATAGAGGATATGGGATATGACAATATTGTTATCAGCATAAAAAGCTCTGACATATTGATGACGGCAAAGGCACATGAGCTGATCGCGCAAAGGACAGATCATCCGCTGCATATAGGAATAACCGAATCAGGTACGGTATTTTCCGGAAATATAAAATCCGCGGAAGGTCTCGGCATTATCCTATATGCGGGAATAGGCGATACTATAAGGGTCTCTCTTACGGGCGATCCGGTGCAGGAAGTTAAGAGCGCCAAGCATATACTTAAAAATCTCGGACTCAGAAAAGGCGGTATTACAGTTATATCCTGCCCGACATGCGGAAGGACAGAGATAGATCTTATATCTCTTGCAAATAAGGTCGAGGATCTTGCACAGTCTTACGATCTTGATCTGAAGCTTGCGGTTATGGGCTGCATAGTCAATGGACCCGGCGAGGCGAAGGAGGCCGATCTTGGGATTGCCGGAGGTAAGGGCTGTGCCATATTGATAAAAAAGGGAGAAATAGTCCGCAAGGTAGATGAAGCCGAATTGTTTGAGGCTTTGAAATATGAGCTTGATAATTGGGGTACAGACGATTGAACAGATTTTTTGAGGTTTTCAGGATAGATCCGGCCGATAGGCAGAATGAAGATATAATAGGAAAATTAGAGATTAAAAGGATCACCAGAATCGATAAAGACGGCATATTGCGTGTAAGGACATGCTGCGACAGTGAAATAGATGAAAAATATATAGATCATGCGGAAAGATTGGTATCTGAAAAGGTATTGCATGGTCTGATGCGTGTTCAGATAATAAATGAATTAAGCCAGGCTGCAGATATATCTGAAGAGAAAACCGATATATCGAGAACTGTTTCGGCTGATAAGGAAATACCAGATTCAATAGATAAGAAAGTACCCGGAGAGAACAAAAATAAGCCGACTGCCGCAACACCTGAGGATTCATATTATGACGAAATGGGATATGAGTATATAGATGCGGCTGAATTGTACGGCGGCAATCAGGATACATTTGGGTCATCAGCAAATACAGCAAGGTCACAAGCTGCCGGATCTGTCGGCTCTAAGGCGGCATATTCGAAAAAGAAATATACAAAAAAGAAAAAGGAAGCGGACCCGGGAATGATCTACGGCAGATCATTTGACGGTGAGAGTATGCCCATAAGCGATATCATAGGTGACATGCGCCAGGTTATCATTGACGGCGATATATGTGAAAATGAGCTTACGATCACAAAAAATGAATTCAAGATATTAAAGGTTGCCGTTACGGATTATAAGGACAGCATCTATTTAAAGATCTTTTTGGCGGAAGGTGAGGAGAATCTCAAAAATACACTTTCCATCGGAACCCATGTAAGGGTATGCGGTAAGGTGGAATATGATAATTATGAAGGCGAGATAATGATCAGCCGGGTGGAGGGCATTAAGATAATCGATAAGCCGTTCTTCGACCGGGAGGATAAAGCACCGATAAAGAGAGTGGAGCTTCACCTTCATACGACATATTCAGATATGGATGCAACGACAAATATCGAGAAATTGTTAAGCAAAGCCGCAGGGTGGGGACATAAAGCGATCGCGATCACCGACCATGGGGTAGTTCAGGCATTCCCGCCGGCATTTCATGCGCTTGAGGATCTGAAAAGAGAATACAAGAAAAAGGATAAGGAGCTGGATCTTAAGCTCATATACGGCTGTGAGGGATATCTTGTGGATGATGACGATGATCCTATCCTTCCAAATGGCGACGAAGACGTGGAAATATACAGAGTAAATGAGGATGGCAAATTCGTTTATCCCGATACTCAGACCGAAACAAAGATAAATGCCGTAAAAAAGAAAAAATATTATCACATCATACTTCTGGCAGCTAATGAAACGGGAAGGATAAATCTTTACAGGCTCATTTCATTTTCTCATATAAATTATTTCAATCGCAGGCCGCGTATTCCAAGGAGTGTATTAAAAAGATACAGAGAGGGCATCATAGTAGGCTCAGCCTGTGTGGCAGGCGAAATAATGGACGGTATACTTTCGGGCGCAAGTGAAGAGCGCCTTAAATACCTTACATCCTTTTATGATTATCTTGAGATACAGCCTACAGGCAATAATGAATTCCTTATACGCAATTATGAAAATAATGCAAAAGGCCATAAGATTAAGGATATTGAGGGACTTCGCGATCTCAACAGAAGAGTGCTGCAGCTTGGTGATACCTATGATAAAAAAGTATGTGCTACGGGGGATGTACATTTTCTCAATCCTGAGGATGAGGTCTTTAGACGCATCATCCTTGACGCGCAAAAATTTCCGGATGCCGATATGCAGCCGCCGCTTTATTTCCGTACAACGGAGGAGATGCTTGAAGAGTTTTCTTACCTTGGCGAGGAGAGGGCAAGAGAGGTTGTTATCACGAATACCAACCTCATAGCCGATATGATCGAATATATCGAGCCCGTAAGACCGGATAAGTGTCCGCCGGATATTGATAATTGTGAAGAAAAGCTCAGCAGCATGGTCTATGAAAATGCAAAGAAGATGTATGGTGACCCTCTGCCGCCTATCGTTAAGGCCAGAGCGGAGCGAGAGCTTAATTCTATTATCTCAAATGGATATGCCGTGCTTTATATCATCGCCATGGAGCTGGTTACGAAATCGGTAAGTGACGGCTATCTTGTAGGGTCACGAGGCTCTGTAGGCTCTTCCTTTGTCGCTACAATGGCTAATATTACGGAGGTCAACCCCTTAAGTCCGCATTACAGATGCGATAATTGTAAATACAGTGATTTCGATTCACCGGAGGTACGTGCGTTTTCAGGAGGCGCCGGATGCGATATGCCGGATAAGATATGCCCTGTCTGCGGCAAAGAATTGATAAAGGACGGGTTTGATATCCCGTTTGAGACATTCATGGGCTTTGCGGGTGATAAGGAACCTGATATAGACTTAAACTTTTCCGGCGAATATCAGGCAAGGGCGCACGCTTATACAGAGGAGCTTTTCGGAAGAGGGCATACATTCAGGGCGGGCACTATGTCTGCATTGCAGGATAAGACGGTATACGGCTATGTGAAGGGATATATCTCACATCACAACAGGAATTTCAGAAAATGTGAGATCAACAGGATAGTAAAGGGCTGTGTGGGCGTAAAGAGAAGCACAGGCCAGCATCCGGGAGGAATTGTTGTCCTTCCGCATGGTGAGGAAATATATTCTTTTACTCCTATACAGCATCCTTCAAATGATTCAAGCAAGGGCATCATAACGACACATTTCGAATATCACAGCATCGATCACAACCTTTTAAAGCTGGATGAGCTCGGACATGATGATCCTACAATGATAAAGATGCTTGAGGATATCACGGGATTTTCGGCAAGATCCGTAAGGCTCGACGATCCTGCAGTAATGTCATTATTTGATAATATAAAGGCATTGAAGCTAAAGGGCGAGGATGTGGACGGATATGATCTCGGAACACTCGGTATACCGGAATTCGGAACAGATTTCGTAATGGGAATGCTCAAGGATACGAAGCCTAAGAACTTCTCGGATCTTGTACGCATTGCCGGACTCTCTCACGGCACGGATGTATGGCTAAATAATGCACAGACACTTGTAAAGGAAGGCACGGCGACACTTTCGAATTGCATTTGCACAAGAGATGATATCATGACATATCTGATACATATGAATCTCGAACCGTCGATGGCATTCGATATCATGGAAAATGTCAGAAAGGGTAAAGTCGCGAAGGCTAAGGGTACCAATGATAAGGTCGCTGAAAAATGGAGTAAATGGAAAGAGGCTATGAAGGAGCATAATGTGCCTGATTGGTATCTTTCATCATGTGAAAAGATCCAGTATATGTTTCCAAAGGCTCACGCTGTCGCTTATGTCATGATGGCATATAGGATCGCCTATTACAAGATCTATTATCCGTTAGCTTATTATGCCGCCTTTTTCAGTATCAGGGCATCTGCATTCAATTATGAGCTGATGTGTCAGGGTGAGGAGCATATGAAGGAGGAAATGGAGCTGATAAAAAGAAGGATGGCATCGGGAGAGGCATCACCGAAGGACGAAAGTACGTTAAGGGATATGAAGAGTGTCCTGGAAATGTATGAAAGAGGCTTTGAATTTATGCCGATAGATATCTACAGGGCTAAGGCAACAAGATTTCAGGTTATAGATAATAAATTAATGCCGTCATTTATGTCACTTGACGGCATGGGAGAAACGGCAGCCGAGTCCCTTGAGTCAGCTGCAAAGGAAGGAAAATTCAATTCAAGAGAGGATATAAAGATAAGAGCAAAAATATCATCTACAATGGTCGATAAGATGAACAGCTTAGGCCTTCTCGGCAGCCTTCCCGTATCAAGTCAGATATCGTTTGAGGATTTATTTAAAATCAGCTTTTAATATAATCCGTAAAATGGTAAGCTAATACAAATTGATTTAGACCTGTTCTATGCAGAAAAGAGGTAAAAGATGCTTAGTATTAATCAATCCAAGTGTATTCAATGCGAAGAGTGCATAAATGATTGCCACAGGAAGGCACTTTCCATGGAAGGGGATCGTATTATTCACAATCCTGATATCTGTATGTGGTGCGGACATTGCTTGGCAGTATGCCCCAGAGACTGCATTATCATAGACGGCGACGGATATGATTGCGAGGAAGTGGAGGATCTCGGCTTTGCACCGCTTCCGACCAAGGCCCAGATGCGCAATATGATACTTGCAAGACGCAGCATAAGAAGATTTTTGGACGAGCCTGTATCTGCGGAAGATATAGATATGATACTGGAGGCCGGAAAATATTCACCCACGGGAATGAATCTGCAAGGGAATGCATTTGTACTTGTATATGGTGAAAGTGTTGCTTCTCTTGCTGCGGATTCTGTTGCCGCGTTTGAAAGACTTATTGCAGCTGGAAGAATAGATGAGGATAATATCGCAAGATATAAGAAGCTTTGCGATGATCATAATGCTGACGGAAAGGACGAGATATATTATTCGGCGCCGCTGATCATATTTGTCTTTGCAGATACCGAGGCTGACGGAGCCATAGCAGCATCAACTATGAGCATGATGGCACAGTCACTAAAGCTCGGGACTTGTTTTGAAAGAATTCCGGTATGCGCATATGATGACGAGTTATTTGCAGAGAAGTGGGAGGGCGTTACCGGCAAGAAATGCATATTATGCCTTGCTGTCGGCAAACCTGAGCCTGAATATTTCTGTTCTGTACCAAGGAAAGATCCGATAGTGATCGTTAAGGAGGATTAAATGCTGATTAAGAGTAATGAGGCGCCATCACTTGATAGCCTTTTGGCGGAGGCAAAGGCCTCGGAAAACGGAACAAAGTGCGGCATGTTCCTGACACATTGCGGTGTGGTCAGGGTAGATGCAAGGTCGAAGGTAAGAGAAGGAAATGCAGAGGCGATGCCTGTTTGCGGAATGCGATTTTCATATGATGAGGAAAAAGTGAATTCGGCAATAGAAAAAGCATATCATATGAATGGTATTTATCATATCAGAGTATGGCTGGCAAACGGGTCTCTTAAGGTCGGTGACGATATAATGAGAGTACTTGTAGGCGGAGATATCAGACCGAATGTGATCGAATGCCTGAATACACTTGTCGGAGAGATAAAGAGCTCATGTGTAAGTGAGACCGAGCTGTATTGAACTATCAAAAATATCGGCAGTCAAAAGCAGGAAGATATAAAATGAATGAAAAAGAATTAAGACAAACAGCAAATGAAGTGAGAAAAGGTATCATCACCTCCATATATGCGGCAAATTCGGGACATCCGGGAGGCTCACTTTCAGCCGCAGATATCCTTACATACCTTTATTTTGAAGAGATGAATATAGATCCGAAGTATCCGGATGATCCGGATCGTGACAGATTTGTATTATCAAAGGGACATGCCGCTCCGGCTCTTTATTCGGTATTGGCATGCAGGGGATATTTCCCGTATGAAGAGCTGAAAGGACTTAGGCATATAGGCTCATATCTTCAGGGACATCCGGATATGAAGCATATACCGGGAGTTGATATGTCCACAGGCTCCCTGGGGCAGGGATTGTCGGCAGCTGCCGGCATGGCTCTTTCGGCAAAGCTCAGAAAAAGGGATTACAGGGTATATGCGATCCTGGGAGACGGCGAGATCCAGGAAGGACAGATATGGGAAGCTGCCATGTTCTCCGGACACAGGAAGCTGGATAATCTTGTTGTTATCGTAGACAATAACAATCTTCAGATCGACGGCGAGATCGGTAATGTATGCTCACCTTATCCAATTGATCAGAAGTTTACAGCCTTTAATTTTAAAGTCTTAAATATAGACGGCCATGATTTCGCTCAGATAGGAGCTGCGTTAAAGACAGCAAGGGAGACAAAGGGTCGTCCTACGGCTATCATTGCAAAAACCATTAAGGGAAAGGGAATATCCTTCATGGAAAACAATGCAGGTTGGCACGGAAAAGCTCCAAATGACGAACAATTTAAGGCCGCTATGGAGGAACTTGATAAAAATAATTAACAGCACATTTATAGAATGGAGACTTTATGAAAATAGATTTGTCCGGAAATAAGAGATCTGCTACAAGAGAAAGCTATGCCAAGGAGCTTGTGGCGCTCGGAAAAGAGCATGACGACCTCTATGTATTGGATGCCGATCTCGCAGGGGCTACCAAGACATCAGTATTCCAAAAAGAGTTCCCTGACAGACATATCGATTGCGGGATAGCCGAGGCAGATATGATGGGTATTGCGGCGGGTATGTCGACGACGGGCATTATTCCGTTCGCATCAACCTTCGCTATGTTTGCCGCCGGAAGGGCCTATGAGCAGATAAGAAATTCTATAGGATATCCGCATCTGAATGTCAAGATCGCTGCTACTCATGCGGGTATCTCGGTAGGTGAGGACGGTGCGACGCATCAATGCTGCGAGGATATTGCTCTTATGAGGACCATACCGGGCATGGTAGTGCTGAATCCATGCGACGAGGTTGAGGCAAGAGCCGCGATCCGTGCCGCATATTTATATAAAGGACCGGTCTATATAAGACTCGGAAGGCTTGCCATACCTGTCATTTTTGATGAAGATGATTATTCCTTTGAGATCGGTAAAGGAATTCTTCTCAAAGAAGGAAAAGATATCACTATATTTGCCACGGGACTTGAAGTATATGAATCTCTTATCGCTGCGCAAATGCTTGAGAAGGACGGCATCAATGCAGAGGTTATAGATATCCATACTATCAAACCTATTGACAGAGACATTATTACCGAAAGCCTCAAAAAAACAGGCAGGGCAGTGACAGTAGAGGAGCATTCCGTCATAGGAGGCCTGTATGGTGCGGTCTGTGAGGTGGCAGCATCAGAATGTCCTTGCCATATCGAAGCGATCGGCATCAATGATACATTCGGTCATTCCGGTCCCGCAAAGGATCTTATAAAGGAATTCGGGCTGGACGGCGAGAGCGTATATAACAAAATAAAAAATCTTTTTTAGGATTTTAAAAAGAGCAATATATGATAAAATCCGAAGAGTAGTATTGTTTCATCGGCAATTGGGGGATACTGAAATGAACAAGGATGCTGCTGATCCGGTAATGGATATGAATGACGATATTTATGAGAAGGCCGCGTATGCACAATCTCTGATTGACGGGGCACGGATCGCAACAAGCGATCTGCTGAATGATGCCATAGATTATTTTGAGCCCATGCAGGTTACATATGACGAATATTCACTGATCCGTGAAGAGAAGATCCCCGGGCTTGACCAAAGGTTTTCAGGATTTCTTATAGGCGGAATTATCAGCCTTGCGCTGGGTATATTGACGCAGCTTGCCGTAAGTGCTCTTTCCCGGATAGATTTTTTGTCTGATATTATGAAAAGAGTACCTATCAGCACTGTACATAATATATGTTTGGTACTCATTATCCTCGGCATTTTATTGATCGCAGCCAAGATCATTATAGAGGTGATAAGGCTGATATTGCTCAGAAGATACGATATGCAGATGGAAGAGCTTGAGGAGCGTCTTGATATATTTTATCGAAAATCCGAATTCGTAAATGTGATCGGTCTTGAATATACGGAT
The DNA here is from genome assembly GCA_964528825.1 of uncultured Parasporobacterium sp. Classification (GTDB taxonomy): domain Bacteria; phylum Bacillota; class Clostridia; order Lachnospirales; family Lachnospiraceae; genus RGIG5612. The sequence goes on from CAZGVB010000003.1 coordinate 62,205, forward strand.
CCGAATATACTTAGGACTTTACTCTCCTATGTCTTATCCGGAAGAGCCAACATCCTGAGCGAGGCCATAAATTGCTATTTATTTGACAAAGCGACAAATGACTCCGATGAGTAAAAATATGATCAGGATCTGGAAAGTAAGCATTTGAAAATATGACATTTAAGGAAAAAGTTGAGGAGACGCTTGCCTCTCACGAAAATAACGGTGCAAAAAAGAGGATCATCGCAGATTTGCATATCAAGGTAGGCAAGTGCGATGACGAGGCCTGCTCATGGGCAGATTTTAAATATAAAAAGCAGGAAAAATATTTTAATCCTTACGGCAGTATACACGGAGGGATAGCCTGTGTCATCGCGGATACATGCATGGGAACGGCTATATATGCGGCAACGGGCATATTTCCGTCCACGTCGGACATGTCATTGAGCTACCTGAGTCCTATGTCCGGTGATGAGTTTGGGATACATGTGAAGATATTGCATATCGGGTCGCATCTGGTATCCGCATCCTGTGAGATATCAGACCAAGATGACGGCAAGCTTTGCGTATGTGTTATGGCAAGATTTTATCTTGTGAGAGAAAATATACTTGATGAATAATGATCTTCGAGCCTGAAGATGCTTAGAAATATCAATTTTAAAGGAGAAAAAATGAAACCATATCCGGAAATGTCCAAGGACGAGCTCGCAAATGAGATAGTTATACTTAAAGATGAATATAAAAGATTTCAGGAGCTTGATCTTAAGCTTGACATGAGCCGCGGAAAACCATGCAGGGCGCAGCTTGATCTTTCGATGGGACTTATAGACGCGTTGAATTCGAATGCCGATCTTTCATGTGAAGACGGAACAGATTGCCGCAATTACGGTGTTCTTGAAGGCATTATGGAAGCAAGAGTGCTTATAGGAGATATGATGGAGAATAATCCGGAAAATGTACTCATTTTCGGAAATTCATCCTTAAATATCATGTATGATCAGATCTCGCGTTCGTTTTCACATGGTGTGATGGGAAATACACCGTGGTGCAAGCTGGATAAGGTAAAGTGGCTGTGTCCTGTTCCGGGATATGACAGACATTTTGCCATAACCGAATATTTCAATATTGAGATGATACCGATACCTATGAGCCCGACAGGTCCGGATATGGATATGGTTGAAAAGCTGGTATCTGCGGATGAAACGATAAAGGGTATCTGGTGTTGTCCGAAATATTCCAATCCGCAGGGATATTCATACAGCGATGAGACTGTAAGAAGATTTGCAAAGCTAAGACCGGCTGCAAGGGATTTCAGGATCTATTGGGACAATGCATATGGCGTACATCATCTTTATGATGATGATCAGGATTATTTGATCGAGATATTGGCCGAATGCAAGAGACAGGGCAATCCCGATATGGTATATAAATTTTCTTCCACATCGAAGATCACTTTCCCGGGAAGCGGTATTGCGGCACTTGCTACCAGTGCAAACAATCTGGAAGATATTAAGCTCCAGATGTCACATCAGACTATAGGTCATGACAAGGTCAATCAATTGAGGCATGTACGTTTCTTTAAAGATATTCATGGCATGACAGAACATATGAAGAAGCATGCTGACATAATACGACCGAAGTTTGAGGCAGTGGAGGAGATATTTGAGGAGAATCTCGGCGGTCTTGAAATAGCAGATTGGACGACACCTAAGGGCGGATATTTTATAAGCTTTGACGGTATGGAGGGCACTGCAAAGGAGGTAGTTGATAAGGCGAATAAGGCCGGAGTGAAGCTTACCGGAGCAGGCGCTACATGGCCATATCATAAGGATCCTTATGACAGCAATATAAGAATTGCGCCGACATATCCGACGCTTGAGGACCTTAAAACAGCCGCAAAGCTCTTTACCGTCTGTGTAAGGCTTGTAAGCGCAGAAAAGCTTTTTGCGCAATATGACAACAAGTAAGTTCTGCAAAGCGTGGCAGATCGTATAGTGAAATTACCGTAAAAAAATACCGAGAAGCATATTTAATGTGCTTCTCGGTATTTGACATTTTGTATAGGTTTTTTATATCAAACGGATTTGGGAACACTCCATTTGTGCTCTATTTTCCTGATCGTGATCCTGTATGCGGTAATGGTCATCACTGCGGTGACGATCCATGATACAGGATAAACTATCATGAGACTCTCAAATGTGGCAAAATACTTAAAGATCGTATAAAGCCATAATATCCTGAAGCCTACTGTTCCTAAAATGGTCAGTACGGAAGGTGTTAAAGCTTTTCCAAGTCCTCTGAGAGACCCGCAGGATACGTCATAAAGCCCTGTCAGAAACTCCAATGAGGCTACGCACATCATTCGCTTTAAGGCAAATTCAATTACCGCCGGATCAGTCGTATAGACAAGAATTACTTTATCACGGAGTATAAAGAATATAGCACAAAGTATAGCTGTACAGGCCATTGATTCCCATAGTGTTATCCAAAAGATTCTTTTTACCCTGTCTATTTTTCCTGCGCCGTAATTTTGACTTGTAAATGTGACGGTGGCCTGTCCGAATGCGGCTACCATATAATATGTATAATATTCGAAGTTAAGTGCGGCAGACGATCCCGCTATCGCATTGGATCCGAAGCTGTTTATGCCGGATTGAATAAACATATTTGATATGGAAAATACCATATTCTGTACTCCTGCCGGGACTCCGAGCTGAATTATCCTTTTGGCATAATGTATATCGGGTCTTAGCTTTTTCAGATCCAAATGAAGGTTTCCTTTTTCTCTAAGCAAAATGACCAATACAATAATGCAGCTTATGACATTTGAAATGACTGTAGCTATAGAGACACCGGCGACGCCCTTATTGAATTTTATTACAAAGAGAAGGTTGAGCGCTACATTTACAAAGCCGGATATAAGAAGGCAAAACAGGGGCCTTTTTGTATCACCGACACTTCTGAGTAAAGCTGCCGCACAGTTATATATAGCCATAAATGGCATTCCGAGAAGATATATCTGAAGATAGAGTACTGCCTCGTCAAGCACATTTGCAGGTGTCTGCAAAAATGTAAGCACAGGCCTTGCAAGGAGCTCTCCGATCAGCATGCAAAGTAATCCTAAAAATAGGGAAAGAGAGATCGTGGTCCCGACTGTCTTAGGACATTCACTTTCTCTGCCTCTGCCTATATGGTTTGCAAAAAGGACATTCGGGCCGACGGAAAATCCGACGAGAAAGTTAACAAAGACGCCCACGTTTGCAACATTTGCACCTACTGCTGCTAATGCATCACTGCCGGCAAATCTGCCTACGACAGCGACATCGGCTGAGTTGAAAAGCTGCTGAAGAATGCTTGTCGCAGCTAATGGCAGAGAAAAAATAAGAGCCTTTTTCCACATAGGCCCGTTAAGCATATCTATTGTATATTTAGAACCTGTCTTTGACATTTATATCTCCACGGCTTTGGCACATAACGTATTTTAAAAATTCATATTTAAACCGTTATTACATTATTATGATCGGAAAAAGTTTCTTTCAAGTTCTTACATGTAAAATTCGCTTGAATATTATGATAAAAGAACGACTATGTCAAGAAGTGGGTATGTTATTTACGAATATGGTCACTGCAGAGTAATCACCTGCACATCTTTTATTCAGACAATTTTCATTGCTGTGCGTGTGAGATGTGCCAATTAAGATCTTGCTTTGATCTAAATAGTTTATAAGCTTTCACAGACATTTGAACTGTCGGATCTCCTGAGTTGATATACAATTATTTTCTTGTAGTAAAAAAAATAAAAAAGTTTTGCAATATTCGAAATATGCAAGTATAATAGCAAAAGTTAATAACTGTTCGTCATACAGCGGTGATAGTCAATTGCAGTTATCAAAAGAGGTTTTGCCGCAAAACCAAAGGAGATATTAGAAGATGGTTGTCAAAAAGAAGCTGATTATCGAGCCTTCATGGTGTAAGGGCTGCGGAATATGTGCAGAGTTTTGTCCGCGCGGTGTTATAGAGGTACACAATGAAAAGGTCATGGAAGTAAATCCGGATGCATGTGTGCATTGCGGTCTGTGTGAATCATTATGTCCCGATTATGCTATATATTTGGTTAATGAGGAGGAGTAAAGATGCCTGAAAAAGCAAATACAATATTAATGCAGGGAAATGAGGCCTGTGTTGAGGGTGCTATCGCGGCAGGAATGAGATTTTTTGCGGGATATCCTATCACTCCTTCTACCGAGATAGCCGAAAAATCAGCCGAGAGGCTTCCGCAAGTGGGCGGAAAGTTTATTCAGATGGAAGATGAGATCGCATCAATGGCAGCGGTACTCGGAGCATCTGTCGTAGGATATAAGGCAATGACAGCTACATCTGGGCCCGGCTTTTCGCTTAAACAGGAAAATATAGGCTACGGTTCATTTGCTGAGATCCCTTGTGTTATCGTTGATGTTCAGCGTTCAGGACCGTCCACCGGTTTGCCGACAAGTCCGTCACAAGGAGATTATATGCAGGCAAGGTGGGGCACTCACGGAGATCATCCTGTTATAGCGCTGTCACCATCCTCAGTAGAGGAAACATACAGGCTCATCATACGTGCCTTCAATCTCGCTGAAAAATACCGTACTCCTGTTATCTTCCTCATGGATGAGATAGTAGGACATATGAGAGAAGGCATCACTATCCCGCATGAAGAGGAAATAGCGATAAACAACCGCAGGATATCATTCCACGACGGCGCATATAAGCAGTGCTATTGTGTTCCTGAGGGAGAATATGTTCCCGCAATGAAGCCATTCGGACAAGGTGAAAGATACAATATTACAGGTCTTGCACATGACGAGAGCGGTTTCCCGACAAACAATAACGAGATTGCCGGAAAGCTCTATACGAGACTTATGAAAAAGATTGAAATGAACAGGGACGATATCATCCAGGTTGAGGAAGTAATGCTGGATGATGCGGATACTGCGATAGTCTGCTTTGGCGGAACGACAAGGGCAGCAATGAGTGCCGTAATTGAAGCAAGGGAGAGAGGCTTGAAGGTAGGTATGTTCAGACCTATAACCGTATGGCCGTTTCCGGAGGAAAGGCTAAAGGCTCGTCTTTCTAAATTAAAGAAAATACTTGTCGTAGAGCATAATTACGGACAGATGCTCTTGGAGGTACAGCGCTGCACGGAAGGAAATGTTCCGGTTTCGTTTTTGGGCAAGATTAACGGTACTGTCATCACACCTTCCGAAATACTCACAAAGCTTAATGAAATGGAGGAGATCTGATATGCCAAGCGAACTTATCCATAAATATATGAGAATAGATAACCTTCCGCATATTTGGTGCCCGGGATGCGGAAACGGCATAATAATGAGAGATATCACAGTGGCCGTTGCCGATCTCATAAACGATCCGCAGATTCAGCTCAACAGAGATAAGGTTGTCATCGTATCCGGAATAGGATGCTCATCAAGAGCTGCCGGATATATGGACTTTAATTCTATTCATACGACACACGGTCGTGCGATCGCATTTGCAACGGGAATGAAAATGGCAGATCCGACACTCGAGGTGATCGTTATAACGGGTGACGGTGACTGCTCGGCTATCGGAGGCAATCATCTCATTCATGCCGCAAGACGTAACATAGGCATTACTGTCATCACGATGAATAATAATATTTACGGTATGACGGGCGGCCAATATTCTCCGACCACTCCTACAGGAGATAAGGGTACTACGGCTCCGTACGGAAATATAGACAGAGATTTTGATATAGCACTTTTGGCAGCAGGCGCAGGTGCAACATTTGCGGCAAGAGGATCTGCCTTTCATGTAAAAGAAACGACAGAGCTGATAAAGAGGGGAATACTTCACCAGGGATTCTCGCTTGTCGATGTTTATTCTGTATGTCCTACATATTACGGAAGGAAAAATAAAAAGGGCAGTGCAGTGGACATGCTGAAATGGCAGAAGAAGAATCTTATACCTGAGGCAAGGTATAACAGATTGCCTGATGCACAAAAGCTCGATAAGAAGATGATAGGTGTTCTTACTGAATACGAATATCCGGAATATTCAAAGACATACCTCGAGATGTCGCAGGCTCACCAGAAGACGAAGACAAAGCAGCAGCAGGTTCCGCGCAGAAGGGTATTAAAGGATACACCCGTATCCGGCAGCGGCAGCCCGGTAAAGCAATGACAAGATCATAGAACGATATTATCTGGAGATATACGAGGATAGATATGGAAAACAGAATGGAAATGAGATTTACGGGTTCAGGCGGGCAGGGCGTCATCCTTATAAGCGTTATTATCGCTGAGGCGGCTGTGATAGCTGGTAAAAAGGTCGTTCAATCACAATCATACGGACCGGAGGCAAGAGGAGGCCTATGTAAAGCGGAGACTATCATATCAGATGATAAAATATGGTACGGTAAGGTTACAGTACCTGATTTTCTCCTTGCACTTAATCAGGGCTCTCTTGACAAATATGCGCCCGATCTGAGTGAGAATGCCATAGTTATCGTTGATGACACACTTAAGGTACCCGAATGCCTTTCCGGCAAAAGAGTTATAGCAGCACCGATAATCTCGACAGCAAGAGACAAGGTAGGTAAGCTTATGACAGCGAATATAGTTGCTGTAGGCGTTATAAATGCATCCCTTCATTTGTTTGATGAGGCTTCATTGAAAAAATCGGTAAAGATGCATATACCGGCAGGTACTGAAGAGCTGAATTACAAGGCACTTGCGGAAGGATATGCCCTTGTCAATGCCGAGGCATGACTGTTGTAGATTCTTCTGTTCTTTGCGCAGTATGTGCGAAAATGGCTTAGAGAACCCTGACAAAAGTTACAATATTATTAAATATTCTTTACAAAATAGATTTCGCCATGTATAATCTCATACATGGCGAATTTTGTTCTGAAAAAACTCATTAGATCTGTGAGCATTATATCAGTATGTTTGCTTATTATTTCAGGATCCGATATCAGGGTCCTTGCGTCTGATGAAAAAGAATATCTGGAGGATCAGCTCGAAGAGATAAGGATTCAGATTGAAGAAAACAACAAAAATCTGGATTCTATTTATAGCGAGATAGCTGATCTTAATATTAAAATTTCCCAAAAAGAACAGATAATAGAAGAAAACCAAAGCAGTATAGAGCTTCACAAGGATGAAATGGCCAAGAGGATCAGGTTCATGTATGAATCGGGTTCATCTATGAATATTTTCACGGCGCTGCTTTCCGCAGATTCATTTTCCGATGCGATAAATAAGATATCTTATATCGTAAAGCTAACATCCTATGACAGAGAACAGTTTGACGAATATGCTGATTCTGTGAAAGAGCTTGATGAAGAAATGACAGAGCTTGAAAACAGAAGATCCGAGCTGATCGCATTAAGAGATTCCTTTGAGAGTGCTCAGGAGGAGGCAAATGCAGCCCTGAAGGATGCGGCTGCAAGGCTTGCAGAATTTGACATCGAAGAAAGTGAAGCCGGTGAGGTCATAGCTGACTATGTGAACGAGCATGATAATACAAGTCAGGATACCTCTTCATCAGGTGATCAGGAAGCGACTGCCGATGATAGCATACAAAATACCGAAAATGATATAAATGTATCAGATGACGAGAAGACACAGAATACAGAGAGCAAAAAGGAAGATGTAGCGCACTATGTGCCTATAGATACATATGACTATACCGAGTCAGATGTTTATGAGCTCGCGAGGATAACATATCTTGAGGTAGGCTCATCATATCCGACGGTTACTTATTATGCTGTCTATCTTACGGCATGTGTTGTGTTGAATCGTGCGAATAATTGGTATGGCGGATCAATAACGGGAGCCGTATACGCACCCGGGCAATATTCTACTGCATACAAATATACCTCATGGGGCGGGGGAGAGCTCGTTATAAATGATATAACATGGAGTGCGGTCAATGATGCACTCTCAAATTGTGACCCGAATCCGTATTATCAGGGATGTTATTCTTCATATCTTACGGAATATTATACCGACCCGAATACAGGTGAAAAGTTTTATTGCGCATATTAAAATGCGGCAGATCCTATATGACAAGCCACGTCAAAGAACGATCAGTGCATAGAGCTCTGACAAGATCATATAGTATTTTAAAGCCCAAGGCAGGCCTGCGATTTCAGGATATACCTTGGGCTTTTATATGCCGTTATTTTAATGATGTATTAAGCACAGTAGCAACAGTAAACAACAGATATATATAAGCTATGATATTTTTAAGTAGTTTATCACAGATATTTATTTATAAGTTATGTTTTATGTTACGGATGAGAACAGTTCATGATATAATACGGCGGAATGAGTATTTTGATCTGTGGGGGTAATATGAAAAGAAATTATTCCGGAAAACTGGTTTTAGCAGACGGAAATGAATATCCCGGATTTCTGTTTGGTTCAAAGAAAGAGGTTATGGCCGAGCTTGTATTTAATACATCTATGGCAGGATATCAGGAGATCATCTCGGATCCGTCATATACATATCAAGCCGTTGTGATGACTTATCCCCTTATGGGAAATTATGGAATAAATGATGATGATTATGAGAGTACGGGACCGAAGCTGTCTGCGCTTGTTGTCAGAGAGTTCAATGATCATCCTTCAAATTTCAGATGTAAATATACACTTGATGAGGTCCTGAAAAACGCGGATGTGACCGGAATCAGCGGCATCGATACCAGAATGCTTACAAGGCATATACGTAATTACGGCAGCTGCAAAGCCATTATCACAAGTATTGACAAGGATCACGAGGAATGCATGGATCTTCTTGAAAAATATGAGATCCCGCATAACGGGGTGGATCTTGTGAGTACAAAAAAGATCGTAGAATCACCGGGTATCAGACATGATCTTAGAGTAGTAGCTATAGATTGCGGCATGAAGAGCAATATCGTAAGATCCCTGAATGCAAGAGGATGTGATTGCATTATAGTTCCATGGGATACAGATGCGAAGACTATAGAGAGCTATGATCCTGATGGAATATTTATATCGAATGGACCGGGTGATCCGCAGGATGCTGTTGCGACGATAAATACAATAAGAGATCTTATCGGAAAATATCCTATGTTCGGTATCTGTCTCGGTCATCAGATCATCTCACTTGCATACGGTGCCAGGACATATAAGCTGAAGTTCGGCCATCGAGGAGGCAATCACCCTGTTAAGGATCTGGTAACAGGCAAGGTCGAGATCACATCTCAAAATCATTCTTTTGCCGTTGAAAGAAGATCTCTGGCAGGTATTCCGCTGGTGGTAACTCATGTCAATATTCTTGATAATACGATTGAGGGCCTGAGAGGTACAAAGGAGCCGGTGTTCAGTGTTCAATACCATCCTGAAAGTGCGCCGGGACCTGAAGACAGCGGTTACTTATTTGATAAATTTATTGCAATGATGAAAAATCCAAACAAATTAATATAAAGGACAGATTATGCCAAAGAGAACTGATATAAAAAAAATACTTGTCATTGGTTCGGGACCGATCGTCATCGGTCAGGCTGCGGAGTTTGATTATGCAGGCACACAGGCCTGCCTTGCTCTCAAAGAAGAAGGATATGAGGTTGTACTTTGCAATTCCAATCCGGCAACCATAATGACAGACAGCCATATTGCCGACAAGATATACATGGAGCCTCTCAATCTGGAATTTATAGCAAGAATCATCAGGACTGAGAGACCGGATGCTCTTCTTCCCGGTATAGGCGGACAGACAGGCCTTAATATTGCCATGCGGCTTGAGAGTGCGGGCATATTAAAGGAATGTCAGGTAGAGCTTCTGGGAACCGACAGCAGATGTATAGAGCAGGCAGAAGACAGAGAGCTTTTTAAGGAACTGTGTGAGAGCCTGGGTGAGCCTGTACTTCCGTCACAGATCGCCGAAAATATTGAGGATGCCGTAAAGGCGGCAGATGATATAGGATATCCTATTGTAGTTCGTCCGGCATTTACATTAGGCGGTACCGGCGGCGGCTTTGCAAATAATGAAAAAGAACTGAAGGATATCGTCAGAAATGCGCTTGAGCTTTCACCTGTTCATCAGGTGCTCATTGAAAAGAGCGTCAAGGGATATAAAGAGATCGAATATGAGGTAATGCGTGATGCCAATGATACCGCCATTACTGTATGTAATATGGAGAACCTCGATCCTGTAGGCATCCATACAGGCGATTCTATCGTTGTATGTCCTTCTCAAACACTTACAAATAAAGAATATCATATGCTGAGAAACAGTGCTCTTAAGATCATAAGAGCATTAAAGATAAAAGGCGGATGCAATGTTCAATTTGCACTTTCGCCGGATTCTTTTGATTATTATCTTATCGAAGTCAATCCGAGAGTTTCCAGATCCTCTGCACTTGCATCAAAGGCCAGCGGATATCCGATAGCGAGAGTATCTGCAAAGATAGCCGTCGGCATGAGACTGGATGAGATAATGCTCGCCAATACACCGGCGTCCTTTGAGCCGTCACTGGATTATATCGTGACAAAAATGCCGAGATTTCCTTTTGACAAATTCCAAGATGCCGACAACAAGCTCGGTACTCAAATGAAGGCGACCGGGGAGTGCATGGTCGTCGGAAGGACATTCGAGGAAAGCATTTTAAAGGCTGTACGTTCTCTCGAGATCGGCAGGATGCATCTCTATCACCCCAAATTCGACGATTTCACAGACGAAGAGCTTAAATCATATATCGCAGACGGAACTGATGATCGCATATTTGCGATCGCACAGATGCTGAGAAGAGATATATCGATCGAGGAGATACATGCCTCTTCGATGATAGATGAATTTTTCCTATACAAGATAAAAAATATCATCATGCAGGAGCGTATCGTTAGGGAGCATCCGCTTGATATTGATGTTCTTTATGAATCGAAAAAGATGGGCTTCTCGGACTTTGAGATCGCAAGAGAATGGGGTATCAGCGAAAAAGAAGTCTTTGATCTGAGAAAGAGGGAAAATATCTTTCCTGTTTATAAAATGATAGATTCATGTGCGGGCGAATTCAAGAGTTATATCCCATACTTTTATGCTACATATGAAGATGAAAATGAATCTGTCATCTCTGACAACAAAAAGATTATTGTTTTAGGTGCGGGTCCTATAAGGATTGGTCAGGGCGTTGAGTTCGATTATTCGACAGTACATGCTGTAATGACCATAAAAGAGGCAGGATATGAGGCGATCATTATCAATAATAATCCGGAAACTGTATCTACGGATTATACCACCTCTGATAAGCTTTATTTTGAGCCCCTATGCGTTGAGGATGTAATGAACATCATCGAGATGGAGAAGCCGTTAGGCGTCATAGCTACTCTCGGTGGTCAGACGGCTGTAAATCTTGCCAAGCCGCTTACCGAATACGGTGCAAAGCTCATAGGCACGGATTGCGTCGGCATTGACAGGGCAGAGGACCGTGATTCGTTCGAAAAGATCTTAAAAGAGCTTGATATACCTCAGCCTAAAGGAACGGCAGTGACAAATATCGAAGACGGAGTATCTGCCGCTGAAATGATAGGCTATCCTGTGCTCGTGCGTCCGAGCTTTGTCCTCGGCGGACGTGCAATGCAGATCGTTTCCAAAGAGAGTGATCTGAGACATTATCTCAGGACCGCTGTTGAGATTGACGTTGATAAGCCGGTGCTTGTTGATAAATATATTATGGGTAAAGAGGTAGAGGTTGATGCCATATGTGACGGAACAGATGTCTTTGTTCCGGGCATAATGCAGCTTGTTGAGAGGACCGGAGTACATTCCGGAGATTCAATGAGCGTTTATCCTCCTTATTCAATATCACAAAAGGTTAAGGATACAATACTCGAATATACGAAAAAGCTCGGTCTCGGAATAGGTATTATAGGACTTTTTAATATTCAATTTATTGTTGATGAAAAGGATGATGTCTATATTATTGAGGTTAACCCGCGTTCGTCGAGGACGGTACCTTTCCTCTCCAAAGCGACAGGATATACTCTTGCCGATATTGCGACATTAGTCATACTCGGTAAAAGTCTTAAGGAACAAGGCATAAATACTATTTATCCGCCGGAACAGAAAAAATGGTATGTCAAAGCTCCTGCATTTTCATTTGCAAAGCTGAGAGGTATGGATGTATATCTTTCACCTGAAATGAAGTCTACAGGTGAGGCGATCGGATATGACAGCAAGCTGCACAGAGCTGCATATAAGGCACTTACGGCAACAGGCGTCAAATTGCAAAATTACGGTACCATCATTGTCTCGCTTGCCGATGAGGATAAGCAGGAAGGTCTGCCTATAGTAAAGAGATTCTATGATCTCGGATTTAATATTGAGGGTACTATAGGAACAGCGGATTTCCTTAAGAGACACGGTATCAAGGTTCGTGTTAAGAAGAAGCTCAGTGAGGGCAGTACAGAGATTCTTGACTCGATCAAAGCCGGATATGTAAGCTATATCATAAACACAAGAGCGATCAAATCAGGTACTCATTATATTGACGGTGTAGCTATAAGAAGATGTGCTATCGACAATAATGTAGCATTGTTTACCTCTTTGGATACGGTAAATATATTACTTGATGTTCTTGAAGAAATCACGCTTACAGTAGCTACCATTGACGCGAGGTAATATTCGGTATGAGGCTGAAATTCACGAAAATGCAGGGCGCCGGCAACGATTATATATATGTTGATGGCTTTAAGGAGCATGTGCCTGATGAGAAAAAGCCCGCACTTGCCCGGAGCTTAAGCGACAGACATTTCGGAATAGGCGGCGACGGTATGATATTTATCAATCCCTCGAATAAAGCTGATTTCGAAATGGAGATGTATAATGCCGACGGAACAAGGGGCGAAATGTGCGGAAACGGTATTCGCTGCGTCGCAAAATATGTTTTCGACAATAAGCTGACCTCCAAAGAATGCTTTGATATAGAAAGCTTCGGAAAGGTAAAGAAGATATCGGTCTATGCCGATGAAGGCAAAGCAAAAAAAATAAAAGTAGATATGGGAAGTCCCATTTTGGAATCTAAAGATATTCCTGTAAATGTACCGGGAGATAAGGCCGTAGATATTCCTTTTGAATGCGGACCATATAAATGCAGGATGACATGCGTATCAATGGGCAATCCTCATGCCGTGATCCTTATGGATTCTTTAAACATAGATACAGACATCGAGGATATGGATATTGCACATATAGGGCCTTATTTTGAAAATGACGAGCATTTTCCGAAGCGAGTCAATACGGAATTTGTGAAGATAATTGATCGTGACAATATCAGGATGCGTGTCTGGGAGAGAGGCACGGGCGAGACTCTTGCATGCGGCACCGGATGCTGTGCGAGTGCAGTTGCCTGTATCTTAAGCGGATTAGTAAATGATAAATTAAATGTTCACGTATTAGGAGGCACTATTGAGATCTTTTGGGATAGAGAAAGCAATCATGTATATATGAGCGGACCTGCCGAAAAGGTCTTTGATGGCGAAGTTGAGATTTGATTTTTATATTTGTATGATGGAGTCATAAATGCAATATTATAATGACAAGGTTCATGAAGAATGCGGAGTATTCGGCTTTTGGTCAGAGAAGGAAGCTGATATTTCAAGGTCTATATATCGCGGTCTGACAGCATTGCAGCACAGAGGTCAGGAATCGGCCGGTATTGCTGTATGTGACAGAGACGGCGAGAGGGGAAATATCTGCTTTTATAAGGGAATGGGCCTTGTGTCCGAGGTCTTTGATGAGGACTGTCTGGACAAGCTTAAGGGCAACATAGGGATCGGCCATGTAAGATATTCGACTACAGGTGAAAGTAATGACTCCAATACACAGCCTGTTGTATTTCATTATCTAAAAGGTACCTTGGCACTTGTGCATAACGGAAATATCGTCAATTGCCAACGTCTTAAAGAAAAGATGTTTAATGAAGGAGAAGTATTCGGAGCGACTACCGATACGGAGGTTATCGCCAAGCTCATAGCACGTATGAGAGCACAGACTCCTTCTATTGAGGAAGCCGTAAAAAAAGCGGCACCAAAGCTCATAGGCGGATATGCCATTATCATAATGAGTCCCAGAAAGCTTGTAGCCGTAAGGGATCCACAGGGCCTGAAGCCGCTTTGCATAGGAAAAAATGACAGCGGTTATGTATTGGCATCGGAAAGCTGTGCTTTAAATGCGGTAGGTGCGGATTTTATTCGCGATGTAGAACCCGGTGAGGTAGTGACATTATCAAAACATGGTCTTACATCAGACAGATCTATGTGTACAGATCCCTCTCATCAGGCACATTGTGTATTTGAATATATTTATTTTGCAAGGCTCGATTCGAGGATCGATAATATTGATGTTTATGATGCTAGGATAAGGGGCGGAAGAGCATTGGCCGACGCTTATCCTGTTGATGCGGATATTGTATGCGGTGTTCCGGATTCGGGCTTGGCTGCTGCTGCCGGATATGCCGAGAGAGCGGGCTTGCCTTTTGTTCAGGCCTTTCACAAGAACAGCTATGTAGGGCGTACATTTATTAAGCCGACACAGCGTGAAAGGGAAAATGCCGTACAGATGAAGCTGAGTGTACTGGGTGCTGCCGTTAAGGGTAAGAGGATGGTGCTTATAGATGATTCCATAGTCCGCGGCACCACTATTGCCAATCTTATAAAAATGCTTAGAAAAGAAGGTGCTCTTGAGGTGCATGTGCGCATAAGCTCACCTCCGTTCCTGTATCCATGTTATTATGGCACGGATGTCCCGGATAACAGTCAACTCATTGCCAACAAGCTGTCAGCTGACGAAATATGCAGAAACATAGGCGCTGATTCACTCGGATATATGAGGATTGAGGATCTTCCTAAGATGACAGAGGGATTGCCGATCTGTAAAGCATGCTTTGACAACATATATCCTACAGAGACCTTCAGGTGATCATTGTATTCAAAAAACGGGGAAAATCATGTTATCAATAAATCAAAATTATCTTAACCTTCAAGGAAGCTATCTTTTTACTGAAATTGCTCATAGAATAGACGCTTATCGCAGCACAGAACCGGACAAAAAGATCATACGCCTCGGTATAGGAGATGTAACATTACCTATCGCTCCTGCGATCGTTAGTGCTATGCATAGGGCAGTTGATGAGATGGGAACGGCAGAAGGCTTCCACGGATATGGCCCGGAGCAGGGATATGATTTTCTGCGTGACAGGATATCAGAGAATGATTACAAAAAAAGAGGTTGTGATATATCCGCCGATGAGATATTCATCTCAGACGGCGCAAAATGTGATGTAGGAAATATTCAGGAAATATTCGGAAAAGACAATAGGGTTGCGGTATGCGATCCTGTTTATCCGGTATATGTAGATACGAATGTAATGGCGGGCAGATCCGGAACCTTTGATAAAACAAAGGGCGTTTATACCGATATCATCTACCTTCCGTGTGAAGAATCAAATAATTTTATGCCGGATTTGCCTACAGAGGTTCCGGATCTGATCTACCTGTGCTTTCCAAATAATCCGACGGGTATGACCATATCAAAGGAATGCCTCCAAAAATGGGTGGACTATGCCAATAAAAACGGATCGGTAATATTATTTGATGCCGCATATGAGGCATACATATCGGACGAGGATATTCCGCACAGTATATATGAATGTACGGGCGCGCGAGAGTGCGCGATAGAATTCCACAGCTTTTCAAAAAATGCCGGATTTACGGGATTGAGGCTCGGATATACCGTCATCCCCAAGGATCTTTGCAGAAATAATGTAAAGCTTCACAGTCTTTGGTCACGCAGACACGGAACGAAATATAACGGGGCTCCGTATATTATACAGAGAGCCGGTGAGGCGGTATATTCTGACGCGGCAAAAAAAGAGCTGAAAGAGCAGATCTCTTATTATATGAACAATGCGAAGGTGATAAGAGAAGGTCTTGCCGATATGGGATATACGGTATATGGCGGTGTAAATGCACCGTACATTTGGCTTAAAGTACCCGGAAAATCATGGGATTTCTTCGATCACCTGCTGCATGACGCACAGGTAGTGGGAACTCCGGGAGTAGGATTCGGATCAAAAGGTGAGGGCTTCTTCAGGCTCACGGCGTTTGGAACATATGAAAATTCAATTGAGGCTCTCAAAAGGATAAAAACGCTCTAGAACATATTTGAATATCCCATAAGGAATTCGTCGACCTCTTTTGCGCAAGCCCTTCCCTCAGATATAGCCCATACAACGAGAGACTGGCCGCGGTGTGCGTCACCTGCCGTAAATATCTTTTCAGCGTCTGTCTTATATGAGCCCGCAAGTGTTTGAATGGTACCTGTATCTGATATTTTAAGGCCAAAGGCATCAGCTACATATGACTGGCATCCTTCAAAGCCGGCAGCAAGTATGAGCATGTCACATGGAATCTTTTTTTCAGAACCGCTTACAATATTTATGATCCGCTTCTTGGTCTTTTCATCAAAGCTCTTTTTGATGCCTACGGTCACCAGCTCCTTTATATTGCCGTCTTTATCCTTTATTATCTCTTTAAATGACGTTGCGAACATACGGGGATCCTTGCCATATAATGCATATGCCTCCTGCTGACCATAGCCCATTTCATAATTTCCGGCCTTCAGAGGCCAATTCTGCCCGTTATTGTTCTTTTCCGGTGCCTTAGGATTGCGGTCTAATTGAACAACACTTGCAGCTCCTTCTCTTAAAGCGACAGCGACACAATCATTTCCCGTATCTCCGCCTCCGACAATGACAACATTTTTGCCGCGGGCATTTAAAGTAAGATCATTTATATCACCGGAATTATTCAAAGTGAATTCCGAGAGAAAATCAACCGCAAAGCATATTCCCAAAGCATCTCTTCCGGGTACATTTACATCTCTCGGCTGCTTAGATCCACATGCAAGGATCACAGCGTCAAAACAGTCTGTTATCTGCTTGGCACTTGCAGATGCCGTATCGCATCCGGATACGACACCTAAGGAAGGATCCGGAGCACCGACATTTATTCCGGTCTTGAATACAACACCTTCGGCTTTCATAATGTCTATACGTCTCTTTATTACATCCTTTTCAAGCTTCATGCTTGGTATACCGTACATTAGAAGACCGCCGGGCATCGCATCACGTTCAAATACCGTGACATTATGTCCGCGTTTGTTAAGGCAATCAGCTGCAGCAAGACCTGCAGGTCCGGAGCCGATCACAGCCACGTTTTTATCTGATCTTACCTTTGGAGGCTCAGGCTTTATCAGTCCTTTGGAAAATGCTTCCTCTGTTATCGCATATTCATTATCGTGACAGGTTACGGGTTCACCGTTTAGTCTGCATACGCATGCATTTTCACAAAGAGCAGGGCATACACGTCCTGTAAATTCGGGAAAATTATTTGTCTTGGAAAGCCTCTGCCATGCAAGCTGCCAATTATCAAGATACAGTTCATCATTATATTCGGGAATAAGATTATGCAAAGGACAGCCGCTGTATTTTCCACTGTACCTGACGCCTGATTGGCAAAAAGGAATGCCGCAGTTCATGCATCTGGATGCCTGTGTCCTTACGGCATCCTTACACAAGGGCAAATGAAAATCATTGCAGTCATTTATTCTTTCAAGAGGATCTCTGAGAGGTCTGGCTTGTCTTTCATATTCGATAAATCCGGTTGGTTTTCCCATTTTATTTTCCCTCCTGAATAAGATAAAAAGCATCCAGTCTTGCTTGCTTGTGGGATATGCCTTTTTCTTCTATCTTAGCAATAGCTTGAGTCATTTTTTGATAATCTATGGGTATGATCTTCTTGAATTTATGAAGATATGAATCAAAATGACTAAGTATCTCACCGGCAAGCTGAGAGCCCGTGGCTTCTTTATGTTCCTTTATGAGTTCTTTCAATTCTTCAATATCGTGTTTTTCAGAGATGACCGACATAGTCACCATTTCTTTATTGAGCCTCAGATACAGATCGTAATTTTCGTCAAGTACATATGCAATGCCTCCGCTCATTCCGGCTGCAAAGTTTTTTCCTGTACGTCCAAGGATGACCACTCTTCCTCCCGTCATATATTCACATCCGTGGTCGCCGCAGCCTTCAATTACGGCAATTGCCCCTGAATTTCTGACACAGAAACGTTCACCGGCTATGCCGTTGATAAAGGCTTTTCCTGAGGTTGCACCATATAGGGCCACATTTCCGACTATTATATTATCACTGGCCGGAAAGGCAGATCTTTTATCAAGCTTAAGTATAAGCTTTCCTCCTGAAAGACCTTTTCCGAAGTAGTCATTTGCATCTCCCGTGAGGTTTAATGTAAGACCCTTTGGTATAAATGCGCCAAAGGATTGGCCCCCGCCTCCGTGACAATTGATCACATATGTATCGTCATTTAATGAATCTTTGAAGGTTTCGGTTATCACAGAGCCGCATATTGTACCGAAGGTCCTGTTAGTGCTTGATACATTTACATTTACAGAGGCAGGCTTCTTCTTTTTAAATGCTTCTTTAAATGCCGGCAGTATAGTCTTCATATCAAGAGTATCTTCTAATTTGAAATCATATATATCTTCCGGCTTGAAATGCTCAGCCGGGAAATCACCTATAACAGAAGACAGGTCGATTGTTTCCGCACGATGCGTATTTCTTTTTTGACGAGGTCTGATAAGATCTGTCCTTCCGACAAGCTCATTCACTGTTCTGACACCGAGCTTTGCCATAATCTCTCGCATCTCTTCTGCAACATACATCATAAAATTCACGACATATTCGGGCTTTCCGCAAAAACGCTTGCGAAGCTGCGGGTTCTGAGTAGCGATGCCCATAGGACATGTATCAAGATTGCAGACACGCATCATGACACATCCGAGAGCAACAAGAGGTGCGGTAGCAAATCCGAATTCTTCGGCGCCCAGTATACATGCAATAGCCACATCACGTCCGGTCATAAGCTTGCCATCGGTCTCTAACTTAACTCTTGTACGAAGACCGTTCATTATGAGTGTCTGATGTGTCTCAGCAAGGCCCAGCTCCCACGGAAGACCGGCATCATGTATCGAACTTCTCGGTGCGGCGCCGGTACCGCCGTCAAAGCCTGAGATGAGGACCGTCTGTGCTCCTGCCTTTGCCACGCCGCTGGCTATTGTACCGACACCTGCTTCAGAAACAAGCTTTACCGAAATGTCGGCTTTTCTGTTTGCATTTTTAAGGTCATATATCAGCTGTGCCAGATCTTCAATAGAATATATATCATGGTGAGGTGGAGGAGAGATCAATGCGACACCGGGGGTAGAGTATCTCGTTTCAGCTATCCACGGATAGACCTTTTTGCCGGGAAGATGGCCGCCCTCACCCGGCTTTGCACCTTGCGCAAGCTTTATCTGAATCTCGTCAGCACTGCAAAGATAGGCACTTGTCACTCCGAAACGACCCGATGCAACCTGCTTTATCCTGCTGTTAAATTTTGTACCGAAACGGTCTGTTCTTTCGCCTCCCTCACCGGAATTTGATTTTCCGCCGATGATATGCATAGCCTCGGCAAGACATTTATGTGCCTCTTCCGAGATCGAGCCGTAGCTCATGGCACCGGTCTTGAATCTTTTCACTATATCCGCAGCGCTCTCAACCTCATCTATAGGAATACCGCCTTTTTCATCCCATACAAATTCCATAAGTCCTCTGATAGTATGTGGGATCTGCTCATTATCAACCATAGCAGAGTATTCCTTGAATTTTTTATAATCTCCGTTCTGCACAGCATCTCTTAAGGCTACGATCGTTTGCGGATTATACATATGATCCTCAGAATCCGGATTTGAGCGGAGCTTATGATTGCCTATACTGTCCAGCGTTTTGTCAACTCCAAGTCCCAATGGGTCAAAGGCATGAGAATGCCGCCATTCTGTGCCTTCTGCGATCTCCTTTAGACCTATGCCGTCAACAGGGCTGTATGTATTCGTAAAATATTTATCAATGACTGATTTGCAGATTCCTACTGCCTCAAATATCTGTGCGCTTTGGTATGATTGAAGGGTGGATATGCCCATCTTTGCGGCAATTTTTACGATTCCGTTGCATATTGCACTGTTATATGAATCTATAGCCACATGATCGTCCTTATCAAGAGCACCGTTTTCAACATATTCCGTAATACATTCATGGGCAAGATAAGGATTTACGGCTCTTGCTCCATATGCAAGAAGAAGAGCAAAATGATTTACAGATCTTGGTTCCGCGCTTTCCAGGATTATCGAAACAGCTGTCCTTTTCTTGGTCCTTATTAAATATTGCTCCATAGCGGATACGGCAAGCAATGACGGGATCGCAACATGATTTTCGTCTACGCCTCTGTCCGAAAGGATGATGATATTCGATCCGTTTTTATATGCCTTGTCGCAGCTTACATATAGGTGTTCGATCGCATTTTCAAGAGACGTATTTTTATAATATAAAAGAGATACTACCTGAACCTTGAAGCCCCTTTTTTTGATATTTTTTATCTTCATAAGCTCCACTGACGTGAGTATCGGATTATTTATTTCGAGCACTCTGCAATTATCCGGATTATCTTCAAGCAGATTGCCGTCTGAACCTACATAGACTGTAGTATCAGTAACGATTTTTTCACGAAGTGAATCGATGGGAGGATTTGTTACCTGAGCGAAAAGCTGCTTGAAATAATTAAACAATGGCTGGTGCTTTTCCGAAAGCACGGCGAGTGTAGTATCATTTCCCATAGAGGCAGTCGGTTCTGTGCCGTTCTTTGCCATAGGAAGTATCACCTCATTGATATCTTCGTATGTATATCCGAATGCTTTATAAAGTCTGCTTCGTTCCTCCTGAGTATATTGGGGTATCTTTTTGTTGGGGATGGAGAGACTGTTTAATGTAATAAGATTGGCATCAAGCCATTCTCCGTAAGGCTCTCTTGAGGCGTAATAGGCCTTGCATTCCTCATCTGATATTATCTCCTTGCGTGTTGTATCTATGAGAAGCATCTTGCCCGGCTTAAGGCGTGATTTGCTTATAATATCTTCTGCCGGGATATCAAGCACACCGACCTCGGATGAAAGGATCACCTTACGATCCTTTGTAATATAATATCTGGAAGGTCTAAGTCCGTTTCTGTCAAGGACAGCACCGCAGATGTCGCCGTCGGAAAAAAGAATAGCCGCCGGCCCGTCCCATGGCTCCATCATGGTAGAATAATATCTGTACATGTCTCTCTTCGATCTTGAGATCTCGTTATCATGTTTCCATGGTTCGGGTATAGTGATCATGACGGCAAGAGGCAAAGGAATGCCGCCCATAGTTAAAAATTCAAGAGTATTGTCAAGCATCGCAGAATCCGATCCCGACGATGCGATGACCGGCATGATCTTGTCCATATCGTCTTTTAAAAGATCGGTATGTAATGTTTCCTCACGCGCCAGCATTCTGTCGACATTTCCGCGTATCGTATTGATCTCACCATTATGCAGGATAAATCTGTTTGGATGAGCGCGCTGCCAGCTGGGTGTGGTGTTTGTAGAAAAACGTGAATGAACCATTGCAATGGCACTTTTATAATCCTCATTTTGCAGATCATCATAAAATCTGCGAAGCTGATCTACCAGGAACATTCCCTTATATACGATGGTACGTGAAGAAAGAGAGCAGACATATGTGTTCTCACTGCTTTGCTCAAATACACGGCGTATGATATATAACTTCCTGTCAAAATCAAGACCCTTGTTTATTCCCTCGGGTCTTCTTACGAAGCATTGTGCAATATAAGGCATAGAATCAAATGCTTTTTTTCCTAGTATTTCGGGATGAGTTGGAACATCTCTCCAACCGATAAATTCAATATTCTCTTTTTCACATATGATCTCAAACATCTTCTTTTCCTGACGTCTTAAGACTATATTTTGAGGAAAGAAGAACATTCCGACACCGTAATTACGCTCACCCCCGAGATCGTCTCTCAGCTTAGTAAAGAATTCATGCGAGATCTGAAGCAAGATACCTACGCCGTCTCCGGTTTCACCTGTGGCATCCTTACCTGCACGATGTTCGAGCTTTTCAACTATTGAAAGAGCATCATTTACAATAGAATGTGACGCTATCCCATCTATACTGACGACGGCACCTATGCCGCATGCATCGTGCTCAAACGATTTGTCATATAATCCTTTTTTGTTTAGATCTGACATTTTTTATTCCTCACTGTTTTGTAATAAGCTGTGCAACACTTTCAAAGTATAAAAAAAGGCCGTACATAATACATGTACGACCTCTTTGTCGATAGAATGTAAGATATCATTCTATCGACAATAAGTCAACAATTTTTTCAAAAAAATTGTATGTAAGTAAAGAAATATGTTGTACAGTACAGATCCATACTGTAATTCATAGCAACAATCAATGTCTGGCTTTTGAAAATTCAATTGCCGCATTTATAAATCCCGTAAAAAGCGGATGCGGCTTGTTTGGTCTCGATTTGAATTCGGGATGAAATTGCACGCCGATAAAGAATGGCAGTTCAGTAATTTCTGCAGCCTCGACAAGGTCACCGTCAGGTGAAAGCCCACTTAAGGTAAGTCCCGCATTTACAAGTACATCCCGGTAATCATTATTAAATTCATAGCGATGACGGTGCCTTTCTGATATTTCAGGCTTTTTATAGCATTTTTCGAGAAGGGTACCCGGAACGATATCGCATGGATATGCGCCAAGCCGCAGCGTACCGCCTTTATTGATCTCATTGCTTTGACCCGGCATAAAATCAATCACCTTGTTTTTACACATTTCATCAAATTCACCGGAATTAGCATCACCTATACCCGCAACATGTCTTGCAAATTCTATGACTGCTATCTGCATACCTAGACATATACCGAAATAAGGTACCTTATTTTCTCTTGCATATTTTGCCGCAAGTATCATTCCGCTTATACCGCGCAGCCCAAAGCCGCCCGGTATAAGTATGCCGTCCAGCATGCCAAGCATCTCATCAAGATTTTCTTCTGTGATCTGTTCAGAGTCGATCCATTCTATATCTACTGATGAATCATTGGCATATCCCGCATGCTTAAGGGCTTCATTGACAGAAAGATATGCATCATGAAACTGCACATATTTACCGACAATACCTATTTTTACCGAACCTTTTGCAGACTTTATCTGCTCAACCATGGCTGTCCATTCGGTAAGATCGGGCTTTGGTACATCGAGTCCGAGCTTTCTGCAGACGATCTGTGAAAAATTCGACTCTTCGAGCATGAGAGGAGCTTCATAAAGGCAATCCAGGGTTTTGTTTTCAATAACACAATCAGGCTCTACATTGCAAAACAAAGCTATTTTTTTGAATATGCTGTCGTCATCTATCAGGACATCGCTTCTGAGTACGATTATATCGGGATTTATACCCATCCCTTGCAATTCCTTTACGGAATGTTGAGTCGGTTTTGATTTATGTTCATTTGATCCGGCAAGGTACGGAACCAGCGTTACATGAATGAAAAGGCAATTTTGCTTGCCTACTTCAAGTGATACCTGTCTTATCGCTTCGATGAAGGGCTGGCTTT
>CAZGVB010000004.1:0-46223 GCA_964528825.1 uncultured Parasporobacterium sp.
TTAAAAATGCTGTCGGACATTCGCGACACAATTCGCGCTTTGCAACAAAGCATCTTTATCTATCCAATGATTAATATATGCGATCTCTTCAGGTGCCGAAATGGTGATGCCTTGCCTTGTTTCCAATGTTTCAACAAAGTTGGCGGCCTGAAGAAGACTTGCAGCGGTTCCGGTATCAAGCCATGCAAAGCCGCGACCAAGCAGCTGAACATCAAGTCTCGACTCATTCAGATAAAATTCGTTTATTGTCGTGATCTCAAGTTCACCGCGTTCGGACGGTGTAACAGCCTTGGCCTTCGTACATACATCACCGGGATAAAAATACAATCCTGTTACAGCATAGTTTGATCTTGCCTCAATAGGCTTTTCTTCAATACCTGTAACATGACCGGCGCTGTCAAATTCGATCACACCAAACCTTTCCGGGTCGCTCACATAATATCCGAAAACAGTAGCTCTGCCTCTTTCTGCATTGGAAACAGCTGCTCTGAGTATCTTGCCAAGACCATTACCGTAAAAAATATTGTCACCGAGGATCATTGCTCCCGCCTGACCGCCCAGAAAATCTTCACCAAGTATAAAAGCCTGTGCAAGACCATCCGGACTCGGTTGAACACAATATTCCAAGCTTATACCGAATTTGTTGCCGTCACCAAGAAGAGTCTCAAAACGATGTATTTCGTCCGGTGTTGATATGATCAATATTTCTCTTATCCCCGCAAGCATCAATGTTGAAAGAGGATAATAGATCATGGGTTTATCATATATCGGCAAAAGCTGTTTGCTGGTTACCATTGTAAGAGGATAAAGACGTGTTCCGGCACCGCCGGCCAAAATAATTCCCTTCATAATCTTATATCAATTCCTTCCGTATTTTGACAGCAGTCAAAGACCATTATCATTTGAATTATATCATAAATTATTTTATTAGATTAAATAAAGACTATGTGATCATTTTGCAGTCGCTGCAGGGTAACCGCCTGTAAATCTTTCATCCAAACAAATTTTAACCATGATCATATAAGAAGTCCGGGCAGATACCCTGCGGTGAATTAAAAACAATATCCTATAAAGCGTGACAAATACATGCTGCCCGGAATTGATGGGCTCGAGGTATGCAGATCGATCCGTAAATTCAAAAGCAAGATCTATATAATCATGCTAAGTGCGCGGGCTGATGAGATAGACAGGATAAATGGGCTTGAAGTAGGTGCGGACGATTATGTCGTCAAACCATTTTCACCGAGAGAGCTTTCCATTCGTGTAAAAAAAGCAATAAGGAGGCTCTACTCAATTAACGATATCAATGAACTTTCGCTTGCCGAACTCAGAATCTATCCTGACTCATATAAAGCTTATGTCAATGATCAAGAGGTACAAATGACCCCAAAAGAGATTAAAACACTATCATTTATGATCTCAAACGCGGGTAAGGTGCTGACAAGAGAACAGATCCTTAACTTTGTATGGGGGTATGAATATTACGGTGATACGCGCGTTGTTGATACATTAATCAAAAGAGTTTGCCAAAAGTTAACAATACAGGACAATCATTTCAAAATATCCTCTGTTTATGGAGTGGGTTATAAAATTGAAGAAACAAACGAGCAGCAGAACTAAATCAAAGAACTTCCTTCACTATGCTCTGCTTGTCCTGATATACCTTTTAGGTATATCTGTAGATACATTAGCGATCTGTATACATCCGGTATTGAGGCAAAAAGATTTTTTTACATCGAGAGTACATCAGATCGCAGAGGAATTTCCCAAAGGATCAAATCATACAATAAACCGTACATGGGGTGCTAATACGCGCATTTTCATTTATAACAATTTGGGAAAATGTATCGTTCATGTTGTGCCTACAAATACCGATTCTGATTCTGAAGAAACTAATGCAAAGATTATGGGCAGTGATCTGGTCGATAGATATCTTGAAAAAGTCTTAAGTGGCGAGGATGTGTTCAGTATTGCATTTGCGAAGGATGATCAAAAATATTTCAGCAATATACTGATTATCGCTGGTGCCCCCGTAAAAAACGGAAATTCTATTGTAGGCGCGGCATTTATCATAAAAAATATGATGGATATTCCGGAAGCTATCATAAGCTATTTATGTTGCTTTACGATCTTTTATTGGTGTTCTGCATGCTTTATTCTTATTTATCTGCGAAAAATCAGAAAATTAGACGATCTCAAGCAAATGCATATCACCAATATTACACACGCACTAAAAACCCCTGTTGCCTCAATAAAGGCCCTTGCAGAAACCTTATGTGACGATATGGAATCAGACCCGAAGAAGAAACAACTATATTGCAGTATGATTTTGAAAGAGGCAAATCGACAGGATCATATTATACACGATCTGCTGAACCTATCCAAAATTCAAGATAAGAACCTGGATCTTGCCAAAGACAGAGTATCTTTAAATACAATCATCGGTTCGTTTATCGATAAATATGCAGAGCTATATGACTATATGGGAATAACATTACATATGGACAACAGTCTGAATGACATACCCATGCTCTATACAAATGAAAATTGCATAAAGCAAATATTTGAAATCATCCTTGACAATACATTGAAGTTTGTAAGTGAAGGTGAGGATGTATGGATAAATGCAAAAGTCTCAGGTCATCATGCAATAATCGAAATAAAAGACAACGGGATCGGGATTAAAAAAGAAGATCTTCCATTTATTTTTGATCGTTTCTATAAAAGTAATATAGCACAGAATGAATCCGGAACAGGGCTTGGCCTTGCAATAGCTAGGGAGATTGAATTATGACTCAAGGAAAAGATATGGGCAGAAAGTAAAGAAGGTATATATACATCCTTCTTTTTTACGATACAGCTCTCCCGCCGCAATTGCCGGTGATGACTGTGCTTTTGTTTTCAAAGCAACTACGGAATCAACTGATATCGATTGCACGAAAAAAATTAATAAATCGAAATACACGATCAGCGTCTGCCGAAGCAGACGCTGATCCTATCTACAAGTTACTCAGATTCGGCCTTGATCTTTATAAGCAGAGTTTGAATAACGAATTTTTGGTGGAGCTGAGGGGAATCGAACCCCTGTCCGAAATCTCATCCACATTGCTTTCTTCCACTACAGTCATTGAAATTTTATTCCCCTATGCGAATCCCCAATGACAGACTTTCGCACAAAGTAGCTTCATGAATTTTCCGTGTCCGCAAAGCTTAAGACGCAGAGTGGTCTGTCTAATGACACAGGCAACTCGGCCGACAGAAATCCGAACCTGTGGGCTGCAGCTTAGGCAGCCAGAGCTAATTTATTATTCTTAGCGTTTATTTTTTTTGGTCATTTTATGGTGGTTGGCCGCCACCAGTGGCTTACATTGCTTCTAAAACCCCGTCGAAACCTTTACAACCCCCTATATATTTGCATATGATTATACTAAAAACATCAACAATTTGATATGCTTTTACATTTTAATATTTCGAAGCTTCAGATCACGCTCAGCATCTCTTTTCTGATCCTTAGCGGCTATTGCCTCACGTTTGTCATACAGCTTTTTGCCTTTGCATAGACCAATTTCCATTTTGGCCAGACTCCCTTTAAAGTAAACTTTCAAAGGTATAATTGTATATCCTTGTCTGGATATTGCCTCCTGCAGCTTCCTTATCTCAGTCTTGTGGAGCAAGAGCCTTCGGTCACGGAGAGGATCTCTGTTAAAAATATTGCCTCTTTCATATGGAGATATGTTCATACCATATACAAAAACCTGATAATTTTTTATCTGTATATAGCTTTCTTTTATGCTGCATTTCCCCATGCGTAATGATTTGACTTCCGTACCTGAGAGCTCTATGCCCGCCTCATAAGTTTCTTCGACAAAATAGTCATGGTATGCTTTTTTATTATTTGAAATAAGTTTTACGGTATCTTTACCCATAATCTTAATAAATCATAAATAATCAAAAAAGGCACTCCCTGTTAAGGAGTGCCCCAAGCTTTACAGATTAACAAATAGACCCACATTCAACAATATTGCAACAACGAAAAATATGATAGCCGCAATAGTTGTTATTCTGACCAGCCTTCCCTGCTTTGACTTGCTCTTTGAACCACTCCAGTAGTTATTGGCCGAACCTCCCGTAATAGATGCTGACAATCCGTATGATTTGCTCTCCTGGAAGATGATAGCCAATGTTAATATAACACTGATGATCGAAATAATTATTGTAAATATAAGATATACCAAGGATGTAACCTCCTTCTATTACCTAAGCTAATAAATATTACCATTAAATTATGAAATTTGCAAGAAACATATTAAGTTTTTTCTCTTAATATCTCATCTTCTTCCCCAGATTTTCTATAAAGCTCATCTTATCAATCTTAATAATACGTGCCGATGTCTTTGCTTTATATGCACGAATGCTGTCTCCGTCTGACAGATGTATACTCTTTTCACCATCTATCGTAACAAATACTTCCCTGTCCTTTTCCCTATTTACCTCTTTACTAATGATCTCAATCTTTTCATCGGCCGGAAAAACAAGTGACCTTGAGTTGAGAGTATGCGCACAGATGGGCGTCATCAATACTATTTCAGCAGCGGGAAATACGACAGGCCCTCCGGCGGACAGATTGTAGCCGGTCGACCCGGTCGGAGTAGACAGAATGATTCCGTCTGCAAAATAACTGTTCAAAAACCGTCCGTCTGCATTTATATCGAATTTTGCTATTCCTGTATCTATAGCCCTTTGTATTACAATATCATTAAGAGCAAGTCCACTGCGTATAACTTTTCCGTCAGATAAGATCTCAAAGCGCAGCAGGATCCTGTTTTCTATTTGATAATCGCCGTCAACAATAGAAGCTAACGCCTCATCAAAGCCATTTATATCTACCTCTGTCAGGTAGCCCAAGGTACCAAAATTTATGCCGAATACGGGCAAATTAAGCTTTAAAAGATCCTTTGAGGCATGTATAAAAGTACCGTCACCGCCGAGAGATATGATAGCATCAGTATCGGCCGGTACAAGAGCAGGATCCGTATACAGGAATTCATTATTTACTCCGACATTTTCACCGGCGAACAAACATGCCGTACATCTGCATCCCCTATTTTCTAATATTTTTATAACTTCTTCAGAGCATTCGGTATTATTTTCCTTACTGGAATTAACAACAATAGCAAAATTTTTTATCATTCCAACTCCTCATGAGCTTTGTTTACAACATCTAAAATGGCGGTTTTGTCAAAATGCGGACCGGCATCATCTTTTTTTATATGTATCAAATATTCAATGTTGCCCTCCGGCCCTTTTACCGGTGAATATGTTAAGCCTTCGACCGTCAGACCATTCTGTTCAACAAGATCAACGATCTTTTCAATCACTTCAATATGAACATTTGGGTCTCTTACTACACCTTTTTTTCCGACTTTTTCCTTTCCGGCCTCAAATTGCGGCTTTATGAGCATCACCATTTCTTTTGAATCGTCAAGGAGATCAAGTGCAGGCGGAAGTACAAGAGACAGAGATATAAAGGATACATCAACCGATGCAAATTCAATGATATCATCCAGGTTCTCGGGCTTTACATACCTTATATTGGTTTTTTCCATTACCACGGTACGCTCATCCTGTCTCAATTTGTAATGAAGCTGTCCTTTGCCGACATCTATGCAATAAACTTTTTTTGCACCGTTTTGGAGCATGCAATCTGTGAATCCTCCTGTGGAAGAACCGATATCCATGCAGACCTTATTATCAAGCACTATATCGTCGAAAACAGACATAGCCTTTTCCAGCTTCAAACCACCGCGGCTAACATACCTCAGTTTTTCGCCTCTTTGCTCAATAAAAGCATCCTCCGGAAACATAGAGCCGGGCTTAAGCTCTTTTTGATTATTCACATAGATGATCCCGCTCATTATCAGGCGCTGTGCCTGCTGTCTGGAAATATCTTCATATTTTTCACATAATAATATATCAAGTCTCTTTTTCATATTTAACTCTTCAATTGAGATATGAGCTTTTTGGTGACAGAATTCGCGTCAAGACCGCATTCTATCAATTGTTCTTCGCGGCTTCCCTGCTCGACATATGTATTTGGTGCCGCAATATTAATAACTCTTGTATCAGCTTTTTTCCGGTTTATCAGACAAAGCACCATAGACCCGAAGCCGCCGCACAGTACATTTTCTTCCATAGTTATAACCGTATGGTGAAGCTTGAGGATCTTATCAAGCATTGCCTCATCGACCGGTTTTACGAAGCGAACATTTACAAGAGATACATTCATGCCGAGATTTTTCAAATTTTTCCTGACATCTGCAGCTATCCCAACCATCGAACCCACTGCTAATATAGCTATATCCCTTTCAAGATATAATATCTCGCTTTTTCCGTACTCAATAGGCTTGTTAAACTCGGCAAATCTTCTTTCAGCCTCCCCCTTTGGGTAACGTATGGCAAGAGGTCTGTTGAAGCCTGCGGCAAACTTTATTGCCTCAGCAAGCTCGGTACCGTTCTTCGGTGCAAAAACATTCATATTAGGTATAGACATAAGATATGACAGATCAAACATTCCCTGATGCGTCTCTCCGTCTTCGCCTACGAATCCGGCTCTGTCTATACAGAATGTTACAGGAAGGCTTTGAAGACATACATCTTCCATTATTTGATCATATGCTCTTTGCAGAAATGTCGAATATATTGCCACGAATGGCTTCAATCCACCTGCGGCCATGCCTCCGGCAAATGTTACTGCATGTTCTTCCGCTATACCAACATCAAAAAACCTCTCTGGAAACTTCTTTTTAAATCCGGAGAGTCCCGTGCCATGTGACATTGCAGCCGTAATGGCCACTACATTTTTATGATGAGATGCAACGCCTTCCAGAGCATTTGCGAATATCTGCGTATATGTGGAATGTTCAGTTTTCTCTTTCACATTGCCGGTTTTGGGATCAAATGGACCGATACCATGAAATTTACCCGGGTCTTTTTCGGCGAATGAATAGCCCTTTCCTTTTCTGGTACATACATGAATCAAAACAGGATGATCGAGCTTTTTGCATTCTTTGATGATCCTTGCAAGCAGATAAACATTATGTCCGTCGAGAGGTCCGAGGTATGTTATTCCCATATCCTCAAAAAAGCTTCCCGGAATGATAAGACGTTTTATACTGTCCTTGGTCTTTTTTATATTTTTTACCATCCGACCGCCGACAACAGGAATACGCTCGAGCGTATTTACAACACCAAGCTTTATATCATTATAGGCGCCGCCGGCACGAACAGATGAAAGATATGACGGCATAGCACCCACACTTTCGGATATCGAACGATTATTATCATTTAATATGATAATAAGGTTCCGTCCGAGTGCGGCTGCATTATTAAGGGCCTCATATGCCATACCGCCTGTAAGCGAACCGTCACCGATAACTGCAACAACACAATTATTTTTGCCTTTTAATTGTGACGCCTTTGCCATCCCGAGAGCAACGGAAATGGAGTTCGATGCATGACCTGCAGCAAAAGCATCACAATCAGATTCACGTCTTTTAGGGAAACCGCTCAGACCACCGTATTTCCTGAGAGTTGAAAATTCATTCTTTCTGCCGGAAAGGATCTTATGAACATATGATTGATGACCTACATCCCAAACTATTTTATCTTTAGGAAGATCAAGAGCAAGGTGAAGTGCCATCGTCAGTTCAACGATTCCCAGGTTTGATGCCAAATGGCCGCCGTTCTTGCTGACATTTTTTACAAGGAAGGCTCTTATTTCTCTGGCAAGCTCCGGATAATCGTTTTTTCGTATCTTTTTTATGTCATTTGCTTCGTTAATATTATCAAGCAGCATATTACTTATTCCGCCCCGCCATCATAGAAATCATTTCTTTTATATCCACACATCCCGGTAAGATCTCATCAAGCATATTAAGTGCTTTTCTTGTATAATCTTCCACATCTTGTTGTGCTAAAGAAACTCCTTTTAAGAGAGCATATGTCTTTTTACCGTTTCGCTCATCAGAGCCTATAGGCTTTCCGAGAATATCCGCAGTTGAAACAATATCAAGTATGTCATCCCGTATCTGAAATGCCATGCCGACATTATACATAATATCATTTACAATGCTCAGCTGCTCATCCTTCGCACCGCCAAGTATAGCGCCACAGCATGCGGATGCTTCCAACAATGCTGATGTTTTATTTCGATATATATACTCTATTTGATCCATATCAAGCTCGATATCATTATTCTTGTCTGAATATACATCGAGAGATTGGCCGCCTACCATGCCGCCAACGCCTGATTTGTGTGCCAATATCTTAAGCGCCTTTATGCCTCTTTGTGCCTGTTTGTCATCACAATCCGTCATACCGTCAAGTATCACCTCATATGCATAATTCAAGAGTGCATCTCCTGCTAATATACCATATGCCTCTCCATATTCTGCCCATGTAGATGGTTTGCCACGACGTAATCTGTCATTATCCATAGCCGGCAGGTCATCATGGCATAATGAATAGCTGTGAATTAATTCTATGGCACACATAAATCTGTGCAAAAGATCACTTTCACGGCTATCATCAGAAAAAGCCCTGTAAAATTCACGCATAAGGATGGGTCTTATTCTCTTACCTCCCGCCTTTACGGAATATTTCATTGCATCAATGATATATTCGTCATTTTCTCCGGATACGGGCAAGTACGAATATATTATATCTTCAGCTTCTTTAACTTTTTTTATCAGATCATTCGAATTCATATTTAATCATTTTCCGGATTTATCAATTTTATTTCCGATTCGATCGTCTCAATCTTTTTTGCGCACATTTCAATAAGCTTCAAGCCTTCCTTGTAGCTTTCAAATGTTTCCTCAAGACTTTTTTCACCTGTTTGCATTTGCTTCATTATTTCCTCAAGCTGTGCAAAAATATCATCCAGATTGCGATAATTATCTTTTTCTTCAATATTTGTATTTTTATTTTTTTCTTTATCTATTGTATCACTCACCGTAATGAACCTCTTTTATGTCCTCAACCCTTGCACTTATAGATCCGTCGATAACATTTATATTTATGATATCGCCTATTTTCGTATCACAGACTTTCACGATTGCCTTAGCGTTATTATCAGATACATAAGCATATCCTTCGCTTATTCTCTTTAATGGTGACAGTCCGCAAAGCCGCTCAGAGCAGAGCTTAAGTCTTTCTTTTTCTGAAGATAGTCTTACATTCATCAGGCTATCAATATCACTCTTATAGGATTTTAGCCTGTTCTTATGGTCATTTAACACAGCACGGGGAGATATACTTTCGAGCTTATATTTGTATCGTTCAAGATTTTGACGTGCATTCTCAAGCTTCAATTGCATAGATCTTTCTATATCGTCCCTCATCCCATCAAGATCCAATAGAAACTTATCATATTCAAATACTGCCAGTTCCGCCGCTGCAGAGGGTGTCGGCGCACGCAGATCCGCTACAAAATCAGCTATCGTAAAATCTGTTTCATGACCTACGGCGGAAATGACCGGAGTATTACAATTAAAGATCGCCTGTGCAACAGTCTCATCATTAAAGCACCACAGATCCTCTATCGAACCTCCGCCTCTGGCTAT
The DNA here is from genome assembly GCA_964528825.1 of uncultured Parasporobacterium sp. Lineage (GTDB taxonomy): Bacteria > Bacillota > Clostridia > Lachnospirales > Lachnospiraceae > RGIG5612. The sequence goes on from CAZGVB010000004.1 coordinate 9,624, forward strand.
AATTATACAATCAAGGTTAAGCTTATCAAGCTCTTTGATACCTTCACAAATAGTTTGAGAAGCACCTATGCCCTGAACCTTGGCCGAGTACAGATAAATGCTGCAATAGGGATTCCTTCGCAAAGAAATGCTGCAAATATCCTTTATAACAGATCCGGTTTTCGATGTTACAACTCCGATCTTCTCGGAAAATCGCGGTATAGGCTTCTTATATATGTCTGAAAACATGCCCATTTCTTCAAGCTTTTGTTTCAATTGCTCATATCTTTTATAAAGATCGCCGATGCCGTCGGGTTCTATAGACGTAACATATATTTGATATTTTCCGCTTTGTTCGTATAGTGATATCCTGCCGTATACCACTACCTGCATGCCTTCATTCGGTTCAAATCTGAGCCTTGCCGCATTGTTTGCGAACATAACTGCCGATATGATCCCTGAGACATCCTTAAGAGAAAAATACAAATGTCCTGACGAATTTCTCTTGAAATTCGATATTTCTCCCCTTATGTAAATATTGCGGAGTACGAAGTCGCCTTCGAACATCCGCTTTATATAAGCATTTACCTGCTTTACAGTATATATATTTTTTGGTGAAGTCATATGATCATAATCAAGCAAAGCATCACGAATTCTCTGTTTCGTTATCGCATGATTCATCCGACGAAACACGTTCTTCCATTTCATCGGTGATCTGTTCCTGAGGATCAGAGATTTTCTTAACTACTTTTGCCAATATCCCGTTTACAAATGAACCGCTGCTTTCCATACCATAATTCTTAACGAGCTCGACAGCCTCATTAATCGCAGCTGCCGTTGGTACCGAATCATCATATTGAATCTCATAGCAAGCCAGTCTGAGTGCCGTCAGATCAACTTTCGTCATACGTCTCGTCTTCCAGCCTATACTTACTTCATTTAAGATATTATCTATTTCATTAAGCTTCGAAACAGTGCCTGTAACCTTTGCGCAGATTATTTCTTTTTCCTTCTCGGTAAAGCACTCTTCGCCCTCAAAGAAATCTTCTATCTGTTCCTTAAAATCCTCATCAGTATGAAAGTCATTTCTGAAAAGGATCAAAAAAGCGGCTTCTCTCAGTTGTGATCTTCTGTTTATTTTATTCATTTATCAGCTTTAATATTCACAACACGAATATTAACCTCTCCGACATTAATGCCAACCATATCTTCGATCTCGGTTTTTATTTTCTTCTGTGTATTATGGCATACTTCTCTTATGTTATATCCTATCTTTAAGACAAGCATAATAAATATGTCAAGTGATTCACCGTCCTGTACCACTTCTACACCTGATTCAAGCTTTTTACCGCTGAAAACCGACATTACCTCAGAAGTAATATCATTAAAAACAGAGTCAACTCCTTCGACCTCTGTTGCAGCTAATGCGGCAATCTTTGCAATTGTATCTATTTTAACTTCTGCCTTACCTGATTCGTCATTGTATACTGAAAAAACTTTATTTTCCATATTTCAAACCTCCTGAACCAAACAGCTGATATATATGCGAAGGATGACCTTGTAAAAAATTTACGATATTCCCTGCTTATTATAAATATTTTCGCCTCAAAGTCAACTTTGGATCATGTCCTTGATGTTCTCATGTCACTTATGATAAGGCTCACACCTTGATATCTTATACGCTCTGTATATCTGTTCAAGCAATATAACACGCATAAGCTGATGAGGAAATGTCATTTCTGAGAAGCTGATCTTCATGTCTGCCCTTTTCGATACCTCTTGTGAGAGTCCCAAAGATCCGCCTATGACAAAAACTATATTGGATTGTCCTGTAACCTCAAGATTCGATATGATCTTTGAAAAGCCCTCGGAATCTGTCATATTGCCTTTTATCTCCAGGGTAATAACATAATCATTACGCTTTATCGCGCTCAATATGCGTTCTCCTTCTTTTCTTTTCACGATCTCCTGCTGTTTATCGGAAAGGGATTCCGGACATTTTTCATCTTGCAGTTCAATGATCTTGACTTTTACATATGCAGACAACCTTTTTAGGTATTCCTTAATGGCATCTTCAAAAAAATCTTCTTTTATTTTTCCTATTGCGATGATGCTTATCATTAATTTAAATAAAATGTACCGTCATTGTTTTTGCCGGCATAAGAGACGCTGCCGTCGGAAGAATTTACAGCATAATACCATCCGTCGACCTCATTATTGCTCCCTTTATATATAGAAGAATAGAAAATATAATAATTTCCCCCATCTATTTTTGCCGAACCATTGCTTAATACAGTTGCGCTGTATATATCATCTTTTGCATCTGACGCATTGTCGATCAACGTATAACCTGAGTTTTTTAATTCAGATATCACGGATGTCTTTGCTGTATCGTAAGGGATCATTTCCTCAAGCTCTAACGTATAAGTTGCGGATGAAACACTGCTCTGCCTCTCGCCCTTTACGGCTATAGCAGAAATAGTATTGGTGCCTTCTTTCATAGAAATCGTTCCGCTGTAAAGCCATGAGTCTACGGTTGGAGTAGAACCGTCATATGTATAATATATATCCGCACCTTTTTCCGCAGTTATAGTAATACCCTGATCGCTGGTATATGTCCCCTCCTCCAGAGAAAATTGCGGAGCAGATAAATCCCCTATATATACTGAAAACTTAATTGAAAACTCGACTTTTTTTATAGATGTCTGAGTATAAGTGACCGCATTCAACGTATACTCGGCTGTATCACCGAATATATCATCTGCCGTGATTTCAACCGGAGTAATATATTTGTATGATGAAACACTCGGCTCACTTCCGTCAAGCGTATAGTAGATTCTGTTTCCCGCAGTTGATTCAAGTGTGATCTCAAGAGGCAGACTGTATGATCCGCCATTTTTCAGATTGCATATTACAGAATCCTCTGTCAAACCGGTACTTTCACTTATATCGCTGCTGCCGGTATCATTGTTTTTTCTTATACTGAAATAAATTATACATGCAGCAGCTAAAATAACAGCAACAATTATAAGAAGCATAATAATTCCAACATAAGATTGCTTCTTTTTCTTCTTTCTTTTGCTGCCATGTGAAGAGGCGCGTCTGTTATCATTATGATTCGGCATTGAAGATCTTTTTCCCCTTACATTGCTGTTTCTGCTTGAATCTTTCCTGTCACGTGTACTTTCCATTGTCCTTTTATGGACCACCGGGACTTCATCACCCTTTAAGGCTTTGCTCTCCTCGCATGTGAATATTTTATTTGTTTCCTCACCGATAGAATCCCAATCTGACATGCTGTCCCAATGATATTGTTCATTCAGATCGTCCTTAAGGATTTCTGTACGCAGATCATCAGCACGGCTTCTTTTTTCATTTTGATCAAAAAAAACAGTATCGGGGGCCGTGAATTTTATAGTATCAGATGCGAACTTTCTATCCGAATAAGCCTTTTCTTCACCGGATGTGGATACAAAATCATCGCTCAGGTTATCGCCATTTAAGATTTTATCAATCTTACTGCCTATCTCTCCCTGTACCTTCAGTGCACTTTCCGCACCTTCGATGATATTTCCGCAAAATGGACAAACGGAAAGGTCGTTATTTATATATGAACCGCATTTGGAGCACCTCATAAAGTAATTCCCCTATAATAGTTCTTTGACTTTCATAAGTGCATTTTCTATGCCTGACGGATCTTTGCCGCCAGCCTGAGCCATAGTGCGTTTTCCGCCGCCGCTTCCGCCTACAAGAGGAGCGATCTGTTTTATGATCTTACCGGCATCGGCACCTTTATTTACAGCCTCGTCTGACGCAGATGCGATAAGGATAACCTTGCCATCATTTACAGAAGCCAATACTACAAATGCATCAGCAAATTTTTCTCTTATCTTATCACCCATTGTTCTCAGATCTGCTGCCGATGCGGATTTTACATATTTTGTTACAAGCTGCAAATCTCCAACCTGTACAGCGGATATGTCATCAATGTCTTTCTCTAACTCCTTGTTTTTAAGAGAATCGACCTCGCTTTGAAGCGATCTTATCTGAGTTTGCATATCTGAGATCTTGTCACACAATTTATCCGGTGAAACCTTCGCTCTTTTTCCTGCCTCAGTCAGATCATTTTCAATATCACGGAGCAGTCCGAGCACAGCTTGCCCTGTTATAGCCTCTATTCTTCGAACACCGCTTGCTACAGAACCCTCTGAGATAATCTTAAAAATCCCTATATCACCTGTATTCTTTACATGTGTACCTCCGCAAAGCTCGCTGGAGAAAGAACCCATTTTAACGACTCTTACAATATCACCGTATTTTTCACCAAAGAGTGCCATCGCACCTTGAGCCCTGGCTTCATTTATATTCATAATATCGGTAACGACTTCCAGTGACTCATCTATTTTATCATTTACTATCTCTTCAACTCGTCTCAATTCCTCATCTGTCATCGCCGAAAAATGAGTGAAATCAAATCTCAGACGTTCACCGTCAACATATGAACCGGCCTGCTGTACATGATCTCCGAGCACCTGTCTGAGAGCTGCTTGAAGTAAATGTGTAGCACTATGATTCTTTGCAGTCGATCTGCGAAGCTTTTCATTAATATTAAGCTCAACAGTATCATCAACTACAAACTGTCCCTTAATAACCTTACCTATATGTCCTATAAGCCCATTCGGAAGATTGATAACATCATCAACCTCAAATTCTGCCGTTTCGGTAATGATGGCACCTTTATCCGACTCCTGTCCGCCTTTTGTCGCATAGAAAGGAGTATTGGCAGTAATAATAGTACCCGTATCACCCTCTGCAAGTGTCTGACATACATCCTCCTCGTTTGTCATTGCAAGGATCATTGATCTGTCAAAGTGCTTTTCATATCCGGTAAACGTTGTTGCACTTATGCCTTGGATCTTTTCATAAACCGTAGCATCTGCGCCCATATAATTTGTCTTCTTGCGTGCTGCTCTTGCTCTTTCTTTCTGCTCCCTCATCATAAGCTCAAAGCCGTCTGCATCAACACTCATTCCCTCATCTGCAAGGACATCTCCTGTCAGGTCAAGAGGAAATCCATATGTATCATATAGCTTAAATGCATCTGCTCCCGAAAGAACGGTCACATTATCTTCCTTTGCCTTTGAGATCATATCGGTAAGTATCTTCATTCCCTGATCAAGCGTCTTATAGAACTTGTTTTCCTCGTTGGCAAGAGTCTTAATGATCATACTCTTCTTTTCCTCGAGCTCAGGATATGCGTCTTTTGAACATTCAATTACGGTTTCGGCCAATATCGGCATAAAATTGTCCGCAATTCCGAGCAGCCTTATATGCCTGGCGGCACGTCTTATAAGCCTTCTAAGTACATAACCACGTCCCTCATTGGAGGCATTTATACCATCAGAGATCATAAATGTTGCGCTTCTTATATGATCCGTTATAAGTCTTATTGAAATGTCTTTTTTCTCATCAGTATGATATACAATACCCGCTGCATCACATATCCTATCGCGTATTTTACGCACTGTATCTATATCAAAAATAGAATCTACATCCTGTGATACAACAGCAAGTCTCTCAAGACCCATACCGGTATCGATATTTTTATTTGCAAGCTCCGTATATCCGCCCTTACCATCGCCTTCAAACTGCGTAAAGACATTATTCCAGACCTCCATATATCTGTCACAGTCGCATCCGACATGGCAGGTCGGCTTTCCGCATCCGTACTTTGGTCCTCTGTCATAATATATCTCGGAGCAAGGTCCGCATGGTCCTGCTCCATGCTCCCAGAAATTATCTTCTTTACCAAATCTGAAAATACGGTCTTCATCCACTCCGATAACTTTATTCCATATATCAAAAGCCTCGTCATCATCAAGATATACAGACGGATACAATCGGTCCTTTTCAAGGCCGACATATTCTGTAAGGAACTCCCACGACCACTTCAGTGCATCAAGTTTAAAATAATCACCGAAAGAAAAATTTCCGAGCATCTCAAAGAAGGTGCCGTGCCTTGCTGTCTTGCCGACATTTTCAATGTCTCCCGTGCGGATACACTTCTGGCATGTAGTCACTCTCGTGCATGGCGGGATCTCCTGACCGGTAAAATATGGCTTTAATGGAGCCATTCCGGCATTTATCAGCAACAAGCTGTTGTCATTATGAGGAACAAGTGAAAAGCTCTTCATACGAAGATGCCCCTTGCTCTCAAAGAATTTCAGATACATTTCTCTTAGTTCATTAACTGTATATGATGGTTTCAAAATATGCCTTCCTGTCTTTACATGTATTGACTGCAAAATAAAATATTTTTTTGATTATAAGGATCACTTTATAATGATCTTATATGATTTTTTCTTGCCCTTTTTAAGTATCGCATATCCGTCCTTTATATCCGTCTCGGAAAGCTTGCGATAAGGATCATCTACCTTTTCGTCGTTAAGTATTATGCCGCCGCCTTGTATAAGTCTTCTTCCTTCACTTTTTGAAGGTGCCATACCCGTGTCAACAAGGGCCGTTACTACTTCTATACCGTTATTTATCTGATCATGCGAGTATTCATATGTTGGCATATCATCTGAAATACCGCCGCCTGCGAAAACATCTCTTGCAGCCTGAAGTGCTTTATCAGCTTCTTCTTTGCCATGAACGATCTTGGTGATCTCATATGCAAGTACTTCTTTGGCTTGGTTTATCTGAGCTCCCTCAAGCCTTCCCAGGCGTCTGACCTCATCCATCGGAAGAAATGTAAGCAGGCCCAGACATTCCTCAACCTTGACATCCTCAATATTTCTCCAATATTGAAAGAATTCATATGGTGAGGTCTTTTTGGGGTCTAACCAGAGTGCACCCTTCATCGTCTTGCCCATCTTGATACCATCAGACGTGGTAAGAAGCTTAAATGTGAGTCCGTATGCAGGTTTTTGTTCCTTCTTCCTTATCAGCTCTACACCGCCGATTATATTTGACCATTGGTCATCGCCGCCCATTTCAAGGCAAACATCATACATTTGGTTGAGCTTCAGAAAATCATATGATTGCATGATCATATAATTAAATTCAAAGAATGTAAGTCCTCTTTCCATTCTTTGCTTGTAGCATTCAGCGGTAAGCATTCTGTTTACGGAAAAATGGATACCGATATCCCTAAGAAATTTCACATAATTAAGGTCAAGGAGCCATTTTGCATTATTTTCAACTATAAACTTGTCGCCTGACATATCAAAGAATCGACCGAATTGCTCCACGAAGCAGTCAACATTATGATCTACCTCCTCGACGGTTCGCAGCTGCCGCATGTCACTTTTTCCTGACGGATCTCCTATAAGAGTTGTTCCGCCTCCCATAAGTGCAACCGGGATATGACCTGCTCTTTGCATATGCATCATTGCCATCATCGTGACAAAATGTCCCGCTGTCAGGGAGTCTGCTGTCGCATCAAACCCTATATAAAATTTAACCTTTTCCTTCCCCAAAAGCTCTCTCAGCTCTTCGGGATGTGTGCATTGCGCTATAAAACCTCTCTCCTCGAGAATATCATATGCATTTTCAGTCATCGATCTGGCTCCTCCGTTCCATCTTTTCAGTGTTCTCACATAAATATTTTATTACATCTTTTCTTGTAATTATTCCTATAAATTTGTCGCAATCATCTATCACAGGAACAAAATTTTGATTTAAGATCTTTTCAACGATATCTTCCATCCTGGAATTTATGCTGATCGCAATATTATCTCTTGTTCGCTTTATATCAGAAAGCTGGATCTTTTCCGCACCTGTAAGCGATAGATCAAGATTATTGTTTATGAATGCAAGTATATCGCCTGATTGGATAGTTCCTATATATTCTCCGCTTTTTCCTATGATGGGGATAGCAGAATAGCCCTTTTCGCACATTTTTCTGACAGTTTCAAGCAATGAGGCATCGCCATCTATGTATTCGACTTCACTCTTTGGTGTAAGGAAAAAAAGTATATTCATATCTACCTCTTGTTCTTATTTCAACGCAAAAATAGATTATATCTTAAACATCTAAATCAAGCAATACCGTTCTAATACAGACGAATCTTAAGTCACTGTCAAGCAGCCGCCTGCAAATCTTTCATCCGGACAATTATTAGTACTGCGCGTGTGCTAAGGCAGCAAAGACATGCTTTATTTTCTGTTTTCCCTCAGATAATGCTTAATTTATCTCAAATCTGTACTTTTCCTTTTGACATGACTGTTCTTTATCTTCTGTCACGGCTATGGCTTCCATTTCGCAAAGTACCCCCTTAGGCAGATCCTTTACCGCTACACAGCTTCTTGCCGGTCTTGATATAAAATATTTTTCATATATACTGTTGAATTTTGAAAAATCATTGATATCGGCAAGAAAACAGGTTGTCTTTACCACATTTTTAAAATCCACCCCTGCGGCTTTAAGGATTGCTCCTACGTTCATACAGCTCTGCTCAGCCTGTGCTTCAATTCCATTCGGGATAGTATTATTCTCCGGAACAACCGGGATCTGCCCCGATATATAAAGCATTCCTCCTGCAGCATATGCCTGAGAATAGGGTCCTATTGCCTCCGGTGCATTTGTGGTACTGATTACTTTCATAATAGTTTTTTCCTTTCCAAAAATCATTCGAGAATCATCAGCAATTATTCAGCCTGCTTTTAAGCTCATAAAGGATATTCATCGCATCGATCAATGTGACCGAATTCATATCAACTTTTTTTAGGGAATTAATAACCTCTGCCTCAATCTTTTCAGCCGATGTCTTTTTTTCATCATTTTTATGTGAATCTGTGCACGAGGTGTCTCTATCACATCTGTCGGCCGAACTGCTCGGAATCCGTTGTACGGTTATGTCTGAGCTTACCAGCTTTTCAACTATCTCGAATGCTCTTGTAATTATCTCATCCGGCACACCTGCAAGAGATGCCACCTGTATACCATAGCTTCTGTCCGCGCCGCCTCTGGCGATCTTCCTTAAAAAAACGATGTCCCTACCCTGTTCCTTTACGGTAACGCAATAATTCTTTACTCCATCGATCCTTCCCTCTAGCTCTGTCAGCTCATGATAATGCGTGGAAAAAAGAGTTTTGGCTCCGCATTTTCGTATATCTGCAATATATTCAACAACAGCCCACGCTATACCAAGGCCATCATATGTTGACGTGCCTCTTCCTATCTCATCAAGTATGACAAGAGAATTTCTTGTGGCATTTCTGAGGATATTTGCAACCTCTGTCATCTCAACCATAAATGTGCTTTGTCCGCTTGCAAGGTCATCAGATGCTCCGACCCTTGTAAATATCCTGTCACAGATACAGATATTCGCGCTTGCAGCCGGCACAAAGCTGCCTATAGATGCCATCAGCACAATGAGCGCAAGCTGCCGCATATATGTCGATTTTCCGGCCATATTAGGACCGGTTATGATACTGATGCGATTATCATTTTGATCGCAATATGTATCATTCGGAATGAACATTCCGTCTCCTATCACCTGTTCTATAACCGGATGCCTTCCGTCCTTAACATCGATCACGCCGTTTGTGTTGATTTGGGGGCGGACATATCTATTTTGTTCGGCAACGAAAGCTAACGAACAGAATGCATCTATTTGCGCCACGGCTGAAGCAGTTTTTTGAATTCTTGTTATTTGAGATGCGATATCATCTCTTATCTCATTAAATATATCATATTCCATGGAGAAAAGTTTATCTTCCGCGCCTACTATAAGATCTTCAAGCTTTTTCAGCTCGTCGGTGATATATCTTTCCGCATTTACCAAGGTCTGTTTTCTTATATACCTATCCGGTACAAGATCTTTATATGAGTTTGTAACCTCAATATAATATCCGAATACTTTATTGAATCGAATCTTTAAAGATTTTATACCTGTATCTTCCCTTTCCTTTGCCTCCATTTGTGCAAGCCACATCTTGCCGTCAGTCTTTGACCTTCTCAGCTTATCGATATCGTCCAAATATCCTTCTTTGATGATACCTCCGTCCTTTAAGCTGATAGGCGGATCATCTACCATTGCATCATCTATAAGCTTATAAAGATCCTCAAGGCAATCGAAGCTTTCATATATTTCTTTAATAGCTGAGCTGTTATAACCCGCAAGAACATTCTTGATAGCGGGCAGCATATGCAATGAGTTCTTGAATGCCAAGATATCACGCGGATTTGCGGAACGATATGAAATTTTGGCCAACAATCTTTCAAGATCATAAATAGGACCGAGGTATTCTCGCAGCTCATCACGATCTATGAGAGATGAATTGAGTTCTTCGACTGCATCCTGTCTTTTAATGATCTCCTCTCTTTCTATAAGGGGCTGCTCGATGAAATATCTGATTCTTCTTGCCCCCATTGCAGTTTTTGTTTTGTCTAAAACCCACAGGAGACTTCCCTTTTTATTTTTCTCACGCATAGTCTCCGTAAGTTCCAGATTTCTTCTTGTTGCGGAGTCTATGATCATATATTTTCCCGATGAATATATGGTCAGCTTGTTTAATATTTCAAGTCCGGTTTTTTGAGTTTCGTAGAGATAATGCAGCACTGCGCCGACGATAGGTACAAGACCTGCGTGATCGATAAGTCCCAGGCCGCTCAGATCTATCACATTAAAATGTTTCTTTATGATCTCAACACAGCTGCCATAAGCGAAGTCACCGTCTGTGAGATTATATAATGATATTCCAAGTCTGTCCTTGATATAAGAAAAATCAACCGGTGCCATATTAAAAGCATGATTTGAGATAATCTCAGCTACCGGAAATTTATTTATCTCATCCATAAGCTCCCTCTCACTGTCAATCTGAGTCGCAAGAAAAGAGCCTGTTGTTATATCCGCAAATGCTACAGCATAATAATCAGAGGCATAGTAAATGCCCATCAAATAGTTGTTTTTGTCTTCATTCAAAGCAAGATTGTTAGTATTGGTTCCCGGAGTGACGATCCTTATGACCTCACGTTTTACAAGACCCTTTGCAAGCTTCGGGTCCTCAACCTGTTCGGCAATTGCCACTTTATAGCCCTTGGATACAAGCTTGTTTATATAATTATCGGCAGCATGGAAAGGGATCCCGCACATAGGTGCACGTTCCTCCAGACCGCAATCTTTGCCTGTAAGCGTCAGCTCAAGTTCTCTTGATGCAGTAAGTGCATCATCATAGAACATTTCATAGAAGTCCCCGAGCCTGTAAAATAATATACAGTCCTCATATGCTTTTTTTGTCTCCAGATAATGAGACATCATTGGGGATAATGACAATTTTTCACCTCCGACATGACCTTTTTACAATTTTTTACATGACTATAAGCATTTGATCATCATGATTTTTTAAACCAACGAGCCTATATAATAAAAACCCTTCGCGCTATCCAGGCGCACGTCAAACATGTGCCCGATCATCTCAGTGCATCCTTCAAAGTGAACCACGCTATTATTTGAAAGTCTGCCTGTAACAAGTCCGGGATCCTTATCATTTAATCCTTCAGCCAGGACACGCATGATCTTACCGGTATTCTTTGCAGTTTGGATCTGTGCTTTTTCATGACAAAGTGTCAAAAGTCGATCCATCCTTTCAGCGGAAACCTCCTTGGGCACCTGTAAATCCATGGCAGCGGCCGGCGTACCTGTCCTTTTCGAATATATAAACGTAAAAGCGCTGTCAAATGAAACCTTATCAACTACATCAAGTGTCTCCTCAAAATCCTTCTCCGTTTCTCCCGGAAATCCCACAATTATGTCTGTTGTAATGGCAATATCCGGTATTGCATCCCTGATCCTCTGTGCAAGATCAATGTAGGATTCCTTCGTATAATGCCTGTTCATCTTTTTCAAAAGCTGCGTACTTCCACTTTGCAGCGGCAAATGTATATGTCTTGCTATCTTTGGATTTTCAGCTACCACTTTTATCAGGTCATCTGAAAGATCTTTCGGGTGCGATGTCATAAATCTGACTCTTTCTATTCCTTTTACCTCTGATGCCCTTAAAAGAAGATCCGGAAAATCATATTGATAAGAATTAACATTTTGTCCGAGCAGCATGATCTCTACAACGCCATCGTCGGCAAGATGCTGTATTTCTGCAAGGATATCTTCTTTTTTTCTGCTTCGTTCTCTTCCTCTGACATATGGTACGATACAATACGTACAGAAATTATTGCATCCGTACATAATATTAACACCGCATTTGAAGCTGTATTTTCGTACCGACGGAAGATTTTCCACTATACTTGATGTACCGCTCAAAATTTCTGTCTGATTTTTACCTTCACAATAATGTAAAAAGAGAAGCTCAGCCAATTTATATACATTATGCGTTCCGAAAATGATATCAACGAATTTGTAGCTTTTTCTTATTTTTTCGACAACCTCGTCCTCCTGCATCATACAGCCGCACATTGCTATGATCATGTTGGGATTATTCTTTTTTATACCTGAAAGAACACCAAGTCGCCCATAAATCCTCATATTGGCATTTTCTCTGACTGTGCATGTGTTATAAAGGACAAAGTCCGCATTTTCGCTGTCTGTCTCCACATAACCGATCTGCTTCATAATGCCGAGAAGCTTCTCTGAATCATGCGCATTCATCTGACAACCGAATGTATTGATACAGCAAGTCAGGCTATTTCCTTTTTTCTTGGCGATATCTTCGGCAATTTTTTTACATTCGTTTATAAAATAATACTGTCTTGCAGGCTCTTCCCTCGGGGCTTCATCCAATATATTTTGTTTCAGTTCGTCATCGATATACATAAAATTCTCCGCTAGATTTTTTACAGTATTCAAGCCTGTGAATGATTATTTTATCATAAATGAGCGGGTTTGTTTTAAAAATATTATCTGATCGTAAATAAACTGCAACATCTTTTTTAATCACCGCCATACAAAAAGACGTCAGCAAAAAGACATTAAAAAGGACCGGATAGTCATTAACTATCCGGTCCAGATAAAATCATTCTTTCATGATGCATAAAAGCATATCATGATATCTTAATGTGCCGAAAAATATTATTCAGCAGGTACAGGCATAACCTTGATCTCACCCTCAACAATAAGCTTGCAGCCGGTAGCAGCCTGAATCTCTTCAACTGTAACTCCAGGTGCGAGCTCGCGAAGTGCGAGACCATTCTCTGTAACTTCCATAACTCCCATTTCAGTAACTATCTGATTAACACATTTAACTGCTGTATAAGGAAGTGTAATCTGATCAAGGATCTTATGAGCACCCTTTTGTGTATGCTGCATAGCAACTACAACCTTCTTTGCTCCAACAACGAGATCCATTGCACCGCCCATACCAGGTACCATCTTGCCGGGGATGATATGAGATGCGAGATTTCCGTATTGGTCAACCTGAAGAGCACCAAGAACAGTTACGTCAACATGTCCGCCTCTGATGATGCCAAAGGATGTTGCAGAATCAAAAAATGCTGCATATTTGTTAACAGTTACAGGAGCGCCGCCTGCATTAACAACGCTGGGATCAACCTCACCTGCACCTGCAGCACCGGCCATACCGATGATACCGTTCTCAGACTGAAGAGCGATCTCAACACCTTCAGGAACGAAATTTGCAACTTTTGTAGGAAGTCCGATACCAAGGTTGACAACATCTCCGTCTTTCAGATCCTGTGCAACTCTGTATGCGATAATGTCTTTTGCTGATGCCATTACTTGTCACCTCCTACGATATAGTCAACAAAGATATAAGGTGTCATGATATGATCAGGCTTTAATTCTCCGGCCTCGACAATCTTCTTTGTGCCTGCGATGACTACATCTGCTGCAGTAGCCATGACAGTATTAAAGTTCTTAGTGGTTCCCGCAAATATTGCATTTCCGTATGTATCGACAACCGAAGCACCGAGAATAGCAACATCAGCATGAAGCGGAAGCTCAAGGATATAATCCTTGCCTTGAATATTAAGAACTTCCTTGCCGTTTGCAACGTCAGTTCCTACACCGGTAGGTGTAAGAACACCGCCGAGTCCTGCTCCGCCTGCACGTACCTTCTCAGCCATAGAACCCTGCGGAACCAACTCAACTTCAAGAGTTCCTGCGTTCATCTGAGCAGCTACTTCCTTATTAAGACCGATATGAGTAGCGATCAGCTTCTTAACCTGCTTGTTGTGAATAAGCTTTGCAGCTCCTGTATAAACGTCAGGTGTGCCTTTTTCTTCGTTAGCAGGTGTATATACACCACCATCGTTGCAGATAACTGTTAAGTCCTTTACTCCGCTTTCAACGAGAGCGTCCATCATGACTTCTGAAGTTCCTACTGAAAGGAAACCACCGATCATGACAGTCATTCCGTCCTTGACAAGGGCTGCAGCCTCTTTAGCTGTAATCTGTTTGTTTCTCATTTGAAAAACCTTTCCTTTCGAGATTATATTTACCGATGTCTTCTCAAAACATTAAGCTGACCATACCTAACGATCATTTTGCAGCATTTAAAAAGCACGGCAATATTTTCTGATATGACCGGATACTTTACAGGTATCCGGTCATAGTTATAATCCTTTCGCTTGATCGGATCAATCCATCTTAACGATAAGAGCCTGTCCCATACCGCCGCCTATGCAAAGAGTAGCAAGGCCGAGCTTTGATCCTCTTCTCTTCATTTCATAAAGAAGTGTTGTAAGGATACGAGCGCCTGAAGCTCCTACAGGATGTCCGAGGGCAATAGCACCACCGTTGACATTAACCTTCTCCATTGGGAACTCAAGATCATGTGCAACTGCAAGTGACTGAGCTGCAAATGCCTCGTTAGCCTCAATAAGATCGAAGTCATTGATATCTGTGATTCCAGCCTTCTCCATTGCTTTTCTTGAAGCCGGGATAGGACCTGTACCCATGATAGCAGGATCTACACCTGCTGTTGCATAAGAAACGATAGTTGCAAGAGGCTTGATACCGAGCTCATCAGCCTTCTCTTTGCTCATAATAACGAGTGCTGCAGCACCATCGTTGATTCCAGATGCATTGGCTGCTGTAACTGTACCGTCCTTCTTGAATGCCGGCTTAAGCTTTGAAACCTTCTCCATAGAATTGCCGCGTGAGAGATGCTCATCTCTTGCGAATACGATCGGATCACCCTTTCTCTGAGGAATTACAACAGGTACGATCTCCTCATCAAATACACCACCATCAACAGCCTTCTCAGCCTTGTTCTGTGATGCAACAGCGAACTCATCCTGCATTTCTCTGGTAAGATGCCACTGTTCAGCAACGTTCTCAGCAGTGATACCCATATGTACATTATTGAATGCATCCCAAAGACCATCATTTACTGTGCAGTCGATCATCTGAGTAGCATTCATTCTTGCGCCCCATCTTGTTGAGAATGAAGCATAAGGAGCTGCACTCATGTTTTCCATACCGCCTGCAACAACAATATCAGCTTCTCCTGCTTTGATCTGGTTAGCTGCAAGAGCTACAGACTTAAGACCGGATCCGCAAACAATGTTAATCGTCATCGCTGTGCACTCAATCGGAAGACCTGCCTTGATAGAAGCCTGTCTTGCCGGGTTCTGTCCAAGACCTGCTGTGATAACATTACCGAAGATAACCTCGTCAACCTGCTCAGGCTTGATACCTGCACGGTTAACAGCCTCTTTGATAACTGTTGCCCCGAGTTCTACTGCCGGAACACTCTTGAGCGAGCCGCCGAACTTGCCGATAGCTGTTCTGCAGGCACTTGCTATTACGATTTCTTTTGCCATTTGTTAGCCTCCTTTTATTCCCAACATGGGGAAATATATTTCTTTTAACCTCGGATGTCCAAAGACACCCATCAAAACAGCTAAATAATACTCTTTTGTCGTAAAAAAAGCAATAATCACGGCTGTGATTTATTTATTATTTTTTATATATGCGTTTTTCGTGACTGCTTCATTGCCAAATCACCTTTTAAGCTTCTTATCATCCTTTTTGCATAAGCGCAAAGAAAATCCGATTTTTCATTCAGCAATGCATTAACATCCAAATATTTTTCAGGTTTCCCCTGTCTATCCGGCAAGATGTATATACCATCTTCAATGATACCGCCTTTAGTGCTGTTTGCGATCTGCTCGGCATGATTTGCAAAAAGGCCGTCAGATTGAACGCATTCAATCCCGAATGAAGGAATATACATTCCGTCTCTTTTCAGGAAACAATTGCTTTTGTTCGCCTTTTTTTTGAATTGTTTGCCGACAAATTCAGCAAGATCTTTATGTATTATCATATCCTCCGCCGGCAGATAATAATAATCATTTACATTTTTTATCGGAATCTTTGCTGTCTCATTTCGAATATTGAGACTGATCGTCAAAAGATCATCTTCCGCCGCAACGGCCGCATCCTCATCACCGCGATCAACCCTGACAGGCACGGCAGAACAGAGCCTGTATCTCAATATCAACCTTCCTTTGTATATTTCGCTGTCTGCATATGAAAACCTTCCCTCCAAAATATCACTGAAAGATAATATACAGGCAATTTTTGCCATGCCTCTTATATCATCATTATTGTGGAGCAGCAATAAGTCTTCACATTCTCTGTCAAGACTTAATTCATATCGATAATAATACGGTATCAGCAAACCTCCGTTCATTTTATCTCTTCTTGTTATTCCAAGAAAATCCTCTATGGATGTCTGATTCATATGTGAAAGACTCAAAAAATTTTTACATGGCTTAATTGTCTTATAAATATCTACCCCGTTCATTTTATCAAGGCAAAAATCAAGCTCATAGAGTTCGGCTTTATATCTTGTATAAGGGATATCAAAGGTATCACCGTTAAAATGAAGCAATGTCTTAAATCCAACCGCAAATTCAAGAAAGGCTTTTAATATATTTTTTTCATCCGCGGCACTTTGTGCAAGCCATTGACGTATAGTCAGCCTGCCTGAGCAATCAAAAAAGCCGACACCGATCAAATATATCTGTGTCGCCTCTTTCTTAAGCCCGGTCGTTTCAATATCAAACATCAATATCTCACGAAGCGGTGAGATATTGCTAAGATCGTAGGATGGTATGATATCTGTTGATTCTGTGATCACCTTCATGATTTTTCTATTATTTCAAGTAATTCCTTAAAGTGCATGCCGTTGGAGGCCTTTATAAGTATAGTATCTCCTTCCTTCAGCAGCCCGGGTATATTTTTCTTTGCCTCTTCAAGTGTCTTAAAATATTCAACATGGCCCTCACCGGCAAGTCGTGCCCCAAGGTACATTTTTTCACTTATTTTTCCTACGCATATTACCAGTTCGGTATCCGTATTTCCTACATATTTTCCTATTTCAAAATGAAATTTTTCAGACTTTTCACCAAGCTCAAGCATATCTCCGAGTATGGCTACTCTTCTTCCCTCGGCATATTGTAAAAGATCGATCGAAGATTTCATTGAAGAAGGTGACGCATTATAGCAATCATCAATAACAGTATATCTGTCAAGCTTGATTATATTATTTCTGCCCTCGATCACTTTAGAGCTTTTAAGGCATTCTATAATATCAAGCGCAGGAACATCCAGATCCATTGCCACCTGTATAGCAGCCAAGGCATTGTATATCATATGTCTGCCTGCCATAGGCAATACTATATGAAATCTCATCGAACCGCCGCCGTGTCTGGAGATGACATCAAATTCCGAACCATCCAGGCCTTTTTCTTTTATATTAACTGCAGTTATATCTGCATCTTTTGAAAATCCGTAATATTCCGGTTTCTTTCCATTCACACTGTTTATTGTTTGCAGCTTGTCATCATCAATGTTAATGATCACATGTCCATTCGGGTTCATATGGTTAAATACTTCGCTTTTGGCCTTCAATATCCCGTCCCTGGACTTCAAGAATTCCAGATGACACTGTCCTATATTCGTTAAAACTACGATATCCGGAACCGCGATACGGCTTAAAGTATCCATCTCACCGAAATCGCTGATGCCCATTTCTATCACAGCCACCTCATCTGTACTTTTAAGACCGAATATGGTAAACGGAACTCCCCATTGATTGTTATAATTTCCGCGCGTTTTATTAACTCTGTATTTTTTTCTCAATGCTGAAGCTATGAGCTCCTTTGTGCTGGTCTTTCCAACGCTGCCGACCACGCCTACCACGGTTAGTCCAAGTACTTTTCTGTAATAAGCAGCGAGTCTTTGAGTTGCATCAAGCACTGACGATACTATTACACATGGACAATTAAGACCCTGTATTTTTCTTTCGCATAAAACTCCTGCGGCTCCGTCATTTACGGCTTGCATAGCGAAATCATGCCCGTCAACCTTCTCACCTTTTATACAAATGAACAGGCAGCCTGCAACAACCTGCCTGCTGTCCCATACAACAGCAGTCACCTCCCTGCCGTCATCATATTTGCTGCCGGTTAATTTTCCGCCGGTAACTTCACTTATGATCTCAAATGTAAGCTTTTCCATCTTCGGATCCCCGTCTGGTAATTAATAAATACAAAATCTGTCTTGTTTCACCATTCACTCAGTTCTTAAATTCATTTATATTTTTCAAGTGACAAGTTTATTATCATCTCACAAAGCTCGATATAACTTATGCCGACAGCAGCCGCCTCCTGCGGTATAAGCGATGTATCAGTCATACCCGGAAGGGTATTGACCTCAAGGCAAAAGAGATTGCCTTTTTTGTCAAGGAGATAATCCAGCCTGTAATAGACAGAAAGCCCGAGTATCCTGCCCGCTGCTTCCGTATATTCGGACATCTTCTTTAAGATATCATCGTCAATTTTTGCCGGACAGATCTCAACCGGCTTACCATTGTACTTATTTATATAGTCATAAAATCCGTCACCCGGGCAGATCTCAACGGGCGGAAGAGCAGATCCGTTAAGAGCACCTTGCGTAAGCTCCCTGCCGTCTATAAATTCTTCTGCAAGCACTGTTTCGTCATATTTAAAGGCATTCTCAAGTGCTTTGTCATAATCCTTCTCATCGGTTACGATCGTGACGCCTATACTTGATCCGCCATTTGCGGGCTTTATGACGCAAGGTATGTCCAGTCTTTCATATACCGGATCATCTTTTTTCAAAATTATCCCTTTGGGCATGGGTATAAAGTCTGAAAGGACAGCCTTTGTCTTATCTTTACTCATTGCGATAGCACTTGAGAGATAACCTGATCCGGTATATTTTATGTTCATCAGGTCGAATGCGGCTTGAATCTTTCCGTCTTCACCATTTGCACCATGAAGTCCCAAAAATACAATGTCAGCCTCCTTACATATATCAAGCACAAACGGCCCGAAAAATTCTCTCGAGGCTTTAAGTTCTTCCGTAATATGAGATGAAAATTCTCTGTATTTCGATGCGACTTCCGCTATATCCTGATCTATGTCAAATGAAGGCCTTTCTTCAAATCCCGCAAACACATCTGCCAGCAGACATTTATGCCCCTTTTGGATAAGTGCATTTGCTACCTTTTCGGATGTTTTAAGCGAAACATCTCTTTCTGTACTTGTACCTCCACATAATATAACTATATTCATATTTATTCTTCAAACCTCGATCTATTTAATATCTACAGCACAATTGTGCAGTGTAGCACATTTTCTCTTGCTATTCCATAGGCGGATTACTTTTACATATCAAAGCATCAGTCTACCGTCTTCATTTAAAATATTTTTCATGGCATCTTTCTCTTTGTCGGAAAGTCTGACATCATTTTCAAATATAGCAGTCACCGCGTCATTTGCATCTTTTGCTATTTTTTCATCTGTATATGGATCAAAGAATCTAAATGCAAGTTCGCCGCTTTGTCTAAGTCCCGTAAACTCCCCGGGGCCTCTAAGTGCAAGATCTTTTGAGGCTATTTCAAAGCCGTTGCTTGAGTTCTTTAATATATCCAATCTTTTTTTTGCATTATCCGATCTGTTATTGCTGACAAAAATACAATAGCTTTGGGCATCACCTCTGCCGACTCTTCCCCTAAGCTGGTGAAGTGCTGCCAGACCGAATCTATCGGCATCCTCTATCAACATCACGGTAGCATTCGGTACATCAACACCGACTTCCACGACCGTAGTAGATACAAGGACCTGGATTCTGCCTTCAGAAAAGTCCGACATAACCTTATTTTTTTGATCAGCACGCATTTTTCCATGAATCAGTCCGATTTTTATATTCTTTGGAAAGATGTCATTAAGCATTTCATAATAATCAACGGCATTATTGGCATTTAAGCCTTCGGATTGCTCAATAAGCGGACATATAATATATGCCTGATGACCGGCCTTTACCTCTCTGATAATGAGCTTGTATGCGTTTTCTTTATAAGAATCATCTATTATGGCATTTTTTATTTTTTTTCTTGATACAGGCACCTCATCAATAACCGAAACATCCATATGACCGTAAATGATCAAGGCAAGTGTACGCGGTATAGGCGTCGCACTCATTACAATGATATGCGGCTTGTTCCCTTTGCAGCAAAGAGTCTGCCTTTGCTTAAGTCCGAATCTGTGCTGTTCATCTGTAACAACAAGAGCAAGATCCTTATATTTCACCTTATCCTGTATAAGAGCATGTGTACCGACGACCAGATCGATCCTTCCGTATTCGAGTGCATCATAGACTACTTTTTTTTCAAGCATTGTCATACTGCCTGTAAGCAGAGCAACCTTCAGATCGATATTATACTTATTAAACAGGCCGGTGATCGTATTGTAATGCTGCTTTGCCAGCACCTCCGTCGGTGCCATGATTGCTGCTTGTGCACCGGAAAATGCCGTATTCATGCAAGCCGCAAGCGCTACTATGGTCTTGCCCGAGCCGACATCTCCCTGAATAAGCCTGTTCATAACCCTTCCCGATGACATATCATTTGCTATTTCATCTGTTACTCTTCTTTGTGCGGCTGTAAGTTCAAATGGAAGGCTTTCAAGAAAAGCCTCTGTCTTATGAGATACACAGATCCTGCGTCCGGAAAGATCATCTGTCTTTTTTTCATGTACTTTCATTTGAAGTATAAAGAAAAAAATTTCTTCAAATGAAGCCCTTTTAAGCGCCGTATTGAGCATATTTTTGTCTTTCGGAAAATGAAGCCATGTGATCATATCAGATTTTTCGCATATACCATATCTGTATCTGATGCTTGCGGGAATCGCATCGTCAGATATATATTCGTCCTGCTTTATCTCATCAAGTACCTGATGTACGGCTTTTGAGATCTGAGTATTGGTGATTCCTTTTATAAGCGGATAAATGGGCTGAAGGCTTTTCATCTTTTCATTATATTCATCGATATTATAAAGCTTGGGCTGGTCCATCTGCAGGCTGCCTGTTTTGCGGCTTAATCTTCCTCTTGCGATCAACATGTCGCCGATACTTATATTAGAGACCATAAACGGTGCATTAAACCATACTATTCGAAGTTTTCCGCCAAATTCATCATATAATATTGCTGTTGTAAGTGTTCTTTTCCCTATACGTCTTGTAACCGGCTTTTGCATAAACATTCCTTTAACAGCAGCAAAGGTTTTATATTCTATACAAGAAATAGCCAGAGGCTCTTCAAAGGTTTCATAATCTCTCGGAAAATAAAGCATTAGATCCCTTATATCATTTATGCCCATCTTTGACAGCAAATCTTCTGTTTTACTACCAATTCCTTTTAATGAGCTGAGTTTCATTTAATCAGATTTTCTCCGTTACCATAAACTTGAGCGATAACACCCATGACTATTATAACAAAAGAGGCTCGGCAATAAAACCGAACCCCTTGATAATCCTATCTGTATAAAGCAGCACTTTTGCTACATAAAATCCACGTCAACCGCCAAGGTATGCCTTTTGAACCTGTTCTGACTTTATAAGCTCTTGACCCGTTCCACTGAGCGTGATGCTGCCTGATTCAAGTACATATGCTCTGTTTGCAATAGAAAGTGCCATTCTGGCATTTTGTTCAACAAGCAATATAGTTGTTCCCGCCTGATGCAGATTGCTGATAATAGTAAATATCTCATCAACAAATATCGGAGCAAGACCCATTGAAGGTTCATCAAGCATCAATATCTTTGGCATCGACATCATAGCTCGGCCCATTGCAAGCATTTGCTGCTCACCGCCGGAAAGTGTCCCGGCTATCTGCTTGCGTCTTTCCTTCAGCCTCGGGAAATGTTCATAGACAATCTCAAGTGATGATGCGATAGAATTCTTGGGTGCTGTATAAGCCCCCATAGCAATATTTTCTTCAACGCTCATCTGAAGGAATATCCTTCTTCCCTCAGGACATTGTGCAATGCCCATTCCGACTATCTTATGTGCCGGAACATTGCCTATATTCTTGTCTTTAAAGGTTATCGATCCTGTCTTGCTTCTCAGCAATCCCGATATTGTCTGCAATGTCGTGCTCTTTCCCGCACCGTTCGATCCGATGAGAGTTACTATTTCACCTTCATTGACATCAAAGGAAATATTCTTTACCGCATGTATATTTCCATAATATACATTTATATCTTCCACCTTAAGAAAACTCATGCTATTCCCCCCTGTTCTTGCCGAGATAGGCCTCAATAACATCAGGATTAGACTGAATCTCCTCAGCAGTTCCTTTTGCGATTATCTTACCGAAATTCAATACGCATATTCCTTCACATATACCCATTACAAGCTTCATATCATGTTCGATAAGAAGAATGGCTATCTGGAACTCATCACGTATCTTGGCAATATTTTCCATAAGCTCAAGAGTTTCATTCGGATTCATACCTGCTGCAGGCTCATCCAGCAGCAAAAGTGAAGGATTTGTTGCAAGAGCTCTTACAATCTCAAGACGTCTTTGGGCTCCATACGGAAGGGCTCCTGCCTTCCAATCGGCTTTATCTGTCATGTCGAATATGGAGAGCAATTCCATGGCACGCTCATGCATTTCTTTTTCAATCTTCCAATATCTCGGCAGCCTAAATATACCTTCAGCGGTCGTATATCTGCAATTGTTATGAAGTCCGACCTTAACATTATCCTCGACAGTAAGATCATTATACAATCTGATATTCTGAAAGGTACGGGCAATACCCATTTTATTTATCTGTACGGTATTTTTACCCGCTGTATCCTCACCATTCAAAAGAATCGTACCTGATGTCGGCTGATATACCTTTGTTAAGAGGTTAAATACCGTTGTCTTACCTGCCCCGTTCGGGCCTATAAGACCCGCTATCTCTGTTTTGCCGATTATGAGATTGAAATCATCTACGGCAGTAAGACCGCCGAATTTTATACCGAGATGTCTGCATTCCAATACAGGAAGCTTGCCTATATCTTGCTCAGGCACGATAGCATCACTCGGAAATGTCACCATTTTGCTTTTCTTTATCTTATCGGAGCTGTATGCCATCTTATCTCACCTCCTCATTTTTTTTGCGTCCCGGAGTCAAGCGCGATATAAATGCACGCATCTTTGATGAATTGGTAGCGATCATAACTACTATAAGAACTATCGCATATACAAGCATTCTGTAATCGCCAAACTCCCTGAAGAGCTCAGGAAGACAGTATAAAATTACCGTTGCTATAATTGAACCGGTCATGTTGCCAAGCCCGCCGAGAACAACATAAACAAGGATCAGTATTGAAGTATTGAAATTGAATTTTGTCGCAACAAGACTTGAAAGATTAAGTCCGTAAAGAGCACCTGCAGCGCCTGCGATAGCCGCTGAAAGTACAAATGCGATCATCTTGTATTTCGTAATATTAAGACCGTTAGACTGTGCGGCAATGCGATTGTCTCTTATTGCCATGACAGCACGCCCTGTACGGCTGTTGATAAAGTTGTATGCAATGATAAGTGCTATCAGTATAAGAATCGCTCCCGCTAAAAAGGTGGAGATTGTCTGTGTACCGGTCGCACCTTGTGCTCCCTTTATGATCGTTATTCCGTCGCTTTCGAGATTAAGATCCGCAACACTCTTATTACCTTTGAGATTGAACAATATATGCAATCCTTTTGAATCATATCCGACAATAAGGCAGTTCACGATCTCTTTAATGATCTCGCCAAATGCCAAAGTGACGATAGCCAGATAATCTCCCTGCAGCCTGAGTACGGGAATACCGATTAAAAATCCTATCACAGCAGCAAAAACAGCTCCGATCAGAATTGCAAGAATAAGCCTTACAACTGCCGAAGGGATCTGCGCTGAAAGGCTCTGTGAGACGATTATGCCTGTAAATGCACCTACACTCATAAAGCCGGCATGTCCGAGAGAAAGCTCACCCATGATTCCGACGCATAGATTAAGTGAGATAGCCATAACTATATAAGCACATACCGGAACAAGCAAACCGCTTATCTGTCTGTTTAAAGCGCCTGTACTTGAAAGTATGAATATCAGCGCTGAAGCTGCTATTACACCGCCATACGTAATATAACGATTGCGGGATGATTTGTTTTTTAATATATTTTTCATATTCATCCCCCTATCATACTTTCTCTGTTATCTTTTTACCAAGCAAACCTGTAGGCTTAACAAGAAGAACAATTATAAGAACCGCAAAAACAATAGAATTCGATAATTGTGAAGAAATATATGCTCTTCCGAATATTTCAATGACACCGAGTATAAGTCCGCCAAGAAATGCTCCCGGTATAGAACCGATGCCTCCGAAAACGGCAGCAGTAAATGCCTTTATTCCCGGCATAGATCCCGTTGTCGGTTGAAGTATGGGATATGATGTGCAAAGCAATACACCTGCTATAGCGGCCAAAGCCGAGCCTATAGCAAACGTAACCGATATTGTCATGTTGACATTTATACCCATGAGCTGAGCAGCACCTCTGTCTTCCGAACATGCTCTCATTGCTTTTCCCATCTTACTTTTCTTAATAAATGCCGAAAGTCCCACCATGATCACGATACATGCAAGTACAGTAACAATTGACGCGGTAGAGATCGTAAGTGTTCCGTCAAATAAAGAAATAGTTCCGCTTATGAACGGCACATATGATACAGGATTTGCCCCGAATATGAGCTGGGCGGAGTTTTGCAAAAAATAAGAAACGCCAATGGCCGTTATCAAAACAGCAAGTGACGTTGCCTGTCTCAAAGGCCTGTATGCCAAGCCCTCGATCAAAATACCCAAAACGGTGCAGACGATTACAGCCAGGATAACTGCAAGCCAGCCGGGTAATCCCCAACTGTTCAATGCTATAAACGATATGTATCCGCCGACCATGATAACATCACCATGTGCAAAATTCAGCATTTTTGCGATGCCATAAACCATTGTATATCCAAGTGCTATGATTGCATATACACTTCCAAGGCTTATGCCGCTTATAAGATACGAAAGAAAAGTCACGATCGTTCCCCTTATTTACAAATACAGCTGCCGGGTTCCCTTTGAGCCCGGCAGCAACCATATACAGTCCTGTTATCGGATCTGTATATGAATTATTTACCGATAAAAACTTGATCTGTTACGGAGTAACATAGACACCGTCTTTGATAACGACAGCTCTCGGTTCCTTGGAAACAGCGCCCGTAGAATCCCAAGTCATTCCCGTACCTGTAAGACCGTCAACTGAAATCTCAGTCATAACAGGTATAAGAGCCTCGCAGATATCCTCAGCTGACATATCAGCTGTAACGCCAGCCTTCTGAATAGCTGCATAAACAACATAAACAGCATCATAACCATCAGCAGCAAACTGGTTCGGTGTCTCGCCGTATTTATCCTGGTATGTTGCAACAAAGTTTTGTGTAGACTCATCCTCTGCATCAGCTGAGAAAGGTGTAAGAAGAAGTACTCCCTCTGCAAGTGATGTATCGAAGCCATCCATTGTAAGGATACCGTCCATACCGTCAACACCAAACCATATAGGCTCATATCCTTGCTTATTTGCCTCAGCGAATATGCTTGATGCCGGCTGATAATACATCGGCAGGAAAACTATATCGCATCCGGCATCCTTTGCAGCAGTTACCTGAACCGAAAAGTCTGTAGATGTATCATTTGTAAATGTTCCGCACTCAACATATTCAACGCCAAGCTCTTTTGCTGTTGTGATGAACATGTCATGAATTCCCTGAGAATATGCGTCATCATTTTTATAAATGATACCAACCTTTTTGCCTGCATAATTTTCGGAAATATATTGTGCTGATGCTTTACCTTGGTTCGGATCTGTAAAGCAAACCTGGAATACATTATCTTTGCCATCAATAACATCTGTTGAAGATGCTGACGGTGTTATTTCGAAAATCCTGTCACTGTATGTTTCAGAAGATACAGCTATGCAAGGTGTAGTAGTTACCGTTCCGACGAGTATCTGCATTCCCCAGTCAACAAGAGTATTATATGCATTTACCGATGTTTCAGCATCATGAACATCATCCTCTGACTGAAATTCAAATTGGATGTCTCCGCCAAGTGCATTGATCTCGTCAACAGCGATCTGAGCGCCACGCATTGCAGCATTTCCGTAAATAGCAGCATCTCCTGTAAGAGGTCCTATACCGCCAAGCTTGAAAGCTGTAGCTGTATTCCCCTCAGATCCTCCCTGAGATGAGCTTCCGTTAGATGTGCCGGAATCTGTGCCGCCGCATGCGGCAAGACCTGATACAGTAAGTGCCAATACAAGTGCAGCACTTAAAGCCTTTGTAACCTTTCTCATAATAATTTTCCTCCTAAAATTTCATAAATCTTGTACATGTTACCACTAACAGCTTGTGATTTCAATATTTTTATTCAAATGATACTGTGTTGAATTTTAACGAAAAAATCATCATTCGACCGAAATAAAATAGTAATAAATCGGCTGTCCTCCGTAAACCAACTCTACCTCTGCATCGTTGCATTTGCCCTCTACAGCCTTTGCAACTGCCTCGGCATCTGCCTCTGTCACATCCTTACCATAATAGATGGTAACGATCTCCGAATCAGCATCTACGAGCTCCGTGATCGTCTCCTCTGCAGCTTTTTTAAGATCCTTACCGGCAGAAAGGAGTTTGCCTTCTCCGATACCCATATAATCGCCCTTATTTATATTCTTACCGTAAAGCTCCGTATCACGCACAGCATATGTGATCTCCGCAGACTTAACACGAGCTAATGCTTCTGTCATAAGCTTCTCGTTTTCCGTATCTGACGCCGCGTCATCATAATTGATAAGAGCAGTTATCCCCTGGGTGATGGACTTTGTGGGTATAATGACAATATTTTTATCGTTGCATAGATTTTTAGCCTGTTTTGCAGCCATTATTATATTGCCGTTATTGGGAAATACGAAAACAGTCTCGGCATTCACCTCATCTATCGCAGAAAGTATATCCTCGGTGCTCGGATTCATAGTCTGGCCACCTTCAACTATCTTATCTACTCCAAGCTCTGAATATATCTTAACTAATCCATCCCCTGCGCATATTGCGACAAAGCCATTTTTCTTCTTTTTCTTTTTCAGTGCTTCTCTCTTATTTTCCTGTATGGCAGCCTGTGCCCTGTCAGCCTCTTTAATGACCTTCTCATTATGCTCCTCACGCATATTGTCAACCTTCATGCTGGTGAGCTGACCATATTCAAGTCCCTTTTCAAAAGCCTGACCCGGATGGTTTGTATGTACATGAATCTTGATTATATTGTCCATTGCAACACAAACAAGTGAATCGCCTATAGAGCTGAGAAAAGACTTTATGTTATCAATATCATTTTCACTCGGTTCCTTGTCGGCCATGACAATAAATTCGGTGCAATAGCCGTACTTGATATCCGATGTTGCGATATTTGATGAGTCAACGACTCTCTCACCCGAATATGTTCTTACAGATTCGCCACGTGATGCTGAAATATCATATGACGTTTCTTTTCCATAGAAACCATCTATCGCTCCCTTGAATATCTCTACAAGACCCTGACCGCCTGAGTCTACTACTCCGGCCTCCTTCAATACCGGCAGCATCTCGGGTGTTTTAAGAAGTATCTGTTCAGAATATTTAAGGATCTCATTAAAGAATTCTCCCAATGATATATTCTCACCCGCAAGTTCCGTTGCCTTTGTGGCTGCCGCCTTTGCAACCGTAAGGATAGTTCCCTCTTTTGGTTTCATTACTGCCTTATATGCAGTTGCAACCGCATGATCCATTGCCTCAGCCAAAGCTTTTTTATCAAGTTTGTCTTTTCCCGAAGCTACCTTAACAAATCCGCGGCAAAGCTGCGAAGTTATTACTCCCGAATTTCCTCTTGCTCCTCTCAATGTTCCCATTGAGATCTTTGAACAAAGATCGCTCATTGAGGCGTTTGTCTGAAGCTGATTGATCTCCTTAACGGCAGAAAGCATTGTAAGAGTCATATTTGTTCCTGTATCGCCATCCGGAACAGGAAAGACATTCAATTCATTTATCCATTCTTTTTTTGACTCAAGGTTACTTACTCCTGCAAGAAACATTCTGCGCAGGATGACTGAATCTATATAATCTATCACCTAATGTGCCCTCCTCAATCAATAACTCTTACACCTTCAACAAAGATATTTATCTTTTTAACTTTGAATCCGGTAGAGTTTTCAACAGAGTATTTCACGTTTGAAATGAGATTTTCGGTCACTGCCGCTATGGATACGCCATATGCGATGAGAATATGAAAATCTATTGTCACCTCATTGCCTTCAACTACAACATTAATTCCCTTTGATATGCTGTTTCTGGTAAGAAGTTTGGCAAGTCCGTCCCTATGGCTTATTGCGGCCATGCCTATTATACCGAAACATTCGAGAGCAGTGAATCCGGCGATCCTGGCAATAACTCTATTGTCAATTACTACTTTTCCATACTCCGTAGTGAAGCTTCCGTTCATTTTTTCTCTCCTTATATTTTATTTTGACCATTACAATCATGCATCTGATGCACCCAGGCTCAAAACCTAAGGGATTATATAACATTATGCGTAAAATGTAAAATAACACATGTATATCCCATTGTCGGTATTTCCAGCCGGCATTTTATTTTTCTATTATGGCTTTTTCGGCTTTCTTTTGCCTCAGCAATCTATACGTATATTCAACCATAGCAGCAAATGGTATGGCACAAAGCATTCCTATGACGCCAAATATCCTTCCCAGAACTATTATGCTTATGAGTATCAATATAGACGATACACCGAGTGAACCGGAATACAGTCTCGGCTTTAAGACATAACCGTCTAAAAATTGGATGATTACCGTCGCAATGATAAAGATCAATGCGTCTATCGGATCAACGAGTATAAGTATAAATCCGCCGATAACACCTCCTATTATAGGACCGAATGTCGGCAAAAGATTGGTTACACCTACAACCACTGAGATGATGACCACATATGGCATATCAAAGATTACCATTACTATAGCGTTTGCGACTCCCACTATGACCGTCTCAAGAAGATTGCAGCAGATATATCGTACAAGAATATAGTTGCATTTGCTGCAAAATTCATGGAAAGGCTTATACCTTTTTTCCTTAAGCATGAATCTGAAAAATCTTTTTCCAAGCCTTATAAGTCTTTCTTTATCAAAAAGATAATATACAGCGAGTATAACCGTCACAACACCGTTCACAAGACTTGATCCTATAGACAGGGATTTTCTGATCACGCCGCCGTTCGATATCAGGTCTGTAAGCCATTTAACAAGCTTTTCACTTAAATCTGAAAAACCTATCTCATCTATTATCTTACTGAACATACCATCACCGATGCCGGCAAGCATGTTTTCAAAATTTGTCATATATCCACTCAGATTGCTTACAAGCATTTGAATGCTGCTTACGATCTGCGGCAACAATACCCACAAAATAGCACCAAGTGCAAGTAATATGATGACTATGCCGATAACTATAGAAATATACCTGGCATGCTTTCTGCTTTTCATTTTTTTGAATATATGATTTTCAAATACTCTGACAAGAGGATCTATGATATATGCAAGAACCATGGCTACCACAACAGGTGAAACAAAATTCCATACAATTTTTATACCAGACCATATTGAATGATAATTTTGCAAGAGGAAAAACAAAATAACCGCTATACATAATGCAATGGTCAGATTAAACCATGGCCTATCCTTCATCTTTTCAATAAGTTTTTTTCCTTTTTTGTTTTCCGGATCTGATATATTATTCATTTTTATCCCTCTTAGTTCACTTTTATCTTATTTTCCGGTTATAAATTAATTCTCTGCGTCATTCTCCTGTGCCAAAAGCTTAGCCGCCTGATCCGCAGCAATGCAATTATCTATTATCTCAAAAATATCACCATCCATTATCGAATCTAATCTGTAAGATGTAAATCCTATCCGGTGATCCGTAACTCTTCCCTGCGGGAAATTATATGTCCTTATCTTTTCAGAACGGTCTCCTGTTCCGATCTGACTTTTTCTCTTTGCAGATTCCTCTGCTTGCTTTTTTTGCAATTCAAGGTCATAAAGTCTTGCTTTCAGCACCTTAAGTGCTTTGTCTTTATTTTTCAATTGAGACTTTTCATCTTGACACGAAATAACTATGCCGGTAGGTATATGTGTCAGGCGAACAGCCGAATCCGTAGTATTTACACATTGACCGCCGTTACCGGATGCTCTGAAAACATCAAATTTGCAATCATTCATATCTATCACAACATCCACATCCTCTGCCTCCGGCATAACAGCGACAGTCGCAGTGGATGTATGGATACGGCCGCCTGATTCGGTAACAGGCACTCTCTGTACGCGATGCACACCGCTTTCATATTTCAGCTTGGAATAGGCGCCCTGACCGCTTATCATGAAAACGACCTCCTTAAAGCCGCCTATGCCCATCTCGTTTACGGAAACGATCTCGCATGACCAATGATTCTTTTCTGCATAAAGGCAATACATTCTGTACAATTCGGCTGCAAAAAGTGCTGCCTCATCTCCTCCTGCACCTGCTCTTATCTCCATGAAAACATTCTTATCGTCATTTTCATCCTTGGGCAATAATAAAAGCTTGATCTTGGATTCCAGTTCTTCCATTTTCTTCTTTGCATCGGACAATTCTTCCTTAGCAAGTTCTCTGATATCCTCATCCTTTTCTTCTTCTAATATCTCAAGACTTTCTGAGACGGTATCCTGAGCGCTTTTATATTCCCTATATGCCTCAACGATGGGAGACATCTCGCTCTGTTCACGCATAAGCATTCTGAATGTCTTTTGGTCGCCCGTTATCCCGGGGTCACCCAGCTTCGCGATTATTTCTTTATATTTTTCTTCGATCGATTGAAGTTTATCAAACATTTTGTCTCCTTGCCATTACTTTATCGGCCGTTGACCTATAACAACTCTGTCAAGATCAGCAAGATCTTTTTTTGTCATAACATTTACAAAACCATTTTTTGTCATGAGATATTCGACCTCGGCACTTTGCAGACATCCAATCTCTAAAGTCAGCCAGCCGCCGTGCTTCAGGTAATTTACAGAATCCGGAATAAGTCTATTATATATATCCATGCCATCTACACCGCCTTTAAGTGCAAGTGATGGTTCATGTTCCTTTACCTCGGGATCCAAATCGTCATATTCTTCATCCGTAACATATGGAGGATTAGAGATTATACAATCAAATTTTTCATCAGGATCAAAAAGATCGAAGAGATCACTTTGTATAAATGTTATATCTGCGCCGTATGCTAATGCGTTTTTTTTCGATATATCCAGTGCCTTTTCCGATATATCAGATGCAAAAACATGCAGATCATCTCTGATACACTTGACCGCTAACGATATACAGCCGCTTCCTGTACACATATCAAGTACCTTACCATTCTCAGGTATCAGCTTTAATGCGATCTCGCATAAAATCTCAGTATCAAATCTTGGTATGAGCACATCCGGTGTTACCTTTATCTCAAAGCCCATGAATTGAGCGGTACCTATTATATATTGATAAGGTACATGGTTTGCCCTTATATCTATCACTTCCAGATATTTTTGCACTATATTGGATGCAACCTGATGTTCTTTATTGAGAAGATAAGTCTTTCTGTCAACACCTGCCGCATACTCAAGCAAGTAAAAAGCATCGACAGCAGGACTTATTATTCCGTTTTCTTCCAGTATATTACTGCCTTCATCAAATAGTTCTCTAAGCTTCATACAACCGCCTATTATCCATTGGATCGTCCTCTCAGACTCTCATATCATTTGGAAATCAACAATCAGGCTTATCATCGTCTATACCTTCTTCTTTGAGATATCCCCGCCAATCAAAAACAGCCTCAACGGAGGCTATCGCTACCTCCACCATGTCCCGGTCAGGCTCCTTTGTGGTGAGAGCCTGTATCCAGAGTCCGGGCTTGCTGAGAATTTCCGCGATCTTCAGATCACTATTTCCCGTCCATTGTATGAATTCAAAAGAGAGCCCGGCGATTAAAGGCACCAACAACAGTCTGAATCCCATTCTGATAATCTTATTAACGAAATTTGATGTGTCCAATATACCGATCGAGTTTAAAACAGCATCCAATATAACGAAGAGTATAATGCTTAAAAAAAGAACAAAAAATATAAAGCTGGTTCCGCATCTTCTATGTTCCTTTGACGCTTTCATGACATTAT
The DNA here is from genome assembly GCA_964528825.1 of uncultured Parasporobacterium sp. Lineage (GTDB taxonomy): Bacteria > Bacillota > Clostridia > Lachnospirales > Lachnospiraceae > RGIG5612. Next base: position 42,186 of record CAZGVB010000004.1, read on the forward strand.
CTACCGTCAATGCATTGCCGCCTTCTATGCAATTGATGCATTTATGCTCCGAACCATGATACATATATGTTCTTTTGATATCTTTCATCAATGATATCAAGGAAATATAAGCAATAAATATCCCCAGCTTGATCACGCCTTCAATGACCGCCAATAATATTGCCGAGTCACTTTTTGCAAGTTTTAAAATACCATTTGCCGCCGCATAAGGAAGGATCATAAATATTGCGACCGCGAAAATAAGGGAAAAGGCTACTGTTCCAAACATGATCGCACTTTCCGATTTGGAATTATCGGATTTTTCAGTTTCTTCATCCTCGGCGTAAATGTTTGCAGAATATGTAAGGGTTTTTATTCCAATCACGAGAGAAGATATAAATGATGCCACGCCCCTTATTATCGGCCAGCCGAAAGCCTTGCAGATATCCTTCGGTGATCTGACCCTTTGCTTAGCGACTTTTATTGTTCCGTCAGGCTTGCGTACCGCAACAGCTACTTCATTCTTGTGGCGCATCATTACGCCCTCAAGCACTGCCTGTCCGCCGATTCCCGATGATCTCATAATTATTAATTCCTTTTCCCGAATTATATGTTTATTATATAAAAAACATCGCTGACAGGCAATCTGCCTCCAGCGATAAAATAAAAAAAGACTAAGCAAATAATCCTTAGAAGTAATTAAAGGAAATTGCTTAGTCTATGCCTCTTATAGCTACTGTTCCTGTGATAAATTATATTTACGGTTAAACATTTCAACACGTCCGCGAGCACGGGTTGCTTTCTGCTGTCCGGTATAGAACGGATGGCACTTTGAGCAAACTTCCACGTGAATCTCTTTCTTTGTTGATCCGGTAACGAATGTATTGCCGCAGTTGCAGGTAACTGTCGCCTGATAATAAGCAGGATGTATTCCTTCTTTCACCTATATCACCTCTTCCTTATTTCGAATAAGCTATGACATACTATCATGTTAAATATTTTTTTTCAAGTACCAACTTAGATAAACTTTGCTTTTCTTATCAATTGGACAAATTCTTCGTTGTTTTTTGTCCGAACGAACATCTCAAGGACCTTCTCTGTAGCATCATCAGCACGCAGTCCGCCTGTTGCCTTTCTTATTGTATAGACTGCCTCCTGTTCCGGAATACTGAGAAGAAGGTCCTCACGTCTGGTACCGCTCTTTGCAATATCTATCGCAGGGAATATTCTCTTTTCCTGGAGCTTTCTGTCAAGTATCAGTTCCATGTTGCCCGTTCCCTTAAATTCCTCGTAGACAACATCATCCATCTTACTTCCGGTATCTACAAGCGCCGTTGCAAGTATACTGAGGCTTCCTCCCTCTCTGATATTTCTGGCTGCACCGAAAAATCTCTTCGGACTGTAAAGTGCCGCGGGATCGAGTCCACCTGAAAGAGTACGTCCGCTTGGCGGAACAAGAAGATTATATGCCCTCGAAAGTCTTGTAATGCTGTCAAGCAATATAATGACATCCTTTTTCTGTTCTACAAGTCGCTTTGCTCTCTCTATAGCCATTTCCGAAACTCTTTTGTGATGCTCCGGCAATTCATCAAATGTCGAATAGATCACCTCGACATTATCACCTACTATAGATTCCTTCATGTCAGTTACTTCTTCGGGACGTTCATCTATAAGAAGTATCATGATCCTCATTTCCGGATTGTTTTGCTGAATCGACTTTGCAACCGCCTTGAGAAGCGTGGTCTTTCCTGCCTTTGGCGGAGAGACGATAAGACCTCTCTGTCCCTTTCCTATCGGTGAGATAAGATCAAATATTCTCATCGCAACATTTTTGCTGTCACCCTCCAGTGAAATACGCTCGTCGGGAAAGATCGGTGTAAGGCTTTCAAATGCTTTTCTTCCTATGACAGATGAAGGCATGTCTCCGTTGACTCTGTCAAGATGCAAAAGAGCTCCGAATTTTTCATTTTGAGTCTTTATTCTCACCTTGCCTTTGATCTCGTCACCTGTTTTCAGCCCGAATTTCTTTATCTGAGCCGGTGACACATATACATCATTTGAGCCCGGAAGATAATTTTCACATCGAATGAAGCCATAACCATCCTGCATAACCTCAAGGATTCCGTCGGCTACCTTTCCGCTGTCCAGCTTTTCCTCTTCTTCTTTGGTAACGCCGGTCTCTTCATACCTTAGCTTATCTTCTGACATCTGAAGGAGGGCTTCCACTATGTCGGCCTTTTTCATAGACCCGCCGCCTTTGATGTTATTTGATTTGGCAATTTCCCTAAGCTGTTTTAAAGGCAACGATTGTAATTTTTCCTTCATAAAAACCTCTTAAAAATATACTATTATGAAATGGATACGACAGTGGCAGAAGACCACCGAGGACATTATACAAAACTGTGTCGTCTAATTCAAGGGACAGAGTTTTTTGCATTTATTAATCTTTTATGATAAGCTATGAGCATGTTGGTGAAATCATTTACAATTTATAAATTAATGATCTTATATATGCTCAATAAGCTCGACTGCAGACTGACTAACTCACAGCTGTCGCAGTTCTTTGTGACCAAAAAATATACTGATTACTTCAATATTCAGCAAACACTTTCCGAGCTTGTTGAATCCGGCTTCATTGAAAAGAATGTAATAAGAAATACATCATACTATAGTATCACACCTGACGGGTATGAAACTCTTACTTTTTTTAAAAATCAAATCCCAAAAGGTGCTCTTGAAGACATAAACGAGTTTCTTGAAACAAATAAATTCGATCTCAAAAATGAGGTCGGTACTACCGCCGATTATTATAAACATACGACAGGCGATTATATCGCACATTGCCAGATAACCGAAGGCAAATCGCTCTTATACGAAATAAGTATCTCCGTTCCCTCCGAAGAGGAGGCAAAGCATATATGTGACAATTGGCGTCTCGAATGTGAAGAGATATATGCCTTTATAATGAAAGCGCTTCTTCAATAGCGTTCCAAATTTCGTCCTTTCCCTCGCCTGTCACAGACGAAAACGGAATCATCAGACTGCCTTTGCAAGGCTTCAGGCCATCCCTCAGCAGCTTTAACTGTTTTGCAGCGGCACCCTTGCTTATCTTGTCAGCCTTTGTTGCTACAATAACAATTCTCTTTCCATAGGCTGCAGCCCATTCGCACATCATGATATCACTTGATTTAGCCTCGTGTCTAATATCGACAAGTATAAATATCGCCCTGAGCTGCTTGGAATTTTTTAAATATCTTTCTATCATCGCAGCCCATTTAGCCTGCTCTGTTTTGGCAGCTGCAGCATACCCATACCCGGGCAGATCAACTAAATAGAATTGTTTATTAACATTATAAAAGTTGATAGTCTGTGTCTTTCCCGGCTTACCGGAGGTCCTGGCAAGAGCCTTACGATTTACAAGTTTGTTTATAAGTGATGATTTGCCTACATTGGACCTGCCCGCAAATGCTATCTCCGGCATATCTGTTGACGGTAATGCCGATGTCGGACCACAGACTATCTCAAGTTCTGTATTATTTATTTTCATTATGCGATTCTGGAAAATTCCTTAACGACTCTGTCCTTCAAAGTCTCTTCATCAGGACCGAAGACAATAGCCGCAAAGCCTATCTCAGCGCCTTTGCCGTCATACTCGGTCATATTGAGCTTTCCGCCTACGGTAGAAAATGTCATCGCAGGCCCGTTTTCTTTGATAAATCCTTTGACATGGCCGATTATGGCATGCTGTTCCTTAAGCCATCCCTGCAGAGCTTCAAATGCCTCTTGCATTGCCTGCTTAGCTTCATTTATCGTAAGCTTCGTCTCTTTTTCAAATGAGCAGACCGTGGCGCCCTCGTGTTTGTGAGTCTCTACCAGCTTATAACCGTCAACTATATACTTATGGCCCTCATCATGATGATGTCCCTCGTGATCATGTCCGCAGCATTCATCCCCATGGCTGTGGTGATGTTCGTGACATTCTTCATGATCATGTTCGTGATGATGCTCGTGGCATTCTTCATGATCATGTTCGTGATGATGCTCGTGGCATTCTTCATG
>CAZGVB010000004.1:46323-84770 GCA_964528825.1 uncultured Parasporobacterium sp.
ACACTCTTCCTCGTGATCATCGCAAGTATTCTTTTGATCTTTATCTATTTTCTCGTTCAATTCGCTCATAGTCCTACTCCCAGCTTAAGATTTCTTCTATCATCTCATCACAGACTTTTTTCGTGCCCTCCGCGTCCGTGGTCGTGCTCATCGTATATACACGGCCCTCGGTATGCTTTAATACGTCAGCCTTAACTGCGGCAAGCTCATTTGCATCTACAAGGTCTGTTTTATTTATGAATACATAATTAGCATCACTTATCTGATCAAAGACCAGTTCATTAAGTTCTTCGGCTGCCGAAAGCATCAGCCACCTGCTCGCATCTATTATGACACATGTTGTTATATTCATATCATCATCATAATACATCCAAAGCCCGGTTGCCAGATCCGCGGGCCTTGCAAGTCCGGTTGTCTCAAGAATAACCCACTCCGGCTTTTCATTTTTTTCTATATCAACAAGGCAATCCATAAGATCACCTAATATGGAGCAGCATACGCATCCGTTAAACAATTCCTTTGACGAATATCCTCCTCCTTCTGTAAATACATTATCTACTCCGACCTGACCGATCTCATTTTCTATGATCACGAGCTTCGTCTGGTCACCGCCTTCACACGAATCAACTATTTGATGAGCAAGCGGCATAAGCACACTTGTTTTGCCGGAACCTAAGAATCCGCTTAAAACTATTAATTTCATTATTGCCTCCGGAAAAATTCATTTATTATACTAAAAAATACTAAGATTAATAACAGAGTTCATAAAGTCGTCATTTGACCATATCTGATGTAACAGTAAAATGATCGATCGAGTCATCTGATGGAATCTCATACATTATATCCATCATGATATTCTCCATTATACTTCTAAGACCTCTCGCCCCGATCTTACGTTCAAATGCTTTGTGCGCTATCGCCGCGATCGCATCCTCTTCAAATTCAAGTTCTACATTGTCGAGGCCTATGAGTGCCTTGTATTGCTTGATCAATGCGTTTTTCGGTTCCTTTAATATTCGTATGAGATCGGACTCGGTGAGCGAGTGTAATGATACTATTACCGGTACTCTTCCTATAAATTCCGGGATCAATCCGTACTTCATAAGATCCTGCGGCATCACCTTTTCAAACATCTCATCAATATCTTTTTCACTGCCTGATTTAATGTCTGCACCGAATCCCATACCCTTTTTGTCAACTCTTGTCTCGACTATCTTTTCAAGACCTGCAAAAGCTCCGCCACAGATAAAAAGGATATTTGTTGTATCAATCGATATAAGCTCCTGCTGTGGATGCTTTCTGCCGCCCTGCGGCGGAACAGACGCAATTGTTCCTTCAAGAATCTTAAGGAGAGCCTGCTGAACACCCTCACCGGAAACGTCCCTGGTTATTGAAACATTTTCGCTTTTTTTGGTTATTTTATCTATTTCATCGATATAAATGATTCCGTGCTCGGCTCTTTCTATATCATAATCAGCAGCCTGTATCAATTTAAGAAGTATATTCTCGACATCCTCACCGACATATCCGGCCTCGGTAAGTGTCGTCGCATCTGCTATTGCAAAAGGCACATTAATAATCCTGGCAAGCGTCTGAGCCAAGAAGGTCTTTCCTGATCCCGTAGGACCAATCATGAGTACATTGCTTTTTTGGAGTTCCACATCAAGTTCTTCGCCGGAAAGCACTCTTTTATAATGATTGTAGACTTGAACCGACAATACCTTTTTGGCCTCGTCCTGACCTACAACATATTCATCAAGGAAAGCCTTGATTTCCTTAGGCTTATATAATGTGATCTCGGATGTATCTCTTTTTCCTTTTTCGTTTTCTCTGCCCTCGACCGGATAATCATCCAGGATATTTTTACATATATCTATACAATCTATGCAAATATTTACATTTCCAGGTCCGGCTACGATCCTATTGCCTACTTCTGACGCTTCTCTTCCGCAAAATGAGCAGTATAGACTCTTTTTTGTTGTTTTTGAATTCTTGCGTGTTCCTGTGCCGGACTTGGTATTTTTATTCTCAGTCATATTATCCCTTATATGTTTTCAGTCAGCAGATCTTTCTGCATTCCATCAATGCTATATTGTGATCAATATTAGTGCTTTACAATTACTTCGTCTATGAGACCGTATTTAACAGCTTCCTCGGCAGAGAGCCAATTATCACGCTCTGTATCAATGGCAAGCTGCTCAATAGTCTTACCCGTGTTTTCCGCAAGAATACGATTGAGCTTGTCCCTTGTCTTTAATATATGATCAGCATTTATCTTAATATCCGAGGCCTGCCCCTGTGCGCCTCCGGACGGCTGATGGATCATTATCTCCGCATTCGGAAGTGCAAATCTTTTTCCTTTTGTTCCGCCGGACAACAAAAATGCTCCCATGCTGGCTGCCATACCGATACATGTTGTACAGATATCGCATTTCACATATTTCATAGTATCATAAATAGCAAATCCAGCCGAGACACTTCCTCCCGGACTGTTGATATAAAAATTGATATCTTTATTCGGATCTTCAGACTCAAGGAAAAGCATCTGTGCAACAACGAGGCCGGCTGTCACATCATTTACCTCCTCACCGAGGAAAATTATTCTTTCCTTTAAAAGCCTCGAATAAATATCGTATGCTCTTTCTCCTCTGCTGCTGCTCTCAATGACTGTAGGAACCAGGCTCATGTATATACCTCCTTATTGCCAATAGCAGAAGCCGGTCATCGAACCGGCTTCTTAATGTTTTTAATAATGATTTATGCTTAATCTATCGGAAGCTGTCTGTCTATTTAAATTCATTCAGCTGTCTTCTCGGCATCCTCAGAAGTTTCCTTGCTCTCTTCTACCGCGATACCATTATCGAGAAGGAATTTTGCAGCCTTGTTTGCTGCGATATCGTGCTTAAGATCATCAAGCTCATCTGCAGATATTGCGCTGCGGATCTTTTCAATATCCATCTTATATGCTTCAGACATTTCCTTAAGCTGCTCTTCAACATCCTCATCCGTTGCAAGAAGATTCTCGGCCTCAGCGATTGCCTCAAGCGTAAGTCTGCCCTTTATAGTCTTAACAGCATGCGGTCTCTGTGATGCAACAAATTGCTCCTGTGTCTGACCGATCATTTGCAGATATTGTTCAAAGCTGATGCCATATTGCTGCATATTCATGGCCATCTGCTGCGTAAGTGCTCTTGCCTGTTCATTTACCATTGCATCCGGAAGAATCATTTCAGCATTATCACTTGCCTTCTGAAGCAGTTCATCCTTTGCATTTGTCTCGGCGTCATTTGTCTTTCTCTTTTTGATATTCTCGGCAATATCCGCCTTGTATTCTTCAAGAGTTTCAAATTCCGAAACATCTGATGCGAACTCATCATTCAACTCCGGAAGTATGGTCTCTTCTATTTTATTAAGCTTTACTTTGAATGTTGCGGGCTTGTTTTCAAGCTCCTTGCTTGAATACTTATCCGGGAATGTGACATTTACATCGAATTCATCACCGATGACATGTCCCTCTATCTGATCTTCAAAATTGTCTATAAAGCTGTGCGATCCGAGAACGAGATCATAATTGTCTGCTTTTCCGCCTTCAAATTGCTTTCCGTCTACATATCCGTCAAAATTGATATTTACCTTATCACCGTTCTTGGCAGGACGATCTTCTACATTAACCTTGCGGCTGTTCTTTTCCTGAGCGGATTTCAGTTCCTTTTCAATATCTTCATCTGTAACATCAACGGAATATGCCTTATACTCAAGACCTTTATAATCTCCAAGCTTTACCTGTGGCTTTACAGCGACAGTTGCCGCATAGATAAATGATTTGCCTTTTTCGATCTGTTCAACAGTGATCTCAGGCTGAGATACTATCTCAAGTCCTGTCTCCTTTGCAGCCGCAGGATAGGAATCATTCATGGCGAAGTTAGCAGCATCTTCGTATAATACTTCCACACCATATGTTCTTTCTACAACCGACTGCGGTGCTTTGCCCTTACGAAATCCCGGGATCGTTATCTGACCCTTGATCTTATTGTAAGCCTTTGTAAGTGCTTTGCTAAAATCAACGGCGTCTACTTCAATTGTGATCTTTGCAAGATTACCTTCTAATTTTTCAAAATTAACATTCATATTTGTTGCTCCTGTTTTCTGGGTTTTACGATCGCCGGATTCAATTCGGCGGTTTTGCATTGTAGCATATTTTTAAAAAAGATTCAATATATTCAGTGTCTTATATATTTTCATTTTTTATTATATAATGAAAAGCAACTTCATATCATTGATGCGTCATTTACTGCGATCAAATAATAAAAAAGGCTGAAGATCATGTCATTACAAAAAAGGAGTTGGCTGGCTCTTATCGCGACAGCCATCGCTACATTCAATTCAGGTGCATTATTTTTCGGTTATCCGGGTGTCCTTACACCCTGGTGGGGTGAAAAATTTGGTGCCAACAATTCTCAAACAGGTTTTATCATGACATTTGCATGCCTGGGCGTCGGTCTGCTTATGCTTGTATCCGGATTCATCCATGCCAAGATAGGCACCCGCAAATGCATAATGATAGGCTCAGCCATACTTATTGGCGCAATGCTTTTGGCAAATGCAGCATCAAGTATTTATCATGCTTTTTTATGGGCATTCTTATGCGGCGCCGGAAACGGATTTGTATATGGCCCGTGTATAGGAACATGTCAGCAATGGATGCCGACGCGGCGCGGCCTTGCCTCAGGGGTGGTAAACCTGACATTCGGCACGGCCGGTGCTATCATGTCGATTGTTTATACAAAGCTTTTATATAATGAATCGATCGGATATACAAGGATGAATTGGATCATCATAGGTATGCTCATCATCCTTAACAGTATTTCTGTGATCTTTGCTGAAATGCCGTCATTTACGCATCTGACAGCAGAACAGGAAAAAGAGTTGGAGGAGCAAAAGCAAAAAGCAAGCCAAAAAAGTATCCAATCGCTCTCAGCAAGATCATTTACTGTTAAAGAAGCATTGAAGACGAAATTCTTCTGGTTGCTTTGGCTGTCCTGGCTGTTTATGGGAGCAGCCGGCATATCAATGGTCAGCCTGGCGGGAAAATACGCAATATCAATTGGGCTAACATCATCAGTTGTACTTACGGCTTTTAATATTACTAACGGTGTCGGAAGAATCATTGCAGGAACATTATCTGATAAAATAGGAGGCAATCTCACGGGATTGATCATCCTGGTCATAGGCGGCATAGGTTATCTATGTCTTCCGTTTTTTACAAATATCGTTCCCGTTGCTGTATTTTCCGCCTTCGTCGGATTGGCATTCGGCACACTTTTTACCGTAACTGCACCATTAGTCTCCGGTCTGTTCGGACTTAAAAATTACAGTATGATATTCAGTCTGATCTTTTCCGCATATGGATTTTTGAGCGGCGTACTCGGGCCTTTCCTTTCCGGAAAGCTTCTTGATATATCAGATAATAACTACAGCATTGTCTTCAGACTGCTGTCAATCTTTTGTTTTGTAGGCGCAATATGTATATTTTTTGCAAAAAAAGACAGAGTAAAATAAAGAATCAAAATTAAGGCAAAAATTAAAAAATCCCTTGCAATTCGCATATGTATTTGATAGAATCTCATAGCGTGTTTATGGACATGATAACTTTTGCAAGGAGGTGCATATAGATGGCAAAATGTGATATTTGCGGCAAAGGTGTTCATTTTGGTAATGCTGTAAGTCATTCTCACAGAAGATCAAACAAGATTTGGAAATCAAACATCAGAACTGTACGTGTTCAGGCTAACGGCGGAGCTAAGACAATGCATGTTTGTACTTCTTGCTTAAGATCCGGCAATGTAGAAAGAGCTTGATCTGATCACTAAAAATGATTGCTGAATTCATGACCATCGGCTATGCCGATGGTCATTTTCTATCACATCATTTTCTATCACATATAAGTTTTATTTACTCTTCTTCCGTATGTTCCTTTGCCTCGCTGGTTTTATTATTCCCTATCAGATCTGAGATCTTGCTAAGCAGATCAGGTACCATATCAATAAGTTTATTTACGGAATCTTTATCCTTTATATTAACCACACGTGCCGTACCATTTTGCACAATTAATACAGCAGACGGAGTCATTCTTGCTCCGGCTCCTCCTGTACCATTGCTCTTCTTTTCCTGATTGAACGATCCTGCAGCAATTCCAAACGAAACATCCGCCATAGGAAAAATAAATGTTTCATCGCATTTTATCGGTTCGCCTACGATGGTCTTTGTTGAGAGATGGCCTTCTACTCCATTCATCAACGCCTGAACTGTTTTTTCAAAATTTTCTGCCATTACAGATTCCTCCCTATATATCCTGCTACTCTCCTGATATCCTTATTTACCAATAGTCTCCACAAAAATGCCAATAAAAAGCTTATCACAAGTCTACCCTTTAGAGTCATATCTGCCGATATTTCCTTATTCTCCATGTCGGGAATAACATTCAGATCAATGCATGCCGCCTCGGATGCAAAGGATGCCATTGCATACAGATATGCGGTAGTATCGGGTTCTCCTGTGCCAAGAACGAGCTTGCCGTATGTTTTTTTTGGCTTTATATGCTCAAAAAAACCGATAATTTGTTCTTTCAGATAATCCCATGCTCTTTTAGTTACGGGAGCACCTAAAACATATTTTATTGTTTTTAGCCTGTTCCAGTTCTTTTTTATCCTCTCAATAAGATCTGTTATTTTCCCTATTATTGCACTTTTTTTCTCGGCAGCTCTATCATCTCCGATATTTTCATCGCACACTGCGGTTTTAGTTTCTCTCATGGGATCCATACCGAAGAAATCCTTCTTTATAAAATCGATAAGAGATGTCAATATCTTTTTTGCGATCCTGCTAAACAGAGAATTTTCTTTTTTCTTTAATGTTACTCCCGCAAGATTAATATGGTTGTTCAGGCCGCCTCTATCAAGCGTGACATTAATATCGATCAATCCAAGCAGCCACCTGATATGAGCCGATAAGGCCATCTCTTCGTTCTTGCCTCTTATTATCATTTTATATGACATGGGAGCAAAAAGAACAAGACATATGATCAATATGATCAAACATAATATGCAGGCAACGACTATGCCGACAATCTTAAGTATATGCAAAGCAATCATGAAAAATAACCTCGCACATCCATATTACCAGTTTTCTCATATACATCCAGTATCATCCTGCATACGACGTCTATTGCCTCGTCTTTTCCATATGCGATACCCAATATATTGATATCCTTACCATTGTATCCTTCTTTACTTATCATCCACGTCGGTATGATATCAAATATATCAGTTCCATTCGTGCAAAGACTTATCACATATATGCCCGCCTGGAACCTGTGTTTTTTTATATTATTGATTATATTTTTTTTCCTGGGCCCGGCATTTTCACCCAAGTATATTTTTCGATCAAAGAATATCATATGCTGATATTATCATACTTGAAATTTTATTTAAAGCATGGCCTGCAGAGGTTACCTGAGAAGATGCAATTTTCCCGCGACCATCGACATCTTTGTGCCTCCGGGAAGCATCAATAATTCCTTTTTGCTTACCACATTAAGCTTGAATAATGCAACCACGTAAATAACTATGGCTATCAATATGGCAAGAATGGTGCTTATCGTATTCCCGAATTTCAATAATCTAAAAAGATTATAAGCAAGCCTTGTAAACAATCCCATTATCGCAGAACATGCAAAAGGAAGAATGAACGTTCTCATTTTCTCCTGTCTGTATCCTATAAGTCGACGAAGTGAGATATGATTTAAAATGCAGATAACAAGAGCAAAGAGAATATCTGCGATCACAACGCAAAATATATTCAGATCCGTTATCAATATCATCAAAACCAAAAATACCGCATGAATCCCCAGTGATATGGCAGAATGTCTGACAGGCAGATTCATTTTATCAAGACCTTGAAGTATAGAATTGGTAATGGTAGACAGACTGTATAGTACGACTGATATAACTCCTATCATAAGCATAAGTGCGACTTTATCCGGATCTGTACTTGATGCGAAAAGAAGATTCACTATAGGCTTTGCAAGGACACCGATTCCCACAGCACATGGAAAGGCCACTATCATCGTAAGCTTTATGGAGGATCTTATCTTAGCAATTACTATTTTTCTTTGCCTGAGCATCATCGAGGTGACTATACTTGGGATCAAGGAGGATGCAAGAGCACTGGCAAGAGCGATCGGAACATTTATGATCAGTCTGTAATTTCCCGTATACATACCTGTAAGCGTTTCAATGACATCCTGATCTATTCCTTTTACCTTCATAAGGTTGCTGAAAACGCCCGTATCAAGAAGACTGCCTATATTATAGATAGTAGTGCTTAATATGACAGGAAGAATAGTAAAGATGATAACCTTTAATATTTCGGACGATCTAAGAACTGCCGTTGTCTTGTCCTTTGCTTCCTTGCGTTTTATGACACTCCTGAACATGATCGTGAGCGCTATCATGAAAAGCAACGCGGCAAACGCGCCGGATACAGTACCGAGTGTCCCGCCTGCCGCACCTCTGGCACCTGCCGATGAAGCAGTTGCGTTCTCACCGGCGCTCTTAAACAATATCATGGCAGCAGCAACACTGACAAAAGCATTTATAATCTGTTCGAATATGTTTGATACTGCCGTAGGTATCATCGTAGAAAAGCCCTGGAAATATCCTCTTAGGGTGCCAAGCACAGACATGATGATAAGAGCCGGTGAAAGTACCTTAAGTGCCAGCTCACTTTGCGGGAAGTTAAGAGCTCTCGCAAAAAAGCCTGCTCCGAAGAAGGTGATCGCAAACGCTGCGATACCGCAAAGAAGGGAAAAGCATATAGCATGTATGAGTATTTTTCTTGTATTTTTGTATTGGCCCAAAGCAACTCTTGCAGATACCATTTTTGACACTGCAAGCGGCATGCTATAGGAAGACAGGAGCAATAATATGGAATAAACATCATATGCCACTCCATAATACGCTATGCCCTTTTCTCCCAATATATTATTTAAAGGGATCCTGTATATCAGTCCGATTATTCTGACAAGAATAGACGCTGCCGCAAGTATCGCGCCCTGGACAAGAAAATTGTTGCTGTTATTTTTTGAGTTCACCGTTGCTCCATTAATGTTATAGGTGAATTGATCTATGTCATCTCGTTATTTTGAGGATATCCATTATTCTATCCTCTTGCGCTCGCATCAGCTCACCGTCGCTCTCCTCAATATGGTCATAACCGACAAGATGCAGCATACTGTGTACGACCAGAAAGATAAGTTCTCTTTCCTGACTGTGACCGTATTCTTCCGCCTGAGAAACGATTTTATCCGAGCATATGATCATATCGCCTAAAATATTCTCTTCATTTTCATATATGGTTCCCGTAAAAATCCCGGGTTCATCATATTCAAAATAAGGGAAAGAAAGCACATCCGTCGGTGAATCTATGCCGCGATTCTCATAATTGATCTTACGCATTTCTTCTTCATCGACAAGGAGTATATTCACATCCAGCAAATCAGGAAGAGATTTGTCTGCTGCCACTGTAAGGACTGCATTACGTACCAGATCCTGCCAGTTATCAATATCAAACTGCTTCTTCGATTCGTTCTCTATATATACATTCATGATTTTTTACGGTTTTGGGCCCGTTCGGCCTGTTTCTTTTCATATTCCTCATATGCCATGACTATCTTTTGTACAACAGGATGACGTACAACATCCTGACTTGTCATTCTTACGATAGCAATATCACTGTCGATATCCTTAAGCACACGTTCGGCTACATCAAGTCCGGATACTTGGCCAAGCATAAGATCTTTCTGGGTCGGATCCCCGGTTACCACCACCTTTGATCCGAAGCCTATACGAGTAAGGAACATTTTCATTTGAGCCGGTGTGGTATTCTGTGCTTCATCAAGTATTATAAACGCATTGTCAAGCGTCCGACCTCTCATATAGGCAAGCGGAGCTACCTCAATGAGACCTTTTTCGCTGTTTGCGATATATCCCTCGGCCCCCATTATCTGATATATAGCATCGTAAAGCGGCCTCAGATACGGATCAACCTTGCTTTGCAGATCTCCCGGCAAGAAACCGAGATTTTCCCCTGCCTCTATTGCAGGCCTGGTCATTATAATGCGTCCGACCTCTCCGCGCCTGAAATAATCTATTGCCATAGCCATCGCAAGATATGTCTTGCCTGTTCCTGCAGGTCCCAGACCGAATACGATCATATTTTCTTTTATTTTTTCAATATAGTTTTTTTGATTAAATGTCTTCGGCTTTATAGGGCGGCCGTTAACTGTATGACAGATTATTGTCTCATTGAGCTCACTTATTTGTCTTTCATCGCCCTCTTTAACAGATGATATACAATAATCAACGCTTTGGCTGTCAACAGATCCGCCTTTATGAATAAGCATTGCAAGACTGTTTATAACCTTACGTGCGCGTTCTGTCTCGATTTCACCGCCGATGATCCTGACACCGTTTTCCTTTGAAAGAACGGATACATGGAGCTGTTTTTCTATTTTTTTTACATTTTCATCATACTCTCCGAATATTTCTTTTATTTCTGATGACGATAATTCGGATATTGTATCGATCGTACTCATGTGTCCTCTCCGGATTAAACAATTATATATAATTATGATTGCTTAATATTTAAAGAAAGGCGATTCCTTACGGAATCGCCTCATAAAGTCTTAGTTATATTTCCGCTTTCTAGCAGCTTCAGATTTCTTCTTGCGCCTTACGCTCGGTTTCTCATAATGCTCTCTCTTGCGAATCTCCTGCTGGATACCTGCTTTAGCACAATTTCTCTTGAAACGACGTAATGCACTGTCTAAAGACTCATTCTCTTTAACAACTACATTAGACATAAGCCGGAACTAACCTCCCTCCATTGCCTATATACTTTTGCATAACACGCCCGTCTGCAAACAGACAAGTGCATTATATCACATAGTTAAAAAACGTCAACAAAAATATACTTTGATCTCACATCCCCATGGCGATTATTCCGGCATCTGCCATCCAAAGGACTGCATTTGCTATCATGCCTAACCAAGCATATTTAAGTAATGTATCCGTACTTCGAAAAGATATCGCTGCAATAATGAATCCTGCAAGTGCTCCAAGGAAGCTGGCAACACATCCTATTCCGACTATTATCGTTGCATTCCCGTGATTGAGCGTTGATACGATTAATGCAGCTATCAAAAGAAGCAATGAAGAAAGAGCAAAAAAGCATGATGTTATACCCGTTTTCGAATGATATTTGTCTGAAAATTTATATCCCTTTTGTTTATCTTTTCTCATTTATGCTCGTCTTTAATGTCTGCTGCATGATTTTATGCGTTGGTTTGCTTGCGTTTCTTTGTATTTTTTCTCTTATTTCAAGATGCCAAATCTGCTTATAGGCCAATAGCATAGTATTGCTTTTGCGAGTATGTCATCACGTTCTACATATGTATTGGTCCACATTCTTGAGTCATTGGAATTGTTTCTGTTATCTCCCATAACGAAATAACATCCTTCAGGCACCGAGTAGGGTCCCCAGTCGCGTTCTATAACATCCTCATTTAAATACGGCTCATCCAGCTTCTCACCGTTTACATATGTTATGCCAGCTTTGATCTCAACAGTATCGCCCGGTTCGCCTATTATTCTTTTAACAAATGTTTTTTCCTTATCATCAGGATATCTGAATATAATAATGTCGCCTCGCTCCGGTTCATCGAAAAGATATGCCAATCTATATCCGAACATACGGCTTCCTGTCATAATCGTGCTCTCCATAGATCCCGAAGGGACTATGGAATTGATAACTATAAAGCAATTAAATATCAAGGCGATCGCCACGGCGATGATAATGACACGTATCCATGAGAAAAACTCACTTTTAAAAAAGCTTTTGCCCTTTGTAACATTCTTTGGACTTTTATCACCTTTTCCTGTTTTTTCCTGTTTCGCAGGCTGCAATGCAGAAAGCGTCTCATCTTCGTCCGTAATATTATCATTGATATTTTCAGGCGAGATCTTCCTTACCCTATCTTCGTTCATTCATTAATACTCTTTCGTGTTTTGTGTGCCGCACATGACTCTTATCGCTTTATTGATATTATTTACTGCTACTATATCGTGTTTTCCGGCATCCTCTCCATCAACGACCCATTGTATTTCCTCATCGCATTCAAAGATTATATTATGTGCCTTTATTCTCGTAACAAGTCCGCCGCCTGTCGAATCCGGAACAAGAACAGCCTCGATCTCGCGTGTCAGTTCAAGGACGTTTTTCGGTTTATTAAAAAGCATCAATTCGAATAAACCGTCCTGAAGGTTTACGCTGCTGCCGGTAATCCCTGAAAAGCCGCCGACGCTTGTCGCATTGGTCACCATTCCCAGGAAGAAATCTCCCTTAATGAATTTCTTATCATCACATCTTACTTTTATATTATATGACCTGAGATTGAGCAGTACCTTAAGGCCTTCTGATATGTATGCCGCATGTCCGAAGATATTTTTCAGGTCCTGAGGTGTAAATGCCGAAACAGCCGAAAGCTCGCCGAATGCAGCAACATATGTGAAATATCTGTCATTCATAATGCCTATGTCTGTTTCGAAAGGCACCCCATTTACGGCAACACTTGCCGCACGTTTTATGCCTAGCGGCAGCTTATAGCTGCTTCGTGTATCATTGGTCGAGCCTACCGGAATGAATCCGACCGGAGGCCTTTTATCCTTTTCTACATTCATAAGACCGGATACGACACCGTTAAATGTTCCGTCACCGCCTGCAACGACGATAATGTCATATTTCGGTCCTTCTGTCTCGGCTATAAAGGTGGCGTCGCCCGAAAATCTGGTACGATAAATTGTAGGAATATATCCTGCCGACTCAAATGTTTTAATGATCTCTGCAAGATGAGCTCCGATAACACCTCTGCCGGATCTCGGATTATATACATATAAGAGTTTCTTGAATCTCAGCTCCATTTCAAACCTCCCTTGTATACATTTTAAGCCAAATACGTGTTTTTTCGGTTAAATAAGGTGATAATTTTTCGTAGATCCTTTGATGATATTC
The DNA here is from genome assembly GCA_964528825.1 of uncultured Parasporobacterium sp. Lineage (GTDB taxonomy): Bacteria > Bacillota > Clostridia > Lachnospirales > Lachnospiraceae > RGIG5612. Next base: position 59,452 of record CAZGVB010000004.1, read on the forward strand.
ATTCAAGAGCCTTCTGTCTGTCTCAGTCATTACATTTATATCAATACCGTCAAGATCGATAGGTATGTATGTCATCGGTTCAAAGCATAAGAATCTGCCGTCTGATGTCTCGCAATATTCCTTTACATACAGCTCGTTCTCGATTCTTATACCGAATTTACCCTCACGGTAGACTCCCGGTTCGTCCGTGACCACCATTCCATCCTCAAGTATACCTGTATATTTATCCGGTGAGATCTTCCATCTGATAGCATGCGGTCCCTCATGTACATTCAGCACATGTCCGACTCCGTGACCTGTTCCGCATTTATAATCCATTCCGTTTTCCCACATCGGTTCTCTTGCGACAATATCAAGATTTTCTCCGGTGCAGCCATATATGAATTTCGCATTCATAAGTCTCAGCATGGACATTGCCGTGAGTGTAAATGCTCTCTTCTCCTCGTCATCTACAGGTCCCAGGATAAATGTTCTGGTGATATCGGTAGTTCCGTCCTTACATTGTACTCCTGAGTCTATGAGCAGCATGCCTTCCGCGTTCAATTCCTTAAAATCATCGGGTTTGGCCTGATAATGCATCATTGCCGCATTGTCCTTATATGCGGCGATCGTTGTAAACGATCTGTCAATATACAAAGGATCTCTCATCCTTATCTCATCGAGTTTTTCATCTACGGAAAGCTCCGTGATGCGTTTGCCTTTCTCGTCATAAAGCGGGGCATATGCATTGCTTTCTTTACATCTTTCCTTCAGCCAGCACATAAATTCTGTAACATTAACGCTGTCTCTGAGCAATGCGTCAGCTGCACATGACAACTCGGTTTTGTTTTTCATTGCCTTCATCAATACAGACGGTGACTTTATATCCCGAATCGTATATTTATGGCTCAGATAATAGCTGTAGGTAGCGTAGCTTATGCAATTGCTGTCCATGATAACAATGCCGTCAAGCTCCTGCTCAAGACATGCTGTATCATATTCACCGACCTGTACGCCCTGTGACAAAAGATATTTCATGACACTGTCGCTGCAAGCCCCCTTGCTTAAATAAACAGCAGCGCTGTCCCTGGTTATCTTCGCATATGCAAAGCAGATCGGATTGCAAGGGATATCCGAGCCTCTCAGATTGAAGATCCATGCAATGTCGTCAAGTGAGCTCAATAGATATGAATAAGCTTTATCGGATCCTATTTTTTCCTCAATCTTCTGCCTGAATCTCGATATCTTTTCAGACGTATCCTCTCCGCAATAGCATTTATCCATTATCCAGCCTTCGGTAAACAGCTGTGCAGGTCTGTCCTCCCAGATCGTCCCCACCAAATCACATTTTGTATATACAGATACATCCGCTGGCTCAATACCGCAAAGTGATGCTATCCTATCAATATATTTTTTTCCTTGACCGTAAGTCAGTACGTTCCCGTCAAATCCGAATGCAAGACCGCTATCTGCTATAGCTGACATCTGTTTTGCGATAAATTCATCTGGATCCGGGACATTCGGTGCCGCGAGCTTCATAAGCTCTATGCCCGAGCCTTCAAGCTGTTTTGCTGCTTGTACATAATATCTGCCGTCAGCATAAAGCCATGCACCGTCCATGGTTATGATCAGGTTTCCCGCAGAACCCGAAAAGCCGCTCACATAGTCTATACATCTGAAATGGTCTGATACATATTCACTGCCATGATTATCCTCCATAGGTATCAGATAAAGTCCTATGCCGCGTTCTCTCATCAATTCTCTGATCTTTTCTACTCGCTGTGCATATTTATTCATATAAATAAAACCTCTCAAGTCTTTTGTTATTTATGTAAAAATCCCGTTCTGAAAGAATATCCGCCATATTATCCTTCAATATACATTTGCAGGGTCGCTCTCGAAAAAGCTATACTTTCGGATGATGTCATTTTTTCTTTCCGATCTTTGCAATTATATCACAATTTTTCCTTAAATCCATATAAAGGCTGTATGGTTACTGCAGTGACCTCAACTCAAATTTTACTTTGACAGTTATTCACAAAAAGCACCTTTTATGGTATGCTTTTACGAATCAGACAGGTTTATCAAAGGGAGTTCAACGAAAGAATGAATAAGCTTAAAAAGAGCCGTTCTTTTAGCTATGCCGTTATTTGCCTTATATATATAGTTGCAGCAGTTGCGGGAATCGTCATTGTGAATTTTGTAAAAGGACCTTATTGGGTTCGTATGCTGATCGCATATATCGCAGCAGCTCTTGTTGCCTTTATATGCAGTCTTATACTCAAAAATCCATCTGTCTCCTTACCCTACAGGACATTCATACCTATAATAACTGTATTTGTACTCATTAGCAGCTATAGTATAAATTTTTTGAAAATTTTGCTTATTATAGCTATTTGCGGTTGGGGCGTTATGCTCACATACACATATAGTTTAAAATATAAAAACCTTAAACGCATTGATTGGAAGCACAAATGCTTGATGAAGGCTTTCGGTTCTTCGTTTTGGATTGTCAGCTTGGTTGTTATTTATATCATTCCCGCTGTCATAACATACACATCAATGCTTCCTGCAGCCGGTGCATTTACAAGCGATTCATCATTTTCGCCATTCAGTCTGATATTCTTTTTTGCAGCTGTCGGTGCGATAGTCATGGAACGCTATGCGGATTATCACATGAATCTGTTTCAGATGGATCTGGCCGACGGATATGTAAGAGGCTGCTGCAGATACGGCCTTTGGGGCAACAGCCGACACCCGAATTATTTTGCGGAGATAGTATTTTGGTGGGCCATATATTTTATGATCCTTTGCTCTGTTCCTTCCAAATGGTATCTCTTTTTCGGTCCTCTTATAAATACACTGGTCTTTGTTTTTATCAGGATTCCTCTCGCTGAAATGAGGTTATCAAGAAAAACAGACTTTAAAAAATACAAAAAAAGCACTTATCTGCTGCTGCCCATTCCAAAGATCGGCGGCAAGTCAAGACATAATTAATATATGAGTGATCAAAGCACAGATCCGAATATAAGAATCATCAGAAAAGGTAACAACTATGGAAAGAACGGAAATTATCAAATTACTTAAGGATGCACCTGCGGACGGCAGCTCAGTTACTGTCATGGGATGGGTAAGAACCTCCAGAGAATCAAAAAATGTCGGCTTTCTGGAGCTGAATGACGGAAGCTGCTTTGGCAATGTTCAAGTGGTCATTGATGCCGCAAAATTCGACAATTTCAAAGAAATCTCCAATCTGCCCGTAAGCACTTCTGTTATAGTAAAAGGCAATGTCGTATTAACTCCAGGTGCCAAACAACCCCTTGAGATACATGCCGAAAGTATTGAAATTGAAGGATCTTGCGAGGATGACTATCCTTTGCAGAAGAAAAGACATACTCTCGAATTTTTACGAACTATCCCCCACTTGAGAGCTCGTTCAAATACATTCAATGCCGTATTTCGAGTAAGGTCGGAGGCTGCTTTCGCTATACATGAATTTTTCCATCAGAATGGTTTCGTATATGTGCATACACCTCTTATTACCGGAAGTGATGCCGAGGGAGCAGGTGAAATGTTCCGCGTGACTACACTTGATCCAAAGGATCCGCCACTCGATGATGAAGGAAATGTCGATTTTTCCAAGGACTTCTTCGGCTGTGAGACTAATCTCACAGTATCAGGGCAATTGGAAGGAGAGACAATGGCTCTTGCCTTCGGAAATATATATACATTTGGTCCGACCTTCCGTGCAGAAAATTCAAATACTCCGAGACATGCGGCTGAATTTTGGATGATAGAGCCGGAGATGGCATTTGCCGATCTGAATGATTATATGGATAATGCAGAGGCAATGGTTAAGCATGTTGTAAATCATGTATTGGATGTTTGTCACGATGAGATCAATTTCTTTGACAATTTTATTGACAAGGGACTTAAGGACAGACTCGTAAATGTTGCATCATCCGATTTCGGAAGAATAAGCTATACAGAGGCTGTAAAGATCCTTGAAAAGCATAATGACAAATTCGAATTTCCCGCATATTGGGGATGTGATCTGCAGACAGAGCATGAACGTTTCCTTACCGAGAAAATTTTTGAAAAGCCGGTATTTGTATATGATTATCCTCAAGAGATCAAGGCCTTCTACATGAGAAGAAACGACGACGGAAAGACGGTAGCAGCAGCTGACATGCTTGTTCCGGGAATAGGCGAACTCATAGGCGGAAGTCAGCGTGAAGAACGCAAGGATATACTGACCGCAAGGATGAAAGAGCTTGGGCTTAATATGGATGATTACAAAAACTACATGGATCTGCGGCGTTACGGCACAGTAAGACATGCAGGATACGGTCTCGGATTCGAAAGGCTTGTTATGTATCTTACAGGAATGACTAATATCCGTGATGTAGAGATATATCCGAGATGCGCCGGAAAGCTTGTGTGAAAATATATTAATCCTTTCCTGAAAAATACCGATATATTGTCGTTAAAAAATCGCCAATATATCGGTATATTATTATATTAATAATAGGTCACTGTGCCCTTGCCGTGCTGCGACTCTATCCTTGCGAGTGCTCCAAGTATCATTACAAATTGCGGACCCTTGTGCCCTATGTCTGCGTCAGCTATGATCGGGATATCAAGCTCATCAAGCCGTTCATGCAACACATCCTCATAAGAAGGAAGCGCGGCACCGGAGTGATCCGTCTCTCTGTAAAAAAGCGGACGACCGAATATAATGCCGTTTGTATGCTCAAACCATCCCATTTCCTTCATTTTCCAAAGGCTTTCCATCATTTGCTCAAATTGAAGATCGAAGCTCTCCAGAAACCAGATGACCCCATCATCCTTATATTTTTCTATAAATTCATTCGTACCGTCATATTTTGTACCTGAAAGATTCATTATAACATCGAGGCATCCACCGATAAGACGGCCATGCATATCTATTTTTCCGTCCTTTTCCTTGCATATATTCTTCCAATATACCTTGCCGTCGGCTCTGTAGCCTTCAAGGCCCGTTACATATTCTCCGAATCCGTCTTGATATGTATCAAAGCTTTCCTGTATCCTTCTCTTGCCCTCAAGAATACCAATTCCGCATTCTACAGACCTATGCCATGGCCGCATGCCGAAATCTCCGAAATTCGCTCCATACGCCGTCGCAATGTCACCTTTAGTCGTAATATAATATAAGAGTGATGTATTGTCGGAAAATCCCTGTATCCATTTCGGATATCTTCTTATGAGATCCATATCCAGATAGGGAAGCATTTCCGCCAAAAAATCGCCTCCGCTTGCGGAATATATAGCACCTACAGACGGATCAGTCACCAATGAATGCAGCTGTTTTGCTTTTTCACAGGCTGTAGAGCTTCTTGCGAATCTGTCATTTCCTGCAAATACGTTATCCGTAAATATGACATCATATCCGCGTTCCTTTAATTGTCTTGCAGCTGAATCGAACCTTACCCTTTCAACATCCTTTTCCATTCCCCTGCTTGGTGCAGTAACACCTATTTTATCTCCTGGTTTTATAAATTTCGGAATTATCATTTGACCTCCAATTTGTCATATGACAAAATATGACCGTTTGAATTGTATGCTGTCATCATTGACTTTTCATATTTTATATCATAAATTAATTTTACGGCTCAAACAACCGAAATTCGTAATTCAGCAAGCAATCATATATAAAAAGGCAACATCCATGGACAAGAAATGCTTAATAATCTCCGGAGGAGAATTCTCCGACAGCTTTCCTAAAGAACATTATGATCTGATAGTCGCATGCGACAAAGGATATGAATATGCACAGAAATTGGATATAGTCCCTGATATCATAGTCGGAGATTTTGATTCTTTTTCGCTGCAAGAAGATATAATAGTTCCTTTTTCAGCAGATATATCTTCGGGGATAATATCGCATGCAAATGGTATGTTAAATGGTATTCCCGTAATAAAATTACCATGCAGGAAAAACGACTCGGATACAGGATATGCCGTAAAGGCAGCACTTATGCACGGCTTTAAGGATATTACCATTGCTTGTGCCATGGGCGGAAGATTTGATCATACCATAAGCAATATTCAAACAGGATCATATATAGCAAGATCAGGAGGCCGTGCCTCTCTCTACGGCGAACTTGAGATAATCCATATTTTTTCATCCGGAAGCTTGACATTGCCGCGCAAGGACAGTCATTCGATCTCCGTATTTTCACTTACACCGATATGCAGTCATGTATCAATATCGGGATCAGAATACGATATCATCGACACCTCCCTGAGCAACTGCTATCCCATTGGCTTAAGCAATGAATGGAGAGAAGAAAAAATAACAGTTACAGTCGGTGAAGGAATAATTATGACTGTACAATGCCGGATAGATCAGACATAATATTATAAATAGATCGGGTGACCCTTTTCCACGGAATATATTATCTTTTCCTTCACTTTTAATCCGGTTGCTGCTTCTATGGCATCTGCGTAGGCATTTAACTGATTGCGATATGTTTTTACAAACTCTTCGTCTGTTTTTCCCTTATCAGTCTTATAATCAACAACGACTGCCTTACCGTCTTCCTTAAAGAAGGCATCAATGATACCCTGTACAAGTATCTCATCGCCCTCACTGTCCTGTCTGCCCATTACAAATTGCTGTTCTCTGTAAAGATCTCCCCTGTCATATGCAGCTTTCATTCTTTTTCCAACATCAGAGATCAGGAATCTCCTTATTTTTTTTGCTTCTATCGTCTTTCTGGCCTCTTCGGTTATAAATCCCGCTTTGCAGAATTCGTCCAGCATATCATTGATCTTGCTGTCCAACACGCTTATGTACTCGGCATCTGAGTATTTTACTTTTGAGTGATCTGCCGAACGGTATGCCTCATCAAGCCACGCAGCCTCAATCTCCTCATATTTCAGCAGCTCAAACATCTTGTGATATGCAGTGCCTCTATCGGCACCATACAATATCACATCTTTATTTGGTTTGTCGCTCTCCCCGGGATCAGCATTATATGTATTATTAGGTATCTTTAATGCTTGATCGCCATTTTTCTCGTGTTCTTCAAGCTGTGATGCTGTTATTTTTATGCTCTTTTGAGTTGAAGATCTGTATTTATATTCCTTTTCATATCTGTCCTGCAGATCTGATATTTCTTTTTTGTATTTTGGCACCTGATTCAGCAAATCATCAATCGCCGCTTTAAGCTCGGCAGCTGAGATGATCTCCTCTATACGTCCCTCCTCAATCTCAATATCGTTTTGAATAATGAATCTGTAATGACTTTTAAATGAGGGCATCAAAACACCTGTCTGATCTGCATCCTCTATATTTCTAAGCGGATAAGAATCCGGGTGAGCATAAAGAGCATTGCAAAAGGCTTTCAGGTATGATCCTGCCGACATTATGCCGATACAGTTCATCTTATTTTCACCGCGATACATTTCACTGCGGCAGCTTTGTACAAAACTGTCTAATGATTCCCTTCCCGGTAAATAACCTGTAATGATCAATTTTTCCTTTGCCCTTGTAAGTGCCACGTAAAGCAGTCTCAGCTCCTCGGCATACATATCCGTTTTCTTTGAATCCTTTATGACATTCATGAGAAGCGTAGGACTCTTTGAACGCCTTTGGGGATCTCTGAATTCTATGCCTATACCAAGTTCTTTGTCTGTAATTATGCTCTTTTTTGTATCCTTGCTGTTATACAGATCCCCTGCATGAGCCAAAATAACAACAGGAAATTCAAGTCCCTTTGATCCATGTATGGTCATCACATGCACTGCCTGCAAAGCTGCTTGCCGTACAACTCCCTTGATATCTGTTCCGTTTTGCCTTAGCCTGTTAATGAATCTTAAAAAAGAGAATAGACCTCCTCCCGTGGTCTTTGAAAAATTACGGGCAATGCTTTTAAAGCTTTCTATATTAGCTTCTCTGATCTCTCCGCCGTTCATGGACATGACTATACCGTCAATAGCGCTGTCGGATATGATATAGTCCAGCAGCCCTCTTATATCCATATACTTGTTTTTTTCTCTGTAATCGTCAAGCCTTGCGATAAATTGATCCAGGCATTTGCTCTTGCCATATGATCTGCAGGCGCTGTACATTGAAAAAGGCTCATCATTATATTCAATCTTTATATCGGCGACATCGTTGCTGTCAATTCCTACTATTGGACTTGTAATGACAGCTGTAAAAGGAATATCCTGATAAGGATTGTCAATTATCGCAAGCAGATTGGTCAATAGTCTTATCTCAAAAGTATCAAAAAAACCTTTTCCGGACGTTTTTATATATGGAATGCTTCTGTTATCAAGCTCTTTTAAAAGCTCAGAATTGTCATTTTTTCTTGTAAGTATCGCAATATCTCCGTAACGTATACCTCTTGCATCACCTGTATCAGCATCCGTGACAGTACCGCAGCTTACAAGCTCTTCAATCTTTTTGGCAATGACATATGCCTCTTTTTCTCTGGCCGCTTTCTTTCCGTTCTCATCTATAAATATTATCTCAGGAGCATTAATATCATTTTCAGACTCGGGATATTGTGCTCCGCAAACCAAGGCATGCCCGTCATTATAATCGATACCGCCGATATCCCTTATCATGATGCATGAAAAAAGATCATTGGTTAGATCAAGTATCTCCCTGCGGCTTCTGAAATTTGCATTCAACAAAATCCTGAGGTGATCCTGTGAGGGAACAGCATATTCGTCATATTTTGCCGCAAATATTGCCGGATCGGCCTGGCGAAAGCCATATATACTCTGTTTGATATCACCTACCATAAATATGTTCGGCCTGTTGAATCTTTCGGATGAAAGGGCCCGGATTATATATTCCTGAACCAGATTGGTATCCTGATATTCATCAACGATTATCTCCCTGATCTGTGATGCCATCTTATCTGCGACAGCACTGTAAATACACATCCCGTCATCCGAGCGCTCTATATGACCGTTTTCATCAGATTTTATCAGGATTGATAATGCAAAATGCGAAATATCGTCAAACTCGGCAATATTACGATCCATTTTTGCATTAAAAAAGCGCTTTGCAAACGAGAGAGTAATGTCGGCTATAGTCTTTACTACATCCGCACAGTCTGCCATGGCTTGATATGCCTCCTCAAGATCAACCCGAAAATATTTATCTTCAAGTTCCTTCAGGTTATCCTTGATATCAGAATAAATAAGCTTTGCAGACTCTTTGAGATTCTTGTCTGTATCATTGCCTCTTATTGCCGGCAGCCTTTCCCAGTCTGCAATAAACAATCTCAGGGATTCGCCGATAAAATCAAATGTTGCATCATCTGCATACAGGCGTTTTAACAATATGCTTATTTTCTCAAAGCAATCTCTGTATTTATCCGGGCCGTAATTCATATCACATATTTTTATACCGATATCCGCATATTCCTTAAGGGCACCGATTTTCGTTCTGACATTGCTCCCGAGTCTTTTGAGCCATAATCCATCGCCTTCATTGTAATCCACTCCCAGATCTCCTGCTTTTATATATGCAGAGACACTGTCCGTTATCCACTTTTCGGGTTCCGGATGGCTTCTTGAAAACCTGTAAAGGTCAAGAATTATTTCCTCAACAGACTTATCATTTTTGTCAATATAATACTCTATGAGCTTTATAAATCCTTCAGAGCCCTGGCTATACTGTTCTTCAAGTATCTCGGATAATATTTCCTGACGCAGTGCATCTACCTCACTCTCGTCAGCGATTCTGAAGCCGGGGTCTATATTTACATATTGAAAATTTTCTCTGACGATATCACAGCATAATGAATCAATAGTGCATATCCTTGCCGTGCGTACCTTTTGAAGCTGCATCTTGAGATGATCATTGTCCGGATCGGATTCAAGAGCCTTACAGATACCCTTGCGTATCTTCTCTTTCATTTGGGCAGCAGCCGCCCTTGTAAATGTGATTATAATAAACGAGCTTATATCAGCCGGATCATCAGGATCCTTTAACATCCTAAGTACTCGTTCAACCAGCACTGCAGTCTTTCCCGAGCCTGCTGCGGCAGATACCAATATGTTTTTTCCTTTTTCATTAATGGCTTGTAACTGGCCTTCAGTCCATTTAATCTCGGCCATATACTGCCCTCCTGATCACGTTAGTGTCTGTCTCGCATTTTCTCATCTCAACTCCAAACCTGCCGTCCTCGAAACGACAGATGTCCTTATAATCACAATATGAACAGGATTTTTCATCGCAAGGTGACAATGATATGTCTCCGGAAGAGATATTTGCGCCTGCCGATCTTATTTTTTCGTTAACAAAATCGATCATGCTTGCAAATTCCTCATCATTTGCAATATTGTTTTGTCCGGTGCTTATGATGTCAGACTTATCCTTCAAGCTGCCGATGCTTTGATCCATTGCATGCATTACATGCTCGTCGGCAAGGACAAGTCCGCTCATTTTCTTTTTCTCTGATCCTTTGCCTTCATCTTCATATCTATCGGTTATATGATAAAAATACAAACCCCCGGCTCTGACATTCTTTTGTGGATTCTTATTTTTTATATCCTTAAGTGCCTCACTCATATATGCGGTAAGCTGCAGCTGTATACCGCTGTATATATCATTTATCTTAAATTTTTTATCTCCGGATTTATAATCTATGATCTTTACAAAAATATCACCGTCATCATAAATATCCACTCTGTCGATCTTACCTCGAAAGACCACATTTTCAGATAATCTTTCCTCAAAACAGAATTCATACTCCTTCGGGTCAAAAAGTCCGGCCTTTATATGCTCACGCAATGTATCTGTGGTTCTTTCGGCAACCTGCCTTATACGTGATTTTAGGAATTTATTACGTTCACAGCTGTCAAGTATATCGCCGTTGTTTTCCGCAATAGCCTCATCTATGCATTTTTCAATAATAAGATGACTCTTTTCGTCCGTAACATCTCTGAAAGTAAGGCCTTCATTTTCCAGAGCAATAGAATATTTTTCCAATGACGAATGATAGATAGTGCCAAGCTCCGCCGGCTTAAGCTCATATTCTCTCCTCTTTTCAAGTCCGAGGCCATATCTTAAAAAATGCCTGTACGGACATGTATAGTATGTTTCATATCTGCTGACACTTCCATACAATACATTTCCGTATAATCTGTCCGCAATCTGCTTATCAAGTGCACTTTTCTTATTTGTATAGACAGCACCGGTTGCATATTTTCTTAAGATATCAGGATAATTTAAGGCAACAAGATACAGAGCCTTGGGACTTGTAAGACTCTCACCGGATGCCAATGATCTAAGATCCGACGCAGCTGCCCTAAGAGCCTGACTCTTCCAAAGAGGATATATCGCAGGTGAGATCAAGCGTTTTATCTCACCTCTGTGCGGCATCAATTCATCAAGCTCATCCAAAAAACCGGACGGCTCCGATATCTCGCCTGTGGACGAAATATTTGAATATGTCAAATAAAGTTCTTTTTGCGGTTTATTAAAGATAAGGTAAAGATAGTACCTCTGTTCAAGAATGTTTTCTTCCGCAGTAGGCGCCATTTCGAAATCATCACGCAGTCTGCATCTTTCCTTTTCCGTAAATAATACTGAGCCCCGGGTAATATTCGGTATCAGGTTCTCATTCATTCCCAGGAAAAATACATATGATACTTTATCCAATCTGGTTCTTGTAAGATCACCGACAATAAGACTGTCAACAGCCGGCGGAATAACCGAGATCTTTATATCCGCAATGCCGCTTTCAAATATATTTTTAAATTCTTTTACCGAAAGAGCACGGCCTCCCATTATCCTCTCGATCTTGTCTATAAGCTCGATAGTCTTATCGTATATCTGTGAATATTCCAGGCTTAATTCCAGGTCTCCGTCATTTTCAAATTGTGATGCAAGTGCTTTTATCTGCCCCTCAACATCATATTCCTTCAACAGATTCTTTAATGCCCCGCAATAAATCTCTGCTCTGCACGTATTGTGACATGTCCTTGAATAGAATCTGTTTATTCCGCCCTGCGCTCTTTTTCGTATATCATTAATAGTATCCAGATCCCAGGCGTTCTGACCTTGGCCTATATTTCTGTTTGCGTCAAAGCTGCTCTCCCATACAAGTCTGCCTCGTATATTAAATTCCAGACAATAATTTTCAAGCAAAGCTGTCTCATCCGGACTGATATTGCACAGATATGTCTTGAAGAATGAAAACATCTGGTCGAAATGCATGCCCTTTTGTGCAATTTCGAGAGCGGATATTATAAATCTTACGAGCATATTGTCATCGAATGTACTCTTATGATCCATAAATGTGCTGATATTTGCCTGCTTAAAGATGCGAGCTATTGCATCGTTATATTCCTCGGGATCAGAGACAAGCACAGCAATGTCTCTGTATCTTGCATTTTTTTCATTTACAAGATTAAGTATTTCCTGAGCGCAATAGCATATCTCATCATGAACATCGGAGCATTGTGCAATATAAACTGCTGCTCCGTTCCTTGTATCATCATTTACGCATATCAGTTCTGATCTCTGACCCGCCTCGTCGCATATTTGCTTAAGGCGTGTAATGGTATGACTTGGCAATGCGAATAAACTATATCGTAAATGGTCGCTGTTTATTTCCTTTGAGGGTATCGTCACCGAGCAGGTGATCTCTCTGGCATGGCCGAGCATATTTTTGATTATCTTATATTGAATAGGTGTAAAGCCGGTAAATCCGTCAAGATATATATACGAACCATCTAAAAAATCCGATTCTGACATATATCTCGCAAACATATCAAGCACCTCTTCAGGTGTGACATATATACCATCGATCTCTTCATTAAAACGCTTGTATATAAGTCTGATATCGTCAAGCTTTGCATATAAAAGACTGTCTGATGCAGCTGTTTTTTCCTGCATGAGAAACAGCATATTGTCATCGATTCCATATTGCCGGAATTCACAAAATAATGACCTTACCTCATCGACAAATCCCTGCATGGAGATCTTATTTTTGTAGACCTTTAGATCATTTGCAGAATCTTCAAGGATCTTTCTGATGATAAGAGATTTGCTTAGATCGTCTATAGCCTCGTCAATATTTTTCCCGAGCTTTGAAAGGACCACACGAGCTAATCTGTCAAAGCTTACCACATCTATATTCATACACGCATGCCGCGGATGCATTGCAACGACACGCCTTTGCTCCTGAAGGGTAAATTGCTCGGGAACAATAACTACTATCTTATTTTTGAAATCTTCAACGGACCTGTTCACCATCTCCTGTGTAAGGAATGAAGAAAGATCAGAAAATGCAGATCCGGTCAAAATTCTTAACATATCCGACATTTAAAGCCCGTATTATCAAATGTAACCCAATGTCCTGAGGACAAAGATGATAGCTGCCATGGTGAAGGATGACAACAATGTAGTAATCGCCACAACACTTGAAATAATTGTCCCTTCAAATCCGTATTGTTTTGACATTATGTAAGCTACCGGGGTAGCAGGTGATGCAAATGCAACAAGTATCGTCACAAGATGATTGTCGCGAAATCCCATCAATATCGCGATCGGCAGAACTATCGCCGGGAAAATGATCAGCTTAAATGCCGACGCAAGCGCCGAAATACCCAGTTTGCCGAAGGCTTCCTTGAACTTAAAATCTATGCCTATGCATATAAGCGCAAAAGGCGTAGCTATACGTTTTATCATATCGAGTGAAGAGCCTATAACAGTCGGAAAGCTAAGACCTATAAGCGACCAGATGAAGCCGAGCAGGATTGATAAAATTATCGGATTTTTGGCTATTCCTATAAATGAATCTCTAAGTTTATGATCGTCACTATGATGTTCCTTATCAGGTGATTCGACCTGAAGAAGGATAACAGCAAAAATATTGTAAATAGGAACCGTGGCAAGCATCATAAGGCCGCCCATACTCGTATCTCCGCTGATACGCTCGACAAGAGCCATACCGCTTACCGCAAGAGAACATCTGTAGCAGCCCTGCACAAACTCCGCAATGCAATCTTTGTTTTTTCTCATCAGCAATCTGCATGCTCCCCACGATGCAAACATCAATATCGTGGTGGAAATAAAGCAGAACAGGAAAAATTTCAAACTGAATGTTTCCTTAAAATCTGCCGTTGCCATATCATAAAAAAGCAGTACAGGGATAGTGACCTTAAAATTGAATCTGTTCGCTGACTTTACAAAGCCCTCATCTACGATCTTTATCCTTCTGACAAAATAACCTACTGCCATTACGATAAATAAAGGCATTGTTGCGTTCAAAGAAAAAACTAAATTGCTTAACATTATATTTTGATGACCTTCTTACTTTTTTTAGCGGTCTCAGTCTGTCTGATGATCGTTGCGTATTTTTAATAATTTCCGAGATACTTTTCGATTTCCCAATTTGTTACTCTTCTGTTGTAATCATCCCACTCCTGCTTTTTCGCGCCTATATATTTTCCGAAAAGATGATCGCCCAATGTTTCCTTGATAAAAGGATCCTTTTCTGCTTTGATCAGAGCATCATAAAGGTTGATAGGAAGGCTCTTGATGCCTGTACGCCTTATTTCCCTTTGGCTCATTTCAAATATATTCTTATCAACAGAAGCAGGCGGCTCAAGTCCGTTTTCTATGCCGTCAAGTCCTGCCTCGAGGCAAAGACCGAGAGCTATATACGGATTGGCCGATGGGTCCGGACTTCTAAGCTCTATCCTTGTTGAAGCGCCCTTGCCTGAAGGTATACGGATAAGCGGGCTTCTGTTCTTCGCCGACCAAGCTATATAAATAGGTGCCTCGTATCCCGGGACAAGTCTTTTATAAGAATTTACAAGCGGGTTAAGGAATGCCGTCATCGCCTCAATATGCTTCATAATGCCTGCCATAAAACTGTATGCGACATTTGAAAGACCCACTTTATCATTTTCATCCACGAAAGCATTTTTCCCTTTTTTCGTGAGTGACATATTCAAATGCATTCCGGAACCGGCGATGCCATATACAGGCTTTGGCATAAATGTAGCATAAAGTCCGTGCTTATCTGCAACTGCCTTTACGGTCTGCTTAAATGTCATGATATTATCAGCGGCATGCATGGCCTTTTCATACTTAAAATCTATTTCATGCTGAGCAGGTGCGCACTCGTGATGTGAGGCCTCTATCTCAAATCCCATTGCTTCAAGTGCGATGATGATATCCTTTCGTGCGCTCTCACCCAGATCATGTGCGCCAAGGTCGAAATATCCGCCTCTGTCATTTGACTCTAATGTAGGTGCGCCATCATCCCCTTTATTGAAAAGGAAGAATTCACACTCGGGTCCGACATTAAATTCATATCCCATAGCAGCCGCATGCTCTATAGCCTTATTAAGTACATTGCGCGGATCGCCTGCAAAGGGCTTATCGTCCACACCGTAAACATTGCATATCATTCTTGCTATCTTGCCGTTTTCCTGTCCCCATGGATAAATAACGAATGAATTAAGATCCGGATAAAGCCGCATGTCGGATTCTTCAATCCTTGCAAAACCCTCTATGGATGAACCGTCAAACATCAGCTTATTGTCAAGGGCTTTCTCAAGCTGACTTACAGAAATAGCTACATTTTTCATGGTACCGAAGATATCGGTAAATTGTAATCTTATAAAACGAACATTTTCTTCTTTCACCATCTTGATGATATCTTCTCTGGTATAACTCATAGTGTACCTCCGTTTTTTACGATATGCCGCTGCCTAAATTAATTTTAAGCGTTAACATATCAATTCTATATTTTGTCAGAACGTAAAGCAAGATAAAATTCAAAGTAATGTTTGATCTTCTTGCAGTAAACATGTAAAAAGGTTATCATTACGCTGTTGTCTTTATTAAAAAAACGAGATTATGCTATCAAGATACGATAGTTTCACGGACAGCTTGGAGAAAAAAGTACATGCCAAAAAAATTTTACGCTGTATGCAAGGGCAGACAGACAGGTATATATACAGACTGGGCTGCGTGCAAAGCCCAGATTGACGGCTTCGCCGGAGCAATATATAAAGGCTTCGCCACGCAAAAGGATGCTGAGGATTTTTTACACAAATACGGCAATGATCCAAAAGAACGCGGCGAAGTATGCAAAAAAGCCTTAAATCCATCTCCATGCTGCACAGAGGATGTGCCCCATCCAAAGCCTTTATGTGCTATAGCTTATGTAGACGGTTCTTATAAACAATCTGCAGCAAAATTTTCATATGGTGTAGTATTCTTTGCATCGGATGCCTACGGAAAGACGTCCGAAACACATTTTAGCAAGGCTTTTTCAAATGAAGAGCTGTTGGAAATGCGCAATGTATCCGGTGAGATCATGGGTGCAGCCATGGCAATGAAGACAGCAAAAGAAATGGGCCTAAATGAGATCACCATATATCATGATTATGAAGGAATAGCAAAATGGTGTCTGGGCCAGTGGAAGGCAAATAAACCTTGGACGCAAAAATACAAGTCATTTTATGACAATATAAGCAAAGAAATAAAAATAAATTTTATCAAAGTAAAAGGGCATTCCAATGACAAATATAATGATCTTGCTGACCAACTTGCCAAGGATGCCCTTGATATCAACATAAAATAAGCACAAAATATCTGTTCTTTATATCAGATCATTATCGATATATCCCGATCATATCCCGATTATATCCAGTATCTTGCTCATTTCATTAGTCTCGATCGCACATCCCCCGTGATATTTGATACCCTCGTCTGTAACCTCTTCTATAAGCATTGCATCATCTGCATTTTTGCAAATAGCAAAATATCTCGCTTTTTCTGCATTTCGATCCCATACTATATATGATCTTGCGGCGGAACCGCAGCATTGATCTCTTTTAGGAAATTCTATCTCATATACATCCGTATGATCATTTGCGCTTATCGACAAGACGGAAAATTCTTCTGTCACATATGGATACATGCGTACATTATAATAAGCATTTTCAAAGAGCTCATCGATATATGATGCGCCATCATTTTCAAGTCTCTCAATAAACGCACTTCCCCTGCCGAACAAAAGATTCGGAAGTGTCAGCATTGTGAATTTTTTCATCTCATCCGCAGATATATTTATCACCTTTGAGTTTTTCTCTGCAGCTGATATATTGGCATCCATATGTGCCGCGTCATCTGTCTTTTGGCTGTTTTTTTGATTCAGGATATTTTTTTCATTCTTATTTTGCTGTTCATGTACGGCTTTGACATTTTCAAGAAGAGTCATTTTCAGATTAACTGTCACCTCTTCCCCTATCAGCATCATGCCGTCCGCCTCCTGCTTCATATTGATACATACGCTGTTGGCCTCATCAAATGTATGTACCATGAACTTATTTTCGGGATGGCGCTTTCTTGCAAAATCCGAATCAAGATATACCGGAAGGAATTTTTCATTATTTTGCTTAGAGAAAAAGATAAGGGGTGAGAGCTTCCCTTCATTATTCTGACCAAGCGGCACAAGCACATATGCCTTCCTTGCCATATTTAAAATATCATCAAGCAGATGCTTCTTTTCCTCATCCGTGTCTGCTTTTGAAAAATCAAACATCGCTTTTTCTATTTTTCCGTTTTTCACAGGCGGGATGCTGTTTTCAAGATCTAAAGGTATCTCTCTGTTTGCTTCATCGCTTTGAGCGTAAACACCCTTAAACTTTAATATCAAATTCCTGTTAAATATAATATTCGCGGTCCCGATATTGATTATTATACCGTCTAAGTTAACACTCTCTATCTCGCGTGCGGCAATATTGATAACCTCTCTGAAAGGAATGAGTGCAATTGTTGTTCCGTTCGGAACATTTCCCGCGATCTTATCCTTGTTCGTAAATATGGGGATAAGCTTCTTGCCGTCCTTCATATTAAAAACAACTGCCGCTATCCTTTTCTGGTCGTTTAATTTGCCGGGCATATGGACCACACTTGTACGGATCTTTTCCGCAAGATTATTCAAATTTCCGATAGACGGATCTGATTTATACAGATCTATCAATTGTTCCAATTCATAATTTTCAGACATTTCCGTCATATTGTTCCTCTTCATTCATTGATTTGTAGCTGCATAACATCCTACTGGTCGTATTCATATTCCGTAAAATCCCATGAACGCACCACACCTTCTTCAGAAACACATGGAATAACAGTTCCTTCCCAACCGAGCGTAGGATACCATTCACAACTATCTCCACTGTCGTCTGTAACATTTACTGTCGTATCAGCTGTATGTGAATCACCGTCAAGATTGGCAAAGAGCAAGATTGCATCACCGGATCCTGCGCTATATGCGACCTCTTTATTCTCATAATGTACTCCGTCATCCGAATAAACAGCGCTGACTCTGTTTACCACAACAGATGAGAGCTCATCATAAGGCACTATGCAATAGAGATATCCATATTCTCCGATAATATGTTCCTCATCTATCTTGCCGATGAACGGATGATCTGCCAATATGTCGGCATTTTCATCTTCAAGCCAAGAGATTATATCTTTACTTGCTGATGATCTATCCAAATATCCAAGATACGCGACCGCAAAAAGAGCATTCTTGCCGTCAAGGGATATCCTAAGCTGAATTAAAGATTGATCTTCGTCCTTTTTGGATGGATCCTCACTACTGCCCGTGGACGATCTATCTGTCTCCTCTGTGCTTGCCGGTTCAGATGTTTCATTATTTATATCAATATTAACCGAACAAGCACTCATAAGAATCGATACCGACATGACTATCAACAAGACCATCAACCTTTTGGCTGATCTGCATTTCATTACCGTATCCCCTCTCATAGAATATTGCCGGAAAATATTTTTTCCCGGCAATATACTTTTCAATATCAGATTAGCATTATCTTGACTGCTTTTCAAGCTTTATCAAGCTTTTTCAAATTTTTCAGCCATTAACTGCACCACCGCAATATTCGCAGCATCCGCTCGCATCAAGTGTTGTGGTGGCTCCGCAATATGGACAGGTCACAGCAGCCTTTGGTGCTGCCGCCTGCTCAATCTTTTCTCTTACATTTTAAACCTCCGATCATTCTCAAGATTATTCATCTTAATGGTCAGACATATTATTCGCCTTTGGATTATTTTATATCCCCGTCATCAAACGGATCTCCACATTCAGGGCAGAATTTGGGTGGATGTGCGGGATCTTCCGGCTCCCATCCGCACTTGTCACACTTATATTGAGGTACACCCTCAGGTTTCTTTGCTCCGCATTCGGCACAGAACTTGCCCTTATTTACTGCTCCGCAGCTGCATACCCATCCGTTTACATCATCAGGCTTTTTCGCCCCGCATTCAGGACAGAACTTTCCCGAAACAGTTGCTCCGCATGAACACTTCCATGTGTCGGCTGCTGGCTTTTCTTCAGGCTTCTTTGCTCCGCAATTCGGACAGAAGTTGCCTTGTATGCCTTCCTGACCGCATGAGCACCTCCAGCCTGTCTGTGCATTTGACGCATTTTGCATCGTCTGTTGTCCCTGGCCGGGTTGCTGTGATTGCATGCCGCCCATCTGGTAAAGATTCTGTGCGTTCATGCCGCCCATCTGTCCTGCCATTCCCATGCCCATAAATGCCATTGCAGGTCCTGCTGTCGGGTTCGTTGCGGCAGATTGCATAGCAGATGCCTGAGCGCCTACAAGATGTGCAGCTGCCCTTGTCGGATCCATAAATGCCGCATTACGCTGCATTTCCTTGAGCATTTTCTCGTCTTCTTCTCCGGCCTTTACGGAAGATACACCAAACGATACTATCTCAAGTCCGCGCAGATTGCGCCATTTTTCTGAAAGAACTTCATTAAGTGCCTCGGCAAGCTCCATTGTATGGCCCGGCAGAGCGCTGTAACGTATACCCATTTCGGATATCTTTGCAAAAGCCGGCTGAAGAGCTGTGAGCAATTCTGTCTTTAACTGACTGTCAAGCTTTTCACGCTTATAATCCTCGCTGACATTGCCGCAGACATTAGTATAAAAAAGTATCGGGTCACTGATATGGTAGCTGTATTCACCAAAGCATCTGATGCTTATATCAATATCAATTCCCGCCCTCTCATCAACAACGCGGAAAGGTACCGGTGATGGAGTGCCGTATTTATTGCCGATAAGTTCCTTGGTGTTGAAATAGTAAACACGCTGATCCTTCGGAGGCTCTCCGCCGAAAGTAAAACGCTTACCGATATTTTTAAATGTGTCAAGAATACTCTTTCCGAGTGAACCGCTAAAGATGGTCGGTTCGGTAGATGCATCATATACAAATTCTCCGGGCTCTGCACACAGCTCTGTGACCTTGCCCTGATCAACAATGATCATACACTGTCCGTCAGCTACAGCAATGACAGAACCGTTAGAAATGATATTATCGCTGCCCTTGGTATTGCTGCTGCGTCCAGATGTCCTGTGTTCTCCCTTGACCGCAAGAACATCCTCCGCTATTGCCTCACAATAAAAATACTCTTTCCACTGATCAGCCAATACACCGCCGGCTGAGCCAAGTGCTGCTTTAATAAGTCCCATCCTGTTAATTCCTTTCTGTTAAAAGATTAAAAATATTTAAAGCTAATGCCGATATCCCGGCTTTATATCATCCTGCCTCGGCTCGGAAATGACATTTAAGACATAATGCTCATAATGACTCTAACGCCTGCAGACTTTCCGGGATACTCTCTATCGTGATCCGCATATTTCTCATTTCAAATGTGAATGATATCACGGTTCGACGGTCATGGCCGAGCCTTCTTATGAGATAGTACCGAAAAATAGATAAAAAAGCTATATTTTTTTTTTTGATTTTGTGAAATATTATATGAACATCTGAAGAACCGCTTATTTTCCGTTGAATCAGTTTTACTTCAGTTTATTCATAACATAGTTATATATATTGTTACCTTTTTCACCATAAATATAAAGAAGTTCTCTTGCCTTCGCATTATATGTCTGAGCATTCGATCTGTCCTTCATACTTTTTGTATTTATAAAGACATTTAAGCTTGCCGCCTGCAAGGCTGCCTTGCAGATTATCGCTCCGGCTCCTGCATCGGAAATGGCATTCTTCGAGCCCTTCATAGCAAATATTTCTATGCAATCCATAGCTCTTGCACATTTTTCCATTATTTCCAAAGGAACCTCACATGCACCCTCAAGAGCACTTTCGATCTGTTCGGATCTATATTCCTTCTCTGCGGTACTCTCCGCGGGCAGCCTATATGACTCCATAAGGGGCAAGAACATTTCGGCATCCTTATCGATCAGACTTATTAGTTCATTTTGAAGAGACATACAATGATTCTTCAATCTTTCCATATCCTCCCAAACATCAGCATAAGCCTCTTTACCGATCGTAAGTGATGCTACCATGTTGCCAAGAGCCGCACCGACCGCACCGCAAAGCGCAGATGCACCGCCTCCGCCGGGTGTCGGTGCAGAGGAGCTCAGGTCGTCTAAAAATTCTTTATATGTTATGTCTTTACTCATAGACACTCGCTTTCTTAAGCTCGTTTTTTAATCAGATCAGAAAAGACCCGTGATACGTCCGTCTGCATCTATATCTATCTTTTCTGCGGCAGGTACTTTCGGAAGACCCGGCATTTTGAGTATATCACCTGTAAGTACAACAACGAATCCAGCTCCGGCACTGACTTGAACCGATCTTACCGTTATATGGAAATCATGCGGCCTGCCGAGTTTTAAAGGATCATCGCTCAACGAATATTGAGTTTTTGCCACGCATATCGGCAAATTGGAAAATCCGTATTTTTCAATGTCTTCGATTTCCTTTTCTGCCTTTTTAAGATAATCGACTCCTGATGCACCATAAATGGATGTTGCTACTTTTTCGATCTTTTCTTTAATTGAAAGTCCGAGATCGTATGCAAATCTGAAATCCGAAGGCTCGTCACAAAGTCTTATTACCTCTTTTGCAAGCTCCTCACCGCCTGCTCCTCCTTTTTCCCATACCTCGCTCAGACATACATTTACGCCTCTCTCCCTGCAGCTTTCTGTTACAAGAGCTATCTCGGCGTCCGTGTCGGCAGCAAATCTGTTAAGAGCTACCACAGCCGGCAAACCATATACCTGTGTTATATTTTCAACATGCTTAAGCAGATTCGCAAGTCCTTTCTTTAATGCATCAAGGTTTTCCGATGTAAGGTCATTCTTCGGTACACCTCCGTTGTACTTAAGTGCTTTTATTGTAGCTACTATGATAACGGCATCCGGCTTTATATTTGCATATCTGCATTTGATATCCAGAAATTTTTCCGCACCGAGATCAGCACCGAATCCTGCCTCCGTAACAACATAATCCGCAAGATCCATTGCGAGTCTTGTTGCTATGACCGAATTGCAGCCGTGAGCGATATTGGCAAAAGGTCCTCCGTGAATGAATGCCGGTGTACCTTCCAATGTCTGCACGAGATTGGGCCTTATAGCATCCTTAAGCAGTGCAGCCATAGCTCCTTGAGCATTGATATCAGCGCATGTTACAGGCTCACCGGATCTTGTATATGCAACGATCATCCTTGCGAAGCGTTCCTTAAGATCATTTAGATCATTTGCAAGGCAAAAGGCTGCCATAACCTCAGACGCAACAGTTATGTCAAAGCCGTCTTCTCTCACATAACCGTTTGCCTTGCCGCCCATACCGTCAACGATATTCCGCAGCTGTCTGTCGTTCATATCAACGCATCTTCTCCAGACAACACGTCTCGGATCTATATCAAGAGCATTTCCCTGAAAGATGTGATTGTCTATCATAGCTGCAAGCAGGTTATTTGCAGCACCTATAGCATGAAAATCTCCTGTAAAATGCAGATTGATATCCTCCATAGGTATTACCTGCGCATATCCGCCTCCTGCAGCACCGCCCTTTACTCCGAAAACAGGTCCAAGTGACGGCTCGCGCAGGGCTATTACGGTCTTTTTCCCGAGCCTCTGGAGTGCATCTCCCACTCCGACGGTAGTCGTTGTCTTACCTTCTCCTGCCGGTGTCGGGTTAATGGCTGTGCAAAGTATAAGCTTTGCTTTTTTCCCGTTTGCGCCCTTGCCCTTTACGGCTGACGGATCTACCTTGGCTTTATATTTACCGTAATATTCTATCTGATCCTCCGTAAGGCCGATCTTTGCGGCAATATTGCTTATATGCTGTATTTTTGCCTCCTGTGCTATCTCGATATCAGATTTAAATGCCATAATGGACCCCTTTCTTTTTTTATGTAATATATTCTTTTACTCAATTATCCGATCTTTTTAACCACATTTCGTATCTCTCCCGCCATATAAAGCGAGCCGGCTGCAAAGATCGGCAGTTCACCCTCGGAATGCTCGAATGCCATACAGACTGCATCTTTTATGTTGTCACATACATTTGTATGCATATTGCCGTCTGTGATCTTTCGTATCTCATCCGCTGTCTTATGTGCCTCAAGTGCTCTCGTGCCGGGCG
The DNA here is from genome assembly GCA_964528825.1 of uncultured Parasporobacterium sp. Lineage (GTDB taxonomy): Bacteria > Bacillota > Clostridia > Lachnospirales > Lachnospiraceae > RGIG5612. The sequence goes on from CAZGVB010000004.1 coordinate 82,898, forward strand.
GCGACACAACTATTACTTCCCTTGCCGCCTCCAAAAGATATTGCAGCATTTTGGTATAATCCTTATCTGCAAGCACACCGAATATCAATATTACCTTTTCAGCAGGAAATATCTCTCTTATGCTCTCGGCTGCCGCCTGTGCACCTTGCGGATTGTGAGCCCCGTCTAATACAAACGGAGGCTTTTGATGCAAGACTTCGAATCTTCCCGGCCATATGGTCTTTGAGAATCCTTCCCTGATATCATCATTTGAGATATCATATCCGCACTCATTCAATACCTGTATGGCTTTTATCACTACCGCGGCATTGTTCAACTCATATTTTCCGGGCATTGTGACGTGAATAACCCCTATAGATGGATGGTTAAAGCTCTGCCCCGTAAGATCTGCTTTGTTACCTGCAATAAGCTCCGGCTGTGAAATGTATAAAGACGCATTTTCAGCTTTGCATCTTTCCTTTATAACATTTGTTATTATCTCATCCTGCTTATAAAGTATTACTCTTCCGCCGGATTTTATGATCCCGGATTTCGTTTTTGCTATTTTTTCAACCGAATCTCCAAGATATGCAGTATGATCAAGTCCTATCGCTGTGATGATCGCAAGGATGGGCGTATCTATGACATTTGTCGAGTCGAATTCGCCGCCCATTCCTGCCTCGAGAACAACTATATCGCACTTATTTCTTTTAAAATATTCCATTGCGATAGCAGTATTAAGCTCGAATTCGGTGGGTTTATCAGACATTGCATCCGCATATGGCTTTACAAATTGAGTTATTTGGGCCAGCTCATCATTTTCGATATTTTTGCCGTTTATCTGCATGCGTTCATTGAAGACCTCAATAAAAGGTGAGATAAACAGTCCTGTCTTGTATCCCGCATGCGTAAGTATCGATGATAAAAAGGCGCATACAGAGCCCTTGCCATTTGTTCCTACTACATGAATAAACCTGAGCGATCTCTCGGGATTGCCCATTGAATCTAACAACTCTTTAATACGTTCAAGGCCGGGCACAGAGCCCTTCCATCCCGTTGAATTTATATAATCTAATGCTTCCTGGTATGTCATCATGAATTCTTCAAAAAATATATGAACAAAGCTCTATGTGTCACAAAGTTCACGTCATCGTGATTTTACTTTAACAAATTCACCGTCATCTGTTCTTACAACCGAAACGACCGTAAATGTGACAGTAACTGCTGCATCTGATGCAGGCTCCGGCGAGCATGTAAATCTTATATCATATCCTGCATATTCCATAGCATAAATATAATCAGCGGATCTATTATATGCATCCCTCGGATCCTGCTTCAAAAGAGAGACAACAACATATGCGATATCATCAGGCAAGACATCACGCAGCTCTTGCGGAAAGATGACCTGTATCTCATGATGTATCCTGCCATGTCCTGTGCCGCCTATCGCCTCGGGTATGGAATCCGAGTAAGCCATATATGGCTTTATATCATATATAGGAGTCCCGTCAAGCATATCCGCACCCGTAACGAGTATCTTCAATATGCCGTCCGCATCATCTGTGATCAACTTTTCGATCTTTACGACAGACATCCCGATCGAATTCGGCCTATAGGGAGAACGTGTAGCAAAGACACCCCTTTTTGTCTTTCCGCCAAGCCTCGGCGGAAAAGAAACAAGCGACTCTTTTTCCCTTTTTGACTCAGAAAATCCCCACAAAAGCCAAATATGTGAGTACTCTTCAAGTCCTCTTATTGAAGCCGGATCGTTATATTTTCCGAGAAAAGCGATAGTACCTTTAAGCTCCGGTACGAGATTGCATTGTCTCGGTATACCGAATTTGTGTTTGAAATCAGTATGTATTACCGCAACAGGGCTGATCGTCTGTATCAT
>CAZGVB010000005.1:0-56443 GCA_964528825.1 uncultured Parasporobacterium sp.
ATCATCGCTTGTCTTGTGAGCCGTTGACGTATCTATAATGACAGTACCCTGATCATCAAGAAGAGCTGCTGCCTCCCTTGCCGCATCATCCGGCAAGCAAAGAAATGCCACATCGCAGCTATTTAAAGCATCTTTTACGGCTGTCTTGTCCTTACGCAGCTCATCAGGAAGAATAATAAGATCTATATCTTTTCTTCCTTCAAGCCTTTTATGTATCTTTAAACCTGTTGTACCTGAGCTACCGTCTATAAAAATCTTAGTCATAATTTTTCAAGATCCCTTTTGCATATTCAACCTGAGAATCAAATGATGCGGGACTGGTACCTCCTTCACTTGTTCTGCGATTTACACAATTTATGAGATTAACAGCGTCATAAATGTCCTGTTCAAAAAGTTCTGAATATTGCTTATATTCTTCCAACGATAATGTTTCAAGGACTTTTCCCTTTGAAATGCAATCTGCAACAATACGTCCGGATATCTTATATGCCGTCCTGAAAGGAAGGCCCTTTCTTACAAGATAGTCGGCAACGTCTGTCGCATTTATGAAACCATTCTGTGCGGCTTTCATCATATTTTCCGGGATAGGATTCATAGTCGCTATCATTCCCGAAAAAACATCCAGGCAATTGCATACTGTATCGCATGCGTCAAATACGCCTTCTTTATCTTCCTGCATATCTTTATTATATGCTAACGGAATTCCTTTCATGACAGTAAGCAGGCCTATCAGTTCCCCATATACACGTCCTGTTTTTCCTCTTACAAGCTCGGCCATGTCGGAATTTTTCTTTTGAGGCATTATAGACGATCCTGTTGTAAATGCATCGGAAAGCTCAACAAATTTAAACTCCCAGCTTGACCATAATATGATTTCCTCTGAAAATCTTGAAAGATGCATCATTATTATTGACAGATTTCCAAGAAGCTCGATCGCGAAGTCCCTGTCTGATACACCATCCATAGAATTGAGACATATATCGTCAAATCCGAGTTGTTTTGCTTCAAAACGCCTGTCTGTATCGTAAGTCGTACCCGCAAGAGCGCATGATCCGATCGGTGATATGTTCATGCGTTTTTTTGTATCAGCAAGTCTTCCGAGATCCCTTAAAAGCATCATAACATATGCCATTAAATGATGTCCAAAGGTCACGGGCTGTGCTCTTTGAAGGTGAGTATATCCCGGCATTACGGTCTGCTTATGCTTTATGGCAAGATTCATGATTGTCATCGCCAAAGCAGCTGTCTTCGATGATATATTCTCGATCTCATCTCTGAGATACAATCTGAAATCCAGTGCAACCTGATCATTACGTGATCTTGCTGTATGCAGCTTGCGTCCTGTATCTCCTATACGCTCTGTAAGCACCTCCTCAATGAACATATGAATATCTTCAGCCTTCATATCAATTTCCAAGGTGCCTTTTTCAATATCATCAAGTATGGTCTGCAAGCCGTCTATCAGCTTTTCGGCCTCATCATTGCTGATGATACCCTTAGATCCGAGCATGGATGCATGTGCCATACTGCCTGTGATATCTGCTTTGAACATTCTTTGGTCGACAGAAATGGATGAATTAAACTCATCGGCAATACTGCTTGTCTTGGCATCCGTTCTGCCCTCCCACATCTTTGTCATATGATCTCTCCGCTTTAATTAAGATAAAAATTTATAAAACAACATTTCCGGACCTTAATATATCACGATCCGGAAATGAAGCTATACTCTGAAAGTTCCGAACGGCAGACATGAATGAGATGATCTGCATAAACACATCCATATACAACGAACGGGCCTGCATTAATACTATATTTTTTTACTTTCCGTCAGCTATTGCCTGAACCTTTGTGGAAAGTCCGAAAAGATTTATAAATCCTGTCGCATCTGACTGATCGTAATCACTCACACCGAATGTTGCCATTTCCTCGCTGTAAAGAGAATATGGGCTGGTAATGCCGGCTTTAATGATATTTCCTTTATACAATTTCAGCTTAACCTGTCCTGTCACGCGTTCCTGAGTCTTATCAACAAATGCCGAAAGTGCCTCTCTAAGTGTCGAGAACCATTCACCGTTATATACAAGCTCTCCGAATCTTACGGCAAGCATTTCCTTCTGGTGATATGTATTCTTATCAAGTGTGATCGTTTCAAGAGCCTCATGAGCTGCATAGAGGATAGTTCCGCCCGGTGTCTCATATACTCCACGGCTCTTCATGCCGACAAGTCGGTTTTCAACGACATCATAAAGTCCGATACCGTTTTCTCCTCCGAGCTTATTCAGATCAAGTATTATATCCTTTGCGGATTTCTTTACTCCATTGATCGCAACAGGACAACCCTGTTCGAAATCGAGAGTTACATATGTAGGCACATCCGGAGCATTTAAAGGAGAAACTCCAAGCTCAAGGAATGAATCGCTTTCATATTTTGGCTCGCATGCCGGATCCTCCAGATCAAGACCCTCATGTGAAAGATGCCACATATTCTTATCCTTCGAATAATTTGTTTCACGATTTATCTTAAGAGGAACCTTGTGAGCCTCTGCATAATCAATCTCTTCATCACGTGACTGGATATCCCACTCTCTCCACGGAGCAATGATAGGCATATTAGGAACAAAATATTTGAATGCAAGCTCGAATCTTACCTGATCGTTGCCTTTTCCCGTGCACCCGTGTGCTATAGCATCGGCATTTTCTTTGATCGCTATATCTACAAGCGCTTTTGCAATGCATGGACGTGCAGTTGAGGTGCCAAGAAGATAGCCTTCATATTTTGCTCCGGCTTTCATGGTAGGTATAATATAATTATCTGTATAATCATCCATAAGATCGAGGATATAAAGCTTTGACGCACCTGTCGCAAGAGCCTTTTCTTCAAGTCCGTCGAGCTCCTCATTCTGTCCTACATTGGCAGCCACGGCAATAACTTCACAATTATTATAATTTTCCTTAAGCCAGGGAATTATTATTGAAGTATCAAGTCCGCCTGAATAAGCAAGTACAACCTTTTTAATGTCCTCTTTGTTCATGATATTTTCTCCTTTTAATGATGTTTATTCACAAAATGTATTTTTATTCATATATTCTGTATATTTACTCATTTTATACGCTCTTTATGCAAAGATGTCAACCGAATTTCTGCCTAAAAGTCCTTGTTTTCCGTACATTCCCTATATTGAACAAATAATACTTTTTTTGCATATTTCTTTTGGTGAAATTTATCCGTCCGTATTTATATCATTTTACAAACTAATAACAGCCCGTCCTTGATCGGACAAGCTGTCATGATATTCTTTCTTATTTACAAATGTTCCGTGGTCATAGTGCTTTGAACCATTGTCTCGTGATCTGCTCAGAAAATAATGAGATATTTGCGGATCATTAGATCCAAAATTCATTTAAAGAAAGCGGCAATATGCTCACATAGTACAGATATATCGGTATTTGTGGTATTGAAGCACATATCATAATTTTCCTTGCTTCCCCACTTATTCAAGGTGTAGTCCTCATAATAACCCGCTCTGCCTTTGTTTATATTTATTATCTTTTTTTTGAGCTGCTTATCGTCCAAATTCTCGTCTTCGGAGGCACGCTCACGGCATCTTTTTATCTTGCTTTCCATGTCGGAATAGATGAAAAGCCTGGTAAGCTCCACATCCTCATCCCTTAATATAAAATCGGCGCATCTGCCTACAATAACGCAATTTGATGTCTTGGCCATTTTTTTGATGACCTCGGTCTGAGCCTTATATATGTTTTGCACCTGCTTGAGAGTATAATCAGTGCCTGTTATGAATGAATGCTCGACAGTTATCGGAAACAGCCTGTGTTTCTTACCCTCGATCACCTCATTTATATAATTTTCCGATAATTCCGTATGCTTAACGATCTCAGTGAGGATCTCATTATCATAATATTCAAAATCCAAAAGCTGTGCCAGCTTTCTTCCGATCTCTCGTCCACCGCTTCCAAACTCACGGCCTATCGTTATAACTTTGTTCATATGACCTCCGCCTTATTAAGCCCTTACCTTGCCCAGCTGTCTTTCGGCTGCTGCTCTTATTCTGTCGGAAAAAGCGACCTCAGGCTTCTCAACATCCTCAAATTCATATCCCCAATCTTCAAGATCATCAAATTCGTCATCAACGGATTTCTTGATGAATCTATCATATAAAAGATAAAGAGCATACAAAGCAAGACCTATAAAGCTTATGATAACGATCATATTAAGGATTTTCTTCATCGTAAAGCACCCCCTCAGTTTATATATCAAAATTCTATCAACATTTAATGCTTTTGTCTATGTTCAATTCCGCATGTTTTACATTTGTAACTGCAGAGTGATCGCCTGCACCGTTTTCATCCGGACAATTTTCAGTACTGTACATATGAGTATGCCGCAAATACACACTGCATTTGACTGCACTTTTTTAAAGGAGTCAAGCAAATACCACAGACAGTATCGGGATCTTATCTGCGACACTTCACCAAAGATCCGATATCTATTTGTGAAAGGCATATGGCAATAAACATCAGCAAGCATCCGAACAATTCTCTTCCCGTCATATCCTGTTTTAAGATAACCATACCGGATATCAACGAAAAGACAGATTCAAGACTCATTATCAATGATGCTCCAGTAGGATTCAGGCCTTTCATACCTATGACCTGAAATGTATAACCGACACCGCAGCTGAATATACCAAGGTATGTAAGTGACAGCCAAATATGCCAATCTGAAAAGGAACATATCCATGCCCAAAATCCGCCGTCATATGGGATTATTTCAATGATCAATGCCGGTATCAATGAGGTCACGGCCGTGACAAGAAACTGTATACATGACAGCCTGAGTCCATCCATGTTGCGCCCAAGCCTGTCAATACAAATGATCTGAAAAGCAAAGCCCAGGGCACATGCAAAAAGAATAAGATCCACTGCATTAACGGTAAAAGACCCGCTCATACATAAAAAATACAGTCCAAAGACAGCTATCAACACAGCTATCCATGTATTCCATTTGCATTTAACATGGAAAATGAGACCTATAATGGGAACTAAGACTATATAAAGAGCAGTTATAAAACCGGCCTTACCTGTAGTTATATTCATACATAATGCCACCTGCTGTAAGTTGGTGGAAACTGAAAGGAGCAAACCGCATACCACTCCCACCGTCAATAATTGTTTTCTTTCTGCCCTTGAAGATGGCTTATGAGAATAGCCCTTTTTGTCTGTAAAGAGCATCGCAAGAGACACTACTCCTGCCCCTATGAACATTCTTAATGCATTGAATGTATATGGGCCCATTGCCGATCCGCCGATCTGCTGAAAAACAAAAGCTACTCCCCATAGGAGAGCAGTGATGTAAAGCATTACCGTATGTCTTATTTTGATATTTTTACTTAATGAATTGTCCATCCTATAGTCAGATCTTTAATTATTTAATTGCAAAACCACGATTCCTTCATTTATCTGCACTTATGGCAGAGGCTTTAAAGTAATTTTGTGCCTCTTCAATATTCTTATTTATTTCATCACATAAAGCATTTGTGCTTTCGAATTTTCTTTCAGGCCTTATGAACTTGTAAAATAATACTTTCGCGCTTTTCTTATAAACATCCTTATTAAAATCGAAAATATAAGTTTCTACGAATTTCTCACCATTGTCATAAAAGGTCGGTCTTGTGCCGATATTGGTTATACTCTCATATTCAATGCCATCTATGCATGTCTTTGTTATATATACTCCCATCGGCGGTAATAGCTTATCGGAAGGAACATGAAAATTTATGGTAGGCAATCCCATACTTCTTCCTATGTGAGCTCCTGATCTGACAATATCTTCCATATAGAAAGTTCTGCCAAGCATGGCACTTACATCATCAAGATTGCCTTTTTCAAGCTCGTCTCGTATAAGCGACGAGCTTATCTTCCTTCCTTTATAAAAAACGCTGTTTACCACCGAAACATCATATCCGTATTTTTCGCCCAGCCTTTTCAGGGTCTCAACATCTCCCTCTCTGTTTTTTCCGAATCTGAAATCATCCCCGGAAACGATCACTTTCATACCGAGCTTATCAACCAATATATCCTTGACGAATTCCTCAGGCCGCATGTTCTTTATCATGTCATCAAAAGGATATTCAATATAATAATCGGCATCAAATCCCATTACCAGATTTCTTCTTTCTTCAGAAGAAAAAATACGGCCGGATACATGATTTTTTGCATAGTCAGCCGGATTTTTGTCAAATGTAAATATCACCTGCATCATATCGTCATTTTTCAAAGATGCAGCTTCTTTCAATATTTCCTGATGTCCTTTGTGAAAGCAGTCGAATTTGCCGATAGATATAACAGTTGTATTTAATTTTAAATTTTTTGTTGTACAAATGATCATTCTATTTCTATTAATCGATACATATGCATAATTGCAAGTATCAATAAAACATTTTTCTGCATTTATAGTATCCGTTTACATTATCGAAATCATAAAGTGCATAAAATGTACCATCATACGAATATATCCTATAAGTTCCCTCATTTAACATGCCGCCCTTTTCTCCGGAAATAGAGTCATGCGGATCTGATAAGTCAAAATCATCTTTATACAAATGATTGCCCGACGCTAAAATGGGTCTTGAATCTTTTGAAACGATAAGATAAGGATATGCAAGGAGAAGACTATCCACCGGAATAATATATCTTTCAAGAATACCTGATGAAGCATAATACTCTGCTTGTTTTAATGTGATCGAATCACTTATATTAAATCCCGCCGCAGACGTTCTCTGAAGTGACTTCAGGCATGATGGAACGCCAAGCAGTGATCCTATATCTTCGCATATAGTCCTGACATATGTTCCCTTTGAGCATTTTATACTGAAAGTTATTTCAAGGTTATCATAATCGATATTCAATCCAGAATAAGAGTAGACCGTGACCGGGCGCGGATCTCTTTCAATTGTTCTTCCTTTTCTGGCTGCATCAACCAGCTTGACCCCGTTTACCTTAAGTGCCGAATACATCGGCGGAACCTGCAATATATTTCCTGTAAGAGTTTTAAAGGCTTCTCTTATTTTTTCATCATCTATGATAGTTCTTATAGAACTGTCATCAAGCTTTTCAATGACATTTCCGGAGATATCCTGTGTATCTGTCTTTATACCGAGCTTCATAACTGCTTTATATTCCTTGTCGGTATCGGTAAGCATACCTACAAGCTTTGTGGCTTTCCCTATGCATATAGGAAGCACCCCTGTCGCATCCGGATCAAGCGTTCCCGTATGGCCTACTTTTTTTTCACCTGTAAGACGTCTTATCACAGCCACTGCATGAAATGAGGTCATACCGGCCTCTTTATAAACATTCAATATGCCGCAGGTCATCACATGATCGCCTCTTTTGCCTCTTTCATGACTGCTTCAAAGCATTCATTCAGTTCTCCGTGCAGACTTGCGCCCGCAGCTCTTATATGACCGCCGCCTCCGAATTTCATCGCTATAGTATTTGCATCAATTGTAGGCCCGGTACGGAGGCTAAGTTTAAATTCGTTTGAAGATGTCTCATACATAAATACAGCCAGCTCTGAGCCTTTAGTGAGCTTTAATTGAGAAACTATACCGTCCAGATCCTTATTCGTTGCCCCGTAATCGTTCATTTCATCAATGGTTAACGTGCTTGCGATAATCCTTCCCTCGCAATAAAGCTTGCTCTTAGCAAGTGCATAACCCATTATACGATTCTCCGCAAATGATTTAAGATAAAAGCAATCATCGATAAGCTTATTGGTCGGAATATTAAATTCCATAAGATCTGCTGCAACTCTCATAGTGTTCGGGCTTGTTGCTTCGTACTTGAACACACCTGTATCCGTTACGATTCCGACATATAATGCAGTTGCTATATCGGCATCCAGCTTGTTTTTATCCATCAAACCATACAAGACCTCACAACACGAAGATGCACCGCCGTGTACATGATTGATCCCGGCATATTCTGTATTGCTAATATGATGGTCGATATTTACAGTATGTGCAGCATTTTCGAAAATTGTCCTTGCCATTCCCAATCTTTCAAGGCTTGCGCAGTCGACACATATCATGAGGTCATAACTAACATTTTCACAAGGCTCATGCTTTATCTTGTCAACATTCTTTAAAAAAGATAATCCATCGCCCGGCCTTTCAAGGAACATGTCAATCTCTATATCGGGATAATTTTTTCGCACATAATCATAAATGCCAAGTACACTTCCAAGACAATCCCCATCAGGATGAATATGTCCCGAAACCGCCATTTTATTTATGCCGCTAAGCAAATTATCGATGATCATTCTTATTTACCTCATCTATAAGTGCCGACATTCGGATCGCATCCTCTATTGAAGTATCAATGATAAAGTTGATCTCAGGAGTATTTCTCAGGTTAAGCCTTACAGCAAGCTCATGTCTTATATGACCTGCAGCACTTTTAAGACCCTCTTTCGTTCTTTCACGATCTTCATCATTGCCTAATACCGAAATATATGCCTTGCAGGTTTTCAGATCGGTTGCGACCTCGACTAAAACAACGCTTGTAAGCGGATGGATACGCGGATCCTTGCTTTCCCTGATTATTTGTGCAAGCTCTCTTTGCACTTCATTATTTATCTTGATATTTTTAATGGAATTCTTTTTCATCCTATTTTCTCGGCACTTCCTTCATTTCATATATCTCAAGCATATCTCCCTCTTTGATATCCTGAAAATCCTTAAGAACGATACCGCATTCAAATCCGGCCTTAACCTCCTTAGCATCGTCGCTGAAACGTTTCAAGGAAGATATCTGGCCGTCAAAGAGCTGTTCTCCGTCTCTTGTAAGCCTTGCGCTTGCATTTTTCTTTACTATTCCGTCCGTAACATATGATCCAGCAATGATGCCTACACCTGATGCCTTAAATGTCTGGCGTATCTCCACATGACCTATAACAACCTCTTCATAGACAGGCTCATACATTCCCTGCATTGCTGCAGTGATATCGTCTATAGCATTATAAATAATGTCATATGTCCTAAGATCGATCTTTTCATGTTCGATAAGATCCCTTGCATCAGGATTTGTTCCGACATTGAATGCGATAATAATGGCATTAGATGCCGATGCAAGCGTAGCATCATTTATAGTGACATTTCCGGCTCCTGTATGTATGCATTTTACAACGATCTCATCATTTGAAAGCTTTTCAAGACTTTCCTTTAATGCCTCAACAGTACCTTGGACGTCGGCTTTGACTATGATATTCAATTCTTTGAGCTCACCGGCCTTCATCTGATCGAACATATCTGTCAGGCTGACATGAGCCTTTGCGCCGGCAAGAAGCTTCTTTTTGTTTTCAGTTACATATACCTGAGCAAATTGCTTAGCCTCTTTATCTGTATCAAATGCCACAAATGTCTCACCGGCAACAGGCACAGCGCTCAAACCGGTAATCTCTACAGGAGTTGAAGGACCGGCCTGCTTAAGCTTTTGTCCCTTCTCATTCGTCATAGATCTTACTTTACCATACGCCTCACCTATTGCTATATGATCTCCGGTCTTCAATGTTCCTTTTTGAACAAGCAAGGTGGCAACTGATCCTCTTCCCTTATCAAGTCTTGCTTCTATAACTACGCCCCTTGCCTTACGGTTCGGATTTGCGCGAAGCTCGAGAATCTCTGTATCGAGAATAACCATCTCCAATAATGACGAGATACCCTCACCCGTTTTTGCGGAAACAGGAACAAATATAGTGTCACCGCCCCAATCCTCGGCTACTATGCCAAGTTCTGAGAGCTCTTGCTTTACCTTATCAACATTCGCACCCGGTTTGTCTATCTTGTTAACAGCAACGATGACATGTATTCCTGCAGCTTTTGCATGATTTATAGCCTCTATTGTCTGCGGCTTTACTCCGTCGTCTGCTGCAACCACCAATATGGCAACATCCGTAGCCTGGGCACCACGCAGTCGCATGGCTGTAAATGCTTCATGTCCCGGTGTATCGAGGAATGTTATTGACTCGCCGTTTATAGATACTGTATAAGCACCGATATGCTGAGTTATACCTCCGGCCTCGCCCGCTGTAACATTTGTCTTTCTTATCGCATCAAGGAGAGATGTCTTACCATGGTCTACATGGCCCATTATACATACGACAGGCGGCCTCTTAACAAGAGTCTCCTCCGGATCTTCTTCTTCCTTTAGAAGTTCGGCGATATTATCAACCTCTACCTCTTTCTCACAGATGATATCCTTTTCAAGAGCAATCTCCTCGGCAGTTTCAAATTCGAGAACATCATTTACTGTAAACATCCTGCCTTTAAGAAATTGTTCTTTAATGAGTGCAGCAGGCTGCATTTTTAATTTTTCCGCAAACTCACGAAGCTCGATCTGCTCGGGGATCTGTATCACCTTGATCACTTCTTCTTCCTGCTTAGGCTTTACAGGCTGTTTGGATGTTCGCATTGCAGCCTTTTCATTCTCGAGCCTGTCGAACTTATCACCTTTTTTATTCTTGTCATATTTATCTTTTGATTGCTTTGATGCCTTGCCTTTGCCCTTTACATCTGCAGGCATAGGTGCAGCGCCGGCATGATTATTGTTATTATTTTTTCTGCCGGCAGCCTGTCTTCCTTTATTATTGTTATCATTTTCAGAGTCCTTGTTATATCCGCTGCCGCTATTTGACTGTCCTCTGCCGGACTGAGATGACTGCGCCCAATTACTGCGTCCTTTTCCCTGGTTTTGATTATATCTGTTTCCTGATGATTGACGCTGCTGACCGGATTCATCGCCTCTTCTTGCCGGCTTAGATGAGCTCAAAAGCTCATCGGGGTTTATAGTTCCCTTAACGATCTTTGCGCGGAGAGATTTGATAGCTTCACTCTCCATCGGATTTCTCGTCTCAGCTTTAAGCTGTGCCTGAGCTTTTGCCTTTGCCTCATTTTTCTTTTCTGTGAGTTTTTTATCCGCATGCTGTTTTTTTACATTATCTGTCTTGGCAATTTCAGACGAAGTCTCACCAGCCGACTCTTTTTTCTTCAAATTATCGGACCTTTTCTCTGTTTTATTTTTTTCGTCTGTTTCTTTTATTTCTGTCTTGATCTCATCATTTTTTTCATTTTCTTTTATTTCGGGCTTTTTAGGTTCTATCGGAGCAGCTTCATTTTGAACAGGATCCTTTTTAACCGTCTCTTGCATTGCTGCATCTTCTTCTGTCTTGATCAGATCTTCTTTTTTGGCTGGCACATCGCAAGCATTCTGACTTATGGCAGCAGCTGTTTTCTTATCATCTGCAGGTACTGCATTTGTTGTACCTTCGACTGCATCGTTATCCTTTACAGGTTCGACATAATCATCCGGTTTTCTATCTCTTGCAGGAATATAAGTCTTCTTTGGTGCCGCTTTCTGCGATACCGGTGCCTGCTCTGTATCTTTTTTATTCGGCATACCTTTTAATGAAGTACTATATTGTGGATTAAATACACCCACTATCTTCTTTTTCTTCTTTGTATTGTCATCCTGTTGCTCTGATTCTTTTTTCTTCATATCCAGGACGGCAGATGATTTTTCTTCTGTCTGTTCCTTTGCTCTGTCGGCTTCTACCATTTTTTCAAACTTTTCCGGAAGAGCAATCGCCTTTATTCCCATTCCCTGAGACGGATGATTTGATTTTTTTGCAAAATATTCTCTCGCCCTGTCAGCCAATTTGTCGGAAACGACATTCATATGGCTTTTAAGATGACAGCCCTCCTTTGCAAGATATTCAAGTAATGTTTTATTTTCTATATTTAATTCCTTAGCCAGCTCATATACTTTCATTTTTTCTCCTCCTCTAATGCGGAAATCAATCTGTTGCCAAGTCCGTAGTCGGTTACCGCGATGACTGCTCTTTCATTTTTTCCTATATGCCTCCCGAGTTCTTCTTTTACCGAATATACATAAATAGGAATCTTTCTGTATGCACACATATCCTTAAAATGTTTCATCGTATTCAATGATGCATCGCCGGCCGCGATCACAAGTATCGCTTCCCCTTTTTTTACGGAAATTTCTGTTTGTAAGTCTCCGCTTTTTACTTTACCGGCTTTCGCGGCAAGACTAAGAAGTGACAATATTTTATTTTGCAAGTTTATTCGCCGCCTTTATCCTCTTGTGCAATATCTGTCTCATCGCAATCTGTCGATGGATCATCCTCATCAATATCCTCTGCTTTACCGTCTGCATCCTCTATGTCATCACCGGCAGCCGTCGCTATCTCCTCATATTCTTCGCCTGCTGCATCTTCATCATCCTCGTCATATCCCTCGTAGATTTCATGAAGCAGATCTGCTGCCTGTGTTTCATTTAATATGTCAATCTTGAAGCCTGTAAGTCTTGCCGCAAGTCGAGCATTTTGTCCTTCCTTACCTATGGCAAGAGAAAGTTGAAAATCAGGAACTATTACTGTAGCCGTTTTTTCGTCATCGTCTGCTATTACCGAAATAACCTTTGCCGGGCTAAGTGCGTTTTCTATAAGTACGGCGGAATTTTCAGACCAATTTATGATATCGATCTTTTCACCCTTCAGTTCGGCAACAACATTGTTTACTCTCATTCCGTTAAGTCCGACACATGCACCGATGGCATCTACGTCGGGATCATGAGATATAACTGCCATCTTAGTCCTGCTTCCGGCCTCACGTGCTATGGCCTTTATCTCGACAATGCCTTCCTTGATCTCGGCAACCTCAGCTTCAAAAAGCTTTCTGACAAGCTCAGGATGTGTCCTTGAAACAAGAATACGAAGATTCTTCTTTGTCTTTCTTACCTCAAGTACATGTACCTTGATCCTCTCATTTATTTTGAACTTTTCACCTTTAACCTGCTCATTTTCATTTAAGATACCGTCAGCATGACCAAGGTTAACAATAACACCTTTATCTGTAAATCTCGAAACGGTACCTGTTGTGACCGAGCCCTCTTTTGATTTATACTCGTCATATATATTGTCTTTTTCACTTTCACGCAGGCTCTGAAGAAGAACGTTCTTGGCATTTTGAGTTGCTATACGACTGAACTCTCTGGATTCTGCCGCAAGACGTACTACATTGCCGACCTCACAGCTCGGATATATTTGCCTTGCATCCTCCAGAGCAATCTCGAGCATACTGTTCTCTACTTCTTCAACAACAGTCTTTTCCGCATAAACAAAGAATTCACCTGTTTCCTCATCAACCTTTGCAAATACATTTTCCGCAGCCAAAAGACTGTCTTTCTTTTTGTTGTATTGATTCTTATAAGCAGTAACAAGGGCACCCTCAATTGCTGCTATGATAGACTCCTTGCTTATATCCTTCTCTCTTACAATCAGATCAAGTGCTTCGATCAATTCGCTGGCCATAATTTTTCTCCTTTTTTATTTACCACTCAAATGTCTGTCTTATGAGCGAAATATTACTTTTTTCAAATACTTTGATATTATTTTCGATCTCGACTGAAACGGTGTCTTCGTCCCAGTTTTTTAAAAGACCGGTAAATACCTTGATGCCATCAACAGGTGTATATAAATGTATTTCTATAAGCTTATCCCTGTTGCGTATATAATCTTTTTCTTTTTTTAGCGGTCTCGTGAGTCCGGGTGAGCTTACCTCAAGTATATATGCCTCATCTATAAAATCCTCCCTGTCAAGCTCCGTCTCGACAGACCTGCTTATAAGCTCACAGTCATCAACGGTGATCCCGCCTTCTTTATCGGCAAAAATCCTGAGATAATATTCACCGCCTTCTTTAACATATTCCACGTCGACAAGCTCAAAATCAGTATCACTAATGACTTGCCCCGCAATCTCTTCGGCCTTTTTTTCTATATCATTCTTTTGCATACTTTCCCATTTCTGTTCGATGTTACATTTGAAAGATCTTCAAAATGTCCATACATAAGAAAAAGCCGACCTCTCGGTCCGCCTTTCAACATTAACAACACTAACAACATACAGATATTATCACACTTCTCAAGCGAATGCAACAATATTCATCTATTAAGTAACTTTTGGTCACTGCAGGGTAATCGACTGCACATCTTTCATCCGGACAATTTTTAGTATTGCGCATATGAGATATACCAACTGAAATTTTACTTTAACGCTGTCCTTTATTTTTAAAGCATTTCTTTTAACTTTTGTCTGTCTATCTTATTGTTGGCATTATACGGAAGTGACTCAAGTATATTGACTCGATCCGGTACCATATATGACGAGAGATGCTTTGTAAGCTCGGCCTTGATATCATTGCCTTTCAGCATAGTGCCATCCTTTACCTGGCAAAACAAAACTATCCTGTCCTTTTTTTCATTATGCAGGCATGCGCATCTTTGTATGCAATCCAAGGCACCGGCAACCGCCTCTATCTCACCAAGCTCTATACGATGCCCCATATGCTTTATCTGAAAATCGGCTCTGGATGAAAAGATCAGGTTTCCGTCTTTATCAAACTTGGCCATATCCCCTGTTCGAAAGCATCTTACCACACCATCACCGAAATCCCGATACAAAAAGTTGGCAGCTGTTTTCTGTTCATCACGAAAATATCCAATAGCTATTGAATCCGAAACAATATAAAGCTCACCGACATGTTCCGTTTCTTTTATTATTGAATCGCCGTCCATAAGATAGACCTTGCAATTATCCAGCGGTCTTCCCATAGGCAGAACATCTTCGTTGGCAAACTCACCCTCAACCTCATAGCAGCATGATATACCGGCAACCTCGGTGGACCCGTAAAGATTAACATATTTTACGTCAGGCAATACCTCGCGCCATTTATTAAGATGCTTCATAGGCATAACCTCGCCTACGAAAAGTACATATTTTAAGTATTCCGGAATAACAGCCTTAAATGTATTTAACTGAACGATAACAGAAAGCGCGGATGGAACCCATGAGATAAAGTTTATCCTGCGATCGTTCATATATCTGATAAGTGTAGGCGGCATTGCAAAATATTCCGTTGGCAATATTTCCAATGTAGCGCCAAGGCTGAGCATCAAATATATATCTCTTGCAGATGCATCAAAGAAAAATGGTGTTTGATTGCCTATGATCAAGGAATTATCAAATCCGAATCTTTTTATATAGCTCTCCATAAAGCGCCAAACAGCCTTATGGCTTTTTAAAACGCCCTTAGGGACACCTGTTGAGCCCGACGTATAAAGCATATACAGCGGTTTATCGGAAAAATCGATATCAGAAATGTCTTTCCTAAGTCGCACCTCTTCGGAAGCTGCGATGCCCTCAGATGAATCAAAACATATATATTTTATTTTCTTTTGATCCCAAGACGTCTTTTCTTTGCTTTTTTTACTGCCGAGCACAACCTTGATCTGCGCATTATCAAGGATCATGTCCAATTTATGTTCGGGCATATCCGGGTCCAAAGGAACATAGAATCCTCCGGCATACAATACAGCCATAAATTCTACAATAACATCAGCATTTCGTTCGGCAAAAACACCTACTGCACTGCCGCAGCACTCCCTAAGCTCATCACAGGATGCAAGAGACCTTGCTGCAAGTGCAAGCTGTGAAAATGTATATTCATGATCCTTATCCGCAACGGCGCGTTTGTTCGGAAAAAGCTTTGCAGACCGTTCAAGATATTCGAGGACATTGTTCATTGCTATATTGCTCCCTAATAAATTTCCGATCAGGATTTGTATGAATAAAGTACAGATGATACACTGCCGTCTTCTACGATTATCGTAAGCTCACAAAGTCCCTTTGTATAAATATATGCATTGGAGCCGTTATATCCGTCCTCACCGTACAGCTGCTTTACCTTATCTTCATCATCACCGATGCAAAGTCCTTCATCGGTTTCTACTGTATCATCCACAAACCAAAATCCGGATATGAATTCCCTGTCATCCAAGGTACCGGTTGTAACATAAAAGCTTCCGTAGAAATATTGCTTGTCCATACCCTCAAATGCGCATGTGGCGGATTCACTGTAATCTTTATAATCGCCCAGACCATCTATCACAGCGGCTGCATCCTCATCAATATAAATCTCAACATCATTGTATGTAAATGTATATCCTTTTTCGTCTGAAGATGATTGACCGCCCTGGTCTGATGATCCGGATGACGGATCAGAACTGCTGCCGCATCCGACTGCGGTAATTGTCATCATACATATCATCAATATTAAAGCTATCTTTTTCATAAATTTACCTCTTTATTTATATAATCATAAAATAATTATAATGCCTATTTATTCATTTTGAGCAGCTGCAAGCAATGTTTCCTTTCTCAGATCATATATTTCTGCTTTTTCTGTCCACTTTGACGACAAAAGAGCATCTTCTCTATGATCCTCGAGTCCATATTGCGGTTTTATGATACCGCCGATATAATGCGTTACCTTTTCAACACCGTCAACATTTAAATGCAGGCCTTTATCATATGTATCAGTAGACCAGTCAAGATCATATTCCTCTTGATCTTCGAGTGTGTTCACATATAAAAGACCGTATTTCTCCGCATATTCCTCTATCTGTTCTTCATATTCATCATACCAGATAGGATAAAGTGACGGCGATTTTACCAGCATAAGATCTATATCTTCTTCTTCGCACAATTCTCTTATCTTATCAAGATATTCGTAATTCAGATCCGAGAATTCGTATGTAACTTGAGGCTTGCGCGGGTAATTTGTATCCGCACCCGAATCGACTCCGACCTGCATCAGATATCCGTTATCGGTGATCGGTATATCGGGTGAATCAAAGAAATATTCCCAATCTTCTTCTTCAAGCTCAAAAATACGATCATGATATCTCAATATCGGAAGAAAATACGATACCAACCCTGATTTTTCTTTTTCCTCGGATGTCATCGAGACATTTATAGCCTTGACCTTTGTCACTGACCATCTCATACCGTCGAGAGCCATCCTGTTGTAGGCTTCTCTCTCCGAAGAATTTCCGGTGCTGTCAGGATCGGCGTGCATCATATCATTTATACTGAGTACTACCAGCCTCGGTTTTTCATATTTCAACGCGTCCTCCAGCATATAATATGACTGCCATATGAGCTGCTGAGAATTGCCTCTTACATATGATGTTATGCCATATTCCCTCCATAAAGCAACGGGAGAATATGTTTCATAAGCCTCACAATCTCCAAGGAATATGACATCATTCGATCCCATATTATCATAATATTCTGCTGTCATAGCTCCCTCTGTAAGGGAGGTCGCATATTTTGGTTCAACCAATCTTTGAACAAACAACAACATCGTCAATGTAAATATAACAGTGATAATGATGATCGGTATGTATTTTTTACTCTTTTTCTTACTATTCTTCTTCATAGACGAATCTTTGTTCATTTATCAGAATTTTTTATTAAAACTTATTGTATATGAAATTGGTCTTATCATATCCTATTCCGTAGCTTCCAAGCAGAATAACAGCAAACAGCATTATCAATATAATGGCATATCTTGCGATCCTCGGCATCTTCAATGCCTGACTTCTTACGCTGCCTTTTGTCTGGATGCAGCTTATCGCAAACATTATCGCAACACCGCATGCAACAATAATATAATCCTTAACATCCAAGCCGAGATTCATTAATGTGCCGTCGCTGAATATATTAAAGTTGAATGTATATGCAAGGGAAGCTACCCTTTTGAAATAATCGCCCATGTTATTTCCGAAAAGATCCGTTATCCTTATAAGGCTCATCATAAGGAATGTCCTTATGATCTCAAATACAGTATATCCCTTGCGTCCTTTTAAGCCTGTCTTTTCATGGAATTTCGCATACAGCGGTGCAAGCTCCTCGGAAATCACTATTATAAAGCAGTTCAGCATTCCCCAGATAATAAAGTTCAGGCAAAATCCATGCCATATGCCTGTACCAAGCCAGCAAAGAACAGATCCGATATATATAGGCAGCCTCATGCCAAGCTTTCCTACTTTTTTTCTTGCCTTTACAGACAATTTCAGCATAGGACCTGACACTGTTATCGGATAAAATATATAGCTTCTCATCCATTCATTAAGTGTGATATGCCATCTTCTCCAATAATCGGCTATATTTGTCGAAAAATACGGTCTTATAAAGTTCTCCGGCAATGTGATCCCAAGAGTCTGAGCGGCGCCGATAGCAATATCTATACCACCCGAAAAGTCTGCATACAGCTGTACGGAATAAAACATGACCATGACAAAAAAAGCCACTCCCGTACTGCCGTCATCATTTAATGCACCTACCGCTACAGCGATCCTATCGGCAATGACCATCTTTTTGAAAAAGCCCCACAGCATTCTCTCAAGACCAAATGCGACCTGCGTCCTGTCAAATGGATGAGCGGAAAATAATGAATCTTTAAGCTGATCGAACTTGCTTATCGGTCCCTGTATGAGCTGAGGGAAAAAGGCTGTAAACAATGCGAGCTTAAACGGATTTCTGATCACCTCTGCCTTTTCTCTGTAGACATCGATAACATATCCGATCGTTTGGAACATATAAAATGACATACCCATTGGCAGTCCAAGTGTGAGAAAGCTCAATCCCCCACCTTTAAGCAGTGCTCCGAAAGTCTCTGTAAGAGCGGCTTTACAAAAGAAAAGTATACCGAAATTTGCTGCTATTGCTATAACGAACCAAATGCGATTGCCGGCCTTTATTCTGCGTTTATATTCTTTCTTTTCATCACGTGACAGCTCACTTTTGTGCAATGCGATATATTCGTCACGTTTACGGATATTTTTATCCATAATGATCGTGGCGATATATGATGAAACTGTCGTAAAAATAATAAAACCGAAATATTTAAATCCGGCAAATGCATAAAAAATATAGCTTGCCGCCAATAAAACTATCCATTGTATCTTTGCAGGCAACAGATAGTAGGCAAGCAGCAATATTGCAAAAAAAACTATAAACGCCGTTGATGTAAATTGCATCTTTTAAAAGGCCTCCGGTTACTCATCCATAAGTCTTTCGATCAGCTTCCACAATGCCTTCGCTGAATTAAAATTCTCCGGAATGAGTTCCTCCGCCGGAATGGATACATCGAATTCTTCGTTTATCTCCGCAACAATCGTCACGATATCAAAAGAATCCAATATTTTGTTATCAATAAGAGATGTTTCGTTATCAAAATCTACTTCAGGATGCAGATCTTCTAAAATGTTAATAAGTTCTTCCATGTTACTCCTTATAGCTATTACTTGATCATCAATCTATATATGCGCTCGTATATCCCATTTCCTGAGGTGTCCAAAGAGCTTCTGTCGGAGTCTTTGGATAATCCTCCTCATTATAAATGAATATGCCGCCGTGCGCATCAGATATTTTTTTTGCCATTTCGTCTGTGACCATGCAGATCGGATATTCATCATTCATCCATGTCCACCATGCCGAATCATAATGGTACCAGCTCTTTCCGCCGTCTATACTGACCATGTTCCAATAATGATATTCATCAAGATATCCCAATGTTCCCGTTATCATGAAGCTCTCAAAGCCCAATCTTTCAAGAAGAAGCTTTGATACGCATACATTCGCATAACAATTATCATGCAAAGTCATCATCATATGATATGCTTCCTGCTTATATTCCCAATAATTATTATCCTTTACATATGTGAATGTATCTCGTACATAGAAGAATACAGCAAAAACCTTTTCAAGATCTGTCATATCATCTTCTATTATCTCTGCAAGAACCTCATCCGCCTTGGCATATATGACATCCTCTGAAACATTCGGTTCTTCCTCTGCCCCGACCTCAATCTCAACTTCTCTTGTGGTCGTATTGCCGGCCCAATCCGTTGCAGTATAGATAACCTTATATGTTCCTTCCTTACTGAGATCGACATTGCTGTTATCAATGGTAAGCTTTGGATCCGGATCGAGATCATCTGTTACATAAACATAGGATTTGTATTTTACATTGGCACCCTTTGCCACAAATATCTTACCTTCACCGCGTATTTCAGGTGCTGTGGTATCATTTTCCGCCAACTCATTTACGGTTGTCTCTGTATCCTGTATATCTGTATCAGACATTTGTTCCTGTGTCTGTGTTTCAGAGTTTCCGCTCTGATCATTATTTTTCTTCATCAATATTATAACGACTGCCACTATCACTACAGCCAATATGATAAGTAAAATAGACCAGTTTCTTAAAACACGTCTGGCCCTTCTTCTCCTCATTTCTTCCCTTGACATACGTCTCATATGTTATTTAACCTCTTTATTTGCAAGCCTTGTATCCGAAATATAAACCGGAGGCAAGAAAAAGTTTTCTGTATCTTAGACTATTATGATATTTCCGGGTATTTTATCACATAGCTGCTTTTTTTAAAAATTTGCCTTGTGATTTTACATTTATATTATGTCTATAATGTGAAAAGGCCGATATGACTAAGCATCTTTATGAGCATCAGAATCACCTTGAATCCTTATTTCCTCTATTACAGCCTGCAAGCTTTTGTTTCCTCTGAATTCATTTACAGAAGGTCTATATAGGATAGTAAACAGCTGTTCATCTTTACTCGTATTTAAATAATCATATACCTGTACGGCAGACAGACCGTCCTCATCCGAGCATCCGAAATAGATGCCTTCTATTGACCCGCCCACAGCATCAAACATTCTCATCTTGAGTACATTCAGATCCTTGCCGATCAAGCGAGCATTTGAGAATCTGACATCTTTCAGTGCAAATATCGGTCTGTCATTTTCCATGCCGAACGGTTCAAGCATTTCAATTTCTTCGATCAATTGAAAGCTTACATATTCAAACGGCAGCTGCATATCTATCCATACTTTTTTTTCAAAGGATAACTGACTTACCCGATCATCGGCATTTAATGCATCCGCAAGTTCATCGGCCGAGCATATGCATGTGAAACCTGCAGCAGCAGCATGACCTCCCAAATGCGAAAACATCTCACCATGCTGCCTCAGTGCTTCAATAAGATCATATTCGGGAACAGATCTTCCCGAACCCTTCAGTCCACCCTCGCCATTTGTAAGAACAAGCGACGGTCTGTTATATTTTTCCTTCAGTCGGCCTGCGATGATACCCGCAACACTTTCATGAGCATACGGAAGATATATGACTATCACCTGCGGCAGATTGCCGTTTCTTTGCTTTTTTTCTTCTATAATGTCTGATGCCGCTTGAGCCTGTTCACTTGTCAGCCTTTTTCTTTCTTCATTTAATTCCGAAAGCTGCGCAGCAATATATGCCGCTTCATCCTTTGCCTCGGTATCAAAAAGATCAAATGCTTTCTTTGCATTATCGAGCCTGCCGGCCGCATTAATGCATGGGCCTATAACAAAGCCTATATTAAAGCTGTTGATATTGTCACATGAAAGTCCTCTTTTAAATGCCAGCTCACTCAATCCTATGTTGGGATCTGATGCAATTATCTTCAGAGCCTCTTTGACTATTATCCTATTTTCACCGGTCAACGGAACAATGTCCGTGACAGTTGCGATACCGGCAAATTGCAGAAGATTATTTAATATTCTGAGGGCACCGCCCACATCATTATTTTCCGGCCATACAAAATGTTCTTCCGATAAGACATACTTAAGCAGAGCCTGATCGAATTTATATGCTACAGACGCACCGCATAGATCCCTGTAAGGATATGATGAACCTTGAAGCTTAGCGCAAATAACAGCATCTGCATGCGGAATGATACTCCCGGGCTCATGATGATCTGTTATTATGACCTTTATTCCATATTCTGTCGCGGCATTTACTGCCTCAATAGCCGAAATACCGTTATCGCATGTGATGATAAGTGCGACATTATCCCTCTTGGCCTCACATACCATATTCACATTCATCCCATACCCGTCGGATATACGATCCGGTATCCTGACATCTACATCTGCGCCGATATATTGTAAAAATTTTTTTAGGATTATACTTGCGCATACTCCGTCTGCATCATAATCACCAATTATGCGGATCTTTTTTTGTGCCCTCACGGCATCTGCTGTCATTTCTACCGCCTTCTTCATATCATCAAAAAGAAACGGATCATGCAATGATGATCTGTCTGCATAGAGAAATGACCGTATGTCTTCGTAAGTCCGGATATTTCTGTTTATGAGCAGTCTTGCAGTCACGGCTGAAATACCAAATTCTTTCGATATGGCCGCAAAATCTCCTTTTTT
This sequence comes from uncultured Parasporobacterium sp., assembly GCA_964528825.1. Taxonomy (GTDB): domain Bacteria; phylum Bacillota; class Clostridia; order Lachnospirales; family Lachnospiraceae; genus RGIG5612. The sequence continues at coordinate 22,218 of CAZGVB010000005.1, forward strand.
ACAATAAATATACCATTTGTTCATTTTTATTTAAAAGCAATACACGTTATCAAAGTCACAGAAATATTTATTTCTGTGACTTTGTAAAGGATTAAATGCTTTCTTTTAAGATTGCTCTTTTATTGTTTTCTATGTTTTTTCTTATGATTCGGATTTGCCTTTATCTTTGACGGTGCTGCATTTTCAGCTTCGCTGCTGCCTGCCTCAATCTCCATCGCATCGTCAGATCCCATTTTTTCGTTATCCGCCGTCTTGGTTATACTCTTTGCAGCTATTGCGGCAGCCTTCGCATCATAGCGATCTTCCTTTTTGGTCATCATATATACAAGGCTTCCGGAAATAAGAACCGATGAAAATGCGCCCGCTACTATACCTACTCCCAATGGCATCGCAAAAGCTCTCATGGATTCAACTCCGAATATATACAGGAACAGAACCATAACAAATGTTGTTGCCGATGTATATATGCTTCTGGTCATGCTCTGATATATGCTCGTGTTTATGGCAAGCTTAAGGTCGTAACCAAGCTCGGGATCAGCAAGATTTTCCCTTATCCTATCGAAAATGACAATAGTAGCATTGATCGAGTATCCGACGATCGTAAGTATGCAGGCAATAAATGTATTTCCGGCCGAGATCCTGAATAAAGCATAAAATGCTATAACTATCGAAACATCATGAAGCAATGCTATAACAGAGGAAATCGCAAATTTGAATTTTCTGAATCTGATCCATATATATATCAGCATACAAACTGCGGCAATGGCAAGTGAGATAAAAGCATCTCTTTGAAGCTCATTGCTTATAACGCCGGCTATGCTGGTAATCTCAAATCCGCTTTCTACAGCAGCATAATCATTGATCAAAAGTTCCTTAAGGTCAGTTATCTGTTCCTGTTCAAGCGTAGGAGTCTTTATTACGAACTGATTGGTTCCGTTAATTTTCTGACCCTCAACATCACTCGTCCCCAAAAGACTCTGGATAGCCGGGCGGATATCGTCATTAAATTCGTCTATAGAATAATCTTTTTCAAATTCAACCTGTGTGGATACACCACCGACAAACTCAATGCTGAGATTCAGGGCTTGCTTTCCTGAAGCGGCATTGACTATCAATGCGATCACACCTGATAAGATACATGCAATAGCTATAACAAACCATATAAGTCTTTTTCCGACAAAGTCGAAGATCTTCTTTTTGCCGTTTTTAACTCTGGCATAGAAAGTGCCGGCCTTAAGTCCCATGGCATAAAATGCCGTAACAATGATCCTCGATACAACAAGTGATGTAAATACACTTAAGACAATACCTATAGCAAGTGTAAGACCGAATCCCTGAATCGTACCTGAGCCAAAGATCAAAAGAACGATAGCAACTATAAGAGTTGTGATATTTCCGTCAAGAATAGATGCTGTCGACTTCTTAAAGCCGTTCCTGATAGCCGATTCTACAGAAATACCTTCTTCCAATTCTTCTTTTATACGTGTATTGATAATAACATTTCCGTCGACAGCCATACCTATCGAAAGTATGATACCTGCAATACCAGAAATAGTAAGTGTTATATCGAATGCGTTCATAAGAAGTAAGATGGCACCCGAATAGAATATCATTGCGATCGATGCCGCAACACCTGATATCTTATATGTCAGAATAAGGAATATGATGATAACCAATATTCCTATCATTCCAGCAAGAAGAGATGTCGAAACAGCATTTTCACCAAGCTTTGCGGATACAACCTTGGATGTCATCTCTTTAAGTTCAAGACTCAGGGAACCGATACGAATGGTCGATGCAAGTGTTGATGCAGCGTCATAGCTTCCCATACCGGAGATCTCACATTCACCGCCTGTGATAGCGCTCTTTACTGTCGGGCTGCTTACTATCGCGCCATCATAAAGAATATATATCACATTGCCGATATTCTCGCTTGTTGCTGTTGCAAAAGCCTCAGTTCCTTCCTCATCCAATGTAAGCTGAACTATATAATCAAGCTGTCCTGTGGTCTGGTCGCTCGTACTGCCTGCCTTAGCCTCTTTGACACTTGATCCCGTGAGAACAAGTCCGTCTTCAGTAGCATAATATCCCGTCTCTCCGGTCTCTTCATCGGTCACCGCCTCGTATTCTGTGGCAAATTGCAATGAACCCGGACGGCCGAGCTCCTCTATTACCGTCTCTGTATCATATACGCCGGGTATCTCAACAGTGATCCTGTTAGTTCCCTCTTGGTATACAGATGCATCCGTGCTGTATTCTGCTACCCTAAGCTGCAGCTTATATATGGTATCATCAAGCTGTTCCTGAGTAAATTCCTCATCCTCAACCTGATATGTTACGCTGACACCGCCTCTGAGATCCAGTCCCAGTGTGATATTCGATGCCTTTCCGCGTCCGCCTATACCAAAAATTGTGATAAATACAGTAGCAAGTGTTACAACAATTGTAATAATAAAAGCCACCGTTCCAGTTGATCGTTTCATTAACATTCCTCGCTTTATCTTTATATATACACGTCCTTCAAAGCAGTGTATCAGCTTCTTAATTCAATGCCTTTTGCTTTGAGGTTATCTATCATTTTTCTCATTAATGGATTTACCTCGTCATCATTTAACGTATGATCGGGAGATCTGAAGATAAGTGAGTAAGCCAAAGATTTATAGCCCTCTTCAATATTACCTCCTTCATATATGTCAAAAATTTCTAACTTTTCAAGCATTTTCCCGGCAGATTTTTTAATGATCTCTTCGACATCACCGGATGTGACCTCTTTTTTCACAAGAAGGCTTATATCTCTTTCAACTGCGGGATATTTTGCAATAGGAATAAATGTAACATCTCCGCCTGCGATATCATAGAGAGCGCTTATATCTACGCTTGCAAAGTAAACTCTTCCTCCCATACCGTAATTGTCTGCAACAAGAGGATGGACCTCACCGATACAAGCTATATATTTTCCGTTATGGAAAACAGATGCCTGCCTTCCGGGATGAAGATATGAGATATTCCCTTCAGCCTTATATTCTCTTTTACCTTTTATATTTAATTTGTTGAAAAGTTCTTCCAAGCATCCTTTAAGAGTATAAAAATCACCGTTACCGTATGATCCTATAGCAAGAGTCATTCTCTCATCAGGAAGCTCAACGAGCGGAAGGCTCTTCGGCAAATAAACATTACCAAGCTCGAACAACGCCACATTTTTATTCTTTTTATTATAATTTGACGAAAGAGACGTCATCATTCCGTTAAAGAGTGAGACTCTCATTATGCTGAAGTCCTCGCCTAAAGGATTGCTTATGGTAATATACGAGCGCATCTTGTCATCGGCAGGAACGAGCATCTTATCAAAAACCTTCGGGCTTTCGAATGAGTATGTCATTGATTCTGAATAGCCGCATGATATCATGACCTCTCTTGCCTTGTTTTGAATAATATGCTCGCGAGAAAGCCTTCCGGGCTCACCGCCTTGCTTCGGAAGTGTTGCCGGAATATTATTATATCCGTAAAATCTTGCAACCTCCTCGGCGATATCCGCACAACGCAAAAGATCCTGCCTGAATGTAGGAATAGTGAGCATATTGCTTGCTTCGTCATATTCAATCTCGAGAGGCCCAAAATATTCGAGCTGTTTTTCTCTTGGGATATCTGTACCCAGAAGTTTGTTTATCCTTTCCGGCTCAAACAATATCTTCTTAGGCAAAACCTTTTCGGGATATATATCTATACTGCCGCCGACAATCTCACCTGCTCCAAGCTCTTCTATAAGCTGGCAGGCTCTATTTATCGCATTTATCGCATTTTCCGGATCGAGTCCCTTTTCATATTTGCTCGAGGCGTCAGTCCTCATGCCGAGCCTTTTTGCCGAAAGCCTGTTGTTCGTACCATCAAAGCATGCACTTTCAAAAACGATAGTACTTACATCATCCGTGATCATGGAATCTTGACCTCCCATGATACCGGCTATGCCGATTGCTTCCTCACTGTCACAGATCATGAGGATATCTTTATCGAGTATCCTCTCCTGTCCGTCAAGGGTAACAAATCTGTCCCCGTCTGCTGCATTGCGGACAATAATTTTATGTCCTTTGATCTTGTCATAATTAAACGCATGCATCGGCTGACCGAATTCTTCCATTACATAATTAGTTATATCAACGACATTATTGATCGGTCGTATCCCGTTACTTGCAAGTCTTTGACGGAGCCATCTCGGTGACGGTGCTATATGTACATTCTTCACTACCTTTGCAATGTAGCGCTTGCAAAGATCCTTATTTTCTACCTCAACGCTGAGATAATCTGATATATCACCGGTCTCATTTTTGACCTGCGGTACCACATTTTTAAAAGGCAATCCGAATGTTGCAGCTGCTTCCCTTGCTATTCCGAGCACGCTGTAGCAATCTACTCTGTTTGATGTGATCTCAAATTCATAATTTGCATCATGCAGACCCAAATATTCAACAGCATCATCTCCTACCTGTGCATCATCAGGTAAAATATAAATTCCGTCTTCGCTTGCATCAGGATACATCTGCACGTTTGATCCTAGCTCGTCGATCGAGCATAGCATTCCGTCTGATTCGACACCTCTGAGTTTTCCCTTCTTTATCCGAACACCTTTTTCGGAGGAAGGACCGCTATGACTTGCGGCAACCATACCGCCTGCAAGCACGCAAACAACCTTTGCACCTTCAAAAACATTTGGTGCACCCGTTACTATCTGATGTACCGTATCACCCGTATTTACCCTGCAGATCACAAGCTTATCGGCATTTGGATGCTTTTCTATTTTTTCAATCTGACCTATGACAATATTTTCAAGATATTCATCGAATGCCTTGTAATTTTCTACCTTTGTTCCGGAAAGTGTCATGGCATCCCTGAACTCGGAGTATGTGCTGTCAAGATCCGGCACATATGCTTTTACCCATGAATATGAAGCGTTCATACTTCTGTTTTCTCCTCTCTAGAACTGATTTAAGAACCTTATGTCGTTATCATAAAGCAATCTCATGTCATCTATTTCGTATTTAAGCAATGTAAGCCTCTCAAGACCCACACCAAATGCAAATCCGGAATAAATATTCGTATCAATACCGGCCATTTCAAGAACATGCGGATGAACCTCTCCGCAGCCAAGAATCTCTATCCAACCCTCGCCCTTGCAAAATCTGCAGCCGCAGCCGCCGCACTTGAAGCAGCTTACATCCACCTCAGCTGAAGGCTCCGTAAAAGGAAAATGATGCGGGCGAAACTTGGTCTTGATATCTTCGCCAAAGAAACGCCTGCAGAATTCATTAAGTGTACCTTTAAGGTCGGCAAATGTAATGTCCTTATCTATTACAAGGCCTTCTATCTGATGAAAGCACGGTGAATGAGTAGCATCAACATTATCCGAGCGGAATACTCTGCCCGGAGCTATCATTCTGATCGGCAATTTTCCTTTTTCCATCTCATGGATCTGGCATGACGATGTCTGAGTCCTCAAAAGTATATTGCTGTTTATATAGAATGTATCCTGTTCATCCTTTGCCGGATGGTTTGCCGGAATATTGAGAGCTTCAAAATTATAATGATCGTATTCAACCTCGGGGCCTGAGACTACTTCATATCCCATTCCGATAAATATATCCTCCACCTGTCTCAGAACCTGGCTGTTTGGATGTTCGTATCCGATATGAGATATCTTTCCCGGAAGAGTGACATCTATAGTCTCCGCAGAAAGCCTCATCTTAAGTGCAGCCTCCTCTAAAAGCTTTTTAGCACAATTAAGTGAGTTCTCTACCTCTTTTTGAGTATCATTAACAAGCTGTCCGAAGGCCGGTCTCTCCTCAGGAGCGATATCCTTCATGGATTTTAGAAGCCCTGTCAATTGTCCTTTTTTTCCGAGCAATGAGATACGCAGGCTGTTCAATTCTTCAAGAGACTCGGCATCTTTTATCTTAGCAAGTGCCTCATCCCTGATCTGTGAAAGCTTTTCTTTCATAATTCTTACCTCTTATTCGAAAGTCTCATATCATTTAAAATTTAAGACATGTATATTTAATGCCCAAATAAAAGGCCTAAAGGTGATTCCTGAATTTTGACTCCTAGCAAAATGCTAGGTGGGTTTCCGCAATCCGGATTCAGAGGTCCAGGTTCCCGTAGGCGAGGCATATCATCCACCGAAAAATGTAGGATTTCCATTTAAAGTGATGTAGGTTCAAAATATCAGAAATTGCCCCTTAGGCATTCATTATATTATCATAGGGAATATGCGTAAGCAAGACATTTTGATCATCCGCTTATCTGTTCATCAAGCGTAAGACGATATCCGGGCAAAAAGATTTTTATAAAATATTCTATCTCAGGCATACCCATATCCTTTATATAATTCCATGTTGACTCCTTGGCCAAACGAAAATCATTATTCCCCGATTCCTCTTCTTCGATACACTTGATGAGTGCGGATATCTTGTCTGCCGCTTTTACATATTTTTTTAATATCTCATCACCTTCTCCGTCAAAGAGCATGATATCAGAATATTTTTCCTTCATTTCACATGGAAGTGTATTTATCATGCTGTTTATAGCGGAGTTCTCAACATTATCATATGCTTGTTTTATCTGCGGATCAAAATATTTTACCGGAGTCGGCAGATCACCTGTGATGATCTCCGACGCATCATGAAAGGCTGCCAGAATGACTGCCCTTCCGGCATCAAGATCGGCGCCGTAATATTCGTTTGCTATCTCCACAAGTGCGTGAGTGATAAATATCACGTCAAGAGTATGATCAGAGAGCGATTCATTGCGGCTGTTGCGCATCAATCCCCACCTGTTTACATATTTCATTCTTGACAATATGGCAAAAAAATTGCTTTCTTTCATGCCGCGATCACCCTCACTATCCATGGAATAAAATAAGTGATTATACTCATTATAGCTGCGGCAAGACATATCCCAAGACCGATAGCTACAGACGACCTTTTAACGGGGATACCGAGCAAGCTCGCGAGCAATGCGCCCGTCCATCCTCCGGTACCCGGAAGAGGTATACCTACAAACAAAAGTAAGCCCCAAAAGCCGTACTTATCTATCTGTCCTCGTTTCTTAAGTGTCTTTCTCTCAAGCCAACATACCATTTTCCCGGCCGTCTTAAATCTTTTAAGCCATTCAAATATCTTCTTTATGAATAGAAGTATAAACGGTATAGGTATGATATTTCCTATGATACATATGATCAATGCTCTTACATAAGGAACACCGAGAAGCGTTGCAGCTATCATGCCCCCTCGCAGCTCGAGTATAGGAAACATCGATATGATAAATATCACAATATTATGGTCTAGATTTCCAAATAATTGAACTATGGAATTTACTAAATCATTCATAAATCATATTTCCTCAGACATCCAGGAAGGCTCTGAGTTCCTTCTCCATATCATTTATCTCACATACACATTTATGCCTTATAGGCAGTGCCATTATATCCTTTATAGCCTGCGGTATACCCTTTTTCCCTTGCAATTCATCAAGCCGAAATACAAGATCCCAGATGCTGAGCTTATCGGCATGCTCCGGATCAATAGCTGTAATGACTGCCTTCAGGAACTTGAACGGACTCGCTGTTGATACGATCACCGTAGGTGTCTTGTCATTCGTTTTCTTTTCATATTTCTCGTAAACTGCGGCCGCAACACTCGTATGAGTATCAATGATATATCCGCTTGCATCGTAGATCTTTTTTATTTCATCAAGACATTCATCTTCGCTTGCATATCCTCCGACAAAATCCTTCATTTTGTCTCTCATCTCATCTGTGACAGTATACTTTCCCGTCAGACTGAGTTCATTCATAAGCTCTTTAGTCTTTTGCGGATCATTACCTGTTGACATATATATCAATCTTTCAAGATTACTTGATATCAGAATATCCATTGACGGTGAATTAGTAAGGATAAATTCCCTGTTCTTATCATAGATACCTGTTGTGAAGAAATCAAACAATACTTTATTTTCATTTGATGCACATATGAGCTTGTCAACCGGCAGTCCCATAAGCTTCGCATAATATCCTGCAAGGATATTTCCAAAATTGCCGGTAGGAACGACAAAGTTTATCTTTTCACCGGCAGCGATCCTGCCGCTCTTAACAAGCCTCGTATAAGCCCAAACATAATAAACCACCTGGGGTATCAGTCTGCCTATATTTATCGAATTGGCCGATGAGAAAACGAATCCCTTCCCAGCCAGCTCCTTTTTCAGAGCAACATCATTAAACATACGCTTAACGGCACTTTGACAATCATCGAAATTGCCTTTTACCGCAATAACACACGTATTGTCGCCTTTTTGTGTAACCATTTGCAATCTTTGAATATTGCTGACACCGCCGTCCGGATAGAATACAACGATCTTTGTTCCCTCAACATCAGAAAAGCCCGCAAGTGCCGCTTTGCCTGTATCACCCGATGTGGCCGTAAGAATAACTATCTCATCTGAAATATTGTTTTTCTTTGCCGCTGTTGTAAGCAGGTATGGCAATATCGAAAGAGCCATATCTTTGAATGCTATCGTTGCACCATGAAAGAGCTCAAGAAAATATTTACCGTCCTTTTCCGCGATCTGTGCGATATCCTCCGTATCAAACTTGTCATCATATGCATGATCGATACAATATTTAAGCTCATCATCTGTATAATCGGTAAGGAATTTACTGAGAACCTCAAATGCCAGCTCTTTATAGCTCATATCAGCCGCACTTTGCAGATCAAGCTCGAGTGCAGGTATATTAACCGGAATATAAAGGCCGCCATCCTCGGCAAGGCCATTTAAAATAGCCCTTGAAGCAGTAACCTCCGCACCGCAGCCTCTTGTGCTCTTATACAAAATATCCATATTTTTCCCTTTCAAAGTATTATCGAAGATCTTTTCCTATACGGAAGGTAATCTCATAGTCAAATACTGATATGATCCTTTTTACCAAAGATATCATTGTCACACTGCGTTATTACATACCAAATATATAGTGATACGAGCAGAGCTATAAGCCGGGTTCTGTCTTGGATGACCATCTATCTTGACCTGACGTTGCCGACAGATTCTTTGCGACCTACCTGAAGACTCGACGGGCCGCCTTTAAAACGTCTTCTGCTTGGTCTTGCTTCGGATGGAGTTTACATTGCCCGTACAGTTACCTGCACGACGGTAGTCTCTTACACTGCCATTTCACCCTTACCGGTATATACCGGCGGTATTCTTTCTGTTGCACTGGTCCTGGGATCACTCCCGCCGGACGTTATCCGGCATCCTGCCCTATGAAGCCCGGACTTTCCTCACTCGAAAACATTTCGGGCGCAGCCATCCGCCCTGCTCGCTGTCATATGATAACTTTTTTTATATTTCATTTCAAGGCTGTTTATTCTGATCCTATGACAGTTTTGATCTTTATATTTCCGTCATCAGACACATGAATATCTATCTCACCAAAATCCTGAGTTGAATAAATTCTCACATTTGCCTCTTTTAATCTGTAAAGCGTTTCTTCGTGCGGGTGCCCGTATATATTATTTATTCCGGCGGATATGACAGCAATATCCGGAGAAACCGCCTCCAAAAACTCCGTACTGCTTGAATTTTTCGATCCGTGATGAGCTACGTCAAGAAGATCAATATCATATATATCATTGTTGCTCTTAAGAAGCAATTTTTCGGCTTCTGATGTTATATCTCCCGTAAAAAGAGCACAAAACTCGCCATATTTTAAGAGCATTACAGACGACATATCATTAATATCTTCCGCTCTCGCCTGATCTGAATACGGATAGATGCATTCAAGATAAAGCTCACCCGCATCTATCACGGCACCTGCCTTTAATGGCGTAACAGGAATACCGCAAAGCTCTGCCGCCTCACAGATCTCATCATATTTATCATAGCCGGTTAGATCTGTCATAAGGATACTTTTTATCTCTATCTCCGTATTGCCGATCTCAAGCATATCAAGCAGGCCGGAAATATGGTCTGTATCCGGATGTGAGACAATAAAATGATCGATCTGTGAAAGTCCCATATATTTCAAGGCGCTTTTTATACGATATTTATACAGCTCATCTTCCGATGTTGATCCGCAATCTATCATAATGCTTGTTCCGTCGGGAGCTAATATCAATATGCTCTTTCCCTGACCAACATCCAAAAAGCTTATCTGCACTCCGCCGTCATGATCTCGGATCGTTATCATGATCATCAAAATGACAAACACGGCAAATGCTGCAATGCTTCTTATGATTATTTGGGTTATTTTCTTCTTTTTTTTGGCGATTTTTTGTTCTTCGATGCTCTTATTTTTATAAGCCGGCGAACATATCTCTTCTGTTTTAAAGGGATGCTTATATGCCGCAAATAAACATATTCCGAATACTATATAAAAAAATATAATGTTGTATTTGTCTCTAAATCCCGTTGTTATGATCGCATAAGGCAGACTCGCAAAAAAAGTACATATAGCCTCGACTGCCTCAAGCAAGAAATGCGGAATTGAAACTAAAAACCTGCCAAGATGTATATTTATCATGCCCGCAAAAGAGCTTGCCATAGCGCCTGTGATAATATATAAGGCTGCCTGCAGTACAACAATATTTGCACAGACCGAATACAACGGATATTCATAATAGATATTTACGATGATCGGAAGTGTTGCGGATGTGATCAACATGCAAACCAATATATTTCCCAAAAAGCCGTTTGACCTTACGCCCGCAAAATCTGCAATCTTTTCAGAACCCACAGCCACAGCGAGCACTGCCGCAAATGAAAGCTGAAAAGCGGAATTTGTTATATAGAACGGATTCTGCACAAGTAAGATGATGGCTGCTAAAGACACCGAAGATAGCATATCATATTTTTTCCCAAGCCGGATTGCACCAAATCTTACGATCAACATAATACAAGCCCTTATCGAAGATGCCGAAGAGCCGCACATTACCGAATAGCAGACAGCCGCAAACGATGCCGCAGACACGGCAAGAGAGAATCTCGCCCTTTTCCTGATTAATTTATATATGCCCGTACCCACTATAGATATATGAAGACCGGATACTGCAAACAAATGAGCTATTCCGTTTATTCTGTACAATTCCTTGACTGATGTATCAAGATATGTCCTGCTGCCTGTTACGATAGCTGAAAATATCCCGGCCGTATTGCCTTGTGCTATATTTAAAAGAGCCTCATTCAATTTTTTCCTGAGTCTTCTCATCATCTCCGGAAGGGGACTGTATGATGAATCGCTGATCTCAAACGAAGACATTCTATATTTTTCGAATATACCGAGAGATCTGTAATATTGCTCTTCATCAAAGTTTCCTCTGTTGCGGCTTTGATTCCATTCCTTATATACACACGATACATATATACTGTTTCCTATAAGCATCTTGTTGCTAAGTCCTTTTTCGGCGGTCAAAAGGATCATATAATTATTTTTTTGGGCAAAAATATAATCTGTATTTTCTTTTTCATCAATTTTGACTACAATGCATACAAAAGAAGCCTCGTCACCATCACGAAGCTCTGTATGCGGCACCAACAATGATGCAAAAAAATATGTACATACAACAGAAAATACGGCCGCAAATGCAGCCATAACAAATATAGGTCTTTTAAACATGAAAACAGATGCCGCCTGCGGCGGCAGAATCAATAGATCGCAGACAGATTTGTCTGGGAAATTTCCAGATTACGATTCCTTGTGAATGGTTTGCTCAAATCCGTAATAGTATGAAGTGTTGATGCTATCTCACCATTTATAAGAAATTGAACACTTTTTATGAATGTAAGACGGCAGAGGGAATTTACTATCGAATATATAAGAAGCTCATCACTTACAGGCTGTGGCTCCTGTTCCAAAAAAGATTCCGTAAAATTCACATAGCATATATCATCTGATGATATAACACTTATCAATTCGACATCGGGAGAAATTGTCGGATACGCTCCGCTTCCGTCCTCCGGGCCGGCAATGATCATATTGAGTATATATTCTTCTATAGATGAATTATTGCCGCTTGTTATAAAATGGCTTCTTACAGGAATAAGTGAATCACCATTCTCATTTGCAAAATATAATATCACATCAGTTTCCTGCTTCAACATGCCTGTTTCCGTAAGCAGGATATTGACGAAATCGTCAGCATTCATTGTCCCGATGACATTACCGTCGGAATATGTTATCGGTTCTCCGTTAACATTGATCCTTATCCCATCGACTCCGTCCAGCTGTATTATTGACATGACAATAGCCGCGCGCAGGAGTAATTCCTGTACATTCGTCATCTCAAGATAGGCATCATTAAAATCAAAGGTTAATATACTGTCTTCGACGACATATGAGTTTATTGTCACATTTTCAGGCTTGGCCGAATAAAAATCGTCGTCCGTATAATTTTTTTCAAACATTTGATTGATAATGTCATCTATACGATCGTATATGGAGCCGTCTGTATTTTGCATTGTATAATCACGGCTAAGCAGATCGTCCTTCGTGGAATTTATATAATATACCTCATATACATTCGCATCCGCGCTTTCATCGCAGGCAATAAGAGATATGCAGGATAAAATGATAAGCATCCCGGCAAGCAAATCACATATTATTTTTTTAAAATAAATTTTTATGTTATTTTTCATCATCTATGTGCCATTGTGATCATTCAATTGTCTTTTTGTCTGCTGATATATTTAAGAGGTATCTTAACACTGAATGTACTTCCTACATTTTCCTCACTGAACAGTTTGATCTCACCGTTATGAGCTAATACAACGCTTTTTGTTATAGCAAGACCCAAGCCTGTGCCGCCTGTCTCACGCGACCTTGCCTTATCAACCCTGTACAGTCTGTCAAAGACCTTGTCCTGAGCATCCTTCGGTATACCGATGCCGTTATCTTGAATCTTTATATAAAAATATGTCTGGTCGGCATTTAGTGTTACATGAACCCAGCCTTCATTGTTGTTATATTTTATTGCATTTTCGACAAGATTTGAGATGGCCATTGAGAGCTTGGTCTGATCGACATCTGCCTCTACCGGCCTATAGCTTTCAAGCACAAGGTCTATATTTTTTTTCTCCGCGATCGGCTTTACGGTCTTCAATGTCTGCTCGAGAAGATCATTGATGCTTACATTAGTTATGTTAGGAATGACCTTTTCATTATCCATTTTCACCAAGGTAAGCAAATCTGTTATGATCGCATTCTCCCTGTCAATTTCCTCAGAAAGATCTCCCATGAATTCCCTATATGTCTCAATAGGAGCATTTTCGTTCATCAGAAGAGAATCGGAGAGTATCTTCATTGATGTCAACGGTGTCTTGAGCTCATGAGAAACATTAGATACAAATTCCTGTCTTGATCTTTCCAGCCGATTTATACGTCCGAGCATTATATTAAAAGATGTTGAGATGTTTTCAACCTCTATGCAGCCTGTAAGATTGATCTTATCGGTAAGATGACCATGATCTATGCGTGCTATAACCTCATTAATCTTTGAAAAAGGTCTGACAAGCCTGCCCGACCAAAATATAGAAAAGAACAATAAAATGATTGTGATTATAATGATTATGACAGTACCGAAAAGTCTGAGTGAAGACATGGCACTGAAGATATCCGAAATAGACGATGTGGCAAACATGACATATCTCACTATGCCATCTTCATCCTTGATTCCCTGAACGAGTATGATACATTGATTTGTTTTGTCTGCATATGCCTTATTTGTTCCGTTAAAGCATACGTTGACATCCTGTGAAACACAAATCTTTCCTTTGTTGATATTATATGTATCCGTGATTATATTAAAGTCTCGGTCAATAACCTGAATACGGCTCATATACATTCCGGCCACTTCTTCGGAAAGATCCGCCATCTCTCTGTCAGATCCGGAGGCAGCACTGCCCGCTACATAAGACGCAAAGACATTAAATTGCGCACTTACATTCTGTAAACGTGTCGTAATGACCGTATTTTCACTTATATTTGTCAATACCAACTCGAGGATAATGACCGGCAATATACCTACCAAAGCCACCGATGCAAATATCCTGAAGCGCAGACTTCTGAAAAAGCTATGATCAACCTTTAAAATAGTATCCAACTCCCCACTTAGTATGTATATACTCGGGCTCTTTAGGGTTGGTTTCGATCTTTTCTCTGAGTCTTCTTATATGCACATCAACTGTGCGCACATCACCCGGATAATCATAGCCCCATACGAGTTTCAACAATTCCTCTCTGCTGTATACCTTATTAGGGTTGCACATGAGAAGCTCGAGTACATCAAACTCTTTTGTTGTAAGATATACCTCCATGTCATTAATATATGCGCTTCTGGAGTCCGTATTTATCTTAAGGGAACCTTTTTCAATGACAGTCCTTTGGCTGCTTTCATCCGAAAATCTCCTGCTCCGCCTGAGCATAGCTCTAATGCGTGCCTTAACCTCAAGTATGTTAAATGGCTTTGTTATATAATCATCTGCCCCATATTCAAGGCCGAGGATCTTATCCATGTCACTGTCCTTAGCAGTCAGCATTATGATAGGCATATTGGAGAATTCTCTGATAGACTTACATACCTCATATCCATCCATCCCGGGAAGCATGACATCCAGCAATACAACATCATATTCGCATCGTTTGGCTGCCTCCAGAGCTTCATTTCCGTCATATGCACAGTCTACTGTCATGTCATCCTGTTCAAGAGAGAATTTCAGTCCCTTAACTATTAATTTTTCGTCATCTACAACGAGAATCTTGCTCATTATTATACCTTGATATGATCTTTTATTTTTTCAAAAACCGAGTCCTTAATACCGGAAACATTTTTTATATCTTCGATTTTTTTGAAGGAAGATACATTTTCTCTATAAGTTATTATAGCCTCTGCCTTTCCTTCACCTATGCCTGTCAATGTCATAAGCTCCGCTTTGCCTGCAGAATTGATATTTATAAGGTCATCATTTCCTGCAGAGGCATTTTCCTCATCCTGCAAGGTAATATCTCCGTTTGCTATTTCTTCTAATGTCGGAATATATATCTTTTCGCCGTCTGATATCACCTTGGCCAGATTGATATAATCCTCAGCCGCTGCCTCGCTCGTACCGCCGGCCATTTTCACGGCCTCATGTACTCTGGCTCCTTCATTAAGATAGTATACGCCGGGATTATTTACCGCACCGCATACATGTACACAAACAAGGATTTCCTCTACAGTCTCCTCTCCACTCTCGTCCGCATCTTCGCCCACGGCTATAGATGCTTGATCACTTACCTGCTTATTTGTGATATTTTCCTCGGATGATCCCGAAGATGCAAGGCTGACGCTGCTTTCGGACAGCTCACCGCCGTTGTTTGTCACAAGACTGTATATCACTCCCGCAACAACGAGTGCAAGAAGTACCAGAAGTACTTTTAATAACTTATATTTATTTTTCATGATTCTCCTTTTTACATGTAAGAGAATCTCTGACCGCTTTTTATTTTACGAAATTGTTACAAAAATTGCAATGCCTTTGGAGCATTGCAATCCTCATTATCATACAATTTTATATTTTCGATTTTTTTGTCATTTGACGTTCTTTTTTTCGGCATTCGGCTTTGTCCATGACATATAATCACACTCAGGATATCCCTCACAGCTGTAATATGCCCTTCCCTTTTTTGTTCGCCTAACTATCAGATCCTTGCCGCATTTCGGGCATTTCACTCCTGCCTTTATAAGCAGCGGCTTGGTATTTCTGCATTCCGGAAATCCCGGACAAGCCAGAAATTTGCCGTGCGGTCCGAATTTTATCACCATGTTCCTTCCGCATTTTTCGCATATTACATCTGTTTCTTCGTCTTTTACCTTAAACTTCCCGAGCTTTGCTTTGGCCTCCTTTACAGACTCTTCAAGACCCGGATAGAAGTCTCTTATGATATCCTTCCAATACATATCTCCTTCTTCGACCTCGTCGAGTTTTTCTTCGATCTCTGCCGTAAATCCGGGATTTACTATTGAAGGAAAGGCTGTCATCATTATTTCATTTACAACTCTTCCAAGCTCTGTTGAAACAAGATTTTTCTTTTCCTTATTGACATAATGTCTCTCTAATATAACCGCTATAGTAGGTGAATATGTACTCGGACGTCCTATTCCCTGCTCCTCAAGTGCCCTAACAAGTGTTGCCTCTGTATAATGTGCAGGCGGCTGTGTAAAATGATTGCTGCTGTTATATTCAACTGCCGATATCTTGCTGTCTTTTGTAAGATTGGCTACGGCCGCGTTCTTTTCGGGCTTTTCCTCATTTCCTGTATATATGCTCATATAGCCGTCAAATTTGAGCGATGAATCTGTCGCCTTGAAAATATATCCGCCATTTTCAAAATCAACACTTGTGACATCATATATCGCATTTGTCATACGACTTGCGACAAATCTCTTCCATATGAGCTGATACAGCTTAAAGCTGTCCTTATCAAGACTCTCCTTGACCGATTCGGGTGTCCGGTTGATATCAGTCGGCCTGATAGCCTCGTGTGCGTCCTGAACATTATTCTTTTTCTTGTCCTTATTGATGACATGGCTTACATAATCTTTGCCATAGTGCTCGGCGATGAATCCCTTTGCCTTGGCTATGGCCTCATCTGCAGTTCTTATGGAATCTGTACGAAGATATGTTATCAAGCCGTTTTCATAAAGAGATTGCGCAACGCTCATTGTCTTTTTTGTCGTGAAGTTAAGCAGTCTGTTCGCATCCTGCTGCATAGTGCTTGTTACAAAAGGATACGGCGCTTTTTTTATTCTTTCACTCTGTTTGATCTCTTTTATGCGCATTTCCTTATCGGATAAAGCTTTCAGGATCTTGTCCGTTTTTTCTTTACTGTCCAAAGCGATCTTGCCATCTTTATCCCCGTAAAATTTCGCAGGTATGGGTTTTCTGGAACCTTTCACTGTCACATCTGCCACTATCTCCCAATATTCCTCAGGATTAAAAGCCTCTATCTGCATGTCTCTGTCGCATACCATTCTAAGCGCAACCGACTGTACTCTTCCCGCGCTGAGTCCCTTTTTCACCTTTTCCCACAATATTGGACTAATGCTGTATCCTACAAGCCGGTCCAGCACTCTTCTCGCTTGCTGTGCATCAACAAGCTTCATGTCAATATCACGCGGATTCTTTATCGATGCCGTGATCGCTTCTTTCGTTATCTCATTAAAAGTTATCCTTGCTTGTTTTTCAGGCTCAAGATTTAAAAGCTTTGCAAGATGCCAGCTTATTGCTTCACCCTCTCTATCCGGGTCAGTTGCCAGATAAACCTTATCTGCCTCTTTTGTCTTCTTCTTAAGTTCCGAAATCAGATCTCCTTTTCCTCTTATGGTAATATATTTCGGTTCATAATCATTTTCCGTATCAATCCCCATTGAGCTTTTAGGCAGATCCCGCACATGGCCCTTTGATGCCATAACGTCATATCCGCTTCCCAGATATTTTTTAATTGTCTTAACCTTTGCGGGTGATTCCACGATCACTAACTTCTTTTTCATAAATCAGTACTCTCTCAAAACATTACGAAATTAAAGCTGCAAGGTACATACGCAGCTTCCGTATGAAGAAATACCATTATATGACATATAATGTCAATATTTTTATGCTTTATTTTTAAAAATCGTCACTGCAGGGCAATCGCCTGCAAATCTTTCATCCGGACAATTTTCAGTGCTGCGCGTGTGATAAGGCAGCAAAGACAAGCTGCGTTTTCTGCTCCTCGCACACGGCTTATTTGTTCCGGCTCCTGCTTTTCTCGCCCTGCTGTTTCATCCAGTGCCGAAGTCACTGCCGGTATGTTCGTCCTTAAGACTTCATATAATATCCACCCGATATATGAACAACCATTCCCTCAAGCTCAAGCTGTGTAAGTCCCTCTATTATTTTCTCAACCTTAAGTCCCGTCTTTTCTGCGATCATGCTTACATTTAAAGGTTCGTATTCGAGCTTATCGTAAATTTCCGAATACTCTTTCTTTATATACGTATGCATTTTCATAAGAGTGCCGGTATGCTTATTCGAAGTCTGTTTGATCTTTGCATTTTCATTATCCTGTGAGCATTCATTCTCATCGGGTAAATCTTCATCATAAAGGTGGTACATTACCGTGATATGCTCTGTAAATTCATTTATATCGTATATCATTCCGGCTCCGTCTGCGATAAGACTGTTGCATCCGACACTCATAGCATCATAGATCCTTCCCGGAAGTGCATAGACGTCCTTTCCTATATCAAGCATATGAGATGCAGTTGTAAGTGAACCGCTCCTTTGAGCAGCCTCGATGACTGTAAGTACATCGGAAAATGCCGCTATTAATCTGTTTCTGTGCGGAAACTGCCACGCGATCGGTGGCGTTCCCATAGGATACTCGGATATTATTCCGCCGCCGCTTTCGATAATGTCATAATATAGTCCTATATTTTCTTTTGGATATATGACATCTATTCCGCTGCCCAATATAGCAAATGATATACCGTTCGCCCTAAGTGCACCTCTGGACGCTGCCGAATCTATACCTACCGCAAGCCCGCTAATGATCTGTACATCCCTTTGCGCAAGTCTGAAGGCTATTTTTTCTGCACAATCTCTTCCGTATCCGGTACAGCTTCTTGCGCCGACTATTCCTACAGACATCAAATCTTCAGAGGGCAGGTTGCCAAGTACATAGAGTGAATATGGCATATCTTCAAGGCATCTGAGTCTTTCCGGATAAAGATCACTATCAGGATATATAAATTTAATATTCTTCTCACGTATTTTAGCCAGCCCGGCTCTTGTCTCCTTTTCACCTTTCGAGCTTAGGATCGCAATTATCTTGTTTTTGTTCAGGATTCCCGCCTGCGCAAGTGTCTTTGCATTTGCTGCATATATCTCCTTAGGATCTTTGAAATGATACAGCAGTTTTTTTATATCATGCTGATATATCCCTTTGATATTGCAAAGCCAAAACCAATACTCTTCATTAGTCATCATGATTCCTCTCCCTTTTCAGATTCTCTCTTATTTTTCTCTTAAAATAAATGTTTATCACATGTTAAGGAAATTATTCCTATAGCTGATCGCCTCAAGAACATGCTCTTTTGTAATATCTCCCATACCGCAGGTGTCTGCTATTGTTCTTGAAACCTTAAGGATCTTGTACCATCCTCTGGCGGTCATATTATATTTTTCATATGCTTTTTTTAATATCTCAAGGGCATCTCCCTTTAGCTTGCAAAAAAGATCTGCCTGTTTTTTATTCATTTGAGAATTAAAAAATATACCACAATCTTTAAAGCGCTCCCTTTGCATGGCTCTTGCCGTCTCGGTCTTTTGACGCATTTGTGCCGAGCTCATCCCAGCAGATGTATTTTGCAATGAATCACTATCCACCTTATCTATGCCAACACATATATCTATACGATCAAGTATAGGACCTTTTAATTTTGCCAGATATCTTGCGACCTCGATCTCATTGCATTTGCAATATCTGCGATCCGGATAATACCCGCATTTACATGGATTCGTAGCTGCAACCAACATAAAGTCACATGGAAATACGGCTCTTGCACCTGCACGGGTTATCACTATCTTTTTTTCTTCAAGCGGTACCCTGAGTTTGTCTATTGTATTTTTTTTAAACTCAGCAAGCTCATCCAAAAAAAGAACACCCTTATGAGCAAGAGTGATCTCGCCCGGTCTCGGATTAGACATTCCTCCGAGAAGAGCCGTATCGGTAATACTTTGATGAGGTGCTCTGAAGGGTCTTGTAAGTATCGGTGCATCATCTTGCAGCAATCCGGCTATACTGTATATCTTTGAGATTTCGAGGCATTCTGATTCACTCATATGGTCAAAAATGGATGGTATTCGCTGTGCCATCATGCTTTTCCCCGCACCCGGCGGCCCTATATAAAGCAGATTATGAAAGCCGCTGACAGCAGTAAGAGTCGCCTTTTTTGCATTTTCCTGTCCTACTACATCGCTGTAATCAAGATCGCAAGCTGATTCTGCTTTTTTTATTGATAGATTCAGGTCCAAATGTTCTACATCCTTTACGATATTTTTATTGAGCTCCCCGACCAGATCCTTAAGATTGCTTGCGCCGTGTACAATGATATCGTTTACTGCACCTCCTTCTATAACATTGCCCTGCGGGACAACTATCCTCTCAAAGCCGCATGATCTGGCAAATGCAGCTATCGGAAGTACGCCCCTGATCTTATTAACTGTTCCGTCAAGACTAAGCTCTCCCACAAATAATGTATTGTTTAGAACATCTGTCCTTACACTGCCGCACGCGGCAAGTACCGCAAGTGCAATGGGAAGATCAAGGCCCGAGCCTTGTTTTCTTAAATATGCCGGTGAAAGGTTGATGGTTATCTTCCGTGATGGAAAATCAAAACCCGAATTTATCACAGCCCTCTCGACACGCTCCTTTGCCTCTCTCACCTCAGATGACGGCAGTCCTACCATATAAAATCCGGGAAGTCCGCCCGAAACATCGGCTTCAACGCATATCTTAAATGCGTCCACACCGCAAAGGTCTGCACTGTAAACTTTGCAGATCATATACATCCTCCTATTTTGAAAAATCAGAACATTGATGAAATATCAGATTGCCGATACGAAAGAACGACAAGTAAAATCATTACAGATTGTGAAATTCTTTGGATAGTACAGAACAGAAATGTTCTTAATATGAAAAAATACTGTGCATCAGAATGCACAAAAATACAAATAATTACAGCTGTGATATTAACACAGCTGCATTAACAGAGTCAACATTTATGGTGAATTTTTCTTATTAACTTGGATTATTCTTAAGCATGGCCGCACGTGCAACATGGCTTGCCAGAATAGTATTTGTGACAGAACCTACACCTCCGGGGACTGTTGTTATCATATCCACTAAAGGCTCCACCTCATCAAATACGAAGTCACCGGTCAATTTGCCGTTTACGAAATTGATGCCTACATCTATCGCAATACATCCGTCGGAAACATTTCTTACAATATCTCCGTCTATGATACCTGCCACACCGCAAGCACTTATGACAATATCGGCTCCTTTGCATCTGTCTGCTATATCTTTGGTCTTTGAATGGCAGAATGTAACCGTTGCATCTCTCGATATAAGCATAAGTCCGAGCGGACTTCCGACTGTGCGTGATCTGCCGATCACTACTGCATTTGCGCCTTTTATTTCCTTACCCGAAAACTCAATAATCTTTATAACGGCCTCTGCTGTGCACGGAAAATATACATCTCCGTCTGCGGAAAGCAATTTTTCTCTGTTTGCGGGCGATATACAATCCATATCCTTTTTCGGATCTATCGCTCTGTCTATGATCCGTTCATCCAAGCCGGCCGGCAGCGGCTTAAATACCAATATCCCGTCGATATCGGGATCGTCATTAACCTTTTTAAATTCAGTCAGCAGGTCATTCATGCAGATATCTTCCGGAAAAGCAAATGTGCTTACTCGTATGCCTACCTTATCGCATGTCTTTCTAAGTCCGTTTTCATATGCCAGATCACTGCCCTTTTCTCCTACTCTTATGAGCGCAAGATGAGGTACAATTTGAGCATTTTTCAATTTATCACAGAGATTTCTTCTGATCATCTGAGCTGTTTCGATGCCGCTTATTATTTTTGCCATTTTTACTACTTATCCCTTATTCTATCATTCTTATACAATATTCAGATCCGCAAGAGATCAGCCGCATAACAGACTTTTGATAGGCAGCCGTATATCTGTTATCGGGCGTCTGATGCCAAGTCAAATCTTCATTTCTTAACACTTTATTCATTTTCTCAAGGTTTACTTTTACAATTCAATAAGGTATCATAATCTAACTGTAAATGCATCAGATTTTTATCTTTTCGTTCGTAAAACCTTGCGAAAATGAGCTCATATGACAATCTGTGAACGTAATCATATGGATTTTCGGAAGATTCGTTGTTTCAAGAAGATTTTTGAGATTCAGAAGGAGATTTTATGAAAAAAAGCAAGATCATAGGCGCTATACTCGCAGGAGTGGGTATAACGATAGCCGCTTTATTGGTATTGATCATTGTTGCGGTCTTTCTGCTGGAGAGAGGCCCGTCTCAATCCGCAAAAGTCATATTTGTAAATTCCGTCAAAGAAACAAGTGCTATGGGATGGCTTGCCAATCTCTTCCTTTCCGATGAAGAGGTGCAGCAGATAGTTGAATCATCTCAAATGAAGACTCTTGATGAAGGTCAGGAAACAGATACTAACCTTATCAACATTGATGAAGAAACCGTAACAGAAGATATCGAGGTGATAGATGTACAAGGCAGCACCTATAAGGGAAAGCTTATGATCATTCATGACCCTTCAAAGGTCTTCTGCGGCACTATCGGTGAGTTCGGCAACTTTGAGGGCATGGAAGTCCAGGACATGGTCAATAGGTACAATTCTCTTGGATATAACGTAGTAGGTGGAATCAACGGCGGTGACTTCGTTGATAACGGAACAAACGCTGCTGCTACCGGACAACCGCTGGGATTGGTCATATCAGAAGGTGAAATAGTTTATTCGCAATATGGCAACGATTATGCTTATGAACAGTTATGCGGCTTTACCGAAGACAATAAGTTTGTTCTCATGCAGGATATAACGGCTAATGAGGCGATTGAAAAAGGCATTCGCGATGCATTATATTGCGTCCATAATACGGGACCGTTCCTGATCATCAATAATGAGGTCTTGGTAAATGCTGTCCCAAATACAAGCACATATGGCGGCGGAAAAAATCCGCGCTCTGCCATAGGGCAGCGTGAAGATGGCGCCGTTCTTTTGTTGGTTGTAGATGGAAGACAGGGCAACTCTTTAGGAGCATCATTTAAAGATCTTGCTTATGCTATGCAGGAATATGGCGCTGTAAACGCTGCGGCAATGGATGGCGGAACATCTACCCAGATGGTCTATGAGGGTGAAGTCCTTAATCACCCATACTCACCCACCGGCCCCCGTAAATGTCCTACCTCATGGCTGGTACTTGATCCGGAATCATGATATGAGCACCGTCTCATAATATTTTCACGTTGCCGTTCATAACCACGGCAATGATCTTGATCGCTGCATTGCAGCGATCAAGCATATTTGTAAGCTCAAATAGGGAAAGTAATGGAAAAAGATAACTTTAATTCACGAATTCATAATATGAATGATATGGTAGACGCTGACAATCAATCGGAATACGAGGGCTCATCTGTAAGATCAAGCTATACCTCGTCTGATCGGTCTTACAGCAGACAGTCTGTATCATCAGAAAGACCGAGAGCACAAAGGGTTGCACCAAGTGCCAGAACAGGATCCTCAAGAATACATTCCGTTGATATGACATCTGTACAGACTTCCTACGCCAGAAGAAGCATATCGGACGACAAAACAATATCTCAAAGCAGACGTCAGGCGGGATCAGCTCTCTCTAATAAGAACGTTTCATCAAGAAATACCGAAACAGGATATACGCAAAGAAAAAAACGATCATCTGTACCTGACAGAAATAGTAACGATAGACTCTCATCCGCTCAAAATAGACGCAGGACATCCGGACAGCATTCAGGATCAGACGGATCTTCACATGGAAACAAGAGTTATTCTTCCATACTTGAGAATAGAAAAAAGAGTCCGTCTCAAGGTTCAAATGCAAGAAAAAAAACGACCAATAAGAAAAAAGGCAGCATAAAGAAATTTGTTATTACATATAGTGCCGCAATGCTTTTGATCATCATAGTAGCTTCAATCGTTTTTACGGTCTTTTTGTCAAGATATGAGAGTGTACAGCCTGCTAATGAGGCTGCAAAGGTGGTTGAGTATTTTTCTTCTTCTGACTCTTTAAGGAGCTTTTTAACCGAAAATGACTCCATACTAAATCAAGATACCGCAGATCTCAACTATGATGATGAATTTATCGAAAAGGTAAACGGCAAAGAGATAGCATATTTTGAAAATGTTGAAAAAACATCGGCCGATAATATTTATTATAATATCAAAGCAGACAACAGCACTGTTGCCACTATCGGTCTGTCAAAATCCGATCCTGGTGCATTTGGTCTGTCAAGCTGGTACATTTCATCTATTGATACGACTCCTGCATTTGAAGATGCTAAAACTTATACTATACTTGTTCC
Organism: uncultured Parasporobacterium sp.; assembly: GCA_964528825.1. Classification (GTDB taxonomy): domain Bacteria; phylum Bacillota; class Clostridia; order Lachnospirales; family Lachnospiraceae; genus RGIG5612. The sequence goes on from CAZGVB010000005.1 coordinate 46,431, forward strand.
GGACGGCTCAACCGTAACAGTAAACGGGAAGACATTGTCCGATTCTTTGATCACGGCTACAGGCATCCCGGAGGTGCTTAAATACTCCTCAGAATTTATGACTGATGTGCCGGAATATACCACATATACCGTAAAAGTTCTTTCAGACAATATTGAGGTATCGGGTCAGGATTCAGATGGGACAGAGCTTACATTCTCGTCTAACGAGACATCCTTTGTTGCGGGAGGAAAGGCCAACGACGAATTTATATCGCAGGTAAGTACATTGGTTGAAACCGCTCTTAGAGAATATGCTCTCTACTTCATATATCAGGCATTTAACCTCAGCGATTATATCCACAGCGGATGCGATACCTATGCTTATATATTCGGAAGTGACGAATACGATCCTATCAATCCGTGGCTGTATAATTTTGAATATATTGATACATATGACTTTACCGAATTTGAGGCAAAAAATTATGTTATCTATTCAGATGATTGCTTTTCGGTCGATGTTAAATACAATCTTGTCGTATCATTCACACGGTCAGACATGGATGACGATATACAGACACTTGACGTAACATGGATCTTTGTTCGCGACGGTGATTCATGGTCCATAGTAGATTCGATATCCAACTGATCTCTTGCACCGCTTTTATGTGATACACCGGAATGTTTTGAGTAGATATTTCTGTGATAATAAAAGCCCTCTTTATCAGAAGATTGATAAATACCCTCCATACCGGACAACCGGTAAGGAGGGTATTTTTATGTGACATGATCATGAATATAAAGGAAAATGGTTTTGTTATTCACAGCAGATCAGCGATCTCGTAAATAAGTCTTTCACTTTTCTCCCAACCAAGGCAAGGATCTGTTATGGACTTTCCATATATCCCGTCACCTATCTTTTGACATCCGTCTTCAATATAACTCTCTATCATAAGACCCTTGACAATCTTTTTTATATCCGAAGAAACCCGTCTGCTATGTATTACATCCTCTGATATTCTTATCTGCTCAAGATATCTTTTGCCGGAATTTGAATGGTTACAATCAATTATCAATGCCGGATTTAAAAGATTGCATTCTTCATAGCTGTCTATAAGATTGCGTATGTCTTCATAATGATAATTGGCATGATTGCGTCCATATGCATCAACATATCCTCTGAGTATGGCATGTGCAAAAGGATTTCCTTCAGTTTGCACCTCCCATCCTCTATATATGAATTTTTGTCTGCTCTGAGCGGCAATGATCGAATTAAGCATGACGGAAATATCGCCGCCTGTAGGATTTTTCATTCCAACGGGGATACCCACGCCGCTTGCTACAAGCCTATGTTCTTGATCCTCAACAGATCTTGCGCCTACCGCTACATATGACAGCAGATCTGACAGATAGCTATGATTTTCGTGATAAAGCATCTCCTCGGCACATGTGAAACCGGTCTCTGTCACTACTCTTGTATGCATCTCGCGCACCGCTATAATGCCGGCCAGCATATCCTCTTTTCCGTCTGAGACAGGCTGATGGAGCATTCCTTTATATCCTATACCCTTTGTGCGCGGCTTGTTGGTATATACCCTCGGTATTATAAATATCTTATCCTCTACCTTCTCCTGCACCCTTGCAAGGCGTGACATATAATCAAGCACTGCCGTTTCATTATCCGCAGAACATGGACCGATTATGAGCAGCAGACGATCATCCTTGCCCTCAAATATATTTCTTATGCACTCATCTCTTTTGGCTTTGATCTTTTTTATGTCATCCTTTATAGGAAACTGCTGTTTGAGCTCTTCAGGTGTCGGCAATTCCCTTATAAACGTCATCTGCATATCATCCAAGCTCCTCGCTTCTGTTGTAGCAGCCTTCAGTAGCCGCCCATATTGCTTTGGAAAAGCCATTCTCTTCCAATCCTTTTATGCCTTCTATGGTAGTGCCGCCCTTTGAGCATACCTTTTCTTTAAGCTTTTGCGGATCTTCTCCTGTCCTTATGACCATCATAGCCGCCCCATATACTGCTCTTGCAGCAAGGTCTTTTGCCGTTTGGTATGGCAGACCCTTTGCCTCGCATGATCTTGCAAGCTCATCTATAAACATATATACATATGCCGGTGAGCTTCCGCTGGCACATACAACAGCGCTCATTTGATCTTCTTCTACCTTGTAAAAATCTCCTACAGATTTAAATATTTTACTAACAAGCTCCGTCTCTTCCTTGTTAAATTTATCTTCATCATAGGATATTCCGGTCACTCCGTATCCGATAAGTGCAGGAGTGTCCGGCATTGCTCTTATGACCCTTACCTTGCCATTTAAAGCTTCATTTATATAATCTATCCTCTTGCCGGGAGCAAGTGAGACAATTATCATATTTTCTCTTACATCTTCGGAGATTTCCTTAAGAACCTCTTCATACATTTGAGGCTTAATAGCAAGAATAACAATATCTGATCTGTGAACAAGTTCGATATTATCCGCTGCAGCCCTTATACCAAGCTCGTCCGATATCAACTTTTTTTTACTTTCTGTCTTACATGAGAAAAATATGTCATCCGGATCATAAACGCTAAGCAGTCCGCGCGCAAACGCCTGTCCCATATTTCCCATTCCTATAAAACCTATCTTAGCCAATTTTATTCCTCCATTTTCAACTTTATACCATAAGCATACTATCACAAGAGCAATTAAATTACACGCAAAAAAACAGCAGATAGAGATCTTTCGACTTCTATCTGCTGAAATTTTTATTTGATGCTCAGTAGTTATTTACTATTTTGCATAATCGACCACTCTGGATTCACGTATAATGTTGACCTTAATCTGTCCGGGATATTCAAGACTGTCTTCAATCTCCTTTACAATATCTCTGCCAAGCAATACCATCTGCGAATCGTCTATCTTCTCAGGAACAACCATTACCCTGACCTCTCGACCGGCCTGTATAGCATAAGACATTTCAACTTCCTTATGGCTGTTGCATATCTCTTCAAGTTGAGTAAGTCTTGTGGTATAAGCATCCATGACTTCTCTTCTTGCACCGGGCCTTGCAGCACTTATAGCATCTGCTGCCTGTACAAGACATGCAATAAGTGATTCGGGTTCACAGTCACCATGGTGAGCAGCCACAGCATTGATAACTATGCTGTTTTCTTTATATTTTTTGCATATATCAACACCAAGCTGTATATGTGATCCGCTGACCTCATGGTCTATAGCTTTACCTATATCATGAAGAAGACCCGCTCTTTTTGCAAGACGTACATCCAAGCCAAGCTCTCCCGCCATCAATCCGCAGAGTATTGCAACCTCTTTGGAATGTTTGAGAGCATTCTGGCCATAGCTTGTCCTATATTTCATGCGGCCGAGCAGCTTGATCTCTTCAGGATGAAGTCCATGAACACCAACCTCAAGAACTGCCGCATCTCCCTCTTCCTTAATGATCTTGTCTACTTCCTTTTGAGCCTTTTGAACAGCCTCCTCTATCTTTGCAGGATGGATTCTTCCGTCTACAATAAGCCTCTCCAGTGCCAATCTTGCTACTTCACGTCTTACAGGATCAAATCCCGATAATATCACTGCCTCCGGTGTATCATCTATGATAAGATCTACACCTGTAAGTGTCTCGATCGATCTGATATTTCTTCCTTCTCTTCCTATGATACGTCCTTTAATCTCATCATTCGGAAGCTGAACAACTGTTATCGTAGCCTCAGCTATATGATCAACTGCTGTCCTTTGAATAGCATTAACGACAATCTCCTTTGAACGCGCATCTGCTTCTTCCTTCGCTCTGACCTCTTGTTCCTTGATGAGCTTCGCCATATCGGTTTTAACGTCATCTTTAATGGTCTCGAGCAGCATGTCCTTTGCCTGATCGGATGTCAAACCTGATATCCGCTCCAGCTCTGCCTGCTTCTTTTCGTTTGCCTTGTTAAGCTCTTCTTTTAATTTATCGGCAGCCTGATGCTTAGCCTCAAGTGATCTTTGAAGCTTTTCGATAGATTCATTTTTTCTATCAACATCCTCTTCCTTTTGAAGAACTCTTTTCTCGTATTTTTGGAGTTCCGCTCTGCGCTCCTTGGTCTCTTTATCAAGCTCCTTTTTAGTCTTTATGGATTCTTCCTTGACTTCGATAAGCGCTTCCCTTTTTTTAGCTTCTGCCTGTTTTACAGCATCATCTATGATGGATCTTGATCTTTCCTCGGCACTGCCGATCTTATTATCATAAGCGTTTTTAAAATGAGTTTTTGATAAGAACCAGAAGATGACCGCACCAAGCAAAAAAGCTACAACTCCAATAATTACCGCTATTACTGGATTCATACGAGGTACACCTCCTTTATTAAATTTTCATTGTGCATGTTGAAATAAAATCAACCAAGTAATTATATTATTATTTTTTATACATGTCAATCATGGCATTTCTTAAGCAGCTCTTCCCATTTTTCATCTACATATTTTTGGGCATTTTCAATAGTCCATTCATTGCCCTTTTTAAAGCAATGACTAAATCTTCCCTGAAGTTTCATGAATTCCTCAACAGGGAGCTTTTTCTTGGGTTCGTAATTCAAATACCATTTTCCGTCAATTATCTCATACATAGGCCATACGCATGTATCTACAGCCATGCGGCATATAAGAGCAAGATCCTCGGCAGGATATTGCCATCCTCTGGGACATGGAGTCATAACATTGACAAATGCGGGGCCGGATGTATAAATAGCCTTTCTCGCCTTTTCATGAAGGTCCTTCATGTTTCCTATAAAAGTTGTCTGAGCAACATATGGTATATTATGTGCTGCAACTATCTCAGTGAGATTCTTTTTATTTTCTTTTTTTCCAGTGGATACTGTTCCCTTAGGTGTCGTGGTGGCATTTGAAAATCTGGGTGTCGCGGAAGATCTTTGAATGCCCGTATTCATATATGCTTCGTTATCATAGCAAAAATATGCCATATCGGTACCTCTCTCAAGAGCTCCCGAAAGAGATTGAAAGCCTATATCATAAGTTCCGCCGTCACCGCCTATAGCTAATATCTTAACCTCTGTATTCTCCGAAATCTCACCTGTTTTCTTTTTAGCAGCATATGCTGCCGCAACACCGCTCGCTATTGCCGACGCATTTTCGAATGCCCCATGTATATATGAATCCTGCCATGCCGTATAAGGATATATAAATGAAGAGACCTCAAGACATCCTGTTGCATTCACGATCACGGCCTTATCATCTTCATTTAACGCTCTGGTCATGGCTCTGCACAGGATACCGGCTCCGCAGCCTGAACATAATCTATGCCCAGGTGCAAAGCGTTCCGGTTTGCTGAGTTCGGTTTTGTGATCATAAGACATCAGAATACCTCCCTTGTATTGCTTCGCTGACCCATGTGGATATATGTTTCATATTCATTGTTTCCGTTTGCTATGTCTAAAAGATGCTTATATGCTCTCTCCAGATCTTCTACCCGGCAGTCACGGCCTCCGAGTCCGAATATTATATCGATCATCTTGGGGATGTTGTTTAATTTTATACATGAAGCAGCGGTGTCAGCAAAAACAGGTCCTCCGTTTCCTGAAAAGCCCTCGCTCTTGTCCATTACTGCAACTGCTTTACAATTTTTTATGGCATTTGCGACCTCATTCGAAGGAAACGGTCTGAATACCCTTATCTTGACAAAACCTACCTTTATACCCTCGGATCTCATTTTATCGACGCATGCCCTTGCCGTTCCGGCTGTACTGCCCATGACGATCAAAGCGACCTGCGCGTCATCCATCTCATATTCTTCTATAAGTCCGTATCTTCTGCCAAATTTATTCTCAAAGTCCGCACCTACTTTTAGTATTACATTTTTTGCTTCCTTCATGGCATTTGCCTGCTGAACCTTATGTTCCATATAAAACGGACTAATATCGTAAGGTCCGACTGCAAGCGGCCTTTGGTCGTTTAGGAGATAATTTTCAGGATGGTATTTACCTGCAAAGGCCCTGACCTTTTCATCGGACTCAAGCAATATATTCTCTACCGCATGCGATGTGATAAAGCCGTCTTGACAGATCATTACCGGAAGTCTTACATTTTCATCCTCTCCGATTCGCATCGCCTGCAGAAAATTATCATATGCTTCCTGATTGTTCTCCGAATATATCTGAATCCAACCTGAATCCCTTGCACCCATGGCATCTGAATGATCGTTGTTGATATTTATGGGACCTGTAAGTGCTCTGGTAACGCAGGCCATAGTTACCGGCAATCTGGCAGATGCTACAACATAAAGCATTTCATACATAAATGAAAGTCCCGCCGACGATGTCGCCGTAACTGCTCTGCAGCCGGCTGCCTCCGCCCCCATGCATACTGACATTGAGGAATGCTCGGATTCAACCGTTACAAATTCCGTATTTACCAAACCGTCTGCAACATATTGTGCATAATATTGCGGTATCTCCGTGGACGGAGTGATGGGAAATGCAGCAAAAACATCCGGTTCGATCTGTTTCATGGCATATGCTATGGCTTCGTTTCCGGACATTCTCTCTCTTATGCTCATTATTCATCCTCCCCAAGGCATTTATTATATTCTTTTTGGCCTTCTTGTGAATTTTCTTTAATAAATTCTATCGCACCAAAGGGACAGATCTTAGCACAGATTCCGCATCCCTTACAATGATCAAGGTCAAAGTCTCTTCTTTTTCTCTCTTCAACCGGGATTGATGAATCCGGGCAAAAAGGAGCACAAAGGAGACATTGTTTACATTTACTTTCATTCCATACAGGTCTGTTTGTTCTCCATTGACCGGTCATAATAAGAGACGATGTGCCTCCTTCGGCTATCTCCCCACCCACGGTCATTTCCTGCCATGGTGTCTTTTCATTGATCTCGTCAGCTTTTCTGATCATAATCCCTTTACCTCATTCAAAGCATCTCTAAGGCACTTCATATTTCCGTCTATCACCTGCGGTTTTGTCGCAAATTTGTGCCTGAATGAACTTTCCATATCAGATACAAATTGATCCTCGTCAAGTATTCCGCTCACTTTTACTATCGCCGCAAGCATCGGTGTGTTCGGAAAATTTTTTCCAAGATCTCTTTCGGATACAGCACGTGCATCAATAGTATATACCTTTCCCTTATATCCTTTAAGAAAAGGCAGCAGTTTTGCAGGCTCCTTCGGTGAATTGATCACTATCGCACCCGATTCACTGAGACCCGCCGTGACATCAACCGTCTCAAGAAGTGTCTCGTCAACCACTACAACATAATCCGGTTCGTATATATTGGAATGAATAGTGCATCTAAGGTCACTTATCCTGTTATATGCAGTTATCGGCGCACCCATACGCTCAGGGCCGTATTCCGGAAAACCTTGTACATACTTTCCTGCCGCGAAAGCGGCATCCGCAAGCAGCAGGCACGCCGTTTTTGCACCCTGTCCGCCGCGTCCGTGCCATCTTATTTCTGTTATATTATTCAATTTTTTTCTCTTTTCCGTCATAGAATATAATATCTTTGGGCTTTATAATGCCCTTTCTCACTTCATATCAGATTCACATATTTATAAGGTCATCGTTATCAGGCATAATCTGCTGTTATCAACGATTATTTTGTCCGATCGTTACCCATAAGACCTCTTCCGGTAATGATCCATGGAGCCGGTTCTGATTGGAACATATTGCCGGATGTCAGTTTTGAGACTGTGACCTGTATCATTTCCATATCACCGATATTATTTTTTTCAAATATCTGAGGAATCCTTGATGCCATATTAAAATCAAGCGTATATATTACGAATTCCATGCTTGGATTTAACTTAAGCAGGCATTTCATTTCCTGTTCCATACTTGCCGAGGCAACAAGCATTGTAAGACTCGGGACAGTTAATGAGGACATTACCTCATCATCAACGTGATCTATAATATGTATATTATTAATGCCGAATTTATCTATATTCTCTTCCAGGGTGTCACGGTCCCTTGAAGAGTATTCCACAGCAATGATCTGGCCCTCACTTGCAAGTATCGCCGCTTCTATTGCAATACTCTCACCGCTTATTATGCATATATCATCCCCATGCGATACATGCATCTTATTTAAAATAATAGCCCTTAATTCGCTGCCGACATATTGGACCGAGCCTTTTGAAAAGCTTGTATTTTTCATTCCGATCTTGTATATGCTGCAGGCATTTGGATTGATGATAAGCATCGCAGCGGACGCGTTAATGCCACGATTTATCATATCCTTGATCCGGTCATGTTTTATAGGACCGGACGGTTCGGACCCCTCATTATACCAGACCTCGCAATCTCCGAGGCCTACGTCCCACATGCGATAGAAGATATCATGATGCCCTGCTTCCGTGAAGACCATAACACATTGATTCGCCTCTACGGTAGGTATGATATTTTTATTTTTCTTTGTTATATCCAGAATTTTGACTTTTTCAAGATCCACCTGAGTATTATCTACATAATATTGCAGCCATTCCAATATCGAATTATTGCCGAAAAGTACATCTCCCATAATCCTCTCCTTAATATGACGATTTTATGATCATTTTGTAAGATCATAAGGCGTCACCTGATATACATAATAATTTATCCAATTTGTATATAAAGTATTCGCATGAGCTCTCCATTTGAGAGTCGGCTTATTTTCCATATCATCATTCGGATAATAATGTTTGGGCATAACAGGATCAATACCCTTCAGCTTGTCTCTCCTATATTCCGCATCAAGAGTAAGTCTGTCATATTCCGGATGACCCATAATAAATATATTTTTTCCGCATTTTGTTATACCCAGGAAAAAACCTGCCTCTTTGGAATCTGCAAGTACTGTTATATCCTTGCATTTAGCAATATCTTTAAGGCTTACCTCGGTATTTCTCGAATGCGGTGCCCAAAAAATATCATCAAAGCCTCTTATAAGCGGTGTCTTTTTATGATGGGCTTTATGCTCAAATACACCTGACATTTTTTGTGGCAGCATCCTTTTTTTTAATCCGTAAAAATGATACAGCGCAGCCTGAGCTGCCCAGCATAAAAATATAGTCGAGGTTGAATTTGTCTGAGTCCAGTCCATTATCTCCTTCATCTCGTCCCAATAGCTGACCTCTTCAAACTCCATAAGCTCCAAAGGCGCTCCCGTGATGATGATCCCGTCGAATCTCCTGCTTTTTACATTCTCAAATTTTTCATAGAATTGATTCAAATGAGCAAGCGGCGTATTTTTTGATATATGATGCGAAACAGTAATAAATGTCATATTCAGCTGCAAAGGTGTATTTGAAAGTGACCTCAGCATCTGTATCTCTGTATCGTTTTTTATAGGCATCAGATTCACAAGGCCTATCTCAAGAGGTCTGATATCCTGAGATAGTGCTCTCGTTTCATCCATTATGAAAATATTTTCCTTTTCCACCACTGCCTTTGCAGGCAGATCACTCTGAACTTTTAAAGGCATTATCTGAACCTTTCTATATAATCCTGCTCGCTGATAATAGGTATGCCGAGCTTCATGGCCGTCTTATTCTTTGACGACCCTGAACTTATATCATTATTTATAAGGTAGCTTGTCTTGGATGAAACACTTCCGGCAACCTTGCCGCCTTTTGACTCAATCTCGTCCTTCAAGGCATTTCTATTCGGATATTGTTTCAGCTCCCCGGTGATAACAAAGGTCAATCCCGCAAGAGATTCATCTAAATGATCATCATCAGGCTCGAATGTTATTTCATTCAATATTCTGCCAATAAGGGCTCTGTTGTCCTCATCTTCGAAAAATGAAACAAAGGCTCTTGCAATTATATCACCTATCCCTTGTGTTTCAAGGAGCTCATCATATCCTGCCGACGAGATCTTTTCAAAATCGCCTTTGAAATATCTGCTGATCAGATTGGCATTTTCACGTCCTATGCCGGATATACCAAGCGCACAAAGCAGGCGTGACGGCGTCGTACTTCTTGATCTGTTTACCGATTCAATAATACGCTCATATGACCTTATACCAAACCCTTGCA
>CAZGVB010000005.1:56453-76355 GCA_964528825.1 uncultured Parasporobacterium sp.
AGAGATCCGAAAAATCACTGATAAAACCACGGTCTATAAATTTTTCAAGTATCTTTTCCGATATGCCTTCAATGTTCATGCAGTCTCTGCTGACATAATTTGCAAAGGATTTTATCTTTTTTGTCGGGCAAAGCTCGTTTGGGCATCTGACAGTCATAATGCCCTGCTCATTTTCTATTACAGTCTCGCTGTGACATGCAGGACAGAACTCAGGTGCCTGCGCGCTGTCGCTTTCCGTCAGATTCTCGGCTATTTGAGGTATTATCATGTTGGCTTTATATACAGTTATCGTATCACCTATACCGAGTTTCAGACTTTTGACTATACTTAGATTATGAAGGCTTGCCCTGCTGACGGTAGTTCCGACGAGCTCGATGGGGTCAAATATCGCAATAGGATTGATCAGTCCTGTCCTTGACGGAGACCATTCTATATCCCTGAGTGTAGTTTGCATAATCTCATCTTGCCACTTAAATGCAATGGCATTGCGCGGGAATTTTGCCGTTCTTCCAAGGCTTTTGCCATACGATATAGAATCCATTAACAATACCAATCCGTCCGATGGGATATCATATGTTTCTATTTTTTTTGAAAATCTGAGTACAGAATCCTTTACAGAATTCTCATCAACCACATCATATTCAACGACATCGAATCCTTGTCCCTTAAGCCATATGAATTTTTTTTCATTGGAATCATCAAAGTCAACTTCTTTTTCCGATCCGCCTTCATCATTATATTCGGCACTTTCAAGAGAAAAAACATACAGATTCACACATCTTGATGCTGTAACGGACGGGTCCGATTGCCTTACAGAACCTGAACACAGATTTCTTGGATTTTTGTACTGGGCATCTGTGTCCGGTTGCTGCTCATTTATTCTTTCAAAATCCGAATATTTGATCACGGCCTCGCCTCTTACGACCAGTTTGCCCTTAAAAGGTATACTCTCCGGCAGGTTCTTGAATGCTTTCGCATTTTCGGTCACGACCTCTCCGATATCCCCGTCTCCTCTGGTAACGGCTTTTTTTAGCATACCATCCTCATATGTGAGCACTATAGTCAATCCGTCCATTTTCCATGAGAGAAGTCCCTTTAGGCCTTTTATGAAATGAGCAAGTTCGTCGGTGCTTTTAGTCTTTCCGAGTGAAAGCATCGGGCTTTGATGCCTTTCTTTTACAAGCTCATTTGCAGCCTTGTATCCTACTTGCCTCGTAGGGGAGTCAGGTAAAACAATACCTGATTCGTTTTCAAGCTGTTCCAGTTCATCATAAAGAGCATCATATTCATAATTTGACATGATCTCCTTATTTTCGTCATAATATGCTTTTGCCGCTTCATTTAGTTTTTTTACCAGTTCTTTTATTCTTTTTAATCTCTCTTCGGGCATACCTATACCTTTTCAACTATTTGTTCTATCTTCAATTGCTTTGCAAGCATAATCTTTATCTTATAATACTTCAAGAGCCTTTAACCGAAATCTGCATATACAGCTTGTTTATCTCCTCTTGTGTCAGCTTGCGGTACGTACCGCTTGGCAGAGTTCCGAGTTCTATGTTCATGATCCTTATACGATGAAGTGATGTCACCGTATATCCTAACGCCATACACATTCTCCTTATCTGCCTGTTTATTCCCTGAGTGAGTATTATATGAAATTCATTTTCAGCGCTTTTCCATGCATTGCATTTTTTTGTCTTAATATCGATACTTTTGCCATGCAGAGGAATATCCTTTAATACAATACCTCTCCTTAAAGATATCATATCTTCCTCGGATATAGGTCTGTTTGTCTTAACTATATATTCCTTTTCATGATCGTTTGCGGATTTCGATATTTCATTAACAAGCTCCCCAATGTTTGTCAATAAGATCAATCCGGTCGATGCCTTGTCGAGTCTTCCGATAGGAAATATCCTCTCCGGATAGCCTATCTTATCTATGATATTGTCCGGATTGTCTGCGGCACTTGTACATTCAACACCCGCAGGCTTGTTATATGCCAATATGATCTGTTCTTTGCTTTTTTTTACAATTTTCCCATTATATATGACGATCTGACCGGGCATAACCTTCTGTCCTGTCGACGCCGGCAGACCATCTATCAATATTTTGCCGGCTTCTATAAGCCTATCCGCTTCCCTTCTTGAACAGATACCGGCATCACTTATATATTTGTTGATACGCACTGCCGCATATTCGCCGCATTCAATATTTTTTTCTGATATTTCCTTGCCATTCATTTGTTTCATGGAAAATTCCTAAAACTGCCTCATTCTTTCGATTATACCTTTTATAATCGATGTCCTTTGAAATGGAGTGATAATATAATATCCATCTATATATGGTGACATCTCGCGCGCTATTTTTGCGGAAATATCTATGGCGATCTTCTCTGCCTCTGCCCTTTCCTTGCCTATATACAGTTCGATCACTTCCTCTGCAACATTTATGCCGTTTATCTCGCTGTTCATAAATCTTGCATTGCGCTCACTTACTACCGGAATAATGCCGCCCAGAATATACCCATCAAGTTCATCCTTTGCTCTCTTTAGATTATCAAAAGCCTCCCTTGTAAGCACCGGTTGAGTAAAGAAGCCTGACATTCCGTTCTTTTCCTTTTCCTTTGCAAGCTTTATTTGAACATCAAAATTTTTTGCATTAACATTTAGTGCGCCGTAGAAGTGTGCATTTTTCGAAAAATAATTTTCATTCAAGGATGACGCAAAGGCAGCCAATTTTCTGGAGTTAAATTGAAATACCGTTTTCACTTCTTCTCTCCTTGCATCAGGCACAGGATCGCCCGTAACAAGCAGCATATTCCTTATGCCCTCCGCATAAAGTCCCATCATAAGAGCCTGCGTAGCATTAAGGTTCCTGTCACGGCAGGTAAGGTGCGGTATTGCTTCTATCTGATAATCCCTGCGAAGCTTGCATGCAAGAATGCTCGAATCCATTCTGGCTCTTGCGATAGGACAATCCGCGATAGTTATAATATCGACATTGCTGTTTTTAAGTTCTGATGCTCCTTTCAGAAATCCGGATATATCTGCATCCTTTGGCGGATCAAGCTCTACTGCTATTGGCTTTAAGCCATTTGACAGCTTATGCCAAAAACTTCCCGATGGATACTTTGAATCTAAAAGATCTGAGGAATACGCAATAGAGGAATCCGCAATATTAGATTGATTTGAAAGATTTCTTTGATTTAACAGGTCAAAAGCCTTTTGTTTCTCCGAATGTATGCTGCATATAATATTTTTTCCATCCTTCTCATTTTTCAAACAAGATGATTTATTTGCGGATACAGCATCTTTTGCATACAGATCAAGTTCTTCTCTGGCTGCTTTTATATGCACCGGCGTAGTTCCGCAGCATCCGCCTACAATATATGCACCCTTTGTTATAAGCTGCGCTATAGACTTCGCGAAAAATTCCGGATCACCCTCGTATATCGCCTTTCTGCCGACAATCACAGGATAGCCGGCGTTCGGCATAATAACAAAAGGTTTGCCATTCATCAGACCCAGGTCAAGACCATCTGCGAGCTCGTTCATGTGTCCTGCACTGAGTGCACAATTAAAGCCGCCGGCATCTATATTAATGTCATCTCCGATCATCCTTAATAAATCATTTGCATACAATCCATCAGACGTATAAGCACCGACCCCGACAGAAAAATCCGTGATAACATATGCCGTCGGCATGATCTTTTTTATATAGGCTGCCGTTTCTTTTACGGCCTCCATGGAATATTGAGTCTCAAATATAAAATTTTCGCATCCTGCCTCTATGAGTCTGTCAATCATCCATTTATACTCGGTTACTGCAGACTCTTTATCCGCAGCTACAGGACCTATGGAAGCAAATATACATGCCCTTCCTTCAGATGCATCCCTTGCTATCTTAAGAGATGCGTCTATTATCTTCCTTGCCTGTTCCTCACCGAATAATGATCGATTTGCCGCAAATGTATTGGTCGTGATCGCCATAGCACCGGCATCGATATATTCTTTGTGTATCTGCTCTACTATCTGCGGCGATTGCAAGCTGATATTTTCACAGTGTCCCTGCGAGCTCGGAAGCAGCCTTGCCATATATGTTCCCATTGCTCCGTCAAACAAAACCGGGCCTTGCTTCAATAATTCCCTGATATCCAATCCGTGCCTCCTTCAGCCAAATATCATTTTTGCCACATCTGCCGATGCTTTGGCATCCTTTGTATAATAATCTGCGCCTATAGCCTTGGCATATTCCTCTGTAAGAACAGCACCGCCTACAAATATTGTACACTTATGTCCTGATCTTCTGAGTGCTTCTATAGTTTTCTTCATTGATCCGACAGTAGTAGTCATGAGTGCCGAAAGCCCTATAAGAGTCACATTTTTCTCTATAGCAGTCCTTACGACCTTCTCCGGTGGAACATCCCGACCGAGATCAATTACCTTATATCCGTAATTTTCAAGAACGACCTTAACTATATTTTTGCCTATATCATGTATATCTCCCTCTACCGTTGCCAGAATAATAGTCCCCTTTGACTTCTGTACTCCGCCTTGGGATGCTATTTTCTTTTTTATTATCTCAAAGCCGCATCCGGCCGCATTAGCCGCATTTATAAGCTGTGGAAGAAAAAGCGTACCCTTTTCATATTTATCACCCACAAGATCAAGCGCCGGTATCAGCTTTTTGTCTATGATATCCATTGCATCCTCATCCTCGAGCATTTTTTCAACAAAGCTTGCCACTTCCTCTCCAAGACCGTTGATGACAGCTTCTTCGAATGTAAGAACGCCCTTTTTCATATCGGACCTTTGATCGGCCACGATCGGCCGTGCTTTATTTTTTCCTTTTTGAAGCTGCAAATCTGCAAAACGATCTATATATTGCCGGCAGCTCTCATCCCTACACATTAATGCTCTGCAGGAAAATATGATATCCATAAGATTGGTTATATTAGGATTAATAATCGGCAGATCAAGACCTGCATATAATGCCTGTGCCAGGAATGCTCCTGTTACATTATCGCGCATGGGAAGACCGAATGAAATATTGCTTACGCCCAATGTGCAATGCAATCCCAATTTTTCCCTGACCATTTGAATAGCTTTAAGAGTCTCGAGTGCCTGATCCTGCATTGATGATATGGTAAGTGTCAGACAATCTATTATGATATCCTCTTTTTTTATGCCGAAGCCTCGTGCTCTTTCATATATTTTTTTTGCTATTTCATATCGTTGTTCTGCGGTCTGCGGCAATCCGCTTTTATCAAGTGTAAGTCCTATCACTGCGGCGCCGTATTTCTTTACAATAGGCAAGATTGCGTCAAGCTTTTCATCATCGCCGTTTACCGAATTAACTATTGCCTTGCCTGTATATATTCTCAGACCTGCTTCTATAGCCGCGGGATCAGAGGAATCTATCTGCAGTGGAAGATCTGTGATGCCCTGTACTGATTTTACGACGTCCCTCATCATAGCGACTTCGTCTATTTCGGGAAGACCTACATTTATATCAAGTATATCGGCTCCTGCATTTTGCTGTTCAAGAGCACATTTCATTATATAATTAAGATCATGCTCTTTAAGTGCCTGCTGAAAACGTTTTTTCCCCGTCGGGTTTATCCGCTCCCCCACTACTGTGATATTATTAAGATCCACAACTCTTCCCGCAGAACAAACTCCGGATATTAAAGGTGGATTTTTTCTATCTTTAGTATTTTCGCACGCCTCGCGGTCAAGACATTTCAGCATATTTGAAAGCTCTTTTATATATTCGGGTGTAGTGCCGCAGCAGCCGCCGATATATGAAATACCAATCTTTGCATATGCTTTCATTTGCTCTGCAAACTCTGCCGCACCTATATCATATATGCCGGTTAACGGATCAGGAAGTCCCGCATTTGGTTTGACAATGACAGGTTTATTCGTCCTCTTTTTTATTTCCGCTATGAAAGGATAAATTTCATTGGGACCAAGCGAGCAATTTATACCAAGTGCTTGAACAGGAAGTCCATCCATAGTCATTGCAAACGATGCAACGCTGGTGCCCGTAAAGCTTCTGCCGCTTTCCTCGAAGCTCATCGTTGCCCATATCGGAAGAGATGAATTTTCATGCGCGGCAAAAACTGCAGCACGAAGCTCCGACAGATCCGACATAGTCTCGAAAATAATAATGTCGGCTCCTGCATCATCACCTGCCACAACCATTTGTCTGAATATTTCATATGCGTCTTCAAAGCTGAGCGTTCCAAGCGGTTCCATAAGCTCACCTATCGGTCCCACATCGAGAGCTATCTTGATATTCCGCATACAGGACGTTTCTTTTTTATATTCAAGGACAGCCTCTCTTGCCGTATTTATATTCGCAGTAATGACATCAAGAACTGTATATCCGGTTCCGGAGAGCTTATGAGAATTTGCACAAAATGTATTGGCATACAGATAATCGCTGCCGCATCTCAAATATTCTTTGTGTATTTCTTTTAATATAGATGGATGCTGCATACCATAAATTTCAGATCTTTCACCCGGACGCATTCCTGCATTCTGAAGCATCGTACCCATGCCGCCGTCAAGAATCTTTATATTATTCATCTGAGCTTCTCCTCTCTTTGTCTTTCTTATACATCCTTACCCTATATATCTCAAATGATATATATCAATCGTCACATGCAGATTTAATTTTTTTGCAAAATGTGCAGTCTTTATTATTGGTGCATGATATACATATGCGAAAATCTTTGTCTGAACATGAATCCTTCTTTGCAGCATAAGGTGAAATACCCATGATGGCAGTAACAGATTTTATGGGTGTCATCAGACAATTGTCCGCTACAATGATCCCTATGCGCCTTTGGCAATCCAAAAAATCTGTCAAGTCATTTTGAACATTTAAAGGAAGGTCTCCGTAACCGGGGCTGAATCTTTCGGTAAGGGTACATCCCTCGTCTTCAAGTGCTTTGCGCATATCTTTTTCAAAATTATCACAGATATTTTCTATTGCGGCACCTGCGCATGCATCTGCTATTACTGCCTTTGCCATATCTTTTATCTGAAGAATATTTATAAGTCTGTCAATATCATAGCCTAAAGTTGCCGCGAATATGATCGCTCCGTCACAATCTTTAAGAAGATCTCGTATATCATTTCCCTTAAGATCCAGGCCATCGACACATCCGTCATTTACCGCGGCTTTTTTGTATACGAGTAACGGTTTCGCCACACTTTTGACATCTTCAATACATTCGGTAATGGCCTTTTTTTCTGTTTCTCTGATATACCTGCCATCGATACCCAGATAATGATAGATCTCGTTAGAATTTATATCTGTAAGTCTAGGATCTATAACCGTCATCATTTGATCACTCCAAACAATTTTCCGCCATGTCTGACCAGAGGCCAAAGAAAAACATTTAATAGCCAATACATGAGCTGCCATACATAATACATGAGCTGTCATATATAAATAGCAATGATTTATAGATGCATGTTTACAACAAAAGGTCTGTCAAGCATTGACAGACCCTTTATTCTTTATCCTTAATACAGCCAAACTATCGATATTCGCATGCGGTATTATCATAAGTATGCTCTGCAAGAGCATTTGCTTATTTCTTTAATAATAGTAACCGTATGATGCTATAGATATACATCCGAAAATAATTGCAAAAACGAATGCACATATTCCGACAATAAATCCTATACGTCCGAATATCTTTCCAAGCTTTTCTTTAGAATTGTAATCGCCTATCCTCTCGGCCTTTTTCGCAAGCACAGACGCCGGAATACCTGTTCCTATCGCTATAATGCCAAACGATATGCCATATGCCATCAATGCTGCTCCGGCATACGGAATGAGAGAGCAAAATGCGAAGAGCAAACCGAAGAAAGCGGATACAACAGATGAAATACCGAGTATCAATGACGTTATCGATTTTCCCGGTGCCTTTAAAGATGCAGAAGACCCGTTATCTGATACAATCTGAACATCCTGAGCATATGGTATGTTATCTGATGCGAAGCTCTCCTGCTGCCTTGAAGCTTCTGTATCGTCATTTACGACTGGAGCAACATTTGAATCCTGAATGGATTCCGCGGATTCGTTTGAAATAGTATCTTGTTCATTAATAATTGTCTCAGCGCCCTCGAACTTTTTTCCGCAATGAGTACAGAATACTGCCTCATCTTCCATAGGCTCGCCGCAATATGTACAATACTTCATCGAAATTACCTCCATTTTCCTTTTGGTAAATATGAGGCATATGGATCACCAGCCCGGACATCATATACAAATACTCAAAGCAATGACAATCAGCCTTATATATACCATTTTCATTTACTATTTGGATTATACCGACCGCAGATAGCTATTTCAATATTTTTTTCTCTTATATCCGGAAATAGTCACTGTCAGGTAATCATGCGAACCATTTCCTTGCAGATGAGTTTTAGTACTGCGCGTGTAAGCTATGCCAATTGAAATTTTGCTTCGAACCGAAAATACGTTATATGTTTATCATTGCATGATCATTTTTTTTACATGATCAAATGCCATCGTAAGCCTCTTTTGATATCTCATATCATCCTCCGGGAAAACCTTTCTGAGATCATCCGGATCCATTTTATATGTTCTGCCCATCATCTCATATTCTTTATCAATATCTGATTCATCAGGCAATAGATCATTTTCCTCGGCGATCTTTTCGAATATCAATCTGGCTTTGATATTCTTCGCAGCCTCCGGCTTTAATGATTCCTTATATTGTTCTTCATTCATCTTTATTGATTTTAAATATTCTTCAAAAGAGATATTCCTTGATGCAAGCTCATCCTTACGTCCACAGATGATACTATCCGTCTCCATATCGACCATACCATCCGGTGCGTCAAGCTCGACGAGATCACAAAGGTCATCTACAAGCTTATCATCCGCATCATTCTGTGCCATTTGCTGTTTGTCATCGAGGAGTAATTCATATATGCTTCTTTTCAGATCTGACAGATTATTTACACCTTCGATATTCATGTCCGCCGCAAAATCATTCATATCATCCGGAAGAGATGAATATTTCTTAATAAATGTCTGCTTCATTTCTTCTATGGCAGATTCGATCTCTTCATTACTGACTTGCGGTTCTTTAATAACATATTTGAGAAGAGAGAGATCGGGAATATCAAAACAAGGCTTGACAGAAAAAATAAAGCTGACTACAGCACCTTCTGCATCGATTTTTTTTACATCAATCTTAGGTTCCGATACCGGATCCAAATGAAGCATAACGGTTCCCTCAGCAAAAATTTTTTTGATATTCAGATTCAATGCTACACCATAAATAGCAGATCTTTCTATCTCATCTGTCGATGTACCTACCTGTTTGCTTCTCTCCTCAAGCCGATCTTTTGCCTCCTTAAGAGCAGCTGCCCATTCGCCGCCATCTATGGTAACAATCATTTCACCGGTATGATGTCCAACAATCTTCCAATCTGCCGTCATGATAATCTCCGTTCCTGAATAAATTGACATGCCCGCATGATGGCAGGCAAAGCTTCGCTTGCAATTGTATCATATCAAAACAGAATATGCATTCGACATCCTGAAATATGGTTACCTAGGTCACTGCAGGGTAATCACCCGCAAATCTTTCATCCAGACAATTTTTAGTACTGCACATGTGATGCCAGCTGAAATTTTTCTTTGACCCTAGAAATATATTATAAATGTCTCCGAGACCGTATCATTCATAGCAAATGACGATAAGATTGCTGCCGCAATTTATATCATCTGATGTAAGATTATTTATCCTTTTCAGATCTGCAATATATTCTCTTTTATCTATATACATGTCTTCATTCATATATTCATCTGCGATAGACCAAAGGGAATCACCGGCTTTTATTGTGATCGATGAATAAAAAATGCTGTCGGAGGAAGAAGATGAAGCATTAGTCCTTACAAGGTTATTGCTAAGGCAAAGAGCAACTATAAGAACCGTGGCAAATAAACAGGCTAATGCTGCAAGCTTGATGATATTTTTTGCTGTGCTGCCTTTATTTTTCTTTTTGTATCTGCCATATGAATCCTTATTGCGTTTCATAACAAACCTCCGATCATATCCTTTTTGCAAGTCGCATTTGTATTTCCCGAACATTTGTTTGCATTTTATATCCCGAACATCTGTTTGTCAATACCATATATGAACATTTGTTTGCTTTTTTTATGGATATGTGATAATATCCCATTATAAAAGACCGGCAGGCGCTATCTGCCGAGATCGCTACTCTTTTAATGTCAACACATGGTTTGCAAGCATTATGGTACAGGCAACAGCTCGTACGTTTAAAATTTATGGAAGAGAATATATCAGACAAGCAACGCGAAATACTTGAATTTATAAAAAAAGAAACCCTTGAAAAGGGTTATCCTCCCGCTGTACGCGAAATATGCAGTTCGGTCGGATTGAAGTCTACCGCATCGGTTCATGCCCATCTGTCAAAGCTTGAAAAGCTCGGATATATAAAGCGTGATCCCAGCAAGACAAGATCGATAGAGATACTTGATGACAGTTTTAATCCTTTAAGACGTGAGATAAGTCATATACCTGTCGTAGGCAATGTTGCCGCAGGTGAGCCTCTGCTTGCAGAGCAAAATATCACTGACTATTTTCCGTTGCCTGCGGATGCGCTTCCGAACGGACAGATGTTTATGCTCAAGGTACGCGGCGAGAGCATGATAGGTGCCGGCATACTTGATGGTGATATGCTCGTCGTTAAGCAGACCTCTCAAGCCTCACAGGGAGATATGGTTGTGGCACTTATTGAAGATGGTGCTACTGTGAAATATTTTTATAAGGAAAACGGGCATTACAGACTGCAGCCGGATAATCCGGATTACGAGCCGATAATCACGGAAAATGTCTCTATCCTCGGTAAAGTAATAGGCGTTATGAGATTTTTCTGAATCATGTCGTCATAGACTTATCTGCAGATGCCGGTATGGGCTATTTGATGTCTGGACAATCTGGATTCATTTGGTGTCCGACAATTTGGATTTATTCGATACTTGGGCAACCAGAATTCATTTGGCGCCCGGCGATTTGGATTTATTCGATACTTGGACGATCTGGATTTATTTGTTTTTTGCATAATACTTAAGCTCTTTGGCATTTTCTATCGTTGCCGCAGTTATTGTATCACCGCTTAAAAGTCTTGCGACCTCTTCGATCTCCTGAGTATATGTCAATTTTCTTATACCTGACAGCGTATTTCCTTCCGCAGATTCCTTCTCGATCAAAAAATGTTGATCGGCCATAGCCGCTATCTGCGGAAGATGTGTTATACATATGATCTGATGAGCCTTACTTAAATAGTGCAGCTTCCATGCTACCTTCTGTGCGGTTCTTCCGCTTATTCCCGTATCTATTTCATCAAATATGAGAGTCTGTATATCATCATTGTCCGCGATAGATGTTTTGATCGCAAGCATGAGCCTTGATAATTCACCGCCCGATGCGACCCTGGCAAGAGGCTTTAATGGTTCCCCGGGATTTAGTGATATGAGAAATTCCACCTTATCATATCCGTTTTCCGATATACGTCCTGCATTGTCAAAGCTTATTTGGAAATTCACATCTAAAAGATTCAGATCGTCAAGATTTTTCTTTATTTCCTCCTGAAGCTTTCCGGCACTTAACTGTCTGAGGGCGGACAATTCTCTGGCGCTGTGATTAAGCTCGCCTTTCATGGCAGATAGCTTCGTATTTATATCTTTTCTGTTTCTGGAATAATTTTTATATTCGTCAAGCTTTTTGCAAATAGTGTCATAGAATTTCAATATATCGTCTGATGTATTGCCATATTTTTCCTTAAGCTTATTTATCTTTTCAAGTCTTTGCCTGATTTCTGCATATCTTTTTTCATCGAAGCTATGACTTTCAATATATTTTTCAAGGTCATGTCCGAGATCCTCCGCTATAGAATAAATATCTGCCGAGGCAGACTTAAGGCCCGTCATATCCTTATCGTCATTTTCTTTTGCCGCGTAGTCAATCTCGAGACATACTTGAGATATTTTTTGCAAAATACCCGTGGCATCATCACAAATACCTGTGTAAGCTTTTTTTAATGAATCCGATATTTTTTCCCATTTTCGAAGCTTTTTGCATTCCTCCTCGAGGCTTGCATCCTCACCCGGCATAAGCGCTGCCTCTTCTATTTCGTCTTTTTGGAACTGAAGAAGCTCTATCTCGCGTTTTAAAGATTCATCATCAAGATTCAGATTGCCATATTCGGATCTTAGTGCTTTATATCCGGTATAAAGCTTCTTAAATGCTGACTTCGCTTTTTCAACATCTGTGCCTGCGTATCTGTCTACTATATCCAGATGCCGTGACGGATCGAGCAGCGACTGATGATCATGTTGACCATGGACATCTATAAGAAGTGAAGCTATTCTTTTTATATTCGGCAATGTAACGGTCTGTCCGTTAATCCTTGCAATTGCTGAGTCTTTCGTGATCTTTCTGCTTATAACGACTTCTCCTGCACCGGCATCCACACCTATCTCATCAAGAGCCCTCTTTACTTCAACAGAGTCCGTTTCAAACGAAAGCTCCACCATCGCATGATCGCAGCCACGCCGAATAAGTGAACGGTCGGCCTTGCCTCCGAGTCCGATATTAATAGAGCTGATTATTATAGACTTTCCGGATCCTGTCTCACCGGTCATAATATTCAGTCCCATATCATAATCTATATCCGCCTCTTCTATGAGAGCGATATTTTTTAAATGAACATTTTTAAGCATATGCTTCTGTTCCTATCTGCGATCAGCTCAGACTCCTTTAAGCATTTTCTTTATATGTGAAACTACAGCGGATGCCTCCTTATCGCTGTGCGTAGCACACATTATAGTATCATCACCCGCAATCGTTCCGACGACTTCCCTCATTCCTAAGGAATCCAATGCCGCCGCTACAGCCATAGCCATGCCGGAGGCCGTTTTTATGACAACGATGTTGCCCGCCGATTCGATCTTCACAAGAGCGTCATTAAATACTCGCAGATATTTATTCTGATTCATTACCCTGCCTTCAGGATAAAAATAATAACTGCCTTTGCCTTTTGCCCTTTTTTCAAGATGTAATTCCTTTATATCTCTCGAAACCGTGGCCTGCGTTGCCTTGAATCCGGCGTCATTCAGCATAACGGCAAGATCATTTTGAGTCTCAATATCATTATTTGATACGATTTCTATGATCTTTTCCTGTCTGGCTGTTTTCTTCATTGTATTTATCTCCGCTCGATATCAATATTCGATTCTTTTCTTAAAATCCGCCCTCCAAAGCCATGTAACATCAATCATACTATGTCGGCAAGCGTAACGAACCGCCGATCCGCATTTAACCGGATTTTAGAAAAATCAGATTAATTATATGTTAACTTCATGAATAAATACAACGGGAAAATGCATAAAATTCAATGCTTATTTTGTTTCACCACATGTTGTATCATTCTATTTACTTTTGCACAATCTGGTGATATTCTTTCAGACAATGTGTAAAAGTAAGATTGGAATTTAAGGATCCCGGTAATTAATATCTTCATATTTATAAAGGGATTCGCAATCTGATTCAGTAAATGAACTAAGGGGGAAATCTTATGAATCTTGTTTACGGTATACATGACAAGCCAAGCTTCGGCAAAACACTTGTCTTTGCCATCCAGCAATTGCTTGCCATATTGGCTGCAACCATTGCTGTACCGTCTATCATCGGAAACGGAATGAGCCAAAGTGCCGCTCTTTTCGGTGCAGGTGTCGGTACTATCGTTTATCTTTTATTTACCAAATTCAGAAGTCCTGTATTTTTGGGCTCATCATTCGCATTTCTTGGATCCATGTTTGCCGCATTTGCCGGTGCTGTTTCGTTAGAGGCAGGATATGTCGGACTTATAATCGGAGCATGCTTTGCCGGAATCGTTTATGTCATCATCGCATTAATTGTTAAATTTGTCGGCGTTGCCTGGATAGATTATCTCATGCCTCCGGTAGTCATTGGCCCGACAGTAGCCATCATAGGTCTGTCTCTCGCAAGCAACGCTGTAAGCGATGCCCTTGCCGGCTCTTACAGCACCGAGGCAAGCGCATATATAATGACTCCGTCCGTATTTCTCGCATTTATATGTGCTCTGGTTACATTGTTTGTTGTAACTATCTGCTCTGTCTATGGCAAAAAAATGATGAAACTCATTCCGTTCATCATAGGAATCGCCGCAGGATACGCTGTTGCATCCATATTTACCGTCATCGGTATCGCGACAGGCAATGAATCATTGATGATAATTGATTTTTCTATTTTCAATGATATGAAATGGATACCGGATTTCACATTTATCACGGCTGCTAAGGGGCTTTCTCAGATAACGGGAAAATATATAGCTACTATTGCCGTTGCATATGTTCCTGTTGCCTTTGTAGTATTTGCTGAGCATCTCGCAGATCACAAGAACCTTTCATCTGTCATCGGCACAGACCTTCTTAAGGATCCCGGTCTTCACAGAACTCTCCTTGGAGACGGTGTAGGATCATTTGCAGGTGCCATATTCGGCGGATGCCCCAATACCACATACGGCGAATCCATAGGCTGTGTGGCAATAACAGGCAATGCTTCTGTCGTTACCATATTCACGACAGCTATAATATGTATGGTCATCTCATTCTTCGGACCTTTTGTAACATTTTTAGCTTCTATACCAAGCTGTGTAATGGGCGGCGTATGCATCACTCTCTACGGATTCATAGCTGTAAGCGGACTTAAGATGCTTCAGCCTGTAGACCTTAACGACAATTGCAATCTCTTCACTGCATCAACCATTTTTATCTGCGGTATAGGCGGAATGGTCATCAAGATCGGTGATATCCAGCTTACTGAAATAGCTTGTGCCCTTATACTCGGTATAATCGTAAATCTTATACTCAAGAAAGGACAGAAAAAGGAAGATCAATCTGAAAAGGAAAGCAAATAAAAATAAACATTTGACAGGCAATCAGGCAATCAGGCAATCAGACGATAGCAGATACTTATCTCATCGTTCTCTGGAATCAAAAAGCAGCAAAGGTTTTAAATTCATACCTTTGCTGCTTTTCTTTTTGATATATTAATTTTGTACAGATATAATATTCAAATATCCGCGTGATCGACTTTTTACATAACTCCAAAGAGAATATCACCATATGTCGGGAATGGCCAATAATCCTTTGCCGTTATGGTTTCGGCCTCATCACATGCGGCTCTCAGGGATGCCATTTGTGCGATGATCACATCTCTGAAATTCTCACCGACTTTAACAACATCATCAATATCATGAAGGGCAACCATTGAATTTTCCAGTTCCTCTACTCTTTCGTCAATGATATCCGCAAGTGAGCTGAGTCTTTCTACAAGATTTTTTTCAGCCTTGCATGCCGCACCCGGTGCAAATGCCTGTTTTGCGGCTGCACTTGCCGAAACATCCGAGCTATATGCACAGACCGCCGGAAGTATATCCTTTCTGACCATTTCTATCATTGTATTAGCCTCAATGGTCAGCATTCTATTGTAATTTCCGTAAGTGATATAGTGTCTTGACATTATCTCACTTTCACTGTAAATCTTTTGATGAGTGAGCATGTATATATTCTTTTCATCAAGAAGACATGGCGCCGCATCAACAGTTGTTTTAAGATTCAAAAGACCCCGCACATTCGTTGCCTCAGATATCCATGAATCGTCATATCCATCACCGTTGAAAATGATATTTTTATGCTCGATTATGGTCTCCTTAAGCAATGCCTGAAGAGCAGCTGTGAAATCGTCTGCCTTTTCGAGTGTATCCGCAAATTCCTCAAGTATCTGAGCAACAGCTCCGTTAAGAACAATATTCGAATCGGATATGGAGCTTGATGATCCAAGCATACGAAATTCGAATTTGTTTCCTGTAAATGCAAAAGGTGAAGTACGGTTGCGGTCCGTATTATCTTTAGGAAATTTCGGTATGCTGTCAACACCAAGCTTTACAAATGCCTTCTCAGCTGCTACATAAGGAGTGTCTGTTGCGATAGCCTTAAGTATAGCTGTAAGCTCATCACCCAAGAATATCGAGATTACTGCAGGAGGTGCCTCATTGGCACCAAGCCTATGATCATTTCCGGCAGATGCGACGCTCCATCTCAAAAGATCCTGATATTTATCTACCGCCTTAATAGTAGCTACCAGGAAAAGCAGAAACTGTGCATTCTCATATGGAGTATCGCCGGGTGAAAGCAGGTTAACACCTGTATCTGTTGCGATAGACCAGTTGTTATGCTTACCTGAACCGTTGACACCTGCGAATGGTTTTTCATGCAAAAGGCAGACAAGACCGTGCTTTAATGCAATCTTTTTCATAAGCTCCATCGTAAGTTGATTGTGATCTGACGCAACATTCGTAGTTGAAAAAATCGGTGCAAGCTCATGCTGTGACGGTGCTACCTCGTTATGCTCTGTCTTTGCAAGAACGCCAAGCTTCCATAACTCTTCGTTAAGCTCATCCATAAAAGCCTGAACTCTCGGTTTGATAACGCCGAAATAATGATCATCAAGCTCCTGACCCTTAGGAGGCTTGGCACCAAATAATGTACGACCGGTATATACAAGATCCTTCCTTTTCTCATACATTTCTCTGTCTATAAGAAAATATTCCTGTTCAGGACCGACTGATGTAGAAACTCTTGTAACATCATTATTTCCAAAAAGCTTGAGTATCCTAAGTGACTGCTTATTGATAGCCTCCATAGAACGCAGAAGCGGAGTCTTCTTGTCCAATGCCTCACCGCTGTACGAACAAAATGCCGTAGGGATACAGAGTGTCTTACCCTTTATGAAAGCATATGATGTCGGGTCCCACGCAGTGTAACCTCTGGCCTCAAAAGTGGCTCTGATTCCGCCTGACGGAAAACTCGACGCATCAGGCTCACCCTTAACAAGCTCCTTGCCGGAAAATTCCATGATAACGCCGCCATCCGGTGATGGTGAAATAAAGCTGTCATGCTTTTCCGCAGTGATCCCCGTCAGCGGCTGGAACCAATGAGTATAATGCGTTGCACCTTTCTCTATTGCCCATTCCTTCATAACCGAAGCAACCGCATCTGCGGCAGACGGATCGAGCACCTCTCCCTTGCGTATAGTCCTCTTCAATGATCTGTAAACTTTTTCCGGAAGCCTTGCTTTCATGACACGCTCATCAAAGACCATGCTTCCGAATTTTTCCGGTACACCTGACATTTCAACTTTTTCCTTTCTTTTTTTATAGATTTGTTTGTATAACCATAGCCACCTGAAACAAAAAACGCCGTCTCCGAAAATACTTCGGAGACGACGTTGTCTCTGACCGTCAATATACTCGCATAAAAATAATTTGTCAATTATTTTTTTAAATATAATGCTTTTATTGACAACAAGACTTTTTTTGTTGTATTGTTTTATATCAAAGGAGGTCGGATTAATGAATTATACACGTAAGGAAGTAATGCAATATGTGGAAATGGAAAATGTCAAATTCATACGCTTAGCCTTCTGTGATATTTTCGGTAATTTAAAAAATATCGCGATAATACCCACAGAGCTGGAGCGTGCCTTTGAATATGGCATTGGCATTGATGCATCGGCTATCGCAGGTTTTGGCGGTGAGGTCAGGTCAGATCTGTTCCTTCATCCGGACCCTGCTACTCTTTCGTCTCTGCCGTGGCGTTCAGAAAACGGACGTGTGGTGCGAATGTACTGCACTATAACCTATCCTGACGGAACCCCCTTTCAAAGTGATACCAGATCTGTTCTTATAAATGCGATAAAGGCGAGTACAGAGGCCGGTGTTTCCTTTAATTTCGGATCGGAAATGGAATTTTATCTGTTTAAGACAGATGAGGATGGAAAATATACGAAAATTCCTTATGATGACGCCGGATATATGGATGTGGCTCCGGATGACAAGGGAGAAAATGTGCGAAGAGAAATCTGTTTAACTCTTTCACAAATGAATATCTATCCCGAAGCGTCCCACCATGAGGAGGGACCGGGACAAAATGAGATCGATTTCAGATATTCTGACCCTCTTACGGCGGCGGATAATGCACTTACATTCAAATCCGTAGTAAAAACCATAGTCAATAGACATGGCCTTTATGCCGATTTTACACCAAAGCCTCTTAATGATAAGCCCGGAAGCGGCCTTCATATCAATATATCGGTGAAATCCGACAAAGGCGAGAATGTTATGGACAAAGCCATTGCCGGAATAATGGATAAGATCAGTGAAATAACACTCTTTATGAATACAACCGAAGGATCTTACGAAAGGCTGGGAAATCATAAAGCGCCCAAATATATATCTTGGTCAAAAGAAAACAGATCTCAGCTTATAAGAATACCCGCATCAATGGGATTTTTGCCCAGATTTGAGCTGCGTTCTCCGGACCCCTGTGCCAATCCGTATCTGGCCTTTGCCTTGCTCATTTATGCCGGCCTGTATGGTATAGAAAACAATCTTGCACTGCCTGAAAGTACTGACCTCAATCTTTATGATGCGCCGTCTGAGATCACAAACAATATAGCAAAGCTCCCACAGACATTGGACGAGGCAAGGGAGATTGCCGCAAAAAGTGAATTTATAGATAAATATATACCGGAAAGTATCAAAAGATCATATTGCAAACGATAAATCTGTTATTCAGAAAGCCGCAGATATAATAAAAGTTTTTAAGGGAGGCAAAGATGCTGTTTAAAGATCATACATATAGTGTTCTTATCGTATCCGGCAGTGAAAAATTTGCCTGTTCGACGCGTTCTCTTCTCCCACAAAGCGACTTTTGGCCGATCGATACAGTAAAAAACGCAGGTGAAGCAAGGCGCTCTGCTCTTGAGGTCTCATACGACATAATCTTAATAAATACTCCTCTAAATGACGAATTCGGTTCGGCTTTTGCCATGGATATCTGCCGCAATACAGTCTCAAGTGTTCTTTTATTTGTTAAAAGTGACATGTATGATGAAATCTATTCAGCGGTAATGGAGGCAGGCGTAATGGTAATCTCCAAACCGACCTCGACGCAAGCGGTTATACAATCGCTCAGGATGCTGTGCGCAGCAAGAGAGCGTTTGCGCGCAATAGAGGCAAAGCAAGCAACCGTAGAAGAAAAAATAAAAGAAATACGTATTGTTAACAAGGCTAAATGGCTGCTTATAGAATGTCTGAACATGACTGAGGATGAGGCACATAAATATATCGAAAAGCAGGCAATGAACATGCGCATCCCGATAGCCACAGCCGCAAAAAATATCATAAAAACATATTCCTAAGCTGCAGACCTTATAAGGATGCTTGGGATTATTTAAATTTGTCAAAATATTATCATAACGTGAGGTAGTAAAATGATAAAGTATATTTTTGTTACCGGCGGAGTTGTATCCGGACTTGGAAAAGGAATAACCGCTGCATCTCTGGGAAGACTCCTTAAACAAAGAGGTCTCAAAGTAGCCTCTCAAAAGTTAGACCCGTATATAAACGTTGACCCCGGAACAATGAGTCCGTATCAGCATGGTGAGGTCTATGTAACAGATGACGGTGCCGAGACAGACCTTGACCTCGGACACTATGAAAGATTTATCGACGAAGACCTGAACCGCTATTCCAATCTTACAACAGGAAAAGTATATTGGAATGTATTAAATAAAGAGAGACGCGGTGAATATCTGGGATCTACAGTACAGGTAATCCCTCATATAACGAATGAGATTAAGGAATTCATCTACAGAGTAGGAAAGCATTCGGACGCGGATATTGTCATTACGGAAATAGGCGGAACAATAGGTGATATTGAAAGCCAGCCCTT
>CAZGVB010000006.1:0-28171 GCA_964528825.1 uncultured Parasporobacterium sp.
ATGGTGATGATCTTTCTGTACCAATCGAGAGTATAGCTGTCACAGGCTACATTAAAGGGAAAAAAACGAAGAAAAAAAGAAAAGCCCCGAAAGCGCAGTGCTTTCGGGGTTTTGAACATTTCGTAAGAGAAATTATCTCTTTGAGAACTGAGGAGCTCTACGTGCGGCTTTGAGGCCGTACTTCTTACGCTCTTTCATACGAGGATCTCTTGTAAGATATCCTGCCTGCTTAAGAACAGGTCTGTTGTCTGCGTCTGCAACGCAAAGTGCTCTTGCGATACCATGTCTGATAGCGCCTGCCTGGCCTGTAAATCCGCCGCCCTTTACTGTTACATTAACATCATATTTGCCGGCTGCATTTATTGCCTCAAGCGGCTGGCGAACTATAACCTTAAGTGTCTCGAGACCGAAATATTCGTCTATAGGTCTCTTATTTATAGTGATCTGTCCGTTGCCAGGTGCGATATATACTCTGGCAATGCTCTTTTTTCTTCTTCCTGTACCATAGAATGTATTTGCCATAATGATTACCTCCCCTCAGCTTATAATGAATATGCTTCCGGCTTTTGAGCCTGATGATTGTGATCCGGTCCGGCATAGACAAAGAGTTTCTTGATCATTGAACGACCAAGCGGTCCCTTTGGAAGCATACCCTTAACTGCGCGTTCGATAACCCTCTCAGGATGCTTTGCGAGCATCTCTCTGAGTGTAGTCTCCTTCATTCCGCCTACATAATCAGAATGATCATAATAAACCTTCTGGTCCAGCTTTCTGCCTGTTACCTTAATCTTATCGGCATTGACGATGATCACATAATCACCGCAATCCTCATGAGGTGTAAATACAGGCTTTTTCTTTCCTCTCAGCATTGAAGCAACTTCTGAGGATAAGCGTCCGAGTGTGCATCCCGATGCATCGATCACATACCACTTTCTCTCGATCTTATCAGGATTGGCCATAAATGTCTTCATAAATTAACCTCCTAAATGTTTTTGGTTCAAGTGTCAGGTGTGATAAGATATATCGGTATGCGAATGTTCGGGCCGCATAACGTGATACATACCATATCGCCTGTAAGCAAAACTGAACCTCTATATACATTTTACTTCCGACGCCTTACGTATCCTTCCCTATATAAAGGGGACACAAAGACACGCCGTCACAATCAGTGATTATACAAAGCAGTTCTTCCTTTGTCAATGCTTTTATCATGCATATTTTGCAGCCTTACTGCAGGGTGATCGCCTGCATATCTTCCTCTCAGACTATCTTTAGTACTGCACATGTGCTAATGCAGCAAAGGCATGCTGCATCAGCTGCTTCTTTTATTTAAATTGTGCCGAATACAACTCATAATAAGGACCGCCGGATGCCATAAGCTGCTCATGGGTACCCTGCTGCACCACCTTGCCGTGCTCTATTACAAGTATATTATCGGCGCCGCGTATCGTTGAAAGCCTATGTGCTATGGTAAAGCAAGTCTTACCCTCCATCAGCTTCTTCATGGCAGCCTGTACCTGACGCTCTGTTGTCGTATCTACATTGGATGTGGCCTCATCCAGTATCAATATGCGCGCGTCATAGAGCATCGCTCTTGCGATAGTCAGCAGTTGCTTCTGCCCCTTGGATATATTATTGCCGTCTGCATCGATGACCGTATCGTATCCGTTTGGAAGCCGCATGATAAATGAATGGATATGAGCGGCCTTTGCTGCTGCCACTACCTCCTCCATAGTCGCATTTTCCTTTCCGTAGGCGATATTTTCAAATATTGTACCACGGAAAAGCCATGTATCCTGAAGCACCATCGCATATGCTCCTCTAAGACTCTTCCTCGTATATTCTTTTATATTTCTGCCATCAATGCATATCTCTCCTTCATCAACATCATAAAATCTCATGAGCAGATTTATGATAGTAGTCTTGCCTGCTCCGGTCGGTCCGACAATAGCTATCTGCGATCCGGGCTTTGCATCAAGATCAAGTCCCGACAGAATCGTTTTTCCGGGCACATATCCGAAGCTGACATTCTTCATCTCTACGTGTCCGCTGCATGATGTAAGCTCTATGCTGCCGCTTATATCCTCGCTCTCAGGCTCCTCATCCAAGAGGTCAAATACTCTCTCTGCCGCCGCGAGTGCAGAGAACATCTCATTTATTACATTTGAGATCTCGGTGACCGGATTTGAAAATTTTCTCGAATATAAGACAAACGAGGATATCTGTCCGAGATTTACATAACCGGATATATAAAGGATTGATCCAAGTATTGCCGTAAACATCAATGTAAGACTGTTTACGACATTCACTGCGGGTCCCATTGTCTGTGCCAGATTCTCTGCTCTGTAGAATGCCTCTGAGGCCTCATAGCTCACGCTGTCGAATCTTTCATTTGCTTTATCCTCATAAGAATATCCCTGTATGGTCTTATGTCCTCCCAGCATTTCCTCTGAGAATCCGTTCAGCGCGCCATATGCCACAGATCTCCTTTTGTATCGCGGATGTACCTTTTTTCTGAGAACGGCTGTATAGATCACTATCAAAGGCATCGTTACGAGAACTACCAGCGACAATACCGGAGATACGATGATCATCATGACAAGAGATCCAAATATGGTAATGACATTGGTCAGCACAGACGTGACATCAGTAACCAGTGATGTACCGACCTGCTCGATATCGTAGGAAACCCTGCTTATGATATCTCCTGTCTGATGAACATCAAAATAGCTCACCGGCAATGTCATGAGCTTATTGAAGACATCGCTTCTCATACGATATGTGATCCTTTTGCCGACACGTACCATTATCAGCTGAATGATTGCATTTACTATGCTTGATACGATATAGAATATCGCCATCAAAGCGACATATCGGCCGATCAACGCAAAATCCACCTTCCCCGCTCCTGCGCTTGCGGCATTTATGGCTTTGCCGGCAAGTGACGGACCTATAAGTGCAAGCACATTGGAGATAAGACAGCATAATATGATCACTGCTACTGTCAATTTATATTCCGCAAGATATGAAAAGAGCCTCTTTAGTGTTCTTTTTGAGTCATTCGGCCTGTTGATCTCACCTTTGTTTGGCATTATGCTTCCTCCTCTCCCATTTGTGTCTTGTATATATCAAGGTATGCCGGACATGTGCGCATGAGATACTCATGTGTACCTATGCCCTCTATTCGTCCCTCACGCATAACGATGATCTTGTCGAGAGACATTACAGAACTCACTCTTTGTGCTATGACTATACTCGTGCAATGATATTTATCTTTTACATTGCCTCTGACCAACGCATCGGTCCTATAGTCCAATGCACTTGACGAATCATCAAGTATGAGTATCTCGGCTCTTCTCGCAAGGGCACGCGCTATCATTATTCTCTGCTTTTGTCCTCCGCTGAAATTTGCTCCGTGGGCGAGTGCCATATGCTCATATCCGTCCTCATAATCCGATATAAATGCATCCGCAAGCGCATCCTTTGCCGCCATGGTCATCTCTTCATCAGAAATGTCCGTGCCGAACCTGATATTTTCCGCTATAGTTTCCGAAAATATCTGATCATTTTGAAATACTGCAGCGAACATCTCCCTAAGGTCCTTCAGCTTATATGTGCGAATATCCTTGCCATCCACAAATATATGACCACCTGATGCTTCATAAAAACGCATGAGCAGATTGATCATAGTGGTCTTTCCGCAGCCTGTAGGACCTATGATGCCAAGCGACGAGCCTTTTTTCATTTCAAATGATATGTCATCAAGAGCATTTTCCCTTGCGCTGTTTTCTCTCGTGTTCTCTTTATCCGGCATTTCATATTTTGCATTCGCATCTGCTTTCCTGACTGCCGCAGCACCCTCATAGCTGAACGATACATGATCAAATATGATGAATGCGTCCTTGTCTGTATGTCCGGCCTCCTCGGGCAGAATAGGCACAAGCTCTTCAGGCATATTGATGATCTCGCCAACACGGTTCGCCGATGCAACACATTTTGAAAACATCAAAAGTACGCGGCTAAGTCCCAATGCACTCATAAGTATGATATTGAAATAAGTAAGAAATGCCAATATGACACCCGGCTGCGTAAGGCCCGCATTTACTCTCACGGCTCCTACCCATACGCACAGTACCAGTCCTATATTGAGAAACAGTGTCATCACCGGTGCCGGCATGGCCATGATCAAGGATGCCTTCTGATCCTTGGCCAGCATCCTGTCATTTGCTCTCGAAAAATGCGCTCTTTCGTAATCCTCCTTTGACAATGCCTTAACAACTCTTATACCTATTATATTTTCTCTCAGCACAAGTGATATCTCATCAATACAGCCTTGTACCATGCTGTAGAGCGGTATGCCCTTAAATGATACAAGTACAAGTGCGGCGACCGACAGGATGCCGATGATCAAAAGTATCATGCCGAGTCCTCTGTCCATATACATTGCCAAGGCTATGCCGCCTATGAGCAGGAATGTTGCTCTGATACCATATGATTGAAACATCCTGAAGAAATCCTGGACATTATATGAATCGGATGTCATCCTTGAAGTGATCGAAGGTAAGGTAAAGCTGTCAAATGACTTACCCGAAAGCATCAATGATTTCTTAAAAAGATCCTTTCTCATGGTATGCGTTGCCATCTTAGCCGTCCTTGCGGCAAGTACATTGGAGCTGACATTTGCTACCATAAGGATGATGATAAGTCCCAGCATCACTCCGCCCGCCAAAAAGACCTCTTCTATATTCTTTCGCGGTGCTATCTCATCGATCATATATTCAAGAACATAAGGTATGAGCAGCTCCGCAAGAATAGCCGTAAGCCTGATCAGGATAGTAAATGCGACTATCCATCTGTAAGGCTTCAGATATCTGAAAACAAGCCTCATGATCTATCCCCTCCTCTGTCATACTCATCATAGCCCTTGCAAAGCTTCGAGAGTAAATTCTCAAGCTGCACAAGCTCTTCCTCTTCAAGTGGGATGTCCGCTACATTTATGACATTTTCCCGCACCTTTTCTTCTACTCTCTCTTTGGCTAATGGCGATATACATATATCGACCACGCGCCTGTCGTCATCGTTTTTTTTCCTTTCTATCAACTTTTTCGCCTCAAGCTTGCTCACAAGCTCACTGACGGCTGCCGCCTTTATCCCGAGCCTCTCCTGAAGCTTCTTTTGGCTGATCGGCCCTTCAAGTAATATCCTCAATATTTCAGTCTGTCTCATACCGAAATCACTATGCAGATATATCCTTCTTGAGGCCTGATGGAGCAGGAGGGACAGCTCCCTTTTTTTATTTGTATTTCTGCCTGCATGCTCGTATTTGGTCATTTCTTTTTTTGCAATTTCTTTTTTGTCATTTGGCATTTTTCTTAACCTTTTCTATTGTCATTATTGTTTTTTGTATTGTTGTTACTGTCTTTCGTTACCGTCTTTTGTTCCCGTCTTTTGATGCTTGTTAACGCCCTTTATCATTTGTTTGATTCTTACACCCTATACGCTTTATAACACTTCGGTACCGAACTGTCAAGTACCGAAACATTTGCTTGTATCGTCTGCTGTCAAATGATCGCCCTGCAGTGATCCCCCCGCTCATAAAAGAATATCTTTGATAAATATCCTGCATTCTGCTAAAATCGCACTTAAGGATTAATCAAAAAGATTGTGAGGCATTGACCTTTATGAATGAAAATGCTTTTGAGATAAAAGATGGCATACTCCGTAAATATAATGGAGAAGATAAGTCACCGGCACTGCCGTGCGGCATCACCAAGATCGGCGCCGGAGCGTTTAAGAGAAAAGATATAATCTCGGTCACTCTTCCAAACGGACTTAAATATATAGGAGACGATGCATTTGAAGGCTGTCATTCCTTAAAAAGTATCAATCTCCCAGATGGCCTTATTGAGATAGGCTTTCAAGCCTTTAAGGGATGTGAATGTCTGAAAGATGTCCTGCTGCCTGACAGCCTGAAGCTCATAGGCACATATGCATTTATGGATTGCAAAGAGATAAAAGAGATCGCTATCCCCGGCACAGATATATACATATCCGAGGATGCTCTAAGAGGCAGCGGCATAAAGAAGGCTATCATCAAGGAAGGTAAGATGTCGGTACCCGACAGATGCTTTTACGGATGCATGGAGCTTGAGAGCGTATCCTTGCCCGAGAGTATAAGGTCCATAGGAAACGGTGCATTTGCCGGATGTACCGCTCTCAAGGATATCATCCTGCCTTCAAAGCTTGGCTCCATAGGTGAGTCGGCATTTTATAATTGCAAAGCTATCACACATATAGAGCTTCCCGAGTCGCTCTCACAGATCGGAAGCCTTGCATTTATCGGATGCAGTATAACCGAGCTTACTGTACCATGTCAGGTAAAGGCTCTTACAAAATGCCCGTTTGGTACGTCTCTTAAAAAAATAATCCTCCCCGACAGCATATGTGATATAGACATAGATGCTTTCACCGGCTGCAGAGAGCTTGAAGATATTATATTTTCTAAGGCGGATGAATTTATGTATTGCTTTCTCGAGACGCCATTCTCAAAAAAGCAGAAAAACAGATCTGATGCCACAAAATAGCTCAGGCGAAACAGCTCAAGCGCATACATCATCAAATAAGAAAATTTACTAAGAAGATTTGCCAAGAGAATCTGCCAAGAGGAGTTGCCAGGAAGAGTTGCCAAGAAGATTTTCGGCAATATATTCACTGCTGATCATTTATCAGATACTTATTATCATTTACTTATTATCAGGTACTTATCAGATCGGCAAAGGCCTTGATGATCTTGGCCGTGAGGCCCCATATATCATATTTGCCGTATTTATAGAAGAGCTGCGTCACGGTTCTGTCTCTCCATTTATAATTTCTGCCGCCATATATACGCTCATATGGGAAGTCATCATCGGGGCTCATTATTGCCCTAACCTTATATTCCTCCGGCTTTGTCTCTGCAAAATATCTTACAGGAACTGTAAATACCTCTGCAACCTCGTCCCTGCTGAAAGTCCCCTTATAATCCTTAAGATATCCTACATAAGGATAAATAATGATATTATCACTGTGATATATGTCGGTGATGCCTTTTATATCTATCTGAGACTCATCTATCAAAAGCTCCTCGCATATCTCCCTTTTCGCCGCATCTATGGGACTTTCACCGCTTTTTATGCCGCCTCCGGGCAGGCATATATCACTCGGCTGTACCTTTATCCGATCTGTGCGTATCTCGAATAAGACCGACGCCTCGCTCCCCTCTCCTATGATGGGGATGCATACGGCGCCGGCGAATATATCCTTTAAGCCTATCAGACTCGGACTGTGTCCTTCTATTTTGCCAAGATCAAATGCCATATTCGTATTCACTTTCTGATCACATTCACACTATGATCTGATTCAAAGCTGTCGGCGATTCCTTCTGTTATGTATATATCTCCTTCTTCATCTATCAATATCATGTCAAAATCGATATCTGAGTTTTTCCAATATTGCTCAGATTTTTCAATACCCATCACATAACAGGCCGTTGATAGGGCGTCCGCCTCAACACCCTCACAGCCGACTATAGTGGCCGAAACTATACCGCTTTCTGCGGGATATCCCGTAGAAGGATCCAGGATATGATGATATCTGATTCCGTTTTCCTCAAAATATCTCTCATATGCGCCCGATGTGATAACAGAACGATCCGAAACCGATATTATGCCATATACGGCCTGTCTGTTGGCGCTGTTAAACGGATCTCTTATCCCGCATCTCCATAATGAACCATCTGTCTTTGCACCGTAAAAGGCAACATTCCCGCCAAGAGAGACCATACCGGATACCAGATCATACTCTTCGAATATTTCCATAATGCGGTCGGATGTATATCCTTTTGCTATTCCGCCGAGATCTATTCCCTGTCCTTTATCCAACTGTACAAGGTCATCTTCCACGCTGATGCGATCTGAACCTACATCACCCAGCGTCTCCTGTATCTCATCATCCGAAGGAAGGTGAGGATTCGATCCTGTAAAGCCCCATAGTTCCATAAGCGGATAAACAGTTATGTCAAATGCTCCGTCTGTTGTCTCGTATATATGCAGGGCAGTATCTATTATCTCGCCTGTCTCGGTGCTGATTCTTCCTTGGCCCTCGCTGTTAATGACGTTTATCTCACTTGATGCTATGCCCACGGACAGAAGGCCTTCGATATGCTCTATCTCGGCCTCTGCCGCATCTAATGCCTCCTCGCATCTATCCCCATATGCGGTGAGAGTCATATATGTATCCATGGCAAATATTTCTCTTTGTGCCGTGGAAATCTCACCCGGATCGCTATTTTCCGTCGTTTGTATGCTCTGCGAGTTATCCTCATTCGGATCTGTGCCTGCGGACGAACACGCTGCAATCTGCCCTGTCAAAAGCAGACATGTGATAATACATAATATTCTTTTCATTTTTTTACCTGAAATATTTTTGTCTTCTTAAGTCTGCTTACGATGATACCTGCCAACAGGCCGATCAGAGCACCTGAAATGATTCCCGCAAACCATAGTATCAGGAAATACCACGCAAGAGCTTTTGTCTGCAGGACAAATATAGCTACAAGCATCTGTCCGATATTGTGGCATATTCCGCCCGCTATGCTCACCGCAATGATGCTGAATCTGTCTTTTCTTGACAGCAATATCATCACGATAAGGCTGAGCGCACCGCCCGATAGGCTGTATGCCAGGCTCATGATATTGCCAAAGAGGATACCTGATAGAAGTATCCTGACCAAGTTAATAATGATCGCAGACTTTATATCGATCAGATACAAAGCAGCGATCACCGCAAGATTGGGCAGACCTAGCTTCATGCCCGGTATGAACGCAGGAAGCTGTATCAACGATTCTACATAACCTAAGATAAGCGCTGCCGCTGCGAGGATACCGTATAAAACTATCTGTCTGGACCCTATATTCTTCATAAATTTTTCCGAAAACTCAATATACGATCACATCCGGATCTTCACTGCCGCCCTCATCCGTACTGTCATCTCCTATTACCTCAACGACGACCTTGTGAGGAAGGCAGATAATAGATTGCCCTTTGGTACTTATCCTGCCCATCTTAACACAAAGGCTATCCGCGCAGTCAGCCTCCGTTATCTCGGCATATCCGTCATGTATTACGAGAAGATTTGATCCGCCGTCTGCACCTTCTATCATATATTCCGTATCTGCGCTAAGCGGAATGTCGGCAATCATCTTTCCGTCTACCTTGATGCGGACAGTCTCCCCTTCGCGGCTTAACAGCAATAATATTCCTGCAAATATCAAGCCGAATATGACTATCCCGCCCACTAAAAGTAAGCTGCGCCTGTGGGTCTTTCTTGCATTCGGAGTCATTGCTTTTCAGAATCTATTATCTCGCCCAGCGTGCGCCATCCAAGCTGAGCGCATTTTACACGCGCAGGCATATGAGATATGTTTTGCAATGCCGCTGCCTCTTCCAGGGATTCTATCTCCTCATCCGAAGCTTCTCCCTTGATCATGCGAAGAAATATGTCGCAAAGCTCCTTTGCCTCTTCCTCGCTTTTGCCTATTATAAGATCGAGCATCATATCCGCTGAGGCCTGTGAGATGGCACAGCCGGAGCCTACATATGATCCGTCTTTTATAATACCGTCTTCAATCTTTAATTTGAGATAAATATCATCTCCGCAGCTCGGATTAACTCCGCGCAATACCGCTGTAGCATCATCCGTGTCATGCTTGTGAGTAGGATGGAGATTGTGTTCGTTTACGATCTCCCTATACATTTGCTTAAGATCCATAGCCGAGCTCTCCTCTGACATTTTTAAGGCTCTTTACAAATCTGTGAACCTCTTCCTCCGTATTGTAAAAATATACGCTGGCACGACATGTCGAGCCCATCGGAGCCTTGATATATTGCATAAGAGGCTGTGCGCAATGATGTCCCGCCCTGATGCAGATCCCGTCAGCATCCAAGATAGAAGCAACATCGTGCGGATGGCAGCCCTCTATGTTGAATGTCACTATACCGCAATGGCATGCAGGATCCTCAGATCCGTATATCTCCGTATGAGGCACATTTCGCATCTCATCCATGAGCAGTCCGGTAAGTCTCTCTTCTTGTCTCTCTATGAGATCAAAGCCTACATCCGTTATATAATCGATCGCAGCCGCAAGGCCTACAGCTCCGGCGGCATTTACGGTACCTGCCTCGAACTTGTGCGGAAGCTGCGCAAATGTAGCTTCCTCCCTTGTGACGTATTCGATCATCTCACCGCCTACCAAAAACGGCGGCATGGACTCCAGAAGCTCTCTCTTGCCATACAGCACCCCGATACCCATAGGTGCTAACATCTTGTGTCCCGAAAATGCGAAAAAGTCCGCATCCATCTGTGTGACATCCACTGCCATATGAGGAACCGACTGTGCGCCGTCAACCACAATGACCGCGCCGTTCTTGTGTGCGATATCGGCTATATGCTTTATGGGCTTTGGCTGCCCGAGCACATTTGAGACCTGCGCTATAGCAACAATCCTTGTACGAGGATTTATCTTTTTAAGCTCCTCCTCGCTATATGTGCCGTCCTCATCGCATTCAAGCCAGACAAGCCTTGCACCCTTCTTTTTTGCGACCATCTGCCATGGCAGCATATTGCTGTGATGCTCGGAGATCGCTATAGCTATCTCGTCTCCTTCAGTAACATTGCTAAGGGCGTAGCTATATGCGACAAGGTTCAATGCCTCAGATGCATTGCGTGTAAATATGATCTCAGATGCATCCTTTGCACCTATGAACTTTGCAGTCTTCTCTCTTGCCCGCTCGTAGCTTTCCGTTGCCTTTACAGACCATTCATAAAGTCCGCGCAGGGGATTGGCATTTTCATTTTTGTAGAAATCATCTACAGCATCCAGCACGTACATAGGCTTTTGACTGGTTGCCGCATTGTCAAAATATATATATCTGCTGTCACCCAATATGGGAAAATCCATTTTAAAATCAATCATTTGAACCGAATGCCTCTCCGACGGCACATGTGATACGCTTTACTGTCTCTGTATCCGGGATCATATTGGCTATTGAAAGTATCTTGCCTTTGATCATCAATAGCTCGGCATATTCCTTGCTCATGCCCCTGCTTCCCAGATAGAACAATACATCCTTTGACAGATTGCCTATGGTCGCGCCGTGATGTCCTTCCACATCATCCTCTTCGGTGAGGACAATAGGCACAGATCTGTTGGTAACAGACGGGCTGAGCACCAATACATCCTCTCTTTCCTCGCCCTTTGAGCCTTTCGAGCCTTTTCTGAAGTCTATCGTGCCCTTCAGGGTCTTCACGGCCCCATCCTTAAGCGCGCCCGCTGCATAAATATCGCTTAAGGTGTGCCTTCCTCTCTGAGCAGCCACGTAATTGATATCTAATATATTCTTCTGTGAT
The DNA here is from genome assembly GCA_964528825.1 of uncultured Parasporobacterium sp. Classification (GTDB taxonomy): domain Bacteria; phylum Bacillota; class Clostridia; order Lachnospirales; family Lachnospiraceae; genus RGIG5612. The sequence goes on from CAZGVB010000006.1 coordinate 11,447, forward strand.
ACGAAATATCCGCACTTTATATTAAATGTGCTGCCTTCGCCGCATTGATCTGCATAACATCCAGTATATACTCTGCTGCCGCCAAGCAATATCTGTATGACATCCAGCCTTGAGTTCTTTCTGAGTACGGCTCCCATATCATCAAATGCCACTGTATCTCGCCCTAGCAGTTCCACATCTACAAGCTTTAAGTATGCTCCCTCCTCAAGGATTACCTTGGTCACATCGGCCATCAATGCACCTTTTGACATGCCCGAGGCATGCACTATGATCACCACTGCCTGTGAATCTCTTCCGACATGGATAATCCGCTGCGTGATATTTTCAGTATCCTCTTCAAGTGAATACTTGAGTATAACAGGCTCATTAAGCTTGCATTTTTCCGGTATCTTATAAATGACCGTCTCGGCTGCCTTATTATCTGCAAATTCCGTAAACTCTCCGCCGAGTGCTGTTGCAAATGCCTGCTCCTGATATATGGCATTCTTTCCCGCCATCACCGACTCGCGGCGTATGCCATCCGAAAATCCGTCTGCCCATTTGCCCGCATCCATGGTGTTCATCGTCTCTTTGACAATCTTATCTATATTTATTTCGGCAAATGACTTGTCTGACATCTTGCATTTGCAGGTATCGGCACATGAAGGCTTTGGTGTAAACGATTTTCCTGCAGCTGATGCATATTCGCCGGATCTGTTGCCATCTGCAGCCGCATTTTCATGATCTGAAGGCCCTACATTTTCTTTGTCATCAGCCGTATTTAATATATGATCTGCTGACAGATCAGCCTTTGCATGGTTCACCTGCAGACGATTCCATGTAAGAGATGGAATATGATTAATGATAATGCTGTCCTTTGTCTCAGTCATCAGCTCATACTCCCTTCCATCTCAAGCTTGATAAGATTGTTCATCTCGGCGGCATATTCAAGCGGCAGCTCCTTGCTGACAGGATTGGCGAAGCCCGAGACTATCATGACTCTGGCCTCCTCCTCGGATATTCCTCTGCTCATAAGGTAGAACACGGCCTCCTCTGATATACTGCCTATCCTTGCCTCGTGACCTATGTCGCAATCATCGGTCCTGACATCGATCGTCGGAATGGTATCTGATCTTGAGATGTCATCAAGCATAAGTGTGGAGCAATCAACAGATGATCTTGAGCCATGAGCCGCAGGTCTTACCTCGATCGCACTTCTGAACGTGCCTATACCACCGTCCTTGGACAATGATTTTGAAGTAACTATAGAGGATGTGTTCCTGCCGAGATGCACCATCCTGCATCCTGTATCGAGATTCTGTCCCTTGCCCGAGAATGTAATGCTTGTATATTCGCAATCCGATCCGTCGCCCTTTAATATGGTCGTAGGATAAAGATATGATACATGTGACCCAAATGAGCCTGATACCCATTCCATCCTTGCACCCTCGTCGACGATCGCACGTTTGGTATTGAGATTGTACATATTCTTTGACCAATTCTCGATAGTCGAATAACGCAGACGGGCATTCTTCTTTACGAAAAGCTCGACGCAGCCCGCATGCAGATTGGCCACATTCCACTTAGGTGCAGAGCATCCCTCGATAAAATGAAGGTCTGCGCCCTCATCAACTATGATCAATGTATGCTCAAACTGTCCCGCGCCCTTGGCATTGAGTCTGAAATATGACTGCAGTGGTATTTCTACCTTTACTCCCTTAGGAACATATACGAATGATCCTCCGGACCATACAGCACCATGAAGTGCAGCAAATTTGTGATCTGTAGGCGGCACAAGGCTCATGAAATATTCGCGGATCATATCTGCGAACTCACTCTTCATTGCGCTCTCGAGATCAGAATATACTACTCCCATCTCGGCCACTTCACTTTGCAGGTTGTGATATACCAGCTCAGAATCGTATTGTGCTCCCACTCCGGCAAGATATTTCTTTTCCGCATCCGGTATGCCAAGCTTTTCAAATGCTGTCTTTATATCCGATGGTACCTCTTCCCAGGATTTTTTCATATCCGTATTCGGCCTGATATATGTAATGATATTATTCATATCAAGGCCTTCGATGGGCGGTCCCCATGCCGGTATGGCTGTATTGTTGTATATATCAAGACACCGGAGTCTGAAATCTCTCATCCAGTCCGGATCATTCTTTTCTTTTGAGATCTGTTCAACTATATCCCTGCCAAGGCCCTCGGGCACCTTATACGCATCATTGCCGAATTCCCTAAAATCATATATGGATCTTTCGTTGCCTGAAGACTTTGTATATAATGTCTCTTCACCGAGATCCGTATCAATAGCGGGATCATGGTTGATATTGCTGTCCCTTACAGTCTCACTCATCGGAGCCTTCATCCCCTTCTGTGAATCTTTCAAAGCCCTGTTCGCTGATGATATCTATCAGCTCGGGTCCGCCCGTAAGTACTATGCGTCCTTTAACGATAATATGCGTATAATCTACATTTAATGCTTCGAGTATCTTTGCATTATGCGTTATGATAAGCAACGCACCGTCACTGTTTTTCTGATATTCTTCTATTCCTCTGGATACTGTCCTTACGGCATCCACGTCAAGTCCCGAATCAGTCTCATCGAGTATACAGAACCTGGGATTCAGCATGAGCATCTGAAGGATCTCGGCCTTCTTTTTCTCACCGCCCGAAAATCCGACATTCAGATCCCTTTCCGCATATGACGGATCGATTCCCAATATCTCCATTGTCTTTTCAAGCTGCTTCTTGAATTGAAATATCTTGATCGGCTGACCTGTCTTTTGTCTGATAGCATTTCTTATAAATGCCTCAAGTGAAAGTCCCGGTACCTCAAGCGGATTTTGGAAGGACATGAACATGCCCGCTCTCGCGCGCTTATCAACGCTCTCGTATGTGATATCCTGTCCGTCGAAAAAGATATGGCCGGAACGCACCTGATACATGGGATTGCCCATAAGGGTATTGCCGAGCGTGGATTTGCCCGCGCCGTTCGGTCCCATAAGCACATGTGTCTCACCCGGTGCTATCTTGATATTGATATTATGAAGGATATCTCCCTCTTCTATACCTACAGACAGATCATCTATCTCCAATAATGTATCTGACATTTATATAAGCCTTTCTTGTCTGACTCCATTGCAAGTCCTGATATATTTCCATGCCGCATAAATGGCATACTTCCTAGCATTTTAACATTTGGGCCACTTTATGTCTATCTTTTAAAACATATGACGGGCGGCATACTTCTTTAGATTATGCTAAAATGCTTTCCATTTTACTGATTTTTTCGTCACCGACTTTGACTTTCCGGTATTTCGTGTTATGATATGAGCATGCAGGCATAGTTCATTGGTAGAACACCAGCTTCCCAAGCTGGGGAGGCGGGTTCGATTCCCGTTGCCTGCTCTTTTTATTTTGAAGATCCGTCCAGCGGCCGCATGGCACAGCCCGCAATCTTCAGATGCCTATTTCTTTTTTATAATCTGCAAAAAGGCTGTCCTGAAGCTGCTTAAGCAGCTGACTGTCCCTTCCTCCTACGCTCTTGCCGTCTACATTGTCCACGCCTGCACAAAACATTCCCGAACAGCTTACGATGATCTCATCGGCTTCAAGAAGCTCCTCCAATGTGAAAGCTTTTTCCTTTACAGGTATTCCAAGCTCACCGCATTTTTTTATAAGGTTGGCAAGGCCTATGCCCGGCAATATAAATCTGTCTCTCGGATGTGTGATGAATGTACCGTCCTTTAATATGGATACATTATTATGCGCGCATTCTGTCACGATACCTCCCGGTCTTAAAAAGATCGCCTCCTGTGCGCCGGCCTCCTTCGCCGCCTGAGATGCAAGCACATTTGCGAGCAGGTTCAATGTCTTTATATTACAATATTCGTATCGCCTGTCCTCGTATGTTATTACATTTATATGCTTATACGGCTCCAGCTTGCCGAAATCTGACAATACAACCCACAGATTCGGCATATTTTCTTCGGGAAATACATGTGCTCTTATACCGGAGCCTCTCGTGATCTGAAAATAGACCTGTATGGTCTCCTGTGCAGGATCTGCCAGCTTGACAAGCTTATTTAACAGCTCCTTGAGTTCGTCCTTTGTAAATGAAGGCTCTATATGCACCAATGCCATGCTTGAAAAGAATCTGTCAACATGCGCGTCAAGGTCGTGTATTATGCCATTGCCTGCTATCGTGGCATCATAAACACCGTCTCCGAAGAAGCTTGCTCTGTCCGACAAAGGTATGGTCATATTCTCTATCTCATCGTATTTGCCGTTATAATATGCAAGATTTTTATAATATTTCATATCGCGTTCTAACTCTTCGCAGACCTTAGCGTAAATAACTGTGTCTGCTGTTCATATTTTTCAACATATATCAGCGTTTAAGTCTTTTGTCTGATTTTATCGAGATCTTGGTACCTACAGACTGAAATACCTGAACGAGGATGACCAGCAATACAACAGCCACTATCATTACACCGTATTTATATCTGTAATAGCCGTAATTGATCGCGATCTTTCCGAGACCGCCTCCGCCGACTATACCGCTCATCGCCGTATAGCTGAGTATGGTCGTGATGGCAACGGTAAGATTGTTTATAAGCGACGGTATGCTCTCAGGTATCATCACCTTTACAGCTATCTGGAACGGAGATGCACCCATGCTCTGGGCCGCCTCTATAATATTCGGATTGACCTCTCTGAGGCTTCCTTCAACCAGTCTTGCGATAAAAGGAAATGCGGCTATGACCAGCGGAACTATAGAAGGTGCCGTACCTACCGATGTGCCCATGATGATCCTTGTAAATGGTATCAATACAACAACAAGTATTACAAATGGCACAGACCTTAGTATATTGATAACAACATTCAATATATTCATGATCCATGCAGGCAGCGGTCTGATGCCGTTCTTATCGCCCGTTACCAGCAATACTCCGAGCGGCAGTCCGATGACTGTACCTGCTATCGTCGCGATCACGGTCACATATATCGTCTCCCAGATGGCAAACGGTATCTCTGTGAGCATGATATTCCATGCCTCTATCCATGTCTCTGCATTAAATATATTTCCCATGATCACACCTCCTCCGCACTGATATCGGGTATCTTTCCAAGATACTCAAGTGTCTTTGCAAGTATCTCGTCTCCGCCCTCTATCGCCAAAAGCATGTTGCCGTATGCCATATCTCCGACGCTCCTTGTGGATGCACCGAGAATGCTGGCCACTACTCCTATATCAAGAGCCATGGCAGCTATAAGCGGCTTTTGCGCGACTAAAGCGCCATTATATACAACACGTATAAGATGCTGTCCTTCCTTGCGTCCGACTACTGCCTCTACTCCGTCAGGGTAAACAAGATGCTTTGCCGCATCAGACCTTGGATGTGCGAATACCTCATTTACAGGTCCCATTTCAACGACCTGTCCGGCGTCTATTATCGCCACATGACTGCATATCTCCTCAACGACACTCATCTGATGGGTGATGATGATAACAGTTATGCCCATTTCTTTGTTGATCTTTCTGATAAGCTCCAATATAGAATGGGTAGTCTTGGGATCCAGTGCACTCGTTGCCTCATCACACAGCAATACCTCAGGATCTGTCGCCAGGGCTCTCGCTATGGCGATCCTTTGCTGCTGACCACCCGAGAGCTGCGCCGGATATGCATTTGCCTTATCCGGCAGTCCTACGACCTCCAGCAGATGCGTCGCCCTTTTTATCGCATCCGCCTTGTTGATGCCCGCAAGCTCCATAGGAAAACATATATTAGCAAGACAGGTGCGCTGCATCAGGAGATTGAAGCTCTGAAATATCATCGATACCTTGCGTCTTTTATTATTTAGTTCCTTTTGTGAAAGACTTCCCATATCGGTACCGTCAATGATCACGGCACCTTCACTTGGACGCTCAAGCATATTTATGCAGCGGACAAGTGTGCTCTTTCCCGCGCCGCTCATGCCGATAATGCCGAATATATCGCCGTCATTGACCTTAAGGCTTACATTTTTTAAAGCCTCCACCTCACCGTCAGATGTCTTGAACACCTTGCTGATGTTTTGAAGTTCGATCATATTCTATCCTTTCATTGCCGATCAAAAAGACTTAAAACGGCAATTCGATCATTTAAAATTCATGCAACAAAAACAGATTGCTTTACATGCAATCTCCGGGTATTATCTCATTTATTTTAATGGTGTGCAACAGCTACTTTATACTGCCGTCACTGCCAGTATGCTCGTCCCTACGAAAGCCTCGCTATCATTTTTTGCAGCATGTCATCACACGCAGGGTGCAGGCTGAAATTTTGCTTTAACATCGCTGCCATCGCTGTAGGGCATTAGCATAAATGCAAGACAGCACCTCATCCTAAGATTAAGGTGCTGTCATTTTGATATCAGATGTTATCAAATATCACAGGTCAGATTATTTGATCGCATCAAGGCTTGTCTGCTTTCCTCCGTAAAGAGCCATCGGCTCGATATGAACTCCGCAAGCATTTACAAGATGTGTGCCGTTCTCTTCATTGAAGTTGTCAAGATAAGGAATGTGCTGGAAGTAGTTAGCATATACCTCTCCGCTTTCAACGACATTGTTCGGCTGAACATAATCGGAATATTCAAGTATCTCGAGTTTGATCTGCAGTTCGTCCAGTATATCTGCGGCAACAGCGAGTATCTCTGCATGAGGTGAAGGTGATGCAGCAACCGAAATAGTAGTGCCAGCAAGAGCATCATAATCTACCGTAGCATCCTTTCCGTCGCCCGGGTCTGAAACAACCGAAATAACCGCACCGTCATATGTTTCTGTGATATAGTCGGCAACCTCTTGACTCTCAAGTGCGGCAACAAGGGCCTTCGTAGCATCGGTATCCGCATTGTCCTCATATACAGCCAATACATTCACATACTGTGATGCCGAATCTTCGATAAGAAGCGAATCCTCCACAGGATTCATTCCGGCTCCTATGGCATAGTTGCTGTTGATGATAGCATAGTCAACATCCTCAAGTACATTCGGAATGTTTGCCGCCTCAACCTCCTGGAATTCGATATTATATGGGTTCTCTTCGATATCTGCGATAGTTGCCGTGATTCCCGCATCCTCCTTAAGTGTAAGATATCCGTTTGCCTCAAGAAGCAGCAGTGCTCTCGCCTCATTTGTAGGATCGTTCGGAACCGCGATAGTAATAGTACTGCTTGAATTGCCGCATGCCGCAAGTGATGCGACCGATGCGAGTGCAGCAGCAAGTGTGATCAAAGCTTTAGCTGTCTTTTTCATGTTAATCTCCTCTTTTTCTCATATTTGTATCGTATCACCTATATGATCCGATACATTCTTCAAAAGATCTTCTCTGGTCTTCTGTTCTTCAACTGAGCCATATTTTATATCCAAAGTACATTATTGTCTAATTGGAAATAAGGATCATGAGATATAGGTTTTCTCTATACCTCATGATCCTTATAGATTCACATTGCATTCACCAGTCCGTGCATATTTTACATTCTATTTGATAACTTCAAAAAAACTCAAAACCTTATCTGGTTGGATTTTCAGGTTAATTTTCTTGCCCTCAGCATTAATAAAATCAATTTTTATCTTCCTAAAATCGTCTTTTATCACAAGGGTTCCAATAGTTCCGGCAGATATACCTTGATAATCCGTCAATAGTCTGACCTTGAATTTATTTTCGATAATCAATGTTTTTTCAGAATATATCTTTTCCTCCGGCACAATGTTGTTGACCCAATTATCAATCTTATCTGACATCATTTCTAAATATTCCGGTTCGGAGCACAATTGATTAGCATCGATGAAATCTGGATTTTCCCACCATTTAGGTGTTTCACCGCTCATATGTGAATATGAACCACAAGAACTACACCACGTCCAAATTCCGGAATGCCTATCATTATGACGATGGATGTAAATGTGTGCGGTCGTCTTATTACATATCGGACAAACACATGGAAAATGCACCTTTTCATTATTGACCATATCATAAAGTACCATTATTTTATCATTATCAATCCACATATTACCTTATCCCCCTTATATAATCTTCTAATGCGTCACCCGAAGCATATGCTGTCTTTTCAGGAGCATTACCGCCTTTGAGGAAACTTCTTGCATGGTTTAATTCATGTGCTATGGTATTGGCCAATTCCTTCTCGGATACAAAAGCCTTAGGTCCTAATTCAATAATATTAGGACTGTCTTTTACTACTCTACCGGTTGATACAAGATCAGGGTTAATCACAATTTGAATAGCATTATTTCCACCCTTTAAATGAATATTATACTTTTTGCAAATCGTTTCCACGTAAAACTCTTTATTCAGAGCCATTTTAAGATTTTTTTCTGTAGGCGGCACCGGATGACCAATTCTAAAACGTTCTCGGCTTCCTCTAGTCTTTCCAAAGCCTCCGTGAATCCCTGCACCCATTAGTTGCTCACCTCCTTTCGGTGAGCAACGCCGAAATCACTTTCAAATTGTCTTATGACGATACCACTTTGCCTATATTTATCAAAAATATTGTCAGGAGCTTTCCCATAAACTACAACGACATCAGGGCGCAAGCGTCTTATAACATGATCAAGTCCGTTTTTAAATGGTTCTCGTTCCTGTAAAAGCTTGATACACCCATGCGAACCTATTGCTATTGTACCGCCTTGCTGAACTCCACAGCAGCAAACTTCATAAGTTCGTTCATCTCCCCAACGAATATTGGGAATAACAAGAACGCCGTTTTCCTGCAGCCAATGGGCAATAGCTCGGCTGCGATATACATTCCATTCCTGCATTACAAGCGGCATATCACGATACAAGCTGAAATCAGGAGAAATAACACCGGCAAAGCGTTTCAAGATTGGCAAATACTTCTGCGGATTATTCCATAATCGTTCAAAATTGGCATCGTCTTCATAAAAACATACCCAATTATCAAATGCTTTTGACGATATCGCTTTTGAAAACAATATCAGGTTATTGGGAACAGAAGTTTCTTTTTTCAGGCAAGGAATTTCCCACTTGCCCGAATAAGTTGCATTTTCAACCAAAAATGTTCGAAAAACATCTATGCACCCACTACGAGTGCTATTAATCTGAGACATAATTATCGTCTCCTTCCGGCACATTTCCACAGGGCATAATTGAGCCCTTAAGATAAGATTTACCCTGTGGCTGTGCAAGCCGATTGTCTCAGATGTAATTTACCAGACTACAAATAGAAACATTCGGAGGCACAGAAGTAATAATTTGTCTTGCGACATTTTTGAAATTTTGCAGGAATTTCATTGACTTTTATCTGAAATATCCTACAATAATGATACCAGACTACGAATAGAAATATTCGGAGGATAGACCTTTTGTGAGTTAGTGTACTAGCTTACAAGAGGTTTTTCTTTTTGAATAAGCAATCAATTCACATCACATCCCTTCATATCCAAACCCCTATCAATACCAGTTGTCACGTTCCTGTTGACGAGCGTACTCGTACTCAAAATCGTAATCGTATTTATTGGGGCATACTTTATTTAGAAAATCAGCATAGCGAAATAAAATGACATCATCAAACTCTTTTTCATTTTCCGAACGCCATTCACTATTCATTTTTGCTAATGTCTCTATGCGTTTTTCTGCCGCCTGAGCTGAAACTCCGAAAGTCGATTGCAAGAAAAGGCTATTTATCCTCTTTCCTCTTTTCTGTATTTCCCGTATTATCTGCTCTGGCATTAAAAGCTGAGCCGCAAAGAAATTTGTTTCCACTTCATATCTGTGATAATTTTCTCCATTTTTCTTTGTAAAATCATGTTCCAATATAGCATGACCGAATTCGTGAAGAATAGAAAAGGTAATATGCGGCTCAGGCTTCGTTTCATCATAAAAGATAATGCTTCTCCCGCCAAATCTGAATATAGTTGCAGATTCGCTGCCAAAATCCGTTATATTTATCCCATATTTTTTCGCCGAGCCGTATGAACGGCAAATAATCTGACTTTGCTCCTTAACCAGTTTTTTTGATGAAAACGGAAAAGACTGAATCGTCGATGATCTTACTAACACTTCATTGGCCTTTATATAAGCTTTATCAAAATCAGATTTTAGATTCATCCGCAACAATCATCACTCCTCATCTTCATCATCATCAAAAATGTCATAGAAAGCTGCTTTAAGCATTGTTTCAGCTCTTTTTAGCTGCTCGGTATTCAGCTTGCCGAGGTTTCGCTGCAAATATTGCAAGTCATCATCTGTCGAATTCTGGGCAGATTCAAAAGAATTTCCAAGCAAGTAATCAGTTGTTGTTCCAAGGGCTTTGGCAATCCTTGTTAAAACGTCGCTGCGAGGAGTTCTCTCGCCTTTCACATAATAAGACATCGCGGACTCGGTAACACCTGCCTTTATCGCCAATTCCTTTTGATTTAACCCTTTACTTTTCATTAGTTCAGATATTCTTTCGCTAAATATCGACATAGCATCCGTCTTCCTTTCTGCTGATCATGCTTCACTAATGGCATTCTATCAATCAATTATAATTCTGTCAAGTTATTTTACAATATTTTGTGTTTTTTATTTTGTTTAAGCGCAACATTTTGTAGATTTCCCTTTCACTCAACATTCTTGCAATTCTCCGTGTGGGGTCAGGAAATCATATTTTTCTGTCTTTCATCAATGCAATGACAAAAAAATCAGATAGCCGAAACTATCTGATCAATAAATATAATAATAAGAGCCCAAGTCAATTCTACTAAGCAATCTTAGTCTTGCTTAGAAAATGTTTGCTGTGGTCCAGCTTAAAGCAGACTTGCCATGACCAAGTGAAAGCGGAACCGGCATCTATCTGTTCTTGAATCTTTTTTCTATATATAGCATTATGATATCGGCTATATCATCCGCGTCCAGTCCCCCCGCATCGATGCAAAGATTATAGTTGCTTTTTTCGCCCCATTTGTTGTTCGTATTGAAAGAATAATAGGACGCGCGGTTTTTATCCATTTCCTTTATAAGTGCAGCTGCAGCTCTCTCATCAAGCCCCGTATCTCTCATAACATGCTTGGTCCTGGTCTCAATATCGCCATAAAGAAATACCGTCACAAGTCCAGAATATCCTTTGAGTATATGATCGGCGCATCTGCCGACAAAGACTCCCGATCCGCTCTCGCCGAGTCTGCATATAGCCTGTGATTGCTCATTGAATAGCTTTTCTGTCTTTCTTGAACCACTGCCTAAAAAGGTCGTGATACCGCTGTATCTTTTTTCGGCTTCAGTCTGTCCCTGTGTCCTGGCATAGAACTCGCGACAGTCCTCATTGTCTACCTTTTTTATGATCTCATCATTGTCATAAAATGGTATCCCCAGCCTATCGGCTATCAAATGTGCGGCCTCCTTGCCGTCTGTTCCATGCTCACGGCTTATCGTGACAAGTAACTTTTTCATATTTGACCTCCTTATGCAGATATATCTATGCTTATTTATGCATTTTCTTTTCTCTTATCTGAGTAAAGGTTGCATGCAGATATTTTTTTATAGCCAACCTATCAAGGCCTCTGCCTATCCAGACGCACTCAGCTTTTGCCTCTGTCCCATCTTCCGTATCAAAACCTGTGATCGTTATTCTTCCGCCTGCTATATCGAAGCGAACCATCTCACCGCCTGCGGGTATGATACCCTTAGCCCTTACGATCTCTCCGAACCTGCCATTCAGTGCCTGATCAAGTATGCATAGAAGCTCTGCAGGTGATGACACATTTGCATGACTTACGGAATATGTCTCCAGTCCGCTCTCCATATCCGCATCACTTTGCATGACCTTGCCGTCATAGGCTGTCATGAGCAGACTGTTCCACCATGTATCCGGCATTAAGGTATAATGCCTATCAAGAAGTTCGGCTCTCGATCCTGTCTCCTCGATGATCTTTTTTACAGCATCATATTCATAAGAAGAGGGTCTCTCGGGCTTAGATATCGCGACCAGGGATGAGGACCTTATCTGGTCACCGTAAATATCCGCAAATTCATTATAATACTGTTCCATGCAGAGCGCATCAACAATTGTGATCGGCCTGAGCAGTTTTATTCTTTCATATTCGATCCTTTGCAGATTCCTTATGACATTGCCAAGAGAGCCCACACCGGATGGCTCTATGATCAAAAATTCCGGTTCTATAGTACTCTCTATAGTCATTACGGACGCGTTAAGATCCGCACTTTTTGTACAGCATACACAGCCCTCACTCAGATCCCAAACATTCATTTGGCTCTGGTCCTTAAGCACCTGCTGATCTACATCCGCGGTGCCGTATTCGTTTTCAAGTATAACAAAATTTTTCCCTGTGCGCTTTACAAGTTCCTTGATGAAGGTGGTTTTCCCTGCCCCCAAAAATCCGGAAATGATCAGGATCTTCATATCGTTCCTCCGCATATAAGAATCTGCAATGATTATAACAAACGAACAGGGAAATGCGTATCGGTTCAGGTACGCATTTCCCTGCTGATCTTCATATTATAAGCCCTTAAGGCCCCTCCCGATCAATCCGGGATAACGATAGGCTTGATAAGATCCTTCGGCTTATCTCTCATAAGCTCAAGAGCCTCTGCAGTATGCTCCCAGCCATGGAATACATGCGTGATCTCCGGCTTTACATCGAGTCTGCCTGATGCAACGAGCGCAGAGAGCTTCTCAAGACGAAGACGTCCGCCCGGCATAAGACCTGCCATGATCTGCTTGTGACCCATGCCGCATCCCCATTCTACACGCGGTATCTGAACATAGTCTCCGCTTCCAAGGTAGTTGACCGATCCGATACGTCCGCCCGGCTTCAATGCCTTGATGGCAGCCTCAAATGTATTTACATTGCCGCCAGCGATACATACGCGATCTACGCCCTTACCGCCTGTCATTGCAAGTACCTGCTCTTCGATAGGTCCTTCCTTATATGAGATGAAGTCTGTTGCACCATATCCCTTTGCAGCCTCTACGCATACAGGACGGGTGCCGACACAGATGATACGCGATGCTCCTCTGAGATTTGCTCCGGCAACTGCCATAAGACCTACAGCTCCGATACCGATAACAAGTACTGTATCACCGAACTGGATATCGGCCAGCTCTGCAGCATGGAAACCTGTAGGAACCATATCAGAAAGGATACATGCCTCCTCAACGCTCATTCCGTCCGGAATAAGAGCAAGGTTGCCGTCTGCATCGTTTACATGGAAATATTCGGCAAATACGCCATCCTTAAAGTTGGAGAACTTCCATCCTGCAAGCATGCCGCCTGAATGCATGGAATATCCTGCCTGAGCCTCAAGAGAGTTCCAATCCGGGGTAATGGCAGGTACCAGTACTCTGTCTCCTACCTTAAAATCCTTTACCTCAGATCCTACTTCAACAATCTCACCACAGCCCTCATGGCCAAGGATCATATCGGTACGCTCTCCGAGAGCGCCCTCATATACTGTATGCACATCCGATGTACAAATAGCGATAGCAAGCGGCTTTACGATGGCATCCATCGGTCCGCACTTTGGGATTTCCTTCTCGATCCAGCCTACCTTGCCGATACCGAGCATTGCAAATCCTTTCATTGTTCCTGTCATAGCAACTGACTCCTTTCAAAGATATATCAACATTTCATGTTCGTAAAATCAAACAATATGCCGCAAATGATACATTCGGATTGGGCTCTTTAAAAGTACCATTTCTATTATCTTTGATAGGACCAGTTTACTCAGATCTGAGTGCCGCAACAGGATCACTCTTTGCGGCCTTTCTCGCAGGTATAAAGCCCGCGATGATAGTCAATCCGACACTCAGCAATATGAGTACTATACCTCCGGCCACAGGAAGCGAGGCATTCACCGATACATTTCCCGCAATGCTGTGTATGATAGCATTTATGGGGATAAGAAGAAGCAATGTTACGAGTATACCTATCACGCCTGCCAAAAAACCTATGATAAAGGTTTCGGCATTGAAGACATTGGCGACATTATTCTTCGAGGCGCCCATAGCTCTGAGTATACCTATCTCCTTACGCCGCTCAAGCACGCTTATAAATGTTATGACGCCTATCATGATTGACGATACCACCAAGGATATGCCTACAAATGCCATAAGAACATAGCTTATCACATTTACGATCGTGGTAACCGAGCTGAGCATGGTGCCTACTATATCCGTATATGTGATCACCTTGTCCTCTTCACCCATATCACGCATATCTTGATTATAGGCATCAAGGATTTCTGTTATCTGCGCCTTGGCATCAAAATCCGACGGATAGATAAGTATGGAATATGGTTCAGAATCATTTGCATATCCGAATGCGGAAAGATTGCTGTCTGCAGTCTGCGCAGCGGTACCGGACATCAGAGAGGAAAACAGCTGCTGCATTTCATCGGCAGACATATCAAAGCTTACGATATCACCGAGAGTATCCGCATCTGCACTAAGCAGCCCTGATATGCCGGACGACATAGAATCCATCATATCCGTTACAGATGCCGCCAGAGCCTTTGAGATCTGTGCCGTCACCTCCGACAGCACCACATTCATCTGCTCACTCATATTTTGAGACGCAGATGTGATCAGATCGGCAAGTACAGTTTCCAGATTTGAGCTTAGCCGATCTATATCCACCATCCTCGTGATACCCTCTCGTATCACACTTTTCGCCCTTGATGAATCCAGATATTTTTCAAATGACGATATCAGTGCGTCCGGACCCGGGGCATTTCTTTCCTCTATATACTCCTTGTATCCGTCTGCAAGAGCCTGCGCTATGGCCATCGCCTGTTCCTTTGATATGGTGATATCCGACAGATCCTTTATAAGATCGTCTCTAATATCTTCGATCAGCGTGCCAAATTCCTCCGATGCAAGATAGGCCATGATATTTTCAGCCTGTGTGCTTTCATCGAGCCCATGTGAAGAGACATAATCATTGTATCCTTCTATGATCTGAGCTGCCATCTGAGCAAGGCGTTCCTTTGTTATGACCTGATCTCCTCTTTCCGACAGAATCTTTTGAAGCTCTTCTTTTAATATCTCGGCGGCCTCATCAGACTCCAGATATTCCATAAATACTGCCGCAACTTCCGCTGCAGACGGCATGTCGTTTTCCTTTGCATAAAGCTCATAATCCTCAAGGAGATCTTCAAAAAGCGCAGAGAGATTGTCATATGAAAAATCCGTTTCTACGCCTTCCAGCAGCTGATCAAGCATGTCCTCTGACAATGAAGGAAGCATAGACAACAGAGCATCCTTATCTATCATATCCGCAATATCGGTATCCGATAATATCTCGCTCATATCGAGAGTCATATCGCTCATGCTGACCCCGCCGAATATACCGTCCGTATTAAAAAGAGACTGCAGTTTGCTCTCATCTACATCTATAAGATCCGCCAGATCAAAAGAATCCTCTGCGGACTGCTCGGTAAATTTTTTACCAGTAAGTACGTTTATTTCGTCGTCACTAAGCTGCGCCGCAACTATATCCGAATGCTGCGCATATTCCATAAGCTGCTCCGTCAGCTCGTGTGTATATCCTATGCCTGTAGAGAGCATGGCAATATCCGTATCCGCCTTCGGCTGCACTATGCCGGTCACGGTAAGCTCCTTGCCGTCGGCAGCAAGCTTATTTATATATTCACTGTCACCGCTTTTGTCTACCCATATTCCGAGCTCTTCGTCATATATATAATAATCCGCACTGCGCACGAGCTTGCATGTTACGCCCAGAAAATCGTCATATGTATATTGAGCTGTAAGCGCGGATCCTACATCATATTCCTTCCCCTCCTGAGCAGCTTTGATCATCTCTTCAAGCTCATCATGGTCACCGAGTCCAAGCGCATAGAGCATAAGATCGCTGATGCCTCCGTCGCGGCTCAGCACGAGCACGAGCTCGTTGCTGCTCTCAGGCCAGTGACCCGCCTTTATATCATATTGCTGCTCATACAGTTCTTTATCCGCAGGAAGCTCGAAATATGAATCTGTCCCTGACGAAAAGAGACTTGAAAATGAATTTTCCTCCGTGAGCTTTGCAGGATTTACTTTATTATATTCATCATCCTCCTCATCATAGGCATATATCTGCGGCGTGATATTGTATGTATATTCTATAGCAGATGCATATTTATATATATCACACTCGTCACTTTCCAAATATTCCTTTAATGAGGCCAGATCATTTGATGTAAAGCCGGAAACCATACTTGTGATGGTCTCATATATCCTGACATTTTTATTCGTGATCGCGGCAGCATCACTCTCTGTTCCTTCTGCATCAGACGTTGCCTTGGTGCCCGCGCATGAAGTCTTTTTAGCTGAAGATGAGGATTCGTCAGCGGATGCATCAGTCACATCGGCATCACCATTACTGCTTTTTCCTGTGGATGAAGCAGTCTCGAGCATGGCTGTAAAATCATATCCCGTCTTTGTGATCTGCAGCGGATATTCCGACAGAGCCTCTCTTTCGGTGTCCTCTATATATTGATTGACACCGTTTGCGATAGAAAGGATCAATGCTATGCCTATGATGCCTATAGAGCCCGCGGCAGCCACCATGATCGTCCTTGCCTTCTTTGTCCAGAGATTGTTGAAGCTGAGCTGTAAGGCAGTGAGAAATGACATAGATGCTTTTTTCTTCTTTTTGTGCTCAGCATTCTTGTCAGAGGCGCCAAGCATCTCACCGCCGCCGTTGCCGTCACC
>CAZGVB010000006.1:28271-46829 GCA_964528825.1 uncultured Parasporobacterium sp.
TCCGTATAACCATCCATCTCCGCACATATAGGGCAATATACACCGGCCGCCTCATGCATATCCGCAGGGTCTGAGTCATCTGTTATCCTGCCGTCCTTCAGATTGACGATACGTGTGGCATATTCCTGCGCAAGCTGCGGATTGTGAGTGACCATCACTACCAATCTGTCCTTGGATATTTCCTTCAAAAGCTCCATGACCTGCACACTTGTCTTGCTGTCAAGAGCGCCTGTGGGTTCATCTGCAAGCACTATATCTGGATCGTTGACAAGTGCTCTGGCTATAGCCACTCTTTGCATCTGTCCTCCGGACATCTGGCCCGGCTTTTTATTGATCTGATCGGCCAGTCCCACCTTGCGAAGTGCCTCTACGGCCTTTGCCCTTTTTACTGCAGGTGAAATCCCCGATATGGTAAGAGCAAGCTCAACATTCGCGAGCACGGTCTGATGTGGAATCAGATTGTAGCTTTGAAATACAAAGCCTATCGTATGATTTCTGTATGAATCCCAGTCTCTGTCACGATATTTTTTTGTCGAAATACCATTGATGATCAGATCGCCGCTGTCATATCTGTCAAGTCCGCCGATGATATTGAGCAGCGTCGTCTTGCCCGAGCCGCTGGGCCCGAGTATGGCAACAAATTCGCTGTCCCTTAAAGTAAGAGAGACTCCGTCCAATGCATTCTGAACGAAGCCTCCTGTCTTATATGTTTTCCTTATATCACATATACGAAGCAAGTGTCATATCCTTTCTATTTGCCAATCTATAGGGCTTATCCCGTTAGATATCAAAAATTCATTGCATTTTGAAAAGTGCCTGCAGCCGAAGAAACCTCGATATGCCGAAAGAGGACTCGGATGAGGGGCCTCGAGGACAAGCTGTCTGGCATTGTTCAGCATCGTTTTTTTTGCTCTCGCGGGGCTTCCCCACAGCAGGTATACGATAGGTCTATCCTGTGCATTCAATATGCGTATCACCGCATCGGTGAACTCCTCCCAGCCGATATTTTTATGTGAATTCGGCTCATGCGCTCTCACCGTCAGCACTGTATTGAGCAACAGTACACCCTCTCTTGCCCATTTTTCAAGGCAGCCGTGATTCGGTATATCGCATCCCAGATCGTCATGAAGCTCTTTATAAATATTTGCGAGTGAGGGAGGTATATCTATACCTTTATTTACCGAAAAGCACAGCCCATGTGCCTGACCGCAGTTGTGGTACGGATCCTGACCCAGGATTACCGCCTTTACATCAGCAAGAGGTGTAAGATGAAATGCATTGAATATATCCTCGGACGGCGGAAAGACCGTCTCGGTCCTGTATGCATTTACTACTTTTTTGTACAATTCCCTGTAATAAGGCTTTTCATATTCGGCTTTGAGTGCGTCATTCCAATCGTTATTTATCGCCGCCATTATCCTGCACCATATCCTTTTCCTCGATATATAACGCATCCACTACTTCATCCTCGCCGTGTCTGCCGTCACCTCCGGCTCGCTCTGACGGGATCTCGGTAAACTTTTTCAGGCTGCTGCCTATAGGCTTTTTCTTTTGCTTAGTTGTCTCTTCGGTGCACTTGGCAGCTTCAAGATTTATCCAGAATGATACGCCGTCCTCTTCGTTGTATACGCCGCACTCCTGACCCAGCGTATCCGCTACCGCCTTTACTATGGAAAGGCCCAGTCCGCTGCCGCCGTAGGCACGTGTTCTTGCCTTATCGACCTTGTAGAACTTGCCCCAGATCTTGCTCTGTTCCTCTTCCGGTATCTGACTTCCGGTATTGGTCACGGTCACCCTTACGGTCTTTTCGTCCAGATATCTTGCGCCGATTTTTATGATCTTGCGTTCGTCCATATGATTCATGGCATTGTTCACATAATTCATAAGGACCTCTTCTACAAGAAATTCATCAGACCAGACATATACCTGAGACGTATTATCAAAGAAGATATTCGCTCCCTTTTCCTCTATGACTATGCTCATGGTATTTAAGAAGCCGTCTATCACATCTGTCACACTGAAGCGTTCCAGAGTCACATCGCCGCCGCCGTTTTCGAGCTGATTGAGTGCAGCCAGCTTCTTTATCATGACATTCATCTTTTCCGCCTCATCTATGATGACATCACAATAATAGTCCCTGCCCTCGGCGCTTTCGGCAATGCCTTCCTTCAGGCCCTCGGCATATCCGGATATCAATGCTATAGGTGTCTTAAGCTCATGTGAGACATCGGACATATATTTTCTGCGGGCCTCATCCTGCTCTATGCGCCCCTTCAATTCCTTTTCAAGCTTGAGATTGCTTGTCTTAAGCTCCGAAATAGTCTTTTCAAGCTTGTGTGACAGCTCTGTTATGTTGTCACCTATCATGCCTATCTCATCCTTGCCGTGGCCGCGTCCCTTGCTGTTCGTATATTCCACGTCAAACTCTCCTTTGTTTGCCTTTTGAGCAAATTCCAGGAGTCTGTTAAGTGATGCGGTATATGGTCTGATAACAAGGATGCCCATGATAGATACAAAGAAATATGTGGCGATGAATACGAAGCAAAGGAACATCAATGACACCTTGGAGGTCTGATTGATCCCCGCATAGGATGAGCGCGCTATAAGTATGTTGCCGTTATCAAGTGTTCCCCAGATCTCGACATATCCTGTCCCGTCTGTACGCCCGTTATGCATCTGAAGCACATACCTGTCATTGCTTGATATGACCTTTACATCGTCTGAAGATCTCGAGAACATGATATCATTGAGTCTTTTAAAAAGAGTCGACGAATCACCGAAGGCATAATCTATCGTACCGGTGGGATTGATAATGAGCAAAGATATGGTATTTTCTTCACACAAGGTCGAGAGCTCTGAATATCCCTCATCGTCCAGCGATGTATCGCCTTCTACATCTTCATACATTTCGTTTATCTGCTGATAAACATTCTTCATGACGCGCTGCTTCGCGGTCACATAGAATTGATTTGAAAAAGCAAAGCTCAGTCCGAGTCCTATGACAAGCGCCATGAAGACAACGAACATCAGAGACATCAGGGATTTTCTTTGAAACGGTTTTTTCATGGCTCTTCAGGTCCTTACGGATATAATATTATCTGTTCTGCTATATGGATGCCCTTTACTGCTCATCGGGCTCGAATTTGTAGCCCATGCCCCAGATGGTCTTGATATAATCTCCGCACTCACCGAGCTTGCTCCTGATCTTCTTTACATGTGTATCTATAGTTCTCGCATCTCCGAAATAATCATAATTCCATACGCAATTAAGAATCTTTTCTCTCGAGAGTGCTATGCCCTTATTCTCGATAAAGAAGCAAAGCAGCTCAAATTCCTTATAGCTGAGATCCGCATTTTTACCCTTTACCGTCACTATATGTGATGTCTTATTTACTACAATATCTCCGGCAGTAAGCACATCCTCTGCACCCAGCTTGTTTGCACGTCTGAGTATAGCATCAATCCTTGCCACAAGTATCTTCGGGCTGAACGGCTTAGTGATATATTCATCTATCCCGAGCTCGTATCCCAGCAGCTCGTCCTTCTCATCAGACTTTGCCGTAAGCATAATGACGGGTACCTTTGAGAACTTTCTTATCTCACGGCAGGTCTCCCAGCCGTCAAGCTTCGGCATCATGACATCCAAGATGACAAGATCGATCTTGTTGTCCTTGTACATCATATCTATGGCTTCTTCACCATTTGCTGCCTCAAGTACTATATAATCCTTTGCCGTAAGAAAGTCCTTCACGATCTTTCTCATTCTCGCTTCGTCATCCACTATAAGTATCTTAAGCTCGTTCATGTCACACCTCTCAGCTTATATGGTACCGTATCTATACGGCATAATAATCTGCTTTGAATTCTATGCTCTTATTGTGAAAAAAATGTGATACAATCATATTATGGCATTTGACGGAAGCGTCGTCGCCGCTCTAACCGACGAATTAAACAAAAAGATCATAAATAATCGCATCACCAGGATCATACAGCCGCAAAAGGATGAGCTGCTCATAAGCACAAGCGGAGACAGCGGAAAGTACAAGCTGCTCATCTCGGTAAATCCTTCTTTGCCCGTTGCATATCTGACAGATGAAAATAAAAAGGCACCTGAGCAGGCGCCTGCATTTTGCATGCTCCTCAGAAAGCATATCCAATCCGGACGTATCATCAGCATATCACAGCCGTCGCTCGAGCGCATCATCAATATTGAAATAGAGCACTTTAATGATATGGGTGATATATGCACAAAGATCCTGACAATAGAGCTGATGGGCAAGCATTCGAATATCATATTCCGTGATGGGGAGCGCATTATCGACAGTATAAGACATGTCTCGTCTCTGATAAGCTCTGTCAGAGAGGTCTTGCCGGGCAGGACATATTTTATACCATTTGCCGACAGCAATCTGAACCCGTTCGATACAGAGCTTGATACCTTCACGCAGCACGTCTGCACAGGAGCTCTGCCTCTGTACAGATCCATATATACGAATATAACAGGCTTCAGCCCTGCCCTTGCCGAGGAGGTCGCATACAATGCCGGCATAGACGGCGAGCGCAATGCCGGAAGCCTTGCTTTTGATGAGATATTATCCTTATACAGAAGCTTCAAGGAGACAACAGAGCTCATCCGAAAAGGCACATTTGCGCCTGAGATGCTTTATAAGGATACGGTTCCCGATTCATTTTGTGCGATACATCTGAACATAAATAACGGACTCAAAGCCGTAAGATATGACAGCATATCAGAGCTGCTCATCACATTCTATTCCTCAAAGCAGGAGCATAATGATCTGAAGCAAAGGACAGCTGCCCTCAGGCAGAGCGTACAGAGCATTCTCGCGAAGGATTATAAGAAATATGATATTCAGTCAAAGCAGATAAAGGACACCGAAAAAAAGGATAAATATAAGCTTTACGGTGAGCTGCTCACGGCATATGGATATTCGATACCCGCAAAGTCCACGTCATATACATGTACTGACTTTTATACCGGCGCAGATGTGACTATACCGCTTGATCCAACACTTTCCGCCATCGACAACGGGAAAAAATATTTTGAAAAATACAGTAAGCTCAAGCGTACCGCAGATCATCTGGACAAGATCATCAAGGAGACATCCTCAGAAATAGAGCATCTTGAATCTATTTCCGTATCCTTAGATACTGCTGCAGATGAGAGAGACATCGCAGATATCAGAAATGAGATGCAAGATGCAGGTTATATCAAGCTGAAACAGGTAAAAGGAAAAAAAGCAAAGACATCCCGAGCCGTATCTGCTCCTCTTTGCTTCATATCCTCGGATGGCTTTGATATCTATGTAGGCAAGAACAATTACCAAAATGAATATATCACCTTTAAGCTCGCAGACGGCGGCGACTGGTGGTTTCATGCAAAAAAGATCCCCGGATCTCACGTGATCGTAAAATGCGGCGGTCGTGACCTGCCCGATCGGACCTTTGAGGAAGCCGCACGCCTTGCGGCACACTTTTCGAAGTCCGGATGTGCCGACAAGGTCGAGATAGATTATGTGCAGAGAAAGTACGTAAAAAAGCCCGCAGGCGCCGCCCCGGGCTTTGTCATCTACCATACGAATTATTCAATGACCGCATCAACGGATATCAGCGGCATAAGCGTGAAAGGTCAATAAGCAGGCGTTATCCTGCTTACTTTATCCTGCTCACTTTATCCTGCATGCGCCTGCATCTCTGATATGCACCACATGACAGGCACCCTTACCGAAGGTCTCATCCATCACCGAAATATAATCCGAAAGCCTGTCTAACGGCACATATGCCTGTACAGTCCCCTCAAATCCGCCTCCGTGTATACGGAAGGCGCCATGTCCTGCGAGCAGCTCCCATGACATATCAAGTGCCTTTACCACATTTGAGGATGCAGCCTTCCCCGGCAGGCATACATTATTCAGATCCCTGAAGGACGATTGTCCCGAAAGGACGATCACCTTCAGATATTCACTTACCGGATCGTATTCTTCACCGTCCTCGTTTTTTTCGTCTTCATCCTGCACATCTGTCACTGCCATATCACATGCCGCGGCCGGATCTTCTGTCTCTGTCTCTGTCTTTTTCTCCGATATGTCCGCATCCAAGATGCCTTTGTCTGCAAGCTCTGCGATGCATTGCTTTAATTTGTCTACGCGCTCTTCTTCATTTACAAAATGTATGACTCTCTTTACGGCACGTTCTCCGAATCGTCCCACAATCTCCATGAAATTCTTCTCTATTTCGTCCTCGCTCACCTCTCTGAGCGTCTTTTTGCCGAAGAATCCTGCAACATTGCTCATATCTTCCTTGATCTGCGCATATGCATCTGTAAGATCCTCATGCGAGCTTCCCGTATCCACAAGGCAGATGGCACATCCAAGCTCCTTAGGATCAAAGCTGAGCTTTTCAAGCTCCGGACATTCGGGATCCTTAAGATCCATATATAATACGCCGCCTTCAAGGCATGCCAGCTGGTCGAGCAGGCCCGAGGGCTTGCCCATATAGCTATTTTCTGCTGTTCTTCCCGCCTTTGCTATATCAAGATGCGGTATATTGCCGTCATTAAAGAGCTCCGATACAATGCTTCCGATAATGACCTCATATGCCGCAGATGATGACATACCGCAGCCTGACGGTATATCGCTCTCTATTAATGCATCAAATCCCTTTATCTCATAGCCCATGTCCGACAGAGCCGAAATAATGCCGTAAAGCAATGCTTCTGTACCATTGCCCGCATCCTTCTGTATGCATCCTGCTGTGCCTGAAATATCGTCTTTTCTATCACTGATCGTTCCGTCATGCAGCTTTGTAAGATCGATGCTTACGGGAGCATATCCCTGTGAGTTGACTCTGATGACATTTTCTCCGTTAGGGCATGCGGCACATCTCATATCAATGTCTATAGCGGCAGCTATTACCTTACCGTTTTGATGATCTGTATGATTGCCGCAGATTTCTGTCCTTGCAGGTGCAGTGAAAAGACTGATATCACGCCCCTTATCATTCGGAAATATTTCCGAATGTCTCTTGATCAATTCATGAAGGCTGCGTGACATTTCTTCTGCTTTATCTTTATATATTTCTTTAACTCTTTCTTCAAATTGTTCTGACATTATGATATCCCTTCTGCGGCAAGCCTTACGACATTATATCCACCGTCATATACGCCCTGCGTCTTAAGCCGCTTTATATTCTCATTCATCTGTATCAGGAGCTGCCTGTCTTCTATAAGCGAATCCGCCATGTTTTTGAGGCTTGCTATGCTCTCACACTCAAATGTAGCATCACCTATCTCGCTCGCATGGACCGCACCATATACCTCATGCCCCCCTATATGCCTCATCATGAGCTTCGGTACCGGATAGAATGACAGCTCCGAAGGCTTTGTGACAAGGACGTCGCATTTTCTCATGAGCAGATTGGTAGAATATACAGCTTCAAATATATTTTTATTGCAAATGCAATATATGCCACAATCCGTACCCTTGCCAAGGCTCGCAGCCCATTGTCTCATGGTGCCGTATTCATCGAAAAATGTCCTGCACTTGTTCTCAAAGCCCGGGAGCTTTTTCTTGAAATATTCCCACATATCAATATGGTCTCCGAAATTGATGATCAGAGAGGCCATACCTTTTCTGACATATCCCGATAAATGCTCTGCAAGTGCAAGATACAGCTCTCCCCCGGCGCCTGCACCGCCGACCGTAAGCAAGAAACTCACGGGAGCCTTATCTCTTGCTCTGCCTATCCTCTCACCGCAGTCCTCCTCGATGTTGCTCACAAGCTCATGATCGACATAATGTCCTGTCATAAAAAGGCTGTCATCTGTCATATGGGCAAGAGGTTTCTTTGCCATACCATTGAGCATCTTATATCCCATATATGCAAACGGTGTCTGCACAGTATGTATGGCACCCTCCGCAAGATGCAATGCCATAGGCCAATTGTCGGGAATGGCATTTACTACCTTTGTAAGTCCTGCATGAACCGCTCCCTGTGCAGGCCATACATGGGTTGCAACATATGGTATATCCTTAGGCAGATCATGAAATATCGGGACTAAAAGCTCCGAATTTCTCTGATCGACGGCATTATATGTGAGCTTTCTGAAGCCCTCGCTGTTTAACGGCTCCCAGATAGCCTTGTTAAAGAGCCTTGATCTTTGTGATATCCTGGATGCAAGTGAATAAAGATCATTTTGAGACCTGATCATCTTGGAACCTGTAATATCGAAGGACGCAAGATCAAGCCACAACGGAACAAAGCCGAGTGCCTGCGCGCATGACGCCATCGCTATGGATATCCTGTAATGACCGAATCCCATTCTGATATTTCCGACGACAAGCGCCTTGTCAGGCACTGTCAGTTCTTCATCTGACATGACAAGGTCGCACATCCTTATCTCCTGTATACTCTCTATCGGCTCAAGTCTCAGATGATAGATCTTATCAAGATCGTTGCCGAACTTTTTTATATATTTTGCCTTGCTTCTGTCTGCCTTGCGGATCGTCCTTTGATCTATGGGATTGCCGAAGATAATACTGCTCTTATCCATAAGCCTGTCCTTCTGTTTGATATTTATATTCTGTCTGCATGCCTGCGGACCTGTCTTTACATTTTGGAAATATCATCCTTCCTCAATATGCCGCTTTGTCTGTCATAGACCATCAAATACTCCCTTCCGTCCATTGCATATCTGATCTCTATATCTCTCCCGCGGCTGTTTATATCGAGCACCTCGGCATCTGCCAAGGTCCTTGCCATATCATGAAGCTTCTTCTTTTCCTCGTCATAGAGAGCGATATCATCTCCTGTCAGGCATATAGATCCAAACATATGATTTATCTGAACCAATGCCGATCTTTGATCCGCCGTGAGCCTGTTTCCCTTATCTCCCAAAAGATATACATCCGGATCGCAGCGAAATACCGTTCCGTCCATAACTGTGCGGAAAATAGTATTTTGAATCGTGGTCTTAGTGGAAATGCGTTCTCTGTGCATAAAGCGCATATAGAATATATCGTCAAAGCTCAGAGATATATCAGGCCCGATGCGGCAATAATCGACCAGATTGAAGGCCGATGCCAGCGGAACGCCGCAGCCTATGATGAGCCTGTCTCCAAGGATATCCCGCAGCCTTTGCATCGACTCTCTCATTATCTCAGCTCTTGTATGCATGCTGTCTGAGCATAGCGCGGCGGCATAGAGGAAATCCAGCTTGAACAGATCAAAACCCATGTCCTTATAATAGCAAAGGCACTTTTCTATATATTCCCATACATCGGCTCTGCGTATATCGAGTGCCACATCGCCGCTCCAATTGCAGCCTGCATAGACATCCTTGCCGTCTTTTTTCAGTATCCACTTCGGATGCTCTCTACAGAGTCTGCTCTTTGTCTCTGCAACAAACGGCGCGAGCCATATGCCCGCCTTGAGCCCCTTTGAATGTATCTCATCTGCTATCGGCGCAATCCCATGCGGGAATTTTGCCGCATCTACAGAAAGCCAATCTCCCACAAATGTCTCATAGCCGTCATCTATCTGAAAAAGGTCATAACCGTCCGCCGTATTTATGCCTGCAAGATCATTATAGATCGTCTTTTCGTTTATATCCTGATAATGCCTGTACCATGATGTATATCCGTATAACACAGGAGCGCTGCTTTTGCCAAAGCGCTCAAAATAATTCCTTTGACATGTGAGTGCAGGGCCTCTGCTCATTATAAGATCAAACAATTTGATATCGCCATGCAGTTCTCTGCCCGCACAGTCGCTCATGAGCCTGAGCATGTTATTTGCGATGTCATGACATATAATGAGAAAAGCTATATGATCATTAAGGGAACCGATAAGATCGCTCTCTCCGGTCCTATGTTTGATATATGACCATGTAAATGAATGCTTTATATCTTTGTCATACTTGAAAAAATAAGAATCGCCATATTGCGGAAAATGATATTTGTTTTTTATAAATGACGGAAGATGATCAAGGCTGTGTACTTTTTCATGCGGCTTATACTCTCTGGTCTCAGTCCATGATTGATATCCGTTCAGCAATATGTCGCAATCCTTGTCATATCTATATGGCATCTCTATGACGGCCTGCTTTAATATGATCCTGACTCTGGAATGAAGCACCACAGACAGACTGTCAAGATCATTTGAGCCATTAAAAAGACAGTCCACCTCCGCCATGATATCACTGTTGCCCACAAAGAATCGGCATTCTTTGCCTTTTCTCTCATTTTCTTCAATGGCCTTGTCAAAATCCGCCTTGAATCTGCGCGTATGTCCATTTGCGATATATTCAAGCAGAAATCTCATTTTTCATTTCCTTCTGCCTGCGCCGCATGTGCATCATTTATTGTCTTCATGACGTCTTTTTCATTGTAGAACATCAATATGACAGCTCCCAGGCAACAGAATATGACGGCGACCATTGCCACTATCCTGAGGCCCTGTTCGGAGGCCATAAGCTCATTTTCGGTAATATCCTGTGCAGCACCGAGTACTGCCAGTGATGTAAAGGCAAGCATGGCTATGCTCTGTCCGAGCTTCATTGCAAATGTCCTTGCCGCAAAGAACATGCCTTCTCTGTTTTCACCTGTCTTCAGAGCATCCTCCTCTGCAACATCCGCAACTATAGACTGCGGTATAATGCCGAGCAAAGCCATCGGGAATGCGGCGATCACTACTATGAGTATGCCGAATACTATGCCGGGAAGCGGTATCACGCCGATGAGCGCGGTAATGATATATGCAAGCATCAGTCCGAAGAAGCCCGTAATGACGAGCTTTTTCTTGCCGAACTTCTTTACAAGTCTGGATACAAAAGGATAGAAGCAAGCGGACAATACCGTCATGGCTCCCAAAAATACTGTTGTATAAAATTCGTCAAGATGCATTGACACCCTTACAAAGAACGGGAGACCGGTCTGGAAAAGTGTGAGCCCGATCCAATATGCTATATCCGATGCCGAGAATTTCAGAAAATTTTTGTTTTTAAATGTAGATGAAAGGCTCCTCATCATATTGGATTCACTCGGTCTCGCATCTACAAAATCTCTCTCATTCAGCTTGATCGTAGGTATCAGCATGCAGATAAGTGCTATTATCGCAAGGATTATAAAAAGCAGCCTGTAGCTCCATGCATATGTTACGACGCCCTGCAGCATGCCTGCAAATACAAACGGAAGATATGCTATAAGTGTTCCGAAGAAATATGTAAATGATATAGCAGTGGAGATATACATGCGATCGTCCTGAGTTTTTCCGAACTCAGATATGAGCGCATTATACGGTGTGCAATAAATGGTCATAAAAAGATAGAAAAGGATCAGGAAGAAGAGGATCCATATGATATTTATCGCACTTATATGCTCGATCGGAGCGCAGAAAACGAGTACAGTGATCACTGCAAACGGGATCGCAGCCACCTTCATAAACGGCAGTCTCCTGCCCTTAGGATTCCTGCTCCTGTCAGACATCGTAGCTATAAGCGGATCCGTGACTGCATCAAAGATCCTGCAAATAAAGGTGATGAGTCCAAGAACGGTAAATATACCGAAAATAACGAGGCCGGTCGGGACATAGAACTTCGCTCCCGCATCCGCAGAATCCTGTGTCGGCAGATAAAATGTCACCAGCCATGTATTTATGATGCCGCCGAGTATAGACCATCCCAGCTGCCCTATGGCAAAGATCCACATTTCCTTCTTAGTCAAGCGTCTTGTCTTCATTTTAGCCCCTTTTCTGCTGCAGCCGCAGCCTGATCGGACCATCAGATATAAGTACCGATCAAAAGCGATAATGGCAGTTATAAGTAAGCATCCGCAGCTGTCAAAGCTCGGATATCTCTACTATACGCCCGTCCGTCCATATTCTCTCAAGATCGTAAAACAGTCTCTGCTCTTGATTGAATATATGTATTATAACATCCTGATAATCCATCAATATCCAATTTGCGCTTGTATATCCCTCTGTGCTCTTTGGAAAGCATCCTTCCTTCGCAAGAGTCTCCTCGATATTCTCCGCAAGAGCCTTGACTTGTCTCTCATTTGCGGCACCAGCAATGATAAAATAATCCGCTATAACAGATACCTTGCTGATATCTATGATCTTGATATCTATGGCTTTCTTTTCATCAAGTGATCTATATGTCTGCTTTACGATATCTTTTATTTCCATCTTTTCCTCCGTTATCCTACGCGGTAACGCACCTGCATCTATCTGATGCCGTGCTTTCTTTCATAAATATCTTTATAGTAATAATAAGTCTCCCTTGTCATCGGGTCAACTTTTCCTTTACCCTTGCTCTCCAGAAATTGCAATTGATTTTTTGTTACTTTATATATGCATTCGTCAATATCCTCAAATGCCAATGTCCTCATTTCGTCCAAATGCGGGATGATATTCTTCTGTCTGGTAGGCTCAAGCATGTCGGCAAGATAAATGATCTTCTGGAGCATCGTCATATCAGGCTGTCCTGTAGTATGGCTCTCTATAGCCTTAAGTATCTGCGCATCATCTACGCCGTAATCTCTTACCGCTATATATGTGCCGAGCTTTGCATGGATCAGCTTAGGATTCTCCGTCTCTGTTTGAGTAAGAGATACATTTCCCTCTCGGCACAGTCTTATCTGATCCTCATCCGAAAAATACTTGGCGCAGTCATGCAGCAGTCCCGCGAGCAGAGCCTTATCCACATCTATCTCATATTTCATGGCAAGCGCCGCTGCCGTATATGCCACTCCCAATGAGTGCACATATCTCGGATAATGCAACGTCTTTTGTAATTTTCCTGTTATCTCTTCATAAAGCTTAAGCTCCATTTGCAAATATCTCCCCGGAAATTAAACATAT
The DNA here is from genome assembly GCA_964528825.1 of uncultured Parasporobacterium sp. GTDB lineage: Bacteria > Bacillota > Clostridia > Lachnospirales > Lachnospiraceae > RGIG5612. The sequence continues at coordinate 41,148 of CAZGVB010000006.1, forward strand.
ATAAGCTTATCGGTCAAATGCGAAGAAGTACCCGATCAGCCATCTGAAAGTCCGTACAGCCTGTGCTCGTATATATATCCCCGCACTGCCTCCGGAACATAATATCTGATGCTCTCACCTGCATGTATTCTGCGGGATATGTCACTTGATGAAATCTCTATATCCGGCATGTCGATATCATATATTTTTGCATCAAATTTCTTCCTGAGATGCTCTGCCGCCGCCAGAAACATTTGCTGCTCAGACATCTGACCGTGCAATGCAGCATCCGAAAACGCCCCGCAGCTGCCGGACTCTCCCTTATCCTGGCCGCATCTTCTGGCCGATGCTATATTGGCTATCTTAAATATCTCCGGAGCCTGATACCAGTTTTCAATACTGAAGAGAGTGTCTCCTCCGATGATCAGATATATCTCGCAGTCGGGATTGGCAGAGCGAAACGCCTTCAGGGTATTGACAGTATATGTAGGGCCGGGCAGAGAGATCTCAAGATCTGACAGCTCAAATCTTTCATTATCCTCTATGGCAAGTCTGACCATGTTTATGCGGTCTTCAAGCGGCTGCAGACTTTTATCGGTCCTGTGATACGGGGACGGCGTAGGCATAAAGAGTATCCTGTCCAACGAAAGCTTATCAAGAGCTTCCTGCGCCAATATCAGATGACCCATATGAATGGGATCGAATGCACCGCCGAATATCCCTATTTTTTTATCTTTAAGATTCATTTTACAACTACGGCACCTTCTGCGTGCTTGATCTTGGGATTGTATCTGTATAGAGTGATCTTCTTTCCCATGACCTGCACTACCTGACTGCCTGTACGTTCTGCGACTATCTCGGCGATCTCATGCGGATCGTCAAAGCAATTCTTAAGAACACCTATCTTGATGAGCTCCCTTGCCTCCAGAGCCTCGTCAACCGCCGCCGTTACCTCCGGTGTCAGACTCTCTTTTCCGACATTTATAATAGGCTCAAGATGATGTGCTGCGCTGCGAAGTGCCGCTCTTTCTTTACTTGTCATTCGTTTTCCTTTCATTCATAGCGAACCTGTCCCGGATTCGCATATAAAGTGACTGTATATAGCCATTCTAACGCTCTGTGTGCGATATTGCATTGATTTATTTATAATATTCGAACTCGTGTCCGTAGATCCTTACGGTGTCGCCTTCCTCAAGCCCCATCTCGAGCATCCTGTCTATTATGCCCTGCTCGATCATAAATTTTTGAAAGAACATAAAACCCTGTTCGGCCTCCAGGTTGGTATAGCCGAGCATACGCTCTATCCTCGGGCCCGTTACCGAATAGACACCGTCTTCCGTAAGCTCTATCTCATACGGTTCTTCCTCGTCGACATATACCTCATTTATATCGAATTCGCTCTCAAATATCATAGAGTCTCTGCCGAGCGCCTTCAGCATATCATTGACGCTGTACAAAAGAGGCTTTATTCCCGCACCTGTTACTGCGGATATCGGAAATATATCCGCATTTTCGCATCCCGGCTCCGTTTTTATCTTTTCTATGAGCTCCTGTACCTCCTCATCAAGCATGAGGTCTGTCTTGTTTGCGGCTATGACCTGCCTCTTGCCCGCAAGTGAGATATTATAGTCCTGGAGCTCCTTATTGATCGCACGAATATCCTCCACAGGATCTCTGCCCTCAGAGCCCGAGGCATCTATGACATGTATAAGTACTCTGCATCTTTCAATATGACGCAGGAATTCATGCCCGAGTCCCGCACCCTGTGCTGCTCCCTCTATAAGTCCCGGAATGTCGGCAAGTACAAAGCCCTGCCCTCCCTCAAGATCCACGACACCGAGATTCGGCGTAAGCGTGGTGAAATGATAATTGGCTATCTTGGGCTTGGCATTCGATACAACAGAAAGAAATGTCGACTTGCCGACATTCGGAAATCCGACCAATCCAACATCTGCAATAACCTTAAGCTCAAGGATGATCTCAAGCTTAAGAGACTTTCCTCCCGGCTGAGCATATCTGGGAGCCTGCATAACGGGAGTGGCATAATGCTGATTGCCCTTACCGCCTCTTCCTCCCTTTAAGAGTACATATCTGTCGCCCGGCGTAGACATATCATATATGACCTTGTCGGAAAGAGCCTCCTTGATAAGAGTGCCCACCGGCACACTCAGCACAAGATCTGCGCCCGCCTTTCCGTGGCTGTTTCTCTTTGCACCCTCTTCGCCGTCCTCAGCCTTAAACTTCGTACGATTCCTGTATTCCGCAAGGGTATTTACAGATTCATCGGCAACAAATATAATGCTGCCGCCGGATCCTCCGTCTCCGCCGTCAGGTCCCCCCGCCGGAACATATTTTTCTCTTCTGAAGCTCACATGGCCGTCTCCGCCCTTTCCGGAAATGACCGTTATCTTGGCTCTGTCTGCGAACATAAAGTCCTCCTGCCTATATACAAATATGAGCTTCAAACCATCTGATTTGAAGCTCACATAAAAACTTTGTCTGTATTACTCTTCCACCGGTATAACAGAAACCTGCTTTTTGTCTCTGCCGAGTCTGTGGAAATGAACCTTTCCGTCGACAAGAGCATATAATGTATCATCCTTGCCTTTGCCTACATTAGTACCCGGATGGATATGTGTACCTCTTTGTCTGTAAAGTATATTTCCTGCCTTGACGGTCTGTCCATCAGCTCTTTTGGCTCCAAGTCTTTGAGATTCTGAATCTCTGCCGTTCTTTGTGGAACCGACACCTTTCTTATGTGCCATCTCTATCACTCCTTTACTTAAGTCTGAAAATCTTATTACGGAAATAATATCTGCTTATACTTATGCTTCTGCAGACTCTGCGACAGCCTCTGTCTTTTCACATGCTTCGGCAGATTCTTCTTTTTCATCCTTCAGCTCGACACCGTTTAAGATGATCTTGTCGATAAGAAGCTCGGTATATTGCTGTCTGTGACCGTTTTTCTTATGATATCCTGTCTTTGGCTTGTATTTGTATACAACAACCTTCTTGTCCTTGCCCTGCTCAGTTACCGTAGCCTCGACTGTTGCTCCGCTTACAGCAGGATTGCCGATGGCAACTGTATCTGCACTTACCATAAGAACGCTGTCAAATACTACTGTCTCGCCAACTTCCTTCTCGAGCTTTTCAACTCTTACTTTGTCACCTAAAGAAACCTTGTATTGTTTTCCTCCGGTAGCAATAATAGCGTACATTTAATGTACCTCCTGATATAATACTCGCCAATTGCGGTGACGTAATACGTACTTAAAAAACCTCATTGTGCGGCTAACTGTGAAATTTTATCATATGCTTTCGACCAAAGTCAAGCTATATCCGTCAGAATATAGGATAAATCTTTTCATTGAAAAGATCATATGTACTCTGAAGATGGATCACATCCGGAATGATATCGAAGCTTACGAGCAATCCGTAAAGAAGCCACAGCAATATGAGAACCAATATGACATTTATGATCACTATGATCACTGTAGAGGCCTTGCCTCTCTTCTCTCCGTCTTCTTCATCATTTTCATCGCCGATATCATCTTCATCTTCGTCTTCTTCGCCAAGCTCTATCTCATCATCCGAATCACCGAGAGCCTCTTTGATGTTGAAGACTACCGTATTGCCCATCCAATCGTCATCCTTATCGGACTCTTCATCCTCTTCATCCGTTATATCAAGCTCTGCCCCGTCTATATCGTAAGGAATATCCTCTTTCTCATCATGTTCATCAGATATACCGTCTTCATATGCCTGCGGCTGATCAGAGTCGCAAATGTCTCCATCTTCATCTAATGATATATCCGATCTTGTAAAGTCTCCGGCATCCGTGAATATCTCATTGTGGTCCGCGGCAGCAGTCTCGGCTCTATTTATCTCTTCATCTGCAATAGAAGATACACTCTCCCTTGCGGATGTCTCTTCCTTTGCCTGTGTATCCTCCGGCTGTCTGTCAAACGGAGAATCTATATCTGCTGTTGACGGCATGGCTATACGGCATGCCTCATCATAGGCAAGCTTCAATGCCGCCAATCTGATATTAGCGGGGTTCTCACCCTTTTGAATGCCCGTAAAGAGGTTGATAAATGTCTTTTTTGTCGCCTCCATGGCGCTGTTTTGATCGCCGGTGATGGACTTGGCGAAATTATAAACGTCCTTTGCATGCTCCTTATATACTATCTTAATAGCTTCACGATCCCCGGACCTTATGGCATTTATGGCTTCCTGGTTTTCCATTTATCTTTTCTCCTTATATCACAGCGCTAAGGCAGTCTGTGCTCATACTCACCCCATACTGTCAAAAAATATCTATATCTGATTTCGCGCTAATTCTATCAAAGACCTACGATTTCGTAAAGTGGTCGTCTTTCTTTTTTGCGTGTGATCTCCATGAGGCCGAGCGGTGTAATGTCATGAGCCTTCGGACCAAGCTCGTCCTTTTGAAGCTCCTTCTTCATAAATGCGAGGAGCTTGTCTTCATAATCCTTTGACGACATGCTTATGAAATCAATTATCACGATGCCTGAAAGATTTCTGAGCCTTATCTGCCTTGCGGACTCTCCGGCCGCCTCTATATTGGTCTGAAATGCAAACTCATCCTTGTTCGATGCAGACGAACCCTTTCCCGAATTAACATCTATCACTGTAAGTGCCTCGGTAGGCTCAATTACAAGATATCCGCCCGAGCGCAGGTATACCTTCTTATCCAATGCCTCATGCAGTCTGTCCTCTATCGCATATACGGTCTTTAAGGGTGCGGTAAGATCTCTGTACATTCTAAGCCGCCCAAGCTCACCCGGGCAATTCTTTTCGAAAAAAGCTCTTGCCTTAAGGAAGCATTCCGTATCGTCTGTTACTGCCTCCCAGTCCTCACTTAAGGGCATATCACATATATCATCTATGAAGCATTCGGGTGCGCTGTAGAGAAGTCCCTGTTTTCTTTCTTTGCCTTTTTTCAATATATCGTTCCATATATCGGTGCAATTGCTCATGCTTCTTGCTATATCTTCATATGCGGCACCTGCTGCATTGGTCCTGATGATAAAGCCACAGCCCTTTGGCGGCATCACATCACAGATTCTCTGTATATCATCCGCATTTATCCTACCTCTCAGCTTTGAAGATATCCTTACAGGCTCATTATCTCTGACCAATATGGCATATTCAGAAGGAACCGAGATGTCGCATGAGAGCAGTACTTCCTTCGTCTTTACAGTATCTGCCTTGGCCTGCACCAATATGATATCGCCCTGCCTCGGCGGTCCGTCATCTCTTCGGGCATTTAAAAAAACAGGCCTTTCATTCTTTTTTATTCTTAAAAAGCCCATTTCTCCCGGAACGATCTCGACAAATATACCATTTATTTCTTTTGCCACATTGCGTATATTTCCCGCATAGATATTGCCTATAATACTTTTTTTCTCATCCGACTGCGCACTTATGCCGTCTGTCCGTCCGTCTGCATCTATCCTGACAGACAATAATATATCTTTATATTTGGTGATAATGATCTTTTTCTTCATCTCTATTTTTTGCGATAATGCTCTTTTTCTTCATCTCTTTTTCGGGCATATCCAAAGGCTTTTTGCAGCGGCGCGTGTCAAACTGATCTGTATGTGATCCGCCGCATCAACACATGCGGCAGATCACACCAATGCTTTTTAAAATAATCACATCAGGCTATCGTCTGATAAT
>CAZGVB010000006.1:46929-71646 GCA_964528825.1 uncultured Parasporobacterium sp.
TCAGGCTATCGTCTGATAATCCTCTAAAGGTATACATCCCTCCGCCATAAGCTCGGTTCTTTCTATTTGCAATTTATCTCTGTCATAATCAAGTCCGTTGAGTGCATATAATGTCTGCATAAGAAGATCCGGCTTCAGATTGTTCTCGTTGCCGGCATTTACGGTAAATTCAAAGGTTCTCTCATGCAAGGTGAGCTTCTTTGTCCACGGTCTTATATTGACCTCACTTTCACCGGACTTTGTCTTCTTTATCGCAAGCACCTCATCTCTCATAAGAAATATATCCGGATCAGGGACCTTGCCATCATTTACCTTTACTCTGTAGGACGCTGTCCTTACGGCCGCCATCGCCTTATCCGCGCCGTCCATAAGCTCTCTTATATCAAGCACATCAAAGCCTTCACCCATTTGAGCGTTCAGTTTTTCTTTTATATCTTTCAGATCCTGACCGTCCTCTATCTCGGCATCAAAGTAGTCCCCGATACTCGTGACTCCCACGCCGAGCGGCTGCGCGAAATTCATCTTTTGATGAGGGCTGAAGCCCTCTGAATAGACCATTTTTACGCCTGCTCTTATAAAGCCTCTTTGAAATGATCTCATCACGTCGAGGTGACCGATATATTTTGATCTCTCTTTTCTTGCAAATTTAACTCTTATCTTCATAGTCTATATCCCGAATCAAACACAATATCCTACGGACTTTGATATCTTGCTCCTATCCATCTTGCATATACCGCAGCCGTATTTTGATGCTCCGCAGCCCGCACAGGCTTCAAGGCAATTGGGCGTCACCTGTCCCTTCATCGCTCTTTCCCATTCTCTGTTCATAAAGCTCTTTGTGACTCCCGCATCTATGAAATCCCACGGAAGGAGTTCATCCTCTCCTCTGCCTCTGTAGACATAGAAATCAAGATCGGCTCCAGCATCCCTGCAGGCGTCAAGCCATCTTTCATAATCGAAATGCTCCGTCCATGCATCGAATATGCCGCCTGATCTGTAGACATTCTCGATCACCTTACACAGTCTTCTGTCGCCTCTTGCGAGCAATCCCTCGATCACCGACGTCTTCGCATCATGCCATATATATCTGATGCTTCGCTGATTGAGCTTGGCCTTGATCGCACTGTTCAGATATGCAGCCTTCTCGAGATATACCTCGGGCCTGTACATCTGCGCATATTGAAACGGTGTGAATGCCTTCGGTATAAAGAACGAAGTGCTGACCGTGATCTGTACCTTTCCGTTTCTCTTTTCCTTGGGAACAGTATCATAATATGTCTCCGCGATCAGCTCGGCAAGATCCGCAATACTTTGAATATCCTCCTCTTTTTCCGTAGGAAGTCCGAGCATAAAGTAAAGCTTAACCTTATTCCAGCCTCCCTCAAAGGCGAGTGCGGCTCCGTTTATGATATCGCTTTCCGAAATGCCCTTGTTGATGACATCCCTCATCCTTTGGCTGCCCGCCTCGGGTGCAAATGTCAATGAGCTCTTCTTGACATCCTGAACCTTGCTCATGACATCAAGAGAAAACTGATCGATCCTGAGCGACGGCAATGAGATATTTACTTTTCTGTCTCCCATCTCTTTCAGGAGGAAATCGAGATATTCATCAAGATAAGGATAATCACTCGAGCTCAACGAAGAAAGCGATATCTCCTCGTATCCGGTATTGTCTATAAGATATTTCGAATATTTTTTTAATGTATCAAGAGACTTTATACGAAACGGCCTGTAGATCATGCCGGCCTGGCAGAATCTGCAGCCTCTTATACATCCGCGTTGGATCTCAAGCACCGCTCTGTCCTGAGTCACCTGCACATAAGGTACCACCGGTTTTTCGGGATAGAAGGCACTGTCCATATCACTTACTGTCTGCTTGATCACCTTTGCGGGAGCTATGCCTGCATATTCTTTTTTAGGTCCGAACGAAGACAATGTACCGTCTGCATTATAGGATGCCTCATAAAATGCAGGGACATACAAGCCCTCTATACGCGCCGCTGCCTTTAAAAAGTCCTCTCTGCTGCCGCCTGATGCTTTATTGGCTTTGTATGCATCAAAAAGCTGATCGTAGACGGTCTCACCCTCACCTATATAAAAGATATCAAAGAAATCCGCAATAGGCTCCGGATTAAAGACGCATGGGCCTCCTCCTATGACGATAGGGTCGTCCTCCCCGCGTTCGGTGCTGTGTAGTGGTATCTGCGATAAGTCTAGTATCTGCAATACATTTGTATATGCCATTTCATATTGCAGCGTTATGCCGAGAAAGTCAAAATCCTTTATCGGATCCTGTGATTCGAGTGCAAACAAAGGGATATTCTCATCCTTCATGATCTTGTGCAGATCCGGCCATACGCTGTATACCCTCTCGCACCAGATATCGTCTCTCGAATTGAACATAGAATATAATATCTGTATGCCAAGATATGACATACCGATCTCATAAACATCCGGAAAACACATCGCAAATCTGATGTCTATATTGTTCTTATCCTTTATTATGCTGTTTACCTCTCCGCCGGTATATCTTGCCGGCTTTTCCACAGACATAAGTATTCGGTCGCTTAATGCTTGTTTAAATCCTGTCATCTTCTTATTTTCTCTCTGCAAGGTCTTTATTTAATGCTTCCAGATAATGTACCTGTACATCGGCACATGGGGATATGAAATATTCCGGTGAAAGCTCTTCGTACTTTATATGCTTGGGTCCTGTCTCTGCGGCCCTCTTATAGAATCTGTCCATCTCCGAAAAACGCATATAATAGAAGCTGTGCTTTTTTGAAAAATAAATGAGCAGAAAGGATATGCCGTCCTGCCTCTCAAAATCCTTCATAAATTGATATTGATGCTCATGAATATTGGCCAGCGCGAATGTATCCGCGGCGCATTCCTTTGCATCAAAGCATACGGCCCAGCCCTGCACTATTCCTATATAGTCGACTGTACTGCGCCTTTCAAAATAAGCGAGTGTGATATGCCGTTCATCGTCCATTTCCACAGGTGTGATAGGAGTCGGTATCTTTTGTACAAGTGCCATCTGCAGAGAGCGGTATTTCTCATTGGAGGCATTGATCATTTCTTCAAATTGAGAGCCTCTGAGTCCTCTCGAGCTCCAAGTGGCCATAAGCCTTCTCCTTCCATTATCCTTGTGAACATATACGGCGGCTGTGCCTCTATCACAGTCCCGTTCAGGTATTCAAGGATGCCCTCCATCCCCGCAAATCCTATCTTATATGCATGCAAGAGCTGTGACTTTAAGCCGTATTTTCGATAATAGAGCATATTCAGCTCTTCATTGCCGTATTTTGTATCTCCCACGACAGGATGACCCAAGAAAGCCAGATGAGCCCTGATCTGGTGCGGCTTTCCCGTGACAAGATCTACTTCCAATAAGGTCTCACTGCCATTGCATGCAAGCGGCTTAAATCGTGTAATGATCTGCCATGCGTCATCTGTTTTTTCACTGCTCACGATCACCTTATTTGCCTTTTCATCCTTAACGAGATAGGCCGTCTCACTCTGTGCCTCCGTAATGCAGCCGGATGCGACTGTCAGATATTTTTTTGAGATGCACCTTTCCTTTATGGCACGAGAGAGCTCTCTTGATGCCGCCTGTGATCTGCCGGCAAGCACGAGTCCCGCAGTATTGCGATCCAGCCTATTGGATACTCCCGGCGTAAATATGCCGTCTGTTGGTATATAATCGCGTATAAAATCATTTACCGATATATCATTCGGCGTTGATCTTTGTGACAGCATACCGACCGGTTTGTTGATCGCGAGTATATGCTCATCCTCATATACTATGAGATTTTTGAGATTGACCTTCGGTGATTTTTTTTTGCAAATACCCTCTCCGTCCTTTGCAGCTCTTTCATACCTTCCATTCTTTGCGGCGCGTACATTCATGCTTGATCTGAACCTTGCTATAGTCTCATCCGCAAGGTAGAGCTTGATGCTGTCTCCCGCCTGCAATATCTCACTTCCGGCGGCTTTTTTGTCATTTAGAGTGATATTCTTTTTGCGCAGCATCTTATAGACAAAGCCCTGTGATGCCTTGTCCAAATATTTGAATATTGCTCTGTCCAACCTGCCGCCGCAGTTCTTCTCATTTATAATGAGCTCTACCATCAAAGTACTTCTTTCAATATGTCGTCTATCTGTATGCGCAGCTCGTCCATGGTGCCCGAATTGTCTATCACGCGGTCGGCACATTGCATATATTCTTCATCCGACATCTGTGTCTCCATGATGTCTGCCGCTCTGTCAGGATCCACACCGCGGCCCTTAAGTCTGTCTATCCTTATGTCACGGTCTGCCCTTACAACCCACAGCTCATCAAGAAGATCCTGCAGATTGCCCTCCATCATCAAGGCAGCCTCTATGACTATGAGAGCATCCGGATTTCTGCTGTAATTGCCTGCTATCATCAGCATGATCTCTATCCTGACCATCGGATGAACTATATAATTCAGCGTCTCAAGCTTATCATTATCCGAAAATACTATCCCTGCGAGAGCAGCCCTGTCGATGGGATTGCCCTGCCTGCCGCCTTCAAGTATCTCCGTTCCGAACTCATCTACAATACCCTCATAGCATCTTCCGCCCGGCATTTCAAGCATGCGTGCCACATCATCGGCGACAATAACGCTCGCGCCGTGATCCTTTTCAAGTATATCAAGGACGGCAGATTTGCCCGATCCTATTCCTCCTGTTAACCCTATTACCATTTAATGTGCCTCAAACCAATTGCTGCCTGTATTAATCTCTACCTCAAGAGGTACCCTTAATACAGCGGCATTTTTCATTTCTTCATCTAATATTTTTTTAACTTGCTCCGTCTCAGAGACCGGTGCCTCCACCAAAAGCTCATCATGTATCTGCAGCACTACTCTTGCGCTAAGGCCCTCTCTCCTTAGCCTTGCATCAACATTGATCATCGCTATCTTCATTATGTCGGCAGCGCTGCCCTGAAGAGGAGAGTTCATTGCCACTCTCTCACCGAACTTCCTTTGCATGAAATTGGTTGAGGAGAGCTCCGGTATAGGTCTTCTTCTTCCGAATATTGTAGTCACATATCCGTCAAGCTTTGCCTGCCTGACCGTCCTTTCAAGATATTCGGATACCTGCGGATATGTTTCAAAATATTGTTCAATATATTTTTCAGCCTGCTTGCTTGAAATACTGAGATCCTGTCCCAGACCGAACGAGCTTATACCATATACGATGCCGAAATTTACTGCCTTGGCATTGCGTCTCTGCTGCGGTGTGACTTCATCTATAGGAGTATTAAATACCTTCGATGCCGTGATCCTATGAATATCGGCATCTGTATGATATGCCTCTATGAGTCCTTTATCATTTGAAAGATGCGCGAGCAATCTGAGCTCTATCTGAGAATAATCCGCATCGACCAGGACGCATCCCTCTTTTGCGACAAAGGCCTTCCTTATCTCCTGACCGAGCTCCGTTCTTATGGGAATATTTTGAAGATTGGGCTTTGTGGAGCTGATCCTTCCTGTCGCGGTCACGGTCTGGTTGAATGTTCCGTGTATCCTGCCATACGGCATGCAAGGATCGGTGGTTGGTGTCTCACATACACAGCTTACAAGCCCCTCCGCATATGTGGACCTCAGCTTGACCACCTGCCTGTAATATAAGATCTTCGAAACAACAGGATAGTCAGACGCAAGCTTTTCAAGTATATCTGCCGATGTCGAATATCCGGTCTTTGTCTTTTTTCCATGCAGAAGATGCAGCTTCTCAAATAATATACTGCCAAGCTGCTTCGGAGAATTGATATTGAATTCCTCTCCTGCCTCTTCATATATATCCTTTTGCAGCTTTTCAGACATATCAAGAAGCTTTTTCGAAAGCTCACGAAGGGTTTGGATATTCACCTCTACGCCTTCTCTTTCCATATAATAAAGAGAACATGCCAGAGGATTTTCCACATCATAAAAGAGCTTGTCCATGCCCTCAGACTCAAGCTTGTCTTTCAATATATCCGCTGCTTCCAAAGCCACCTTTGCACTCATTGCAGCTTCGCATGCAAGGCAGTCTCCGACACTCTCATTTCCTATCAGATCATTTTTTGAAGGAATGATGGTATTCAGATAATCTTTAGAGACAGTATCGTATGTATATGATGAAAGCAAAGGATTGATCAGATAGGCCATAAGACCGACATCATATATATGAATGCCCTCGGCATAAATATCGATCTCTGACGTACGATATGTGATCTTGGACGTATGAGATGTGTCATCGGGTTTGTCTTCACATTTCTCGACGATATGAAGCAATGCCTTCAGATCAAAGCAATAAATCTCCTTTGCACTTTTACATGCCTTAAGAAAATTCTTCGGCCACCCCTCATGTCCGCCGACATCTGACATTAATATCCCGTTTGCCTGACTTGTCTTTTCAGGACACTTATATACAGTCGTCACGCCCTGTGTGCTCAGGGCTATAAGTGTGCCGTATTCGTCGACATAAATGCCGCATTTTTCGGGAAGTATGTCAGGAAATTCTGCAAGATCCTTTATTACATATTCGGGTATCCCGGCCGTCTCTATGTCCTTAGTATCAAACTTCTCAAGTATCCTGTTCAGCTCCAGTTCCTTGAGCAGCGCATACGAGGCCTTGTTGAAAAGATCTGCCTGCGAGGATATATGGCAATCATGGTAATCTGTCTCTACAGGTGCATCAGTCCTTATAGTAGCAAGATCCAGACTCATCCTGCCCTGTTCTATATATTCTTTAAGATTTTCTTTTGCTCTCTTTGGCGTTATCTCATCGACATGTTCGTAAGCATTTTCCAATGATCCGTATTTGCTTATTATGGCTGATGCCGTTTTTTCACCTATTCCCGGTATTCCCGGAATATTGTCGGAGGCATCACCCATAAGGGCCTTCATGTCAATGAATTCCTTCGGGGTAACGCCATATTTTGCGGCTACATCGGATGCGTAATATTTTTCCGTCTCATTTCCCGTCTGCTTTGTCTTAGGGATGACTACAAGAGTCTCATCTGTGGCAAGCTGCAGCAGGTCTCTGTCTCCGGAGAGTATGACGACATCATCTCCGGCCTCGTGTGCTGTTCTTGCATATGTACCTATAATGTCGTCGGCTTCATATCCCGCAAGCGCGGCGGTCTTTATATTCATTGCATGCAAAAGCGCACTAAGCGGCTCGACCTGTTCCAGCAGCTCACCCGGCATGGGCTTTCTTGTGCCCTTATATGCGGCATATTTCTCATGCCTAAATGTCTTCTGATGCATATCAAGGGCTGTAATGATATAGTCAGGATGAAATTCGTTATATGCGTTTAAAAGAATATTTATAAATCCCATCACGGCATTCGTATGAAGCCCCTTTGCATTAGTCAGCAATGGTATCCCGTAAAATGCCCTGTTCAATATGCTGTAGCCGTCAATGAGCAGCAGTTTTTTTGATCTTTCTTTTTCCGTCATTTGACCTTCGTTTCTCGGTTCGCTATTGCGGATGTGCTGTCATAAGTTTCTGTAATATCGCAATGCTCGGGTGTGCCGATATAGTTCTTATTGATCAAACAAAGCCGACAGCCGCGCGAAGAAAAAGCGCACTGCCTCCTCCAGATCCATGCTGATCCCGGCCTCGGCAGCGACCGCCATATATCCCACGATCATCAATATTACATATATTATTATCGTCAGAACAGATGCTATAAGTGCGATTATACCGAATACCTTTCCGACATTTGCGAGTCTGAAGCTTGTGTTCTTTCGTGATACAGAGCAAAATACAATGCCGAGTATACCGTTTATCAGCGATAAGATATTTGTGATCGGAAAGAAGCATCCGCAAAAAGCATGTATCGCGCAGATAAAACCAATGACGCCGAATGCGATGCCTTTCCCCTTTTTATTCTTTGGCTCGTATACATTTGTCGGCTCGCAGGCAGCCTCGACAGGCTGCTCTGCCTGTCCCTGCCGGTCTTCTGCAGCGGTCTGCTCCGGCTGTCCCTGCTGATCTTCTGCAACGGTCTGCTCCGGCTGCTCCTGCCAGTCTTCTGCAGCGGTCTGCTCCGGCTGCTCCGGCTGATCTTCTGCAACGGTCTGCTCCGGCTGCTCCTGCCAGTCTTCTGCAGCAATTTGCTCCGGCTGCTCTGCAGCAGCCGCCTCTGACTGCAATGCCTCCGCCTGCTGCTCTTCATTTATACTCTGCGTGACGTCTTCTGTACAAGCCTGTGCAAATTCACTCCCGCATGCTACGCAAAATTTTGCATCCGTATCGTTCGATGCTCCGCATCTGCTGCAATATTTCATGGCCATCCTCCTATATATTTCATCATTTCAACGCAAGTGCGCATTTACGCGGCATTGATATATTTAACAGATATTGTATATTCCGAGTCCGAGCGGACCTATGCAGCCGGGGAATCTCTCTCTTCTGGTTCCGTCATGAGTCATGATGATCCTGTCAAGCTTTCCGTAGGTCCATCTCATAAGGCGATCATAATCCGTGATCGTATAATACGGAGCTCCTACGGAGAATTTTGTATTCGGAATGCAGAAATTCATTTTTTCTGTGCCCAAAAGATTCTCCGGACGATTGGCAACGTCTCCTGCATGTATAAGGAGCATGCCGTCTGTCTCGATATGCACCATCTGCATACCGAAGCTGTGTCCGAATGCTGCGGCAACTACCGATATCCCCGGGAAAAGATTGGCCTTATCTCCCCTGAGAAACACAAGTCTGCCTGCCTCCCTAAGCTTTGTAAGGCGCGTTATATCATTCTTATCCATACTGAACATTCCGAGTGTGGAATACTTGTCGTCTGTCATATATTCGAGCCAACCGATATATTCTCTCTCCTGCAGATAAAATACCGCATTCGGGTAGCAGTCAAGGGCTCCGGCATGATCAAAATGAGCATGCGTGAGTATAACAGCATCAATATCCTCAGGTGCAAGACCTACCGTGGCAAGGACCTCTTTCGGCGAATGCGCATGACCAATATGTGCATCCTCCAATATCTTTTGTTTTACCGGATCCTCCGTGTCCATACCTGTATCTATAAGAATATTCTTTCCTTCTCCCTGAAGGAGCGTGAATGTGAACGGATGAACCGGATAGATCACATCCGGATCACCGAAATCTCCTAAATAAAATGTTTGGGGCACATTTTCACCATATGCAAATTCCAAAACAGTCACCTTATAGCTTGGCATATATCTACCTCTCTTTCTGTGCTTCGTTTCTTTATTGTAAACTCAATTCAAAAAAGTGTCCATTATAAAGAGCAAGAAGTAATATCAAGAAGATGATATTTGATATTGTAAAATACAGAAAATATTTACCCTTGCTGTCCGGCAGCTCTGTTGCTATCTTGCGATATGAGATAAGACTTGCCATTGAGGCGATAAGCGTGCCGAGCCCGCCAATGTTCGTACCGATGATGAGCGCATCTGTCTGCGCCGTAAAGCCTGAGAGCAGAAGGGCCGCGGGAACATTGCTTGTTACTTGTGATGTAAGAACGGCTGTAAGTACCTCTCGGCCCGCCAGGATATCCTGAAGCCATGACGAAAAAAAACGGATGCGCCCCAGATTGCCCACAAATATAAAGAAAGCCGCAAATGTAAAAAGCAAAGAATAGTCGACCTTTGTGAGTGTTCTTCTATCGGCGGCAAGCGTACATATAAGCACAGCTGCAAATGCAATGCCGTATGGCAATATGCGAATGACGGCAAGCAGACACAAAATGAAAAGAATGATATACATTACAACAATACTTGTATGCATCACCTCTGTCTGCTCTTTATCATCCGTAAGGTTATCCCTTTTAGTATACATGTGATCGGTGCATATATTGCTGTTCTTTTTGCTTAGAATAAACGCCCAGATGATCAGGAGTATAAGAGAAAATAATGTATACGGCAGCATGAGCAGTAAAAAATCGGATATAGACATGCCGCTTATGCCGTAAAGATAGAGATTCTGCGGATTGCCTATCGGAGTGAGCATACTGCCGAGATTTGCCGCGATTGTCTCCATACATACCACGGGGACAGCTAGTAATCTGTATGTATCCTTTTCAAGACCTGCCAATATTACAAATGTTATGGGAACAAATGTAAGCAGGGCCACGTCATTGGTAATGAACATGCTGCCGAAGAAACACATTCCGGTAAGTGTGCATAGTAATTGAAAAGTATTCCTTGTAAGCCGCAGCATTGTCCGTGCGATCTTATCGAATATGCCATGGCATTTGAGTCCTGCCATGACTGTCATAAGCGAAAAGAGAATCGCCAAAGTGCGAAAGTCGATATAATCTATATATTGTCTGTCGGGAGTGACAAAGAACATTGATATTACGGCAAGTATTGCGGCAACTGTAAGGACGGGCTCTTTTATAAGGATTTTTTTTACAAATGAAAGCTTCATGATCACCTGCGGCATGTCATGCCGTATGCAAAATATCGGGGATTTTATTATCGCCTTGCATTAAGTGAGGTCCATGATATAAATATCATGAACCTCATAAATAATGCGGATGGCGGGACTTGAACCCGCACGAGTCGCCCCGGCAGATTTTGAGTCTGCTGCGTCTGCCATTCCGCCACATCCGCAAGCGATGTATATTATCCGACAAAACCTTCAAAAAGTAAAGAAGAAAATATACTGCCCTTCCATCTCGATGGATCATTGATTTTGTTGTATGCCTTGCGGACAGTTTCAGGATCAAGTCAAAGTAAAATTTCAGCCTGCACCCTGCGTGTTATGATATGCTGCAAAAAATGATAGCGAGGCTTTCGTCATGGCGAGCGCACCGGCAGTGTCCCGGATAGGATTACTTACTTTTTTCACTTTGCAAAGTAATATCTTAAGTAGTAGAATCAACCGTGATATGATTTGATGATTCGGATCTTGCCGCATGCTCTTTGGAGCGGACATACGTGCCGCCGCCCGTCTCCCATGATCCGGCTTTGCTTTTCCGTTCATATCGGCTCAAACGGCGGCCTTTCAAAGACAAGGCAGAATATAAGGCAAGCATGAACATTTATTATACCGTTAATATATTTCTTGTTGTCGTTTCCATGGCCATTATGGCCGTTTCCGTAAAATACAATCTGGGCATGGACGGCAAACGCAGAGGTGCGATGATCACTCTTTTTGCGGCTATAACACTAGCTTCACTCTGTGAGTGGGGAGGCGTGATGCTCAACGGCACAGATCCTTCTCTTTCATTTTGGCATACTCTCATAAAAACGCTGGAGCTGTCTGTGTCGCCTTTTATCGCAATCCTTTGCAGCTACAGTATCGCAGATTACGGCAACAAAAGGATAATCACATATATAATGCTCATCAATGTTATCCTTGAGATCATATCGGCATTCACAGGCCTTATATTTTATGTCGATGAGCAAAATGTCTACCACCATGGACCATGTTATTGGATATATATTGTCTTTCTCGCTTTGGGAATGCTGCTCTTTTTGTACAGCGGCTTACAGGTGACGAGGAAATATCAATATAACGGCGGTATTCTCATATTTCTGGTAATTCTGTTTATTATAGCGGGCTTCACGACACAATTTATATTCAGTGATATAAAGGTCGACTGGATCGTGCTCGGTATCTCATCCATAATGCTATACAAATTTTACGGTGATATGCTCTCGCAGTCTGACGGCCTGACGGGTCTGCTGAACAGGCGCGGATATGATAATTTTATCTCAAGACTAAATGGCAAGGGCGCGATCATAATATTCGACATTAATAACTTCAAATATATCAATGACAACTACGGTCATGCCGAGGGAGATCATTATCTGCGCGAGGCATCTTCCGCTATCTGCAAGATATATAATCCGTACGGCAGGACATTTCGCATAGGCGGGGATGAATTCTGCGTTGTCGTCCGCAAAAAGCTTGAAGATATAGAAGATCTCGACAGGAGCTTTCACGATCTGATAAAGCAAAAGCAGCTGTCCGATAAGAATTTTCCGGGTATATCCTCAGGCTGCGCCTTTTTCAATAATGGCCATGAAGATATTCAGGAGGCTTTTACCAGAGCAGATGCTCAAATGTACAGGCATAAAGAATCCGCATCATAAAAAGTACTGCGGCAGTCTCAACCAAAATGGATTTATGTATGAAGGGGTACATCTATGAATAATGAAGTGATGTCATTACTTGAGAAAAAATTCGATCATTACGCAGCCGAACTCAAGCGGCTGGTAGATATAAGAAGTGTACGGGAGGACGCCGCCTGTGCGCATCCCTTCGGTGACGGATGTGCGAGAGTGCTGGATGAGGCGGGAGAAATAGCCGCAATACACGGCTTTAAGATGCACAACCTGGATTATTACGCCGGTGAGATAGACCTTGGAGATGATCCATCTGTCATGATCCTTGCTCACCTTGATGTGGTCCCCGAGGGAGACGGCTGGACAAGAAAGCCATATGATATGACCGTTGAAGGTGATCTGCTCTACGGCAGAGGCACGATCGATGATAAGGGAGCGGCTCTTGCTGCGCTTTATGCCTTAGATGCGGTAAAAGAAGTTCTCGGTATCCCAAAGGGCGGCGTGCGATTGGTACTCGGGTGCGGCGAAGAGACAGGGAGCGAGGACATGGAATACTACTTCCGTCATCGTCAGGCTCTTAAATATACCTTTACTCCCGATGCAAGCTATCCTCTTATAAATATAGAAAAGGGCAGATATTCGCCTACATTCAAAAAATATATCCCAAAAAGTGATAAATGCGTCAAGATCCTTGATATTCTCGGCGGTACTACCGCAAATATCGTACCCGGAACGGCAAGTGCAAGGATAAGCGGTGCCGATAAGGATAAGATCATCTCTCTTTGCAGCGTGATTTCACAAAGTACCTCAGTTCAATTCACCGTAAGCGAGGAAGGCGGCATTATATCTATTGCCGCCAAAGGGCAGACTGCACATGCATCCACACCGGATCACGGAAATAATGCGCAGACAGCACTTATCCTTGTACTTGGGGACTTAGATACGGATCTGAAGGAGGACCTCGACTTTCTTGCAAGGACATTTCCGCACGGTGAGAGTGACGGAGCATCGCTCGGTGTAAAGATGTCCGACGAAATATCCGGCGCGCTCACGCTCAACTTCGGCATATTGTCTTTTAATGAGCAGACATTGACAGTCAATTTCGATATGCGGTGCCCTATCTGTGCAGATGACGGCAGAGTCCGCGATATTACGGAGAATGTAATGCTTCAGCATGGATTTGAAAGTGATATGACCTGCCCCAGCAGGGCACATGCCGTGGATGCCGGAAGCGAGCCTGTAAAAAAAGCTCTTGATATATATGAAGAATTCACAGGCCAAAGAGGCACTCCTATGGCCATAGGCGGCGGGACCTATGTACATGATATCCCGGGCGGCATCGCATTCGGCGTCGAGTTCCCGGGACGTGACTACCATATGCATGGTGCTGACGAATATGCCTCTGTAAGTGAAATGCTCCTGACGGCTAAGATGTATGCGCAGCTTATCATAGACCTTTGCTATTTGACATGAATTTGTCAATTGTTTTTCGTACAATTCATATCCGCAAAGGGATGCGGTGATATAATAATAACCATAAGATCAATGATAAAACATGCAGGCATCTATGATCCTGCAGTGCATGCTTTTATATATGCGCATGTGATATATGAGCATGTGATGAAAGGAAAGAAAGAACATTTATGATAGATTTTAAAAATATCAAGGGATTTATATCCGATATGGACGGTGTGATCTACAAGGGCAATACTTTGCTTCCCGGAGTAAAGGAATTCCTGGACTGGCTTGAGAAAAATGATAAGGAATATCTGTTTCTCACCAACAACAGCGGCCAGACACCAAAGGAGCTGCGCATGAGGCTGCTCAGACTGGGTCTGGACGTAACCGAAGATCACTTTTATACAAGTGCTCTGGCTACAGCCGCATTTATTAAAAATCAGGCGCCCGGATGCTCCGCCTATGTAATAGGAGAGGCCGGTCTGCTGAATGCACTCTATGATGCGGGCATTACCATGAATGATGTCAATCCGGATTATGTCATCGTAGGCGAGGGCAAGACCTACTCCTTCGATACCCTGACAAAGGCGTGCAATCTGGTATTAAAGGGAGCAAAGCTGATAGGAGCGAATTCTGACGTTTCAGGTCCTATAGAATGCGGCATCGCTCCCGCCTGTGCGGCTCTTGTGGCGCCTATCGAAATAGCCACAGGGAAAAAAGCATATTTCTGCGGCAAGCCCAATCCTCTTATGATGCGCACAGGCCTCAGAATGCTGAACTGCCACTCTGCCGAGGCGGTAATGATCGGTGACAGAATGGACACGGATATCATATCCGGTATGGAAAGCGGCATGTCTACCATCTTGGTATTATCCGGTATATCTACCAAAGATACGGTCAAAGAATATGCCTACAAGCCGGATATGGTCCTGGACGGTGTCGGAGATATAGTACAAGCTGCCGAGAGCCTGTCATAATAAACATTTCAGGCCTTCAGCTCCTGTGTGCGGACAAGAGCGGCATATTCTCCGTCCTTTTTCATCAACTCTTCATGAGTCCCCAGCTCTATTATACGGCCTTTATCTATGACGGCTATCCTATCGGCATTCTTTACTGTGGAAAGCCTGTGAGCTATGACTATGGTCGTGCGTCCTGCGGAGAGCTTTTCAAAGGTCTTCTGGATCTTGGCCTCGGTCACACTGTCAAGTGCGGATGTTGCCTCATCCAAAATAAGTATCGGAGGATTTTTAAGAAATATACGAGCTATGGAAATACGCTGCTTCTGACCGCCCGACAGCAGTGTTCCTCTCTCTCCTACATTTGTCTCCAGTCCTTCCGGCATTTCTTCTATATCATCATATATCTCGGCAAGCTTTGCCGCCTCTATCACCTCTTCGTCTGTAGCATCCAATCTGCCGTATCGTATATTTTCGGCGATCGTACCCGCAAAAAGAAATACATCCTGAGAGACTACTCCAACATTTTGATGGAGTGATGACTGTGTCACATTCCGTACATCCTGTCCGTCTATATATATAGCTCCTTCATTTACATCATAGAAGCGCGGGATGAGCTGGCTCATAGTCGTCTTGCCTCCTCCCGAAGATCCGACAAATGCTATCATCTCTCCCGGACGGATCTCAAGTGAAACATCCTTCAGGATGCCTCTGCTCTCATGATAAGCAAACGAGACATGACAAAATTCTATGCTGCCTTTGACATTTACAAGCTCTGCCGCATCCGGGGCATCACTTATATAAGGATCTGTCTTCATAAGCTCAACGAACCTGTGAAGTCCCGCCGTGCCTCCAGCGATAAGCTCGGATGTGGTGGCAAGCCTCCTGATAGGCGTAACAAATGTAGTGATATAAAGGCTGAAGGTTATCAGATCTATGGTATTAAGCTTGTCCTTCATTATCAAGGCACCGCCTGCAGCTATTACCGCAACAGACATAATGCATACCGCAAATTCCATTACGGTATTGAATTTGGCAAGAGCCTTGTGATATTGATATCTCGCGTCCTTATAGCCCATATTGGCACGCTCAAACTTGCGCAGCTCTTCTTTCTCATTTGCAAAAGCCTTCGCCGTGCGCGCTCCCGAAAGTCCCGATTCGAAATCCGCATTAATAGATGCCATGGTACCCTTCAGATGGCGGGATGAACCACGCAGTGATCCTCTGCACAGCCATACGATGACGATAAAAGCCGGGATAAGTATAGCTATCACGAGTGCAAGACGCCACTGTATCCTGAACATTACGATCAAGGATCCTATGATAGTTACCGCTGAAATAAATATATCCTCGGGTGCATGATGGGCGAATTCCGTAATATCAAACATATCCGTGGTCAGGCGGCTCATAAGCTTGCCTGTCCTTTGATTGTCAAAGAACTCATAGCTCATCTTTTGAATATGCTTAAAAAGATCTCGCCTTATATCTGCCTCGACAAGTGTCCCGAAATTGTGTCCATAGTACCAGATCATATAGGTAAATGCCGAGCGCAATATATATGCACAAAATACTATGAGCATTACGACCCAAAATGTCTTCCATGCGCTCTCCGGAAGAAGTGTATACATGCACCATCTTGAGACCGCCGGAAATGTAAGGTCGATAATGCCAACGGCAAGCGCACAAGCCATATCCAATATAAATAAACCGATATGCGGCTTGAAATAAGGCAAAAATATCTGAAGATCCGATTTGTTCTTATAATCTTTTTTAAAACTCATAATTTTAATCCTTCGTGACAGGAAAAATCTGTGCCCCGGTAAGTTGTTTTAAGTCATTTACAGAAAGGCACACTTGCCTGCCGATCTTACCTGCTGAAAAAACTATGCTCTCAAAGTTCAGACAATCCGAATCTATAAACGTAGGAAATTGCTTTTTCATTCCTATTGGACTGCATCCGCCGTGAACATAGCCTGTAAGCGGCAAAAGCTCTTTTTGCTTTATCATTTCCACATATTTTTGTCCGCTGACTTTTGCTGCCTTTTTTAGATCAAGCTCTTTTTCAACAGGAATCACAAATACACAATTTCCTTTATTGCCTACGCAAACAAGCGTTTTAAAGACGCATTCGGCCGGTTTACCTATCATTTTCGCTACCGTAACGCCGTCGAATGCCTGACTGTTATCGTAAGAATAACTTTCGTGCGGTATTTTTTTCTGATCCAGGATTTTTTCTACTAATGTTTTTTGCTCTTTCATTTTTAATACCCAACTATAGTCCCGCCCTTTTGTATATCGTCTGTATAGCAGGCAACGGGCATCTTTGTATTTTATCCTTTTTTTCCGTTGCTGGCAATCTGACGTTCTAAAAGTGTCTCTTTTTTTAAGATACGACTTGACATACCGAAAAAAAGACATTACGCTCACGCCAAAGAAAACCCAAATATCAATGTTGATGAATCGGCAATGATTGGCGGCAAGGCGGCATAGGCGAGGTGATCATTTGGCAAAAAAACTAAAAGGAAGTGCTGCAATATCTCTTCTTTTAACAGTTATTTTATTTGTGTGGTATAACATCACATCCGGCAAGATATTGCTTCCTTTCGTCATTACCTTCGGGACGATCGCATATCACCTGATCATGAGATTATTGGTGGGATTATTGTTTAATCTGACGATGAACAATAAGGCCGATTATAAGAAGAGCTGGTATCAGGTCAGCAGCCGTGAAATGTCATTATATGAGAAATTGAAGGTGAAGAAGTGGAAGGAAAAAATGCCAACCTATGACGCTTCCCTATTTGACCCTAAGAGGCATACCTGGGTGGAGATCATCCAGGCAATGTGTCAGGCAGAGCTGGTGCATGAGACAATAGCAATTTTGAGTTTTTTGCCGATCATAGCGGGAATCTGGTTTGGGGATTTTCCGGTATTCATCATAACTTCTCTGGCGGCAGCTGCAGTAGATATGAGTTTCGTGATCATACAGAGATATAACAGGCAGCGAATTATGAAGATCTTCATTAACTCGTTATCACGTACCGGAGAATATACAGCGAGGTAATGTCATCCTATCTCGGCCAAAATTCTACCGGTACAACTTCAAATCTATATTTCTGCCTCGCATTTGGGTATTTTCCCCGGTCCACTTCACTGCAAAACATATCAAACGGTCTGGCACATGTCTTATAGGGTGGATAAAGTGCCTGATAAACTACCAGTTTTTCGCCATTTTCCGTATGCTGCGCAAATGCCAATATCCGATACAAATATTCTGCCGTATCCGGATCTACATTCTCTCTTTTGAAATGCCGGACTACGTCTCCGACATGAAATCTGCATTCTTCCATCACTCATCCTCTTACATAAACTTCTTTCCGGATCCCCATGCATCGCCGACTTTCTCGCCAATTACATGGTAAGCATTGTTGAATGGATCGAAAGTGATCGGAGCCACTTTGCTTACATCTACCTTGCCATCGGTCATGGCAGATTCATCAACGCTTACATTGACTATTTCTCCCTTCATAATACAGGTTTTCGGATCATAGGTGATCAACTTGCACTCCATGCATACAGCCAATTCATTAATGATCGGCGCATCCACATTCTCACTCCTTGCAGTCGTCATTTGGGCTGCCTCCAGCTTGTTTTTTACCTTGTTGCCGGTAGCGATGCCAAAATAATCACATTCAGCCACATGCCCTGCGATTTTACTCATCACTTTTCTCTTTGACAAATAAATTTCTGTGTTCATCATATCATTAGTGTCCATAAAGCTCAAAGAATTTATAGACATATCCATAAACTCTTCTTTGATGTTTTTATGAGCAGTTTGCAAGGGAGTTCGAGGTGTCCATAAAAGAATACTCTTACGAACAGAGAGAAAGAGAGCGGGACACGCGCCCCGCTCCTTACTATTATTTGGAAAGCTTTGGAGGGTTATATCTCCACGAATGTTTTTGCCTGATTTCAAAATAGTCTTGCCAGTTCTCTGTCGTTCATTCCCCTGTTTGCGGCAAAAGTGACGGCGGCTACAGATGACTTGGGTATGGCATGCTGCTCTCGGCTTAAATGCGGATAACTTCTGCCCATATTATCCTCCATTTATTATGATTGATTTGAAAGGGATTTTAGATATTCCTCGACATTCAAATATCCTATACCGTCCGAGACTGTTTTTTCTCCTCTGTATATTACAGCCTTATTCGTAATTGTACCGAAACGGTGCTCGGTTTCGGCACACTTTTCACTGTTTATAAGATGTCTGTACTGCTCGGGCAGAACCTTTTCGCTATACTTGATTTCAAAGATTTCACAGGTTAATGCTTTCGGATCGTGAATAACCATATCAAATTCGCCTACGGCAAATTGAAGCTGAAAGACCTGCTTATCGGGATTTGCAAGCTTTGTTTCAAGCAAAACAATATCCTCCATCATTCGCCCTTTGATCGTGCTCATAACACGTTCAAGAACGCGATTGCGTTCTACAATAGAGAGCAAATTAAACTTTTCGTCCAGCAGCAAAGAATTTACAAGGGCTTCCGTTTGCACATATCGCAGCCCGGGCTGAGTAATAACGGTCTTTTTCCCGGCATCACTTACATTCGGGAAGTGGAGCTGGTCTATTTCCATAAGCAAGTCGAGCAAAGACAAATACTCCTTGATTTCATATGCGTGGTCATCGTCAACTTCAACTGTTTGTTCCTCTTTTTCAAGAATATCAAGCATAGTCTTGATTGACGAAATAACAAAATCACGGTCTATATTGTCCATCAGATCTATCGGGTTTGTTCTGCCTCTTAAAAGATTGTTCGCTGCATTAGACAAGGTACTTGACTTAAAGGTTCTCGTCAAAACTTCTTTTGTAAATCTATGATTCAGGTCCTCGACAACGCGGTTTATTGCACTTGTAAGCTCTCCTTTGCTGTAAAGCCCGTAGAGCTTGCGGAAATGCCCACCGTCCTGATAATACTTAAGAGAATGCTGTATATTGCGCGCAATCGCACTGTCAATATATTCATCTGCGCTTTTTTTCGTGGCAAATGAGGATTTCTCATTATAGTTTATTCCGCCCATACTCATTGTGCCGCCGTAACGAATAAACTCGTCTATACCTTTTATTCCAAGAACATTCTCAAATTCACGATAAGAGATGAAAGTGGTATGCAGCATAATACAACGATCATAGAGCTGTTCGTATTCGGTGAAAACAAAACCGAGAGAATCTGTACCAGAAAGCACTATTTTCATACCGCTGCTGGCATAGATATCAGAAAACAATGCCGCACCCTCAATAAAATCCTCCATCAAGGTAACTTCATCTATGAAGATATATTTATAGCCCTGTTCCTCAAGATATCTTAAATCAGAGTTGACATCGGATAAGGTATCCCTTGAACCTATTTGAATAAATGCAGTCCGATTTTTCTGCTCGTCCGTCATTTTCAGAATTGTCTGACGGATCATGGTCGTTTTACCTGTCCTGCGCAGACCGTAAAGGATGAACACCTTATCCTGCTGCTCTCCGAAAACATAGTCGCAGAGTGTGCCGAAGCACTCTCGCGTATTGTATTTCTTTACCGGAGCCGCAAAATGACGAAGTTGTTCCCCTGTTCGGATATAAGTCTTGAACTCATGCTCCACGCGATTTTTCCTTGCCGGTTTAGCACGAGGAACAGATATCTTTAGCTCTCTGAGTTCTTTTTCAAGAGTTTTACGCTTTTCAATTTTGGCACGAAGCGGTCCAACCTCGTCAAAAGAAAGATATATCTCGTTTCGCTTTCCTCCGACGGTATAGCGATGATAATAATACTCCTTGTTTCGTATCTTCTTTTGAGCTATGGAACCGGGCGGCAATTCGGAAATCTCACGCTCAAGTTCAGCTATACGCTGCATAATATCGTTTTGCTCCATAGAAAACACCTCCATCGCTATGTTACCCCAATTATACCCTTTTTATGTTTTGCGTCAAGAGGGATAGCACCGATGACATACAGATTTCAGAATTATTGAAGCGTATCTTTGAGATTATAACTGAAAGAAAAATAGCTTAGCAGATTCCATAAAGAGGCAGAAATGCGCAACGAGCTATTGCACATTTTTTCGGAAACACTGAAAAAAGTTCCGACTCGTTTTCAGCCTTATCTCGCGCTATTTTGCATAAATAGCAGGAATAAGTCTTATATAATCGAATTTCTTCAAAATAAGACTATTTTCAAGAAAATTTTCGAAAAAGCTTGTCAATATATATATATATATATAATCGAGTGTACGGAATGTGTGCATTTTGCACCATGCCATACATTTTTTTGCAAAGCCACTGTAAACACAGTGCGCGTTGTAGTTGACGCACAGAATACATGAAAAGAGGAAAGAAAACATGAAAAAACTGATTGTGCTGCTTCTGGCAGCAATGATGTGCCTGAGCCTTGCGGCTTGCGGTAATTCAAACGCGAAATTGGAAAGTGAAACATTGGAACTGCTGGATAGCTCATACGATTATTGCCACACTGGTATGGTATATATGCTTAGCGCTTGGAGCTTTTCTAACGAACATAGTTCCGATAACACAAGAGAAGAATACGAAGCGCTATGGAGTGAGTTTGGCGCACACATGGGCATGACAGAGGATGATATGGTAGATTCACTTATTGGTGCTTGCGGACTTACAATTGAAGATCTAAGTAAGTATGGTTCCGATGGGAAAACCAAAGATCCATCAAGAGGCTTAAATACAACCATAAACGGAATGTTTTTTATGAATGCATCTTATTCCGTTCCCGTCGCAAGATACGCATTTGAGCAGCGGAACGAAGGTATAGATAACGTCAGCAGACTGGAGCAGATTAAAGAAAATCTGAAAACAATCGGAGAGAAGTCGGAGTCTTATGATCTTCTGAAAGAATACTATTTGCTTGTTTCTGAAATGGAGAATTGGATTCAATCGCCCGATGGAAGTTATAACAGTACTTCCAGCAACTTAGCTGACTATGAGAAGAATTCTGAACGTATCAAACAAGAATTAGATTTAATTATTGACTGAGAGATGGAGCGGGGCGCGTGTCCCGCTCCTTTCTCTCTGTTCGCAAGAGTAAGCGCAAACTAAGCATTGCCCGATCGGAGCATAACGCAGATTCTGTAGCCCTTAATTCCAAGTAAAAGGAATTAAGGGCTACAGGAAATCAGTATATAAATCTTTTTACCCGAAGATCTCCCTTTGAAAATATTGCATGCATCAATGTCCCCGTTCCAATCTCACTGCTTGTGTCCCATTTGATATAGCTTCCAATAATTACTCCTGAACTCATGTCAACGCGTACAAGCAGACCGCTTGTATTATCCGGTACATTAATATTCGCAGATGTCAGTTCCTGCCTGAGAGTAACTTTTCTTTTTTCCATTCGTTCACAGAAAAGAGTATGTTCGTTTCCTACTGAAACAAATTCCATTGGCGGGTTGGAGTAAATTTTCCAAGCATCATCGGGATTAGGCACATATGATGAATCAATCATTGAAAAAATAAAGCAACTGCCGTTATCTTCAATAAAGAGTTTCCCCGGTTCTATAGAAACATGGCCACTGAACAGCCAACTTTCATCGGATGCATAACCGTCTGCTTGAGGAGCGATCAGCTTTCCTAACTCCGTATTGCTGATATCAACCTTACCGGCGGTATATATGTCAACATTCTTGATATAGCAATAGGCTTTGCCATCGGTTCTGATGCTTACAGGGCGGCTCTTGATCATTTCGTATGCTTTGATATATTCTTGGGCAGCATTCTCCGTCTTAGGATTTACGGTAGAGTAATATGCGGAGATATAATTTACTGTGCGACTTAAAGTATTTATAATGTCCGTACGATATGCTTGACGAATGTCATATGCAGAGGTGTCGAAATTATAAATGTAAGTACAGGTTTTATCAAAAATATCTATCGGGTTGTTTTGCTGAACTTTTAAGTAGCTTGTGACTTCAATAAACGTACTTTCTAATTTTTTTATAGTATCATCAAAGTCTTTAAATCTGTTGTCAGTTTCTCCTGCTTTCACCATTGCTTTAATCAAAGCATCGTTATATTGGCTGAGCTGTTCTGTATATTTGGCAACCTTATTGCTATCTGCTTTTTCCGCATCTGTAAGTTCTGCCGGCATTTTAACAGAGAGCTTGCTCTGGAAAGATTCACTTTCAGCGTTTTTAAAATATTTTGTTGCGCAATTGCAATACGATTCAAGTTCGAAGTACTTTGAATTAAACTCTCTGAGACTTTGCATATACTGCATTTCGGATAAATCATTTAACATTTTAGTGTGTGAGTTTAATGTATCCTGCACCTCGCTTATCTGGGCTGAGATGGAATCAAGCTTTTCCATAACCTGAGCGTGTTCAGATTTGATTACACCTGTCATTTCAAGAATGGTTTTTATCACTTCATAACCGGTGCCGGCACCCGATGCTATACTTGAGATGGTTCCAAATGTCGTATTTCCGAATCCGCCCACGATATCTTTAATCGCATCAATATCCGTTGCAGACAGATCTCGGCCCATTGATTCCTGAGAATAATTCCTTGAATATGAAGTCTCTTCAGAAGAAGCATCGCCCCATTCATTAACAAGAGTGCCCGCACTAAGGATTACCTTGCCGGTCAGGTCAAGGTCCTCTGCGGTTTGATCTCCGGCGGGAACGGATATAATAAGTTCTGCGGAGCTATCGCTCAATCTTTCAATTGAAATAACATCGCCGTCTTCAAAATCATCGCCTAAAGAAATGTATTCAGCACTCAATTCTTCCGCGAATATTCCACTGTTAGCATACAGCTCCAGGGTAAACTCCAAATTATCGTCTTTTTCTTCGACATAATCAAATACCGGATAGAAGCCTGCAGAAACAAAAGTTGCCGTAAATGAGTACTCGTCCCCCACCGTTACAGTCTGGCCGTCGAGTATTGCCGCGGCACTGTTTTTATCTGTTGCACCGTTAACATCCAAAGTAAGCGTAACCTGTGTATTGCTATCCTTCTTGACCTCTGTAACAGTCACATCATTTTCAAATCTTATGCTGTCCTTATTCAGCGCATCAATATCCGTTACACCCATAAGGATCAACGGGACTGTTGCCGTACTGCCGTCCACTGATATCTTCTCGCTGTCAAATCTTGAAAGCTCTGATCCTACAGGGATTGTTATCTGAGCGGAAATCGGCGCATCAACAATAGCACTCTTGTCAACGGTTACAGTACCGTCCAGATATGCTCCCGAGGACTCATGTTTTGATAAATCTCCTGTAAGCTGCATAGTAAGGTTTTTCCCTGCGCTGGAAATATTATCGATCGTAAGACTCTCAAATGATCCACCCAGCTGAATCTGATCGGAGGTTACATTTTCTTCATAACTGCCATCTGTAAGCTCAAGCGTCAGTCTGATGTCTTTGTCTGTATCAAGTACACAGTCAATGTTTGAATTAAGGATATCGCACTCATACTCTACTTCGGCGAATGCGGATACTTCTTTATTAAGTCCTGTCTTATCATCATCTACTGTAATGAAATAACTTGTCGGAGCATTATCTTTAACTGTCGTATCGGTAAATGTGATTTCAATCGTTGTATCGTCTTTTCTGGTTACAGACTCAATGGTAGCATCGACAGTTGCATATTCTATGTCTGCTTCTTCTATTTCTGCATCCTCCAAATCTTCTAACGATTCGATATCGTCTATATTCACTTTTGTATTCTTAAGATCCGTATATCCGACCGAGACGTCCGCAGCTTCAAGCCCTTCGCTGAATTTTGCGTTTTCAGCCGTGACGGTTGTCGTAAATTTCCCGTCAGCATTGTAAGCAACGGAAGTAGCCGTACCTTCGGCAGTTTCTTCGGAATCTGTCTGTTCTGTTTGGGAGTTGTCAGAGCATCCTGCAAGCATCGCTAAAAGCATAGACATGCATAGGAGAAAGCAAAGTATCTCATTGAATTTTTTCTTCATTTGCATAACCTCCGATTCTTTGTTTGAGTCCTTTTTGTTTTTGCCAACATTTTATTTGAAAAAGCCTTTTTGCTTCCAAACAACTATTTTCATTCCTCTTCATCTGTATGATCAACGTCTTCAGATATTGCATTAACGGAAAGTCTGTCTCCTTCTTTTAAGAGCACGGCATCATTGGAATAATATCGGTTTCCGAATATATCAGTAACGACAATAAAGCTTTGGTAATATCCGTCCGGC
>CAZGVB010000006.1:71656-74209 GCA_964528825.1 uncultured Parasporobacterium sp.
CACGAATATCCGCATCGCCATCTATTGCAACTTCTTTCCAATCGACAAGATTTAATGAATAATCATATGTGCGCTCATCATACAGAATAGTCAATGTGTCACCTGTAGAGAGCGTCTGAAGACGGTCGGATGCGCCGTTTTCTCCTGCAGGTAAAAATCCGAGAATACTTATTTCTCTATTTTCAGAATCAAAGGTAAATCGAATTGTTCCCGTTTCTCCGTTTCGCTTTACTGGAGTGGAAAATGTAGTCAGAGTACCTCTGCGTGCAATCACTGATACATTGATAAATTCACCGTTCAGAGTGATCCATTTCCCCTCAAAATCTGTAGTAAAACCATTCTCCCCATCTGATATAAGATCGCTGTCCGAGCCAAGCCCGAAAACTCGCTGTTTATATTCCTCTTCGCTTACGAATTGGTACAAATGATATTCCACATCATATAGATATTTCATAGATTCTTCTGTCAGCGAAATATGGAGTTCACCGTCCTTATTGCTGCCTCTGTCGATAAATGAGATAAGAGGTTCATCCTGCAAGGCAGTGTAATGTTCCGAAAGGAAAGATCTGTATGTTTCATTTTTGCAATTTGCAATATAGCCACTTACATCAGAAACATCTTTTACCGGATAATACACGCTTAGGCCACATGCTCCGTCTTCGGTCTTTCCGTTAACGCAAGAAATATTTTTTTCAATGACCTCGGAAAGATTTTCCTCTCCAAGTATCTTTGAAAAATCGGCAAGGTCAATGAGATTTGAATAGCCTTCCGCCTGAGAATTATATCCGAAAGCTATGGCATCTGCGGCCGCGTCAACCACAGGTTTAAGGCTCGTCTTTGCGGCCTCTTCCAGCGATGCTGAAAAATCATCAAATGAATTGCTTATATTGCCAAAAGCTGTTAGGTCAATGTGAGATAAAGTATACGATGAGATACTGCCCTCTTCGCATTTCCGGCGGTATCCTTCAAGAATTTTTTCGTAATAATCGACGGCATCAATATCTGAGATAACACTTGCATAATCCCAGCCTCCGGACGGCTCAATCTCCTCGCTCGCGATCATGTTGCGGGCATATTTACTCATTATCTGAGCAGTTTCTATGTTTGCCATCAGACAGGCATCAAAGCCGACAAATTCGAAACGGTCTGTCATCTTTTCCGATACTTCGGAAAATGCCGTATCTATTTCCTGCAAAAAAAGCCCGTCCATGCCGTATTGCTCATCAAAACAAACTCCCGAAAGGCTTCCGCCTCCGTGATTCCAAAGTATAACTGACATTTTTTCGGCAGGATAATTTTCAACACCCCAGATCAAGAATTCTGAGAGAGTGTCGGGGGTACCCATATTTTTCTTTTCTGCTTCGGATAAAAGAGTGAGCTTTCCGTCTTTGATAAGATACCGCTGAGATAGATTTGGATTGATGTCATGATCTCTCCATTTTTCAGCTCCGCCGGTTTGTATAATGACACTGGTCGAGTCAGGAATTGTACAATTTAATATGTCCGTTATATTTTGGGAACCGGCAGCTTTTTTAGTCTCCAAGGTACTTCCGCACATATATATAAAGAACGTTTTTGTTCCCGCTTTACCCATCGGCTTATCTGAAGATGGATCTGCGCATCCGGAAAAGAACACTGAAACAAGCACCGAAACGGTGATCAATGTGAAAGATAATACAATGTTCCTTCTCTTTGCCATCAAGCATTCTCTGTTTTTCAAGCATACGGTATGTTCTTACATTTGTACAAGATGAACTTATCATAATTTAGGGATTTAGGCAAGCATCTTCATAGAATTTCTTTTTTGCCCATTTGACATATGTACGCAAGACGTCTTCAAAACGGATCTATTGCATGAACCGGCAAAGCTGTAGTGCGGAAGAATCAATATATAAGATATTTTGAACAGTGGCAAATTCGCCCAAGGCTACTGAAATTTATATCAAACTTGTGTTATGATATCGCTATATTGACAGTAAGTATTAGAAAATGAGATACACCATGGTTTTTCCAAAAGAAATAAAGAAGATCAGACAGCGGTCACTTCTAACGCAGACGGATTTTGCCGAAAAAGTTCATATGCGGCATATTCTACCGTGAACAGGAAGAAAAAATGCAAGACAAAGCCGAATTTGAATACAATGAAGAATATAAAAGCTTTTTGTCTTGAAAACGGATGTGATTATTCTGTTATGGAAGAGACATGGCTTGTCTATAATGCGGAGGATAATAAAAATGGTTGATACCAAAAAAGAACAGGAACGGGACGAGCTCCATCGTGCAATATGGGCGATCGCAGACGAACTGCGTGGTGCTGTAGACGGATGGGATTTTAAGAATTACGTCCTTGGTACAATGTTCTATCGTTATATTTCAGAAAATCCCTGTAATTATATCAACCAGGGGGAGACAGACGCAGGCAACACCGAACCTAAAAGATTTATGAGATTATAAAATGATAACTAAAGAATCATTAATTAGAATTTCTCATAGATAAGAGCGGAACGAAATCACACTGATTTTTACCGTTTCCGTCGACGTAAGCCTTATTTT
>CAZGVB010000007.1:0-57638 GCA_964528825.1 uncultured Parasporobacterium sp.
TTTTTGTGACAGCTGTATTAGATTATCACTCGCCTTAGCTTTTGTCAACAACTTTTTTAAGATTTTTCATTTTCTTTTTCGGTTGTCTCGTTTGCTCTTTTTCGGTGAGCGACGTTTAATATACATCATCCGCTCTCCTATTGCAAGTGGTTTTTTGAGACTTTTTGTTTTTTATTGTAAATATATTTCATATAAAATAAAATACGATCTGAGCGCAAAAGTGAAAGGCACAAACATTATATGAAATTAATGATCAAAGGAGCTCTCGTACAGTACGGAGCCGACACCATCCTAAACAACGTTAACTTCGAGATACATGATAATGAAAAGATTGCCGTCGTCGGAAGGAACGGCAGCGGTAAGACAACACTGCTCAAACTTATATCGGGAAAAATAAAACCGGCAAATCCGGACAGCGACGAGCAGATGACATTTACACTTGCAGGAGGCACACGCATAGGCACTCTTGATCAGATAAGCTTTGAAAACACTGAAAGGACCTGCCTGGAAGAGCTTAAAAGCATTTTTGAACCTGTTTACGAGTGTGCGAGGCAAATGGAACAATTCGAAAAGGCTCTTTCAGATGCATCAGAGGCTGACCAGGAAGCACTTCTAAAAAAATATGAATCTCTCCAGCGAAGATTCAAGTCACTCGGAGGATATGATTGTGAGCTCGAAATGCAGATCATGTTTCAAAAGTTCGGTTTTGATCCGGATGATATAAAAAAACCTCTGAAGAATTTTTCAGGCGGCCAGCAAACTAAGATAGCTTTTATGAAGCTGCTTTTAAGCAAGCCCGACATCCTGCTGCTTGATGAGCCGACTAACCATCTGGATCTTCCTACTATAGAATGGCTTGAAGAATATCTGAAAAAATACAAAAGTGCCGTTGTTATCGTCTCTCACGACAGATCATTTTTGGATAACGTCACAAATATCACCTATGAGATAGAATACGGCCGTGTAAAGAGATACAGCGGAAGCTACAGTTCATTTGTAAAGCAGAAGCAGGCAAATTTCGAAAAGCAGGAAAAAGATTATGAGGCTCAGCAAAAGGAGATTCAAAGGCTGCAGGAATGGATCAGTAAATGGAAAAATACTCCGACCAAGGTATCTTCTGTTCATTCCAAGGAGAAAATACTCGAGCGAATGGTGCTGATCGAGAAGCCTCATAAATTTGATACCAAGAACTTCAAGGCTTCGTTTACACCGCATATAGAAAGCTACAGCACAGTACTTAAGGCAAACGAATTGGAGATAGGTTACGATCATGTACTTGCCAAAGCGACCTTTCAGGTCAAAAAGAAGGAAAAGCTTGCGATCATCGGTGCAAATGGAAAAGGTAAGTCAACGCTTCTTAAAATAATAACTGATAAAATTCCACCGCTCGGAGGATCATTCGAATTCGGCAAAAATGTAGAATGGGGATATTTTGATCAGCAGCAGGCAATGATCATAAACGCCGACCCCGATCAAAGCATACTTGACAATTTTTGGAACGAATACCCGAAGATAACGGCAACACAGGCAAGATCCGCCCTTGGATGCTTTCTGTTTGGCGGCGAGGATGTGGAAAAAAAGATAGGGCAGCTTTCCGGCGGCGAAAGAGTAAGGCTTTCACTATGCAAGCTCTTTTATTCAAAGCCCAATCTGCTGATATTGGATGAGCCAACCAACCATATGGACATGATCGGTAAAGAAGGGCTTGAACAGGCACTTTCCAATTTTGAAGGTACGGTGATATTTGTTTCTCATGACAGATATTTTATAGAAAAGACAGCAACCTGCATCTTGGAGTTTGAAGATGAAGAAACTGTATTTTACGAAATGGGATACAACGATTATAAAGAGGAGAAGAAAAAACGAGAACTGATAAACAATGGCTCTGCAAAAACGAGTGATATTGCAGCTGAAAGCACAAGGAAGCATGCAGACACAAACGGCCCTGCGATAAGAACCGTGAGGGACAATAAAGAAATCACGGGAGGCAATTCTTATATAGATGAAAAAAATCTCCTTATGAAGCGCAATCCCGGAAAATTGGAATCCAGGATAAAAAAGAAGCTTGAAAAGGCGGAGAATGAATTATATGCCTCTGAAGAAAGATTAACAGAGCTAAAGGAATCTCTTGCAGATCCGAGCGGATCATCAGATTATCAAAAGCTTATGGAAATACAGCAGGAAATTGAATCCGAAGAAGAAAAGCAGGAGGCACTGCTCACACAGATGATGCAGCTTGAAGAAGAATTGAATGATCTTTAGGAGCGAGGCTTTAGCAGGGGCGAGCTCACTTGCAGTGACTTATATATACAACATCATATTTACAAAAGATGCTTCTTTTTGATATAATCCTTCGGATTAGGTTATATGGTCGGATATATAAGGGTCACGATATCCAAAATAGGCCGACACTTAGATTTATTATGGAGAAAATGATATGAACAATGTGATCATACCGGACGGATATAAGGCTCCTCTTGATGCGTATGATATGCAAAGAGCCATTGTATGCGTAAAGGAGACCTTTCAGCGAGAGCTGTCACATGCCCTGAATCTAAAAAGAG
This sequence comes from uncultured Parasporobacterium sp., assembly GCA_964528825.1. Classification (GTDB taxonomy): domain Bacteria; phylum Bacillota; class Clostridia; order Lachnospirales; family Lachnospiraceae; genus RGIG5612. The sequence goes on from CAZGVB010000007.1 coordinate 2,565, forward strand.
TTTCCGCTCCGCTGTTTGTATTGCGTTCGTCGGGTCTGAATGACAATCTTAATGGATATGAAAGACCGGTGTCATTCGATATTCCCGTCGTAAAAGGTGATGCCCAGGTGGTTCATTCTCTTGCAAAATGGAAAAGACTCGCGTTAAAGCAATACGGATTCAAGACCGGGGACGGACTTTATGCCGATATGAATGCCATAAGGCGTGACGAGGCAGTGCTTGACAACCTTCACTCTATTTATGTGGATCAATGGGACTGGGAAAAGATCATTACCAAAGAAAATCGCAACCTTGATTTTCTCAAGATGGTTGTCAGGAGTATCGTAAGAGCAATCTGTGATACATCTGATATTGTAAATACCTGCTATCCGCAGGTAAATACTCACCTTGACAGAGACGTGTCCTTTATCACATCGCAGGAACTGGAGGATATGTATCCGTCTCTTACAAGCAAGGAAAGAGAAAATGCATATGTGCGTGAACATAAGAGCGCATGCATCATGCAGATAGGAGGCGAGCTGAGATCCGGCAAGCCTCATGACGGCAGAGCGCCGGATTATGATGATTGGGATCTCAACTGTGATATCTTCTTCTGGAATGATACATTGCAATGTGCCATGGAAATCTCCTCTATGGGAATCAGAGTGGATGCCGATTCATTGAAAAGCCAGCTTGAAAAAGCGGGATGTACAGACAGACTTGAACTGCCCTTCCATAAGATGCTCATGAATGGCGAGCTGCCTCTTACTATCGGAGGCGGTATAGGTCAATCCCGCCTGTGCATGCTCATAATGGGATGTGCTCATATAGGTGAGGTACAGGTAAGTGTATGGGATGCAGACACGAACAGGCTCTGCAGCGAGGCCGGTATTCATCTGCTGTAAACATAAAAAGAACATATATATCATTACAAAACAGATCAAACAAACCGAAAAGGAGGCTGTCATGGAAAGAAAATTTATCTTATCGGCTGAATCTACCATGGACCTGCCGTATTCATATGTGCAGGAGCGCGATATCAGCGTCATCTTTTACAAATATATCATAAATGATGTCGAGTATGTCGACGATATGGGAAAAGATCCCGAATCGCTCCCAAGTTTTTATAAAAAAATTGCCGAGGGAGCATTACCGAGCACATCTCTCATAAACCAAGAAACATATAAAGAATATTTTGAAGAGCTCATCCAAAAGGGTGATATCCTTCATATCGCATTTACATCAGGTCAGTCGGCTTCGGTAGGAAATGCCATAGCTGCCGCACAGGAAATACAGGAAAAGTACCCTGAAAAGGTAATAAAAGTAATCGATTCTCTCTGCTCCTCTTCCGGATATGGACTTTTAGTGGATTATGCAGCAGACCTGGCTGACGAAGGAAAGACACTTGATGAAGTATATGACTGGGTCATGGCCAACAGGAATAAGGTTCACCATCAATTCTTTACATCCGACATGTCACATTTTAAGAGAACAGGACGTGTATCAGGGCCTACCGCTGCTATCGCTACCATACTTAATATCTGCCCTATTATGCGCCTTGATGATAAGGGACGCATCATTGCATATGATAAGGTGCGCGGCAAAAAGAAAGTGATCGCAGAGACAATAAAGGAAGTTCTTAAGCATGCCGACGGCGGCGCCGATTACAATAAAAAGGTCTTCATATCATCTTCAAATAGTCCTGAGGATGCTGAAATGGTAAAGACCGCCTTGGAGGATGCGATCCCGAATATCAAAGGCAAGATAAAGATGTGCGATATCGGTACTATCATAGGCTCACATGCCGGCAAGGGTACAGTTGCAATATTCTTTATGGGTGACGAGAGAGCGCCCGAATAAAAGGTATGATAATTATTTTAAAATAGAGTTATCCATTTGCCGCATGCTGTTATATAATACACATGCGGCAAATATATTTTAACCGTAAGATCGGAGGATTTTGATATGGAACTTCAGGAATCCGGACAGATGTATCTGGAAACCATTCTTATACTATCAAAGATAAAAAGTGATGTACGATCAATAGATATAGTTGACTATATGGGTTTTTCCAAGCCCTCCGTCAGCAGAGCGGTAGGAAAGCTGAGATCAGAGAAATACATATCTGTCGACAATGACGGATATATAAGCCTTACCGAAAGCGGACGCGGCGTTGCCGAAAAGATTTACGGCAGACATACTATCCTGACTGATTTTTTTGTACATATAGGAGTCGATCGTCAGGTAGCCGAAAAGGATGCCTGCCGGATCGAGCATGTGATCAGTGATGAGACCGTAAATGCTCTTATCCAATATAATGAACAACTCAAGGCGGCTGATGCTGCCGCACAGAATACAAAGTTTTAAATTTTTCTTGATTTTAACTCTGCAATCGTGTATCCTAACATGCGTTGTAATTCGGAGAAGTACCCAAGCTGGCCGAAGGGGCTCCCCTGGAAAGGGAGTAGGTCGTTAATAGCGGCGCGAGGGTTCAAATCCCTCCTTCTCCGCTTTTCTATATATCACTCATTGCTCTCTTAACGGCATCCTTCCAGCCGAGCCTTAATGTTTCCCTTTCCTCTTCATTCATATGCGGACTGAATATCCTATCTGATGCAATACATTTTTTTATCGCATCGATATCCTGCCAAAATCCCACAGCAAGTCCTGCCAGATATGCAGCACCTCTTGCGGTACTTTCTACGCTTACAGGCCTATCAATACAAATATTGCTCAGATCGGACTGTCTTTGCATGAGATAGTTGTTTACACATGCGCCTCCGTCCACATGAAGGCTTTCAATACTCGTGCCGAGCTCTGATCCCATTGACCTGAGTACGTCGTCTACCTGATAACATATCGCATCGAGTGCTGCTCTTACGATATGATATCTGTTAACACCTCTGGTAAGTCCCGTTATCACTCCTCTTGCCTGCGGATCCCAATAAGGAGCACCAAGTCCCGCAAATGCCGGCACAACATAACATCCGCAGGTATCCTCAACCTGCAATGCAAAATCCTCCGATTGCGCGGCATTACTTATTAGACCGAGCTCATCTCGAAGCCACTGTATCACGGCGCCGCCTACAAATACAGATCCCTCTAAAGCGTATGTCGTTATTCCTTTGATATTCCATGCTACAGTTGTAACAAGACCTTTATCAGACAATACCGCCTCGTTTCCAGTATTTGATAAAAGAAAGCATCCTGTACCATATGTATTTTTTGCCTGCGCCTTAGATACGCACAAGTGTCCGAAGAGAGCCGCCTGCTGATCACCTGCCATACCGGATATCGGGACATTCTTTTTGAGGAAAGGAACAGATGTTTCGCCATATATCTCACTGTTGGACTTGACCTGCGGCAGCATAGAGCGCGGGATATCAAGCAGCCTCAAAAGATCATCGTCCCATGAGAGTGTATGGATATTAAAGAGCATAGTCCTTGAGGCATTTGAAGGATCTGTCACATGAACCTTTCCTCCCGTAAGCTTGTATACAAGCCATGTTTCTATCGTACCGAAGAGCAGTCTGCCTTCCTTTGCAAGCTCATTTGCACCCTCCACGTTATCCAATATCCAGCGTATCTTGGTCGCAGAAAAGTAAGGATCCAATATAAGTCCCGTCTTTTCATGTATCATATCCTTATATTTGGCAAGTCCGAGACACATGTCGGAGGTTCTGCGGCATTGCCATACGATCGCATTATATACAGGCTTTCCGGTTTCCTTATCCCAAACGACCGTCGTCTCTCTTTGATTGGTAATGCCTATAGCGGCTATATCAGCCGGATCTATCTCAGCCTTTGTTATCGCCTCGGCAATAGTACCCGCCTGAGTTGACCAAATTTCCTCTGGATCATGCTCTACCCAGCCCGGCTTCGGATATATCTGGGTAAATTCCTTTTGCGCCATTGATATCATCTGACCCGACTTGTCAAAGATTATGCTCCTGCTGCTCGTAGTGCCTGCATCAAGTGCAAGAATATATTGCTCGCTCATTCATCTGCCCTCATTAAAAAAAGTCTCTATATCCTCATATACCTGCATATGATCCGGTTCGTTCAATATCTCATGGCGCATATTTTCATACATTTTCGTTCTGACATTTTTATATCCTGCGCGCCTCATAAAATCCGCGCTTTTTTCGAATGCCTTTTTTCCTGCCGCACATGGATCCTGTGCACCCGAAAAGAAATATATCGGCATATCCGGATTTTCCATCTTCCAATTCTTCAGATCATATGTATCCTTTGTGATCGATATCAGATTTTTGTATCCGTTGTTAGTAAATGTATAATTGCATAAAGGATCATTATTGTATGCCTCGACGGCTGCTCTGTCGGAATTTACCCACGCATGTCTGATATTTTCGTCCTTGAAAGGCTTTTCATAGCCTTCGACCGTAAGACCGGTAAGGAAGTCGGTCTTGCCTCTCTCTCCCCTGATCTTCTCAATGATCCTTGCAAAAAACAATCCCAAGGACTTGCCCGGCTTATCTGACGGACTGCCTACAACTGCCAATTTGTCTATCTCACCATCATATTTTTTTGCAAAGCATCTGACTATAAGCGATCCCATGCTGTGTCCTAAAAGATAATATGGCAACTCCGTACCGAACTTATCCTTGGTCATCTTCATAAGCTTATGAAGATCCTCTACAAGCCCCTCGGCACCACCTTCATACATATACCCAAGATCATTATCACTCTTTATGCTCTTGCCGTGTCCTCTGTGATCGCTTATAACGCATACGTATCCTTTTCCCGCAAGAAAATTCATGAAATCAATATATCTTTCCTTATATTCACACATACCATGTGCGATCTGGACCAATGCCTTTATCTGTCCATCCGGGATGATCGCCATAGCATCTATTTCAAGGCCGTCCGTATCGGATACAAATTTAAAATTTTTCACTTCCATTTTTGATCTTCTCCCCTCTTTGATCATTAAAGATCAATCTGTTTTCACTTAAATACGAAATCCTTCAACCATACCTGCTATCGCCTCCGGACATATGGCAGTTATCTCTATACCGTCGGCCGTATATTCTTCGGACAATACATCCGCCTTGCTGTGAAGCAGGTTTACGATATCGCCCTTTGCAAAAGGAAGCAGCAATCGCATTTTCTTTGAGTTTGCATAAACTCTTTCCACGATAAGTTCTTTAAGCCTCTCTATGGATTTTTCATCCTTTGCGGATATCCAGATATTGTCATCATTCACCTTCGGATAGGCCGGCGTATATTCATCTATAAGATCCGCCTTATTCATGACATATATCCTTGGTATGCCATCAGCTCCGAGTCCCCTCAAGGTATCCTCGGTAACCTTCTTATGCTGTCTGTAATGGCTGCTCGACGCATCAAGTATGACAAGTATAAGATCTGCCGTTGTCGCCTCCTCAAGTGTGGATCTGAATGCCTTTATGAGTCCGTGAGGAAGATTTTCTATAAAGCCTACGGTATCTGACAGCAGAAAATCTCTGTTGCCGGGCATCTCTATCTTCCTGATCGAGGTATCAAGAGTAGCAAAAAGCATATCCTTTTCAAATACAAGTTTATCACCTATATCGTCTGATTGCATTTTCAGCATAGCATTCAGAATGGTTGATTTGCCTGCATTTGTATATCCGACAAGAGCGACTCTGGCAAGCCCTCCCTTGATCCTGCCGGCCCTTTGCACATTTCTTGTTCCCTTGATCTGCTCAAGTTCGCGCCTAAGCTCCGCGATCCTATGATTTATCATTCTCCTGTCAAGCTCAAGCTGGGTCTCTCCGACACCTTTATTGGCTCTGCTGCCGCCGCCTCCTCCCTGACGGCCAAGATGCTGCCACATGCCGGAAAGTCTCGGGAGCATATATTGCAGGTACGCAGATTCAACCTGCAATCTTGCCTCCTTTGTCCTCGCCCTTATCGAAAATATCTCGAGTATCAAGGTTGTACGGTCCCATACGGGTATTTTTACTTTGTTTTGAATATTTTTCAGCTGTGCAGGCGACAGATTATCCTCGAAAATACAATATTGTACATCTAATGCCGCGGCAAGCTCTGCAAGCTCTTCGAGTTTGCCGCTCCCCAGATATGTTCCTGCCTCCGGATGAGGCAGCTTTTGAGTCAGAATACCCGCGACATCTATATCGCAGGCATCAATAAGACTCTCCATCTCTTCCATACTGTGCCTGAAATCATATTGCAATTCATATTCCGCCTGCAGATCTGACGCCGCTCTTTTTGAAGGCATATAGGCAGTTCCATCATTTTTGCTTATTTCAATGCCAACCAATATAGCTTTTTTTCTTTCCGCCTCATTTATATTGTTATTTTCCATATTTTTATTTATATATCCTGCCTGTCATAATCTATACCGACCAGCATAAGTCCTCTTGCCGGGGCCTTTGGTGCCGATTTCGACCTGTCACGGCTCTCAAGGATCTGTGCGACATACTCGGGTGGATAAATACCCATTCCCACCTTTTCAAGTGTCCCGGCAATTATACGTACCATATTATATAAAAAACCGTTGCCGCATACTCTTATCTTAACAAGCTTCGGTCTGTAATCCCGTCTTGTATCATCCGTCTGATCTGCATCCTTATCCAGGTATTCATATCCTACATTTATGGAATATATTTCCCTCACAGATGTCTTTTGCTGTCCTCCCGCCGTTGAAAAAGCAATAAAATCATGCTCTCCTACGAGAAAGTCAGCGCCTCTTTGCATAAGCCCAAGATCAAGCTCATAATAGATATGGTCTGTATATAATCTTAATATCGGATCATTATATCTGCAATTAAGTATACTGTATTCATATGTCTTTTTGCATTTCACATGCCTTGGATGAAAATTTGCAGGTACCTCCTGCGATTTAACTATGCGTATATCCTCCGGCAGTCTTTGATTCAGAGCGTAACATATTTTTTCTGGTGGAATCCGCGTATCTGTATCAAATACTGCTATATTTCCCCTTGCATGAACACCCGAATCCGTGCGGCTGCAGCCGATGACAGTAACGTCTTCATTTAGCAGCTGCGACAATGTGCTGTTAATAACCTGTTCAACTGCCAGACCGTTTTTTTGGATTTGCCAGCCTACATATCCTGTCCCGTCATATGCGATTGTAAGCATTATTCGTTTCATATTCTTGTTTTTTCAATTGTAACCCATAAAAACGTCTGCCGCATTCTATGCGTCATGTACTCTGCACTTTGATCAAACTCTATGCATCAGGATACCCTTCCCGGAATGCCGGCCCTGTCTGCGGCTATACGTACAAATATCATGAACGCCAGCGCAGCAAATATCACTGAATATGAGATAATATCTGATCTTTTGTACTTGAGCGGATGCATTTTAGTCCTTCCACTCCCCCCGTTATAGCATCTGGCCTCCATCGCTGTAGCCAGATCCGAGGCTCTCTTAAAAGCCTGCACAAAAAGAGGGATCAATATAGGTATCATTCCCTTTGCCTTTTTTATCAATCCGCCGCTTTCGAAATCCGCTCCTCTTGCAAGCTGAGCTTTAATGATCTTATTTATCTCCTCTGTCAATATAGGAATAAATCTGAGTGCAATGCTCATCATCATCGCCAGCTCATGCACCGGAAATCCGAGTTTTCCGACCGGTGACAGTGCCTTTTCAAGTCCGCTTGTCAATGTTGTCGGGGTTGTCGTATATGTAAGCATTGATGCCCCGAGCACGACAAGGATAAGCCTTGCCGCAAAGAAGCCGGCCCTCAATATGCCCTCTCTTGAAATAGTAAATGCCCACCATTTCCATAAGACGTTTTCGCCTTCTGTAAAGAGCAGATTGAATACCACGGCAAATGCTATCAAGACCGCAAGCATCTTAAGTCCCCTAAGAATATACGAAATAGGGACCTTTGATATTCTTATCAAAATGAAAAGCATCGCCGCCGGCAATATAAGTTCCCAAATATTATCAATGATAAAAAGCAATGCGATATAAACTATCACACCCAAGATCTTGACTCTGGGATCTGTCTTATGGATTATTGAATCGCCCGGATAATACTGTCCTATCGTTATATCCCTAAACATCAGCCTTGCCTTTATCCATCCGTATATATTTCATTATTTCATCTGCGGCCTCGTCTACTGTAATGCAGTTGCGTTCCACGGGAAGACCCGCATCCGCAAGCTCATCCATAAACGCACGCACTCCGGGTACATCCAGTCCGGCATCTATCAACTGTTCTTTACATGAAAATGCCTCACGAACAGGAAGATCAAAAAGCAGCCTGCCTCTGTCTATGGCTATCACTCTGTCGGCATATCTTGCCACTTCCTCCATCGTATGTGAGACAAGCACGACTGTTATATGTCGTTCCTTTTGTATGCTCTTCAGTTTATTTAATATCTCCTGTTTGCCGAGCGGATCGAGACCTGCCGTGGGCTCATCCAATATCAATATCTCCGGTTCCATGGCAAGCATGCCTGCTATGGCAACACGCCTCATTTCACCGCCGGACAGCTCAAATGGTGACTTTTTGTAATATTCCGGACCAAGTCCCACAGAATCCAAGGCTTTCCTAACCTTCAGATCCAGGTTTTCTTTATCTGTGCCTTGATTTTTGGGGCCAAAGGCCACATCCGAATAAACATCTGCTTCAAATAATTGATGTTCCGGGTATTGAAATGTAAGACCTACCCTGCATCTCAGATCTCTGAGCAGCTTCTTTTCGTTTTTCTGTCCGAATATCTCGGCGCCGTCATATAATATCTTGCCCTGCGTCGGTCTGAGCAAACCATCCAGGAGCTGTACAAATGTGCTTTTTCCGGAGCCTGTGCTCCCGATAACGGCAATAAAGCTATCACCGCCTATACTTACGGTAATATCTTCGAGTGCTGCAGTCTGCATGGCTGCAGTATCGTATATATATTTTACATTTTTCAGATCTATCTGCATGCCGCTTTTAATATATATCTCTTAAGTTCTTCGCTGTCTATTATACCGGCAGGTATATCCGCGCCCATAGATCTGAGCTTATATGCAAGCTCGCTGATCTGCGGAAGTCTGAGTCCTACCTCTCTCAGCTTCTCAGGCTGTGAAAAAATATCCCCGGGCGTACCTGACATGACTATTTTCCCTTGGTCCATGACATAGATGATATCCGCGCTAAGTGCCTCATCCATATAATGCGTTATCGTGATAATAGTGATTCCGTATTCTTTGTTAAGCCTTGATACCGTTGCCATGACCTCCTTGCGCCCCTTGGGATCCAGCATCGCCGTGCTCTCATCGAGGACTATGCATTTCGGATGCATAGCAAGTACTCCCGCTATGGCAACTCTTTGCTTTTGACCTCCGGAGAGCCTGTTTGGCGCAGATTTCGCATGCTCATCCATTCCAACCTTTAAAAGAGCATCTTTCACCTCACGGACTATCTGCTCAGACGGCATACCGATATTTTCCGGGCCGAAGGCTACATCCTCTTCTACAACCGATGCAATGATCTGGTTATCCGGATTTTGAAATACCATGCCTACCGACCTGCGTATATTCCATACATTCTCGCCGTCGCTGCTTCTCATCCCATCAATCCAAAGGGTACCCTCATCCGGGATGAGCAATGCATTCAATTGCCTTGCAAATGTGGATTTACCCGATCCGTTTCTGCCAAGTATGGCCACAAACTGCCCTTCCTCTATGCATATACTTACATCGCATACGGCCTTTTCACGGGCAGCTGATATCTGCGAAGCGTCACTATCCGTATTTGCCTGTCCTTCCTCAGTCACAGGATATGTATATGATATATGTTCAGCTTTTATCAAACTCATATCTTATCAAAAATCAAATCTTATCAAGCCGACTTCCTATCTCCCGCCTGATGTTCAAAGTACTTTTTCCGCCATTTTGCATGCGGCATCTATTACCTGATCCATATCATAATATTTATACTCGCCGAGCCTTCCTCCAAATATGACATTGCTCTCCTTTTGCGCAAGCGCTCTGTATTTTTCATACAGATCACTGTTCTTTTCATCGTTTACAGGATAATAAGGCTCATCACCCGGTTTCCATTCTGAGGAATATTCTCTGGAGATGACTGTTTTCGGAAGGTCATTTCCTTGCTCATCCTTTCCGAATTCAAACCATTTATGCTCTATGATACGTGTCCACGGTGTCTGCGCATCGGTATAATTTACTGCCGCATTACCCTGGAAATTAGGCATATCAAGCACCTCTGTCTCAAATCTGACCTTTCTATATTCAAGATTTCCGAGACAATATCCGAAATATGCATCTATCTGACCTGTATACACTATGCATTTAGCGATCTTTTCGTATTTTTCCTTCTCTTCGAGAAAATCAACGCCAAGTCTTACTTCTATGCCTTGCAGCATATTTTCAACCATTTTGGTATATCCTCCTATAGGGATACCCTGATAGGCGGCATTAAAATAATTATTATCAAAAGTAAATCTGACGGGAAGCCTTTTGATGATAAATGCAGGCAGCTCTGTGCAGGGACGGCCCCATTGTTTTTCGGTATATCCCTTTACAAGCTTTTCATATATATCCGTTCCGACAAGGCTGATAGCCTGTTCCTCGAGATTTGACGGTTCCTTTATACCTGCTGCATTTTTCTGTTCTTCAATCTTTGCGGCAGCCTCGGCCGGTGTTACGACTCCCCACATCTTGTTAAATGTATACATATTGAAGGGAAGTGAATATAACTGCCCATGATAATTGGCAACCGGTGAATTGGTAAACCGGTTAAATTTCGCAAATTTATTTACATATTGCCATACTGATGCATTGTTGGTATGAAAGATATGGGCACCGTATTTGTGGACTTGAATACCTTCGATATTTTCCGTATATATGTTGCCGGCTACTGTCGACCTTCTGTCTATAACAAGTACCTTCTTCCCCGCATCTGCTGCTTTTCTTGCAAATACCGCGCCATACAAACCGGCACCTACTATAAGATAGTCATACATATCAAACACCTTCTTCTTGATTTTCTTTTTTCAGCATTGGCTGCTCTTTACAGCCCATCGTGCAGTATATGGTTAGAGGACAAAGAGTGTTGCCGACTAATCCCAGCCGTCAAACGTTCTATCACCAAACGTTCTATCACCAAACATTCTATCACTAAACGTTCTATCACTCTTATGTATACGGCACGCCGCTAATCAGGTTATGATACTATAAATTTGTCTCACGGTCAAAAAAGGTTTTGATTTATCATATATTTATCACATTTCAATGCATAAATATGCTCCCATGATCCTTATCTTGTGATATTGATCATGGGAGCATATTCTTTCGGGACAAATCAGGGTATCAATTGGTTCGGGATCGATGCCCTAAAATATATTAATTTGAGGTAAATTAACATGCTGCTTTAATGTCGGAAGGAATTTTTACATGAAAAAATGCCTTCCTCCGAATCTGGAAAAAGACATGCATAAAGACACTTGTTCATTATTGCTTATCTTCTTTCTCAAACACGGAAAGTTATATCGTTTCCAATATAGCTCGGATGCTCTTACGCATCGGCCTGGCACCATGACTTATAATTTTAGGTGCTTCGGCTCAGAAAATAATCTATTTGCCTATACTATACAGACATATCAAACATATGTCAACAACTTTTTTTATTTTTTTGATTTCTTAATTTCAGGTTTTCCCGCCGCTTCTTTTATCTGCGCTATCATAAGCATCCTTTTTATCTCGTCAATACTGTACGTATAATCAGAATTACAGAAACTGCAATTCAGTGTGACGGGTTCACCCTCCTTTATGATATCCTCAAGCTCTGCTCTTCCGAGACTTATAAGTACTCTTGCTACATGGTCCTTTGAACAGTTGCATTTGAATGCCGCATCCGTGCGTCCTATTATCTCAAGTCCCATATCATGCAGGATATATTGAAGAATTCCTATGGGATCAAGCCCTTTTTGCATAAGCTCTGTAAGTGAAAGCCCTTGTATTCTTTTTTCAAGCTCATCGATCAGCTCATCCTCTGCATGCGGCATCACTTGTATGATAAAGCCCTCCGCATCCGATACTGAGCCATCGGGATTCAACAAAATACCGAGTCCTACGCTTGTAGGGGTCTGCTCGGACTTTGCAAAATAATATGTAAGGTCATCTGCAACTTCACTTGTTGCAAGAGGGATCTGACTGACATAAGGCTCCTTAAGTCCCAGATCCTTTATGACTGTCATCTCTCCATAACCTATTGCCGCGCCGACGTCCAGCTTGCCGGCATAATTTGCAGGTATATCCACATGTGAATTTTGCGCATATCCCTTTACATTTCCGTGTGAATCCGCGGTAACTGTTATGTCCCCTGCCGGGCCGTCACCTTTCATCTGTATGGTAAGGATATCCTTTTCGCCCTTCATCATTATACCCATCATGGCGCCGCCCATAAGGAGTCTGCCAAGAGCATCCGTTATGACAGGACTTGATCCGTGTCTTATCCTTGCATACTCAACCATATCTCTTGCGGATATGGCAAATGCTCTGATCTTAAGGTCCGCACATGCGGCTCTGACGATATAATCACTCATATTATTTTCCTCACTTCACAAGATTGCAGGCATGCTCTGCCTGCATATAAGTCAGGCCTCGCTTTGCATCTTGACTTGAATTCTTTTCTGCCGCCGGGCAGCTTAATAAAGACTTTCCGTTCCGCACTTGCCCGTTTTCAAAAATTGACATATACTTTTATCGGTAATATAAATTGTTCATAAGCGGGTACTTATAAATATTTAACCCGGCCGGAATGCGAAGGTTCACCGATATGAAATATATAAAACGCATATTGGCGATCATCGGGATCGTCATAATATTATCACTTTACATTGTGACATTGATACTTGCCATAATCAATAATGAACTTACGACCAGATTTTTCACGGCATCTATTGTTTGCACCATATTGCTGCCGGTATTGATGTATATATATCAATGGATCTACAAGCTGGTAAAAAAACAGGCCGAGGAATCTCGCTCATCTACGATCGTCCACTCTGATAAGTCAGATGAGCCGTGAGCTTATATCACATGCTCTCCCTGTTTCTGTATCTGCTTTTTATCCTTTTTATCACCTTGAGCTCAAAGAACCTGATCGGCGTAAGGAGCTTACTGAACAGTATAACAACCGGCAGTATCTCAAGACGTCCTATCAGCATATCTATCATAAAAACAATCTTCGAATACCATGCGAAATCCGCATATGTTCCGGCTGCTCCCTCGAAGCCTATTCCGTTGCTGTTTATAGTTGCATCGACAGCCGAGAAAGCAGTAACAAAATCTATCTTCGGATCGATACAGACTATCATTATCGAAAAAGCAAATATCACGATAAGCAGACATACATAAAATCTTATGCCTCTTATAACCTCTACCTGGACCTCTTTACCGTTATATCTTACCTTACTGACGCTTCTGGGATGAACAATGCCATGAAGACTGTCCTTTATGCTCTTGAGCATGATGCCTATCCTGTTTATTTTCATTCCGCATGATGTTGATCCGGAGCATGCTCCTACAAACATCAGCAGCATGATAAGATATTTTGCAAACCAAGGCCAGGCATTCATATCACAGCTTACAAAGCCGGTTGTAGTCAAGACCGAGGCTGACGCAAATATTGAATGATGCACGATCTCTGATATGCTCCCTGCACTTGCGCTTATCCAAACAGGAACCGCGATCGCCACGCAAACAACTACTAAGGTGATAAGATATGTACGCAGCTCTTCATTTTTCAAAGCCTTTTTAAACTTGCCCGTGGCCATAAGAAATATCAGATTGAAATTGATACCCGCAAGTATCATGAAGATAATGACGATATCCCTTTGTCCCATTGTAAGTGTGGCAAGAGACGTATTCATATATGAAAATCCGCCCGTAGCCATGGTGCTGAATGCCGTCAAAAGGGAATGATAAGGTGAAAGTCCCGCAAATATCAAACAAATGAACTGTGCAGCAGTCAATATGATATATACAAGATAGAGATATTTGGCAGTTGTGCTGATCTTAGGTGATATCTTTTCGGTCGTAGGACCGGGTGCCTCCGCACGCAGCATATGAATAGCGGAACCGCCCATGGCCACCGGTGATATCGCCAACATGAATACGAGCATTCCCATACCGCCTATCCACTGCGTCATGATTCTCCAGAATTGCATTGAATGTGACAGTCTCTCCACATCCTTAAGTACTGTAACTCCTGTTGTTGTAAATCCGGAAACAGCCTCAAAGATCGCATCGAGAAAGTTCGGTATGCTTCCGGATACACATAACGGAACAGCTCCGACAATACTCAAGACAACCCATGCGAGACCGACTACAAAATATCCGTCGATAGCATGCATATTCTTTTTTTTGGTTTTAAGGCCATAGAAGATAAGTCCTAACACCGTTACGCCAAGTGCGGTGATCAGGAAATATTTCCAGTCTCCCTCATCATATATGAAGGCTATGATCATAGGCAATACAAGAAGCATTGCCTCTATTATCAATATAAAGCCTATTACCTTTAATATCAGTTTGTTGTTCATTTTTTTAACGGTCCGGGCGTCGGTCTTTAACAGACAATAGGATCATCAGATAAAGATCTCGGAGAATTTACTTATGTCATCATATGTAGTTGCAACTATGACAATATCTCCCGAACAGATCATATCATCACCATTGGGAGTAAATGGTCTGCCATTCCTATAGATAGCAGCGATCAAAAGATCCTTTTTAAAGTGTATATTCTTTAAAGGTTCATTTACATGCGGCATGCCATCCGTTATAGCAAATTCGATGATACATATCCTGTTGTTCATTATCCAATACATAGATTCAACCTCATCCTTGACGAGTGAATTCTGCATGGCCTTTACATATCTTTCTATATTATGTACCGTTATATGCTTCGGATTGCATATGGTCGCTATATTCATGCCGTATAACATATCCTCAAAATCGGACTTTTTGATCTTTATGACTGCCCTACTCTCAGGCGCTTCTTTAGCGGCAAAAAAAGCAATCATGACATTGGTGGCATCATCGTCTGTAAGTGCCGCAATGACGGAGCTTTCCAATATTTCTTCTTCCTCGATAAGGTTGGCATCGGTGCCGTCAGCGCAGACGATATCTGCCTCAGGAACAAGATTTATCAGTTCTTTGCATCTCTTTTCATCACGGTCAATTATCTTTACAGGTATACCGATCGCAAGCAGCTTCCTTGCAAGACAGACTGCCATCTTGCTTCCTCCTATGATAGCCGCACTATTGATCGGGTCCGTATCGCATTTGATCTTTTTCAGGAAACGCAAGGTATTTCTTGTTGTGCCGACAAATGACAGCTTATCACCCGGTTCTATGATAGTATCTGCCTGCGGTATGGATATCATATCGTCTTTTTTTATGCCGCATACCAATACTCTTGTACCCGTTGACTTGTAAAGATCACGAATTGCCGTGCAGCATATAGGCGAATCTTCTTTTACGGTACATGTGATGATCTCTGTCGAGCCCTTTGCAAGAGTCTCTATCTGATCGGCCGCCTTATATTTCAGCGAATTGAAGATTTCCCTTGCCGCATCAAGCTCCGGATTGATCGCCATGGAAAGGCCCAGCTCATTCTTGAGCATATTGGCGACCTTAACGCTTTGCGTTGTACGTACCCTTGCGATAGTACTGCCTACTCCAAGCTTTTTGGCTATAAGGCATGCGAGAAGATTCTGCTCGTCAGAATCCGTGACCGCAATGAACAGATCCGCCTCTCCTACATTCGCCTGTGCAAGTGTGTCAGGTGCAGTTGCCCTGCCTACTATGCAAAGAACGTCCAGAAAGTTCTGTATATATTCGATATGCTGCTGATTTTTTTCGATAACGGTAACGTTATGCTTACTGGCCGAAAGGTTCGCCGCAAGGGCAGTCCCAACAATGCCGCAGCCGGCAATAACTATCTTCATTCCTTCCACTCCGAAATGTCGTTTTTCTGGCGCAATACGCCAAAATGATCAAAACTATCTGCATAGTATATCATAATCCTTAAAGTTAAACCACCATGCAGCATAAATGTACTGCTGCTCGTCACTGTTAAATAATCGCCCGCACATCTTTCATCCAGACAATCTTTAGTACTGCACGCGTAAGATGAATCGTAAAGACACGCTGCATTTCCTGCTCCCCTCTGATGTCATTTGCGGCATATCTTGCAGGAGCGAGCCCGGCCGGAATTATACTTTGACAATGCACTTCAAAAAAATGCTCCCGAAAGCATGTTTCGGGAGCATCATCCATATGGTCAATATGGGACAATATTTGATCTGTTTAAATCATCATGCGGCTTTGAGGGAGATTTACATTCCCATGCCGCCCATCCCTGCACCGCCTGCAGGTGCAGCCATAGGATCTTCCTTATCAGCTACTACAGCCTCTGTTGTGAGATATGTCGAAGAGATGGATGTAGCATTCTGAAGAGCTGTTCTTGTAACCTTTACAGGATCAAGGATGCCTTCAGATACCATATTTACATATTGATCATGAAGAGCATCATATCCTTCGCCTGTAGGAAGCTCTTTAACCTTATTTACAATAACAGCACCCTGAAGTCCGGCATTCTCTGCGATGCAATAAAGAGGATATTCAAGAGCCTTAAGAACGATCCTTGCTCCTGTCTTCTCATCACCGTCAAGAGTCTCTATCAGCTTTTCAACAGCAGGACATGCATGTATATATGCGCTGCCGCCGCCTGCGATGATGCCTTCCTCTACTGCAGCCTTTGTTGCATTTAAAGCATCCTCAAGACGAAGCTTCTTTTCCTTCATTTCGGTTTCTGTTGCAGCACCGACTCTGATAACTGCTACGCCGCCTGTGAGCTTGCCAAGTCTCTCCTGGAATTTTTCCTTGTCATAATCTGATGTGGTTGTCTCGATGGCTGCTCTGATCTGTGCGCATCTGTCAGCGATGGCTTCCTTTGATCCGTTGCCGTCAACAATCGTGGTATTCTCTTTTGTGATCTTAACAGATTTTGCAAAGCCAAGCATTTCCATAGTTGTATCCGGAAGTGAAAGGCCAACCTCTTCTGAGATAACCTGACCGCCTGTAAGGATTGCGATATCCTTGAGCATCTCTTTTCTTCTGTCACCATATCCCGGTGCCTTTACGGCAACAACATTGAATACGCCCTTGAGCTTATTTACGATAAGTGTCGTAAGAGCCTCACCTTCTACATCTTCTGCAATAATGAGGAGCTTTGAACCTGTCTTTACGATCTGCTCAAGGAGCGGAAGGATATCCTGTGTTGAGGAGATCTTCTTATCTGTAATGAGGATATAGCAATCGTCCAGATCAGCTTCCATCTTCTCAAGATCCGAGCACATATAAGCCGAAACATATCCGCGGTCGAATTGCATGCCCTCTACTACATCGAGCTCTGTCTGCATCGTCTTGGACTCTTCGATGGTGATCACACCGTCTGCGGTAACCTTTTCCATAGCGTCTGCTATGAGCTCACCTACGGATTCATCTCCTGCTGAGATAGCGGCTACCTTTGCGATCTGCTCTTTTCCGGATACCTTGCTGCTCATCTTTGCAAGTTCTTCAACGACTGTATCACATGCAGCTGCCATTCCTTTTCTTAAAATAATTGGATTTGCGCCTGCAGCGAGGTTCTTGCCGCCTTCTGAGATCATGGCCTGTGCCAGAACTGTAGCCGTTGTAGTACCATCACCTGCCACATCATTGGTATGTGTTGCTACCTCTCTTACAAGCTGAGCTCCGATATTTTCAAATTGATCTTCAAATTCAATCTCTTTGGCGATCGTTACACCGTCATTAGTGATCAAAGGACCGCCAAAAGGTTTGCCAAGGACTACATTTCTGCCCTTAGGTCCAAGTGTAACCTTTACTGTATTGGCAAGCTTATTAACGCCGCTCTCAAGTGCCGCTCTTGCCTCGGCACCGTTCTTCAAAAGTTTTGCTCCCATTGATATATCCTCCTTACTCTACGATAGCGAGGATCTCATCCTGGTTAACGATGATATATTCCTCGTCGTTGCATTTAACTTCGCTTCCGGCATATTTTGAAAAAATAACCGTATCTCCCGGCTTAACTGACATGTTTGATTTACCGTCTATCACTTTTCCGGGTCCTACTGCTATAACTGTAGCCTGTGCCGGTTTTTCTTTTGCCTGTCCGGGAATAACGATTCCTGATGCTGTAGTCTCTTCTGCTTCGGCTCTTTTAAGAACAACACGTTCTCCTAATGGAACTAATTTCATGTTTTATTGCCTCCTTGTCTTGCTTTGTTAGCACTCTTTTGCCCTGAGTGCTACCACAGTGCATATGATAACCCATTGTTTTTTATTTTGCAATAGGGAATTTGTATTTTAAATCTTTTTTTCATCATTTCTCATTCGGGCATACATGAAGAGGTATTGCTGCGCGTAACCACCCAGTTTTCCGAATTTTTCTTTTGCCAAGCGTTCTATTTCCACTTTGCGCGTATCACATCCGAAATACATTTCTTCCATAATACGTTTTATCCATACATCCACAGGAAACGCATCCCTAAACCCAAGTGAGAATAACAATATACAATTTGCAACCTTATCTCCAATGCCTTTGACCTGCATTAATGAACCTTTAGCATCAGCATATTCCATATGCCTAAGGGCTTCTCCGTCAAGCCCAGCATGTACCGCGTTATATAAATACGGTGCCCTGAAGCCTGTCTTTAATGCTCTGAAATCGTCTTCGGTCAGTTTCTCAAATACCTTTTTCTCGGGAAATATATGATATTCCCTGCCGTCTATGACGCCGCATGGCATGCCGTATCTGACGCTGATATTCCTTACTATGTTTTTTATTTGAGAGATACTTTTATTTTGAGATATGATAAAAGAGATCATCGTTTCAAAAAAATCTTGGTTGAGTATGTGTATTCCACCGTACTTTTTAATAATACCTTTAAGTCGCGGCTCTGATGCGGCAAGACTGCACTTTATTGCCGCATAGTCGTTATCAAGATCGAAATACGGTATCCATATGTTCTCAATGTCATCTCTCGAAGCATCATAAAAGTCAAGAAATACCTCCTCATCCTTGAACATATCGCCAAGCTGTCTGATATGCAGCACCTTTTTATATGCTATTACAACATATTCATGATCAGCGATCTTTTCAAAATTGAAGCATTGGCCGCATTCAAGGGTCTGAGCGAGATCAAAATCCTTGACTTTGATCATATTTAAAGCCTTATTTTCGGTTATATTATTGATCATATTATCAAATCCCCTCTCGGGCCTTCTCCTCAAAGATCTTATGATTGGTGCATTGCTGTTTGGCAATGTATTTTCTTGCTGCCTGATCATATTTGAAGCTTTCGATCGTTAGAGATAAGTGCCGCAGGGTGCATATTAAAAATCGGCATATTCGGGTTCTCCGGATATGCCGATTCATTTCATAATAAACGTACTGGTCTTAATGTTTCTTTAAAAAGTCCGGTATCGTAATATCTCTTGCCGAGCCTTGCGATGCTTGAGGTCTTACCGGAGTATTGAAGTTCAGCTGAGGAGCTTCAGGCTCTCTGCGTATAGGCTGTGCAGCCGGCTCTTCTTCCTTAGTATCCTCGTCCTTTGGTGCGAATGCAGCAGGTGCGGGAGTCTTACGGATCTCTGATGAGAATCTGCTGTCTCTTGCCTTCGGTGTCGTAAGCTTTGCAGGAGCATTTGCGCCATCCGTTATACCTGTGGCAATGACTGTGATAGTACATGTATCGGCAGGCTCCTTCTCATATCTTGCACCGAAGATAATATTTGCGGCATCTCCCGCAAGCTCCTGAACATATGATGCAGCATCATTTGCTTCAAGAAGAGAAATATCACCGGTGATATTGATAATGACATGTGATGCGCCCTTGATAGTGGTCTCAAGCAGCGGAGATGTGACTGCTGCCTTTACTGCCTCTTCTGCCTTATCATCTCCGGATGCGGATGCAATACCGATATGAGCGATACCCTTGTTGAGCATAACTGTGCGCACGTCCGCAAAATCGAGGTTGATAAGAGACGGTATATTGATAAGATCTGTGATACCGCTGACAGACTGTTCCAGCACCTCATCAGCCTTACCGAAAGCCTCCTCGATAGTAGTACGTCTGTCTACGATCTCCAAAAGCTTATCATTCGGTATAACAATAAGAGTATCAACAACTTCCTTAAGCTTTTCTATGCCCATAAGAGCATTGTTCATACGTGTTTTATTTTCAAAACGAAACGGCTTGGTTACAACTGCGACTGTAAGGATACCCATGTCCTTGGCAACCTTTGCAATAACGGGTGCAGCACCTGTACCGGTACCGCCGCCCATGCCGCATGTGATAAATAACATATCCGCTCCGGCTATAGCCTTTTCAATGACCTCAAGGCTCTCCTCAGCAGCCTTTTCACCTACTTCCGGCTGTGCTCCGGCGCCCAGACCCTTTGTAAGCTTCTCTCCTATCTGTATGGTCACAGATGCCTGGCTTGAAGCCAGTGCCTGTTTATCGGTATTTACACCGACGAACTCAACATTCTGCACCTGTCCCTCGATCATTCGATTGATCGCATTATTGCCTGCGCCGCCGACACCGACAACAATTATCCTTGCCCCTTTTTCATATTCGTATTCGTACTCAGCCATGTCCGTCTCCTTTTTTATCACCTTTTTAGGTATTTTTATCATATATTTAATCTGCCTAAAATTCAACCGTTTTTCTCATATTTAACAATTGAAACACTTTTATGAAGATTTCTTAAAGACATATCCGTTTCCGTTTTTGTCTGCCTTTTTCATATTTAAGGTACCGTTCATTTCCGAAACCTTATCATAGAACTTTCCGAGATCCTCCGTCTTTTTATCAAGATCCTCCTCTTCACCGAGCAGCACCTGAATGCCCTTTATGCTTATTATCGCTTCATTGTCTTCGTTAACACTAACCACACCCGTATCTGTGATCCCCGCATCTTTTATGCCGGCTATGGCATCTAAGGCATATTTATAACAACCATCATTTGATGTCTCTATATTGCCGTCTGAAGATATATTCACTATTTCCACTCCGGATATCTGCATCAAGGCTGTCGGCTGTGTGCTTACTGTCTGTATATATTTGCCGTCTTCATCTACGATAATATATGCATCTTCATAAATAAGCCAAGCAGCGGCCTCACCATCAGCGACTACATTATCTGCAGTATTGTTCTCCAAGGCGGATTCGTTTTCTGCCGCATATATTTCGGTATTTTCCTCATCTGACGTATCTTTTTTCATAATAGCAACAATGACAGACAGGATCTGATCCTGTGAGGGACGTATAAATCTGAAATATGCCACACCGCCCGCTGCTGCAAATGCAGACAGCAGCAAGATAACCATTATTGTTTTTTTCATTAATGTGTAATCCCCTCTCGTCTGCCTCCCGCATAATGTCCTTTGAACATCTGTTCATGCTCTCTTGCGGCCTTTGGACTTTTTTTCTTGATATATCTTGCTCCTCTGGCTACCGATACCACCAGTCCCATCTCTATAAGAGTCATCATTATAGATGTACCTCCATAGCTTATAAAAGGAAGCGGAACGCCGGTATTGGGCAGCAATCCCGATACTACTCCGACATTTACGAATGTCTGTATCGATATATGAGACATGACACCTGCAACTATCAGCTTGCCGAACATATCTTCCGTATCCCTATACAGAAGCCACATACGCCATATCAGCATGCCTATCAAAAGTAAAAGGCAAAGTCCGCCGATGACGCCAAGCTCCTCACAAATGATAGAAAAGATCATATCGTTTTCGGACTCCGGCACATATCCAAGCTTTTGCGTACCGTTTCCGAGGCCTTTGCCCAGCCATCCGCCCGATGCTATGGCATAAAATGCCTGCATTATCTGATAGCTTTCGTCATTCGCATATGCCTCAACATTAAGCCATGCTTTTATTCTCACGATCCTATTGCCTTTAAGCAGGATGAAGATCACTCCGAACAATATAAGCAGCAATATCATTCCGCCTATATATTTCTTTTCGGGAACAGCTATAGCCGCCAGTACGACACCCATCCCGAAAATAATCATGGCTGTGCCGAGATCCTCTGTTATCACCACCACCATGAGCACTGCTGCAAAGGTGGGTATCATTGCCAATGCAAAATCCTTGACCGTGTTCAGCGAATCCTTCTTCTTGTATAGGATATATGCCATACAAAGGATCAGTGCGACCTTCAAAAATTCCGATGGCTGCACGGTAGTCACCTTAAGATCCAGCCATCTTCTTGCGCCATATATCTCTATTCCGAGCGGTGAAAGGACCAAAAGGATGGCGATCGTGCAAATCCCGAATAGCGCATATGACAGAATAGAATTCCATATATTATATGGAATGATCGCAACCACCGCCATGGCTGCTGCGCCCACTGCCACGGCTTTTATCTGATTTACAACATACCAAAGAGCGGATCCCTTCTCCGTCTGACCTTGATATGAGCTTGCGCTGTATATCATCAGCAGACCGAATCCAACCAATATGATAATGATAAATATCATTATCCAGTCGATCTTATTCCTTTTTTTATCATTCTGTATACCGGTCATCGATCAATCCGGAAGAGCTCTCACAAGATCCTTAAACATCCTGCCTCTCTCTTCATATCCCTTGAACTGATCCCAGCTTGCGCATGCAGGCGAGAGCAGGACCGCATCCCCTGTCTCTGCGATCTGAGCACATCTGCAAACCGCACTCTTCAGATCATTTTCCATATATATGCTGGTGAAACCGGCTCTAAGTGCGGTCTCCTTTATTTTGCCTGCAGTAGTACCTATAAGCACCATAGACTTTACACGGCCGTTAAACGAGCTTACCCATTCCGTAAAATCAGCTCCCTTATCATAGCCTCCCGCTATCAGGATACACGGTGCTGTCATAGACTCTATCGCTCTCATTGAGGCATCGGTATTGGTTCCCTTTGAATCGTTATAATAAGAAACTCCTTTTTTATCACAAACATACTCGATCCGATGCTCGACAGCCTTAAAGTTCTTGATAACTTCTGCGATATCCTTCACATCCATTCCCATAGATATGGAAATGCAGACAGCAGCCATAACATTCTCCACATTATGGTCTCCCATCAGGGAAATATCGGTGCGGTCTATAATCTTTACTGATCTTCCCTCTGTGCTGTATATGATTGATTTTCCGTCATACCATACGCCGTCATCAAGATGTGTCTTTCGAGAGAAATAGAATTTTTTTGGTCTAATATTCTCCGTAAGTTCTCTTAAATATTCATCATCATAATTTATAACGCAGACATCTTCCTCCGTTTGAGCATTGGTGATACGGCATTTTGCCTGTGCATAAGCCTCAAATGAACCATGTCTGTCGAGGTGATCCGGGGTGATATTGAGCAAGGCGCTGATATCTGCATGAAAATCCTTGATCGTTTCCAATTGAAAGCTCGATATTTCAGCTACCGTGACACTTTTCGCAGTAGTTTCATCTGCAGCTGCAGCATATGAATAACCGATATTGCCAACCACATGTACATCATCAAATGCAGCCTTCATAAGCTCGCCTGTAAGTGTGGTAGTAGTAGTCTTGCCGTTTGTGCCGGTAATGGCGATGAGCCTTCCCTTTGACGCCTCATAAGCCAACTCTATCTCACCCGTTATATCCTTGCCGGCAGCCCTTGCATGCTGTATATCGGGAGCATTTACGGATATACCGGGGCTCAGAGCAAGTACATCAAACAGATCCATATCGAAATTACTGAGCTTGCCTACAATAAATCTTGTATCTGCCGCAAGTCCGATCTCTTCTATCACGGATTTCTTATCTATATTTGTGTTTCCGTCAAATAAGATAACCTCCTTGCCATGTGCATTAAGCAATCTCGCGACGCCCTTGCCGCTTATGCCCATGCCATATACAAGAAATCTCTTTTTGTTTTCATCATCAAATATGCTCATATTCTCTCTATCTTTCAGTTGAATCTTATCCCGACGTTCATCTCTATATAAGCATTACCGTCAGGCCGCCAAGTGCTATTATGCACAACAATAATGTTACGATTGTAAATACCGTTACCACCCTTGTCTCAGACCATCCGCACAATTCAAAATGATGATGGATAGGAGACATCTTAAATATCCTCTTTCCTCCCGAGATCTTAAAATAGCTGACCTGCAGCATAACCGAAAGTATCTCAGCCAGATAGACAAATGCCGCTATTATGATAAATAATGGCATTCTCATCATAAGTGCGGTGGCGACAACATACCCTCCGAGTGCCAAAGAGCCTGTATCACCCATAAATACCTTCGCAGGATAGGAATTAAAGAACAAGAATGCAAGTAAGCTTCCGAGCATCGCAAATGAAGATGCTGCGCTGTCATGCTGCAGCAATATTGCCGCTATAATAAAGAATCCGGCGATCACAGATGTAACACTTGATGCGAGCCCGTCAAGGCCGTCGGTAAAATTGGCGCCGTTCACTGTTCCAAGAATAGCGATCACAGCTATCGGGTAGAACCATCCCCTCAGGTCGATTATGCCGTAAAAAGGTACTATGGTCGTAGTCCCATATTCTGAAAAGGCGCCTATATATATGACAAGAAAAACCGTTACTACGATCTGAAGACCCATCTTTTGCCATGCCTTAAGGCCCTCGGACTGGTGCTTAGCTATCTTTAAAATATCATCTATAAGTCCGATCAAACCGAAAAGCGCCGTAAAAAGCATCACAGGAAATACATCCGGGTACCATACAGATACCACAGCAGATCCGATGACCATGGAGGCTAATATCACTATGCCGCCCATTGTCGGAGTACTGCTCTTTTTCAAATGTTCCTTGGGGCCTTCCTCTCTGACATTCTGTCCGAATTTCATTTTATGGAGCAAAGGTATGCATATAGGACATAGCACCACCCCGATAATGAAGCTTACTCCCAGTGGTATCAATATTTTGGCATCCATCATTCTTCCCCGTTTTTCTTTATATTTCCAAAGTCCTAATTATCCTGTGTATCAGTCTGTGCGATTATATCTGAGCTTACATCCGCGGGATAGCTATCCTGATCTGCTGTAGTAACATTCATATACGGAAGGATCTCAGACATTATCATATTAAACAATGTTGAAGAAACACCATGTTCATCCCCGTTTTCCGGCTCATCGATCACAACATAGCATACTATTTCGGGATCATCATACGGTGCAAAGCCTATGAACGAAACCAGGTAGTTGCCTACTTCTCTTCCTGCCTTTTCTGCTGTTCCTGTCTTGCCTGAAATAACATATCCCGGGATCTGTGCATAATCGCCTGTGCCCTCGCTTACTACCAGTCTCAGACATTCCTTTACCTCATCGGATATCTCATTCGAGATCGGTCTCGAGACCAATGTCTTTGTATTGGAGCTCAGGAGTTCACCGTCATCGCTGTATATGCCCTTTACCACATATGGTCTGTAATAATATCCCCCGTTTATAAGCGAACAGAACGCACTGCTCAGCTGAATCATGGTCAGATTAAAATTTTGACCGAAGGAGTTGGTTCCAAGGTCTATATCTATCATATTTTCAGCTGAATAAAGCAAATATTGACAGCTCATTTCATTCGGCAGATCTATGCCGGTATATTGTCCGTATCCGAATTTACTTTGATATTTACAAAAATTTTCCTTGCCAAGCAGCTCCGCCATATTCATCAATGCCACATTGCATGACTCTGCTATAGCCTGTCTCGTCGTCAGGGTGCCATGACCGGATGTATTGTGGCATTGCACGGTATCATCCGTAAATTCCTTATATCCCGGACAATAAAATGTATCATCCATAGATATCACATTCTCTTCAAGGCAAGCCGCAAGCGTGAACGGCTTGAAAGTGGATCCCGGCTCGTAGCTTTCGGTGATGCAGAAGTTCTTCCACATCTCTGTGCGGGCATTGGCCACATCATCATCGCTCATTTGCGACAGTTCCTCATCCGTATAATATGCCGAAAGATCATAAGGATCATTGCAATCAAAGCTGTTGCTGTCGGCCATGGCATATATCTCACCTGTATTCGGATTTTGCAATATGACGGCAACCGTTCCCGATTCCGTATTCTCTTTAAATTCGGCTATTTTTGATTCTACGATAGATTGCATGTTGCAGTCTATCGTAAGCATCACGGTATTGCCGTTTTGAGCCTCTTCATGTTCCGTGACAACCTCATTGCGTCCATTTACATAGGTATAGTCATATCCGTCACTTCCTGTGAGTTCATCATCGTATTCATATTCTATACCGTAAAGTCCGCCGCTTGATGCGGACGAAAAACCTATAACAGAGGATGCCAATGTACTGAAATTATAATTTCTCTGGTAACTCTCTTCCAGCCAAACACCCGCTACAGATGCATTCTCATCTCTCTCTGCAATAAATTCTTCAACATCTCTGTATGCCAGATTCTTCTTGAGTACCACATAGTGGCTCTCCGATCTGTCATTTATGGTATCTGTAAGCTCCTCTGCGGAAATATCAAAATATTTTTCTATCAGATTAACCGTCTCTGTCAGATATTTATCAGGATCTGTAAGTATAACCTTCGGATCCAATATAAGATTGTATGACAGATTGCTGGTCGCGAGTTGAACATTATTTCTGTCAATAATATCACCGCGTTTGGCACTTACTCTCGTCGTCTCGCTTTCTGTCTGTGCAAGAGCTTTTTGAGAATATCTGTCCCCGTTCACTATCAATATATAAAACAGCTTGACACCTACCGCAGCAAATGCTGCGAATATCAAAAAAACAATGATCAAAAGCCGTTTGTTCATTATAAGATTGCCGACACGGCCTGTTTTCTTCTTATCTTGCTTTTTATCTTGCTTTTTATCCATCGATCAATAATTTTCGTATACCGGGACATAGACTTGCATAAATTATATCAAGATTGGACAGCCGATACTTTCGCATTTACTGTCCAATCCTTATATCTGTCCTGTATGGTGATGCGGCATTGCTGTGGTCATGCATTTCCCTAATCGGGTATCTTTGCAAGCTGCTGTATATATTCCTTTTCCTCACCGTTGTATGTCATTACCTGTGACGTGCTGCTCTTTACCATGCCATATTCCTCGGTCGCAGTCTTGATCACGTCATTTATATCGACCGAAGTATTGATATCATATTCCTTGGCATCATTTTGATTTGATATGGTATTATATTCACTCTCAAGAGCACTTATCTGTGTAGACAACTCGTTATTTTTTATGGAATCGTTCAATACTGTGACGATAAGGCCCGATAAGATACACATAGAGGCCACGAGCGTAATGCTCTTTACGGCATTTCTCCTTGCTGCGGCTCTTCTTTTTGCGGCGCGTGCTTCCTTGCGTCTTTTCTCGGCAAGCTGTCTTTTTCTTTCCTGCTCAAGCTGCTTTTGATATTCCTTCTGCCTGTAATGCTCCATCGGATCTATCTTGCGTACTGTATTGCCGTCTACATATGTATATGACTCCTGCATGCCGCTGTATTTAATTTTTCTCGAAGATCCTGAGCTTTGCACTTTTTGACCTCTTATTTCTTTCGCATTCTTCTATGCTTGGCAATATCGGTTTTTTGGTTATCTGATGTCCTTTGGAGACCGCACCGCATATACATACGGGAAATTCCGGCGGACATGTGCACGGATGCTCGGCTGCCTTGAATGCATTCTTGACTATTCGATCCTCCAGTGAATGAAACGTGATGATGGCAAATCTCCCACCGGGTGCCAATCTGTCTATAAGACCGCAGGCAGCATCCTCAAGAACATCCAGTTCGCTGTTTACCTCTATTCTTAATGCCTGAAATGTCTTTTTGGCCATGCCGCCCCTGCCGCGTTTTACCTTTTCCGGAATGGACATTTCGACTATTTCTGCCAATTGACCCGTAGTCTCTATCGGCTGTATGGTCCTGCTTTTTATAATATTTTTTGCTATATTATTGGCAAAATCCTCTTCACCGTATATACGCAATATTCTTGCAAGTTCGTCCTGCGAATATGTATTCACTACATCATATGCGGTAAGATCATTCCCTCTGTTCATACGCATATCCAGCGGCGCATCCTTCGTATAACTGAATCCGCGCTCCGGATCATCGATCTGATATGAGGAGACTCCCACATCCAGAAGTATTCCGTTCACTTTATCTATACCGAGACTGTCTAAGATCGTCGGCATGTTTACATAATTATCATTTACGAAACGGATATGATCCGCAAACGGTGCAAGCCTGTCTTTCGCTGCATTTATCGCCTGAATATCCTGATCAATGCCTATAAGCATCCCTTCGGTGAGCCTGCTTGCTATCTCATACGAATGTCCCCCGCCTCCTAATGTACCGTCTACATATATACCGCAGGGATCTATATTAAGACCTTCTATCGTCTCTTTAAGCAGGACCGGCTCATGACTAAATTTCAAGGCCGTACTCTCCCATCTTTTCGGCAAGCTCATCCACATCATCAAATGATGATATCTCTTCCCATGCCTGCTTGTTCCAGATCTCTGCCCTGTTGCCTGCGCCTATGACCACCGCCTCACTATCCAAATGAGCATAATCCCTAAGCACCTGCGGAAGCAGTATCCTTCCCATCTTGTCTGTCTCGGCCTCGCATGCGCCCGCCAGGAAGAATCTGCTGAAGCTGCGGACCTCCTTTTTCCCGATAGGCAGGTTGGCAAGCTTCTGTGAAAATGCTTCCCATTCCTTTCCCGGAAAGACCCATAGGCAGCCGTCAAGTCCCTTAGTTACGGTAAAATGCTCCCCGAGCATATCCCTGAACTTTGATGGGACTGTAATTCTGCCCTTGCTATCGATTGAATGATTGTATTCGCCTACAAACATCCTGCGAAACCTGCCCTCTGATCCAAAATATCGGCTTATCCAAGACGGTCTGTCCTTTCAACAGATATAAACCGTCCTTGCCTACCGTCTGACCAATCGTAAAGATCCGTGCCATTTATCTCGGGTCAAGTGGTGATTCCCGAAATATTTTCCACTTTTCTCCACAAATTGACACTTTTCACCACTTGTGATTGCATTTTAATATGTTTTATTTTGAATTGCAAGCATCAATATAAAGGAATGCCATCTTTTTTATTAAGAAAAAAAGACGGCTGCCGTTTGGCAGCCGCCTTGATGCGGGAAAATATTTTCTTTTAGTGTTATTTAACTTTAGCGGACAATGTGCCGTTATCACCTTCATCTATTACGATCACATTGCCGGGCTCAAGGTTGCCTTCAAGAATGAGTCTCGCTGCAAGTGTAGAAACATTCTTTTGCATATATCTCTTAAGCGGACGCGCACCATATGCGGGATCGTAAGCCCCATCTGCCACGATCTGCTTTGCTCTGTCTGTAAGCACAAGTGATAATTCATTTTCCGCAAGCTGTTTGTTAATCTGCGCAAGCTGCAGATCTATGATGGCGGATATGTTATCCTTTGTGAGCGGCTTGAACATGATAATCTCGTCAAGCCTGTTCAAAAATTCCGGCCTGAAGCAGCCCTTCAGCTGGCTCATTACCGCATCCGCCGCCTTCTCGCTGATCTCACCATCCTCCTCTATACCGTCAAGAAGATATTGTGATCCGATATTAGACGTCATGATAAGTATCGTATTCTTAAAATCTACCGTACGTCCCTGCGAATCCGTGATACGACCGTCGTCCAGCACCTGCAGCAGCAGATTGAAGACATCCGGATGAGCCTTCTCGACCTCGTCGAAGAGAACAACGGAATAAGGCTTGCGTCTTACGGCCTCGGTAAGCTGTCCGCCCTCGTCATAGCCGACATATCCGGGAGGTGCTCCGATAAGCCTTGAGACACTGTATTTCTCCATATATTCACTCATATCAATACGGACAATATTGTTCGCGTCATCAAAGAGCGCACCCGCAAGTGCCTTTGCAAGCTCCGTTTTACCTACACCTGTAGGCCCCAGAAACATAAATGAGCCTATAGGTCTTCCTGCCTCATTTATACCTGCCTTATTTCTCCAAATAGCATCAACGACCTTTTCAACCGCATCGTCCTGTCCGACCACGCGCTTATGCAATATATCGCCGAGCCCCAATATTTTGCTTCTTTCAGACTCATTAAGTTTGGTAAGCGGGATGCCCGTCCATTTTGATATAACCTTGCAGATTTCCTCGTCGGTAACAGTTTGGTGTACCAATGAAAAATCCTTTTTGCCTACCTTGCTCTCTTCCTCGGCAAGCTCCTTTTTCAATTTCGGCAGCTCCCCGTATTTGAGTTCTGCCATTTTTTCAAGGTCATAATCTCTTTCGGCCTTTTGTATCTCTCCGTTTAATTCCTCGATCCTTTCACGAAGAACTGACAGCTTGTCCACAGAGGCCTTTTCGTTCTCCCATTGAACCTTCTTGTTGTTATATTCATCACGCAGATCTGCAAGCTCTCTTCGCAGCTCCTCGAGACGTTCCTTGCTTAAGTTGTCTGTCTCCTTCTTAAGTGCCGCCTCTTCTATCTCAAGCTGCATCACCTTACGGCGCAGCTCGTCGACCTCGGTAGGCATAGAGTCCAGCTCGGTCTTTATCATGGCGCAGGCCTCATCTACCAGATCTATGGCTTTGTCCGGAAGAAATCTGTCGGTAACATATCTGTCTGACATGACCGCAGCATTCACAAGGGCAGAATCTGTTATCTTAACGCCATGGAATACTTCATATCTTTCTTTTATGCCTCTTAGGATAGATATCGTATCTTCAACCGTAGGTTCATTTACCATAACAGGCTGGAACCTTCTTTCGAGCGCCTTATCCTTTTCGATATATTTTCTGTATTCATCAAGCGTGGTCGCACCGATGCAGTGGAGCTCTCCTCTTGCCAGCATAGGCTTGAGCATATTGCCGGCATCCATAGAGCCCTCAGATGCTCCGGCTCCGACGATAGTATGCAGTTCATCTATAAAGAGCAATATCCTTCCATCACTGTTCTTGACCTCCTGCAATACGGCCTTGAGTCTTTCCTCAAACTCTCCTCTGTATTTTGCTCCTGCTACAAGAGATCCCATATCCAGGCTGAATATGCTCTTATCCTTCAGACCCTCAGGCACATCACCTTTTACAATTCTTTGAGCCAATCCCTCTACTACGGCCGTTTTTCCGACACCGGGTTCGCCTATAAGCACCGGATTGTTTTTGCTCTTTCTCGAAAGGATCATAATCACATTTCTTATCTCGCTGTCACGGCCTATGACAGGATCGAGCTTTTGAGCCTTGGCAGCCTCCACCAGATCGGTTCCGTATTTTTCAAGAGCCTCATATGTGCCCTCGGGATTGTCAGATGTTATCTTTTGATTTCCTCTGACAGTAGAGAGTGCCCTGAGGAACCCCTCTCTGTTGATACCGTATGTCCTGAAGAAATTCTTTATCTCTTTGCTTCCCTTAGAGAGCATGGCAAGGAAAAGATGTTCGACGGAAACATATTCGTCGCCCATTGCCTTAGCCTCATCCTCACCACTCAGAAGAACATCATTGAAAGCCTGACTTATCTGCTGCTGACCGCCCTGTACCTTCGGTTTTTTCTCAATACTATCCAGTACAGCTGCTGAAAAATCGTCTGCCTCTATGCCCATCTTTTCCACAAGCTTTGCAATAAGACTGTCCTCTTGTGTCAGCAAGGCATACAGAAAATGCTCGCAGTCAATCGATGGATTGCCATATTCACCTGCTATCTTTTGACATGCATTTATCGCCTCTATTGATTTTTGGGTAAACTTTTGTATATTCATTAAAGATCACCTCTTCTTTGCTTTTTTATGCACGTGACACGGCCGTTATCTCAGCCTTCGTCTGTGCTATTTGTAATATAACACATATCAGCAACGCATGCAACATATTTTTATAAATTATATGCAGATCACTGCCGGGTAATCGCATGCAGTTCCTCGTACAGTCGTGCTTTGCTACTGCAAAGTGTGATGATATGCTGCAAAAACGATAGCGAGGCTTTCGTAGGGACGAGCACACTGGCAGTGACCGTGATATCTCAAAAAACAATTTTAGATTGTAACTGACCTGCAAATAGTTTAAACTTAAATGAAATTCGCATTTTGCGATCTGGAAGGGAATATTTATGAAAAAGGTAGTTAAATTCGGCGGGAGTTCTCTTGCCAATGCGCAGCAATTTGCAAAGGTCAAATCTATCATAGAAGCCGACAAGAGCCGTATATATGTCGTACCGTCTGCTCCGGGGAAGCGTTTTTCGGATGACACAAAGGTTACCGATCTGCTCCTTGAGGCTTATGAAAGAGCAGCCTGCGGTCAGGATTTTGAAGATATCCTTCACAAAATAAAAGACAGATATCTGGAGATCATTAACGACCTTGGACTGGATGGCCTTGCGCTTGATGAGGACATGGACCTGATATCCGAACACCTTGCGCACGAGCCTCAAAAGGACTATATTGCATCAAGAGGTGAATATCTAAACGGCAAGGTCCTCGCAAGATATCTCGGTTATTCTTTTATAGATCCAGTGGATGTCATCTTCTTTAACGAGGATGGAAGTCTCGACGATATAAAGACCGAAAAAACACTTTCCAATGCTCTGTCGCAATTTGACCATGCCGTAATACCTGGTTTTTACGGTCAGGGTGCGGACGGAAATGTAATGACCTTTTCAAGAGGCGGCTCCGATGTGACAGGATCTATCGTTGCACGTGCCGCACAAGCTGATGTCTACGAAAATTGGACAGATGTATCCGGCTGTCTGACTGCCGATCCGCATATAGTAGAAGGCGCTGAGCCGATAAAATATATAACATACCGTGAGCTTAGAGAGCTTTCTTATATGGGAGCCTCCGTCATGCACGAAAATGCCATATTCCCTGTACGCAAGATCGGCATACCCATCAATATAAAAAATACCAATGCACCTGAAGATGACGGCACATGGATCGTGGAGAGCACTGGTCAAAAGCCGCCTCATATCATCACGGGCATAGCGGGCAAAAAGGGGTTTTGTGCTGTTATCATAACAAAGGCTATGATGAATGCCGAGGTTGGATTCGGACGCAAGGTCCTGCAGGCCTTTGAAGAGAACGGTATCTCTTTTGAACATATGCCGTCAGGAATAGATACAATGACTATTGTCGTCCACGAGGATGAATTTCTTCATAAAGAGCAAGCAGTAGTATCCATGATTCACCGTCTATGCCAACCGGATACAGTGGACATTGATTCCAATCTCGCGCTTATAGCTGTAGTCGGACGCGGCATGAGATCGGCAAGCGGTACCGCCGGCAGACTTTTCTCAGCATTAGCCGATAAAAAGATCAATATACGTATGATCGACCAGGGCTCATCTGAGCTGAATATCATCGTCGGTGTGGAAGAAAAAGATTTTGAGAATGCTATAAATGCGATCTACAACAGCTTTATACGTTCCGGAAAAAATCAATAATCATTTCTTCTGTGCCGAGGGGCCGGGAACGTGAAAAGCCATAGATCTAAAAATATGATCTGTGACCACTTTTCCCGAAGAACGGAGTTTTTTAATGAACAAATATATCATCTTTATGGATGCATCTGCGGACGTAGACATAAATATTCTTGACACTGCCGGAATTCAATGCCTACCGATGGAATATTCCTTAGGTGACAAGATCATCATATGCAAAGGACGTGAAAGTGCGCAGCGCCTGAAATCCTTTTATGACAGCCAAAGAGGCGGCGACCTTACGCATACTACACAGATCGCGCCCCATAACTATATCGAAGCATTCTCAAAATATATGTCTAAGGGCTATTGTGTGCTTTATCTTTCACTCTCGAGCGGACTTTCTTCAACATACGATTCTGCTGTTTCAGCCAAGGCCGAACTTGAGGAAAGATATCCGGATACAGCGCTTTATGTAGTAGACACGCTTGGTGCCACCGCAGGTATCGGAATGTGTATAGAGAGAGCCGCTGCCAATAAAGAAGCAGGCATGAGCATTGAAGAAAATTTTGGTGATCTTGAAGAATATAAAAAGCATATCCAGCATATTTTGATGGTTCCGGATCTCATGTATCTTAAAAGAGGCGGCAGAGTAAATGCAGCATCTGCCGTGCTTGGGACAGCACTGAATATCATTCCGATCCTTGAGATAAATGATGCCGGAAGATTGGCCGTTACTGCGAAAAAACGCGGACCAAAGCTGGCCATAAAAGAGCTTGTTCAAATGGCAAAGGACAGATATGATCCCGCATTCGGCA
Organism: uncultured Parasporobacterium sp.; assembly: GCA_964528825.1. Taxonomy (GTDB): domain Bacteria; phylum Bacillota; class Clostridia; order Lachnospirales; family Lachnospiraceae; genus RGIG5612. Next base: position 36,829 of record CAZGVB010000007.1, read on the forward strand.
ATGTCGGATATATTGTAAATGCAGATGATCCAGAAATGAGGGATCTGCTTACAGAAAAGCTTTCAGAGGCACTGCCGGACGTGACATTCAAGCAAACCGGTCTTTCGCCTATCATAGGTGCGCATACCGGTCCGGGACTCACGGCTGTGGTCGTTGCGGGAAACAGATAGCAAAATATATCCGATAAACGGGTCTGGCTATATTAAAGGAATCAATTTTTATAGGTAGTGTAAGGCACTATGATACGGCGGATAGTTTATTATTTAGTGGGCAATGTGCTCACCAAAACGCTTGGCAGGGAATTCTCAACAACAAGAGCAAAGTAATCCGCCGCCTTTTCGGGATCGTGACCGTCTTTTTCGATAATTTCGTCGATCAGAAGTCCTGCAATGGCCTCGGTATAAAAGTGTGCCAGAAATTCCTTAAGTTGTATGTCCGCATGGATGCCAAGCCGCTGTTCGGCGTCCTGAATAACTTTTTTGTGATGCCGATGAAGTCCGCATAGAAAAAGCGTTTCATCTCGTCACGGCCCATGCTGTCATAGATACAGCATAAAAGGTGCTTATTTTCCCGCACATAGCTCATCACAAACAGCACTGTCTCCCGGTAATTCACCAATAAGTCAAACTGTTTGACGACGCTCACCGCTTCTTCCTCAAGCATCCATTTTGTTATTAAAACTGCGGCAATTGAGAAAGCCGAAGTAGCTGCGAGTGATGCAGCCAATGAAACACCTTTGACCTTTTGGCAGAAGCTGCTGCGCTTGTTTGGACTGTATTAATCCAATATTTAAAAAAATCTCTGTACAAGACAAAAGCGCCGCAGCAATACGACGCTTTTGTTATATGATCATACTGACATCCGGCAGCTCACGCCGGAAACCACTAATTTATTGATCTGTCAAAATTCGAGGCAATTCAAGATATCTGCATAAAGCAGATGCGATGTCCTAAGTCATTTTGCATCTGCGCCTGTGGCTACAAGTGTATCCTCAAAATCCGCACCATATGTGTCCAGCAGTGTTGCCTCATATGCCTCATGGAAAAATTGATCTGCATAAAGAGTCTCCATTTCTTCATTCAGCCAATCAAGAAGTGTGCTGTTTCCTTTCGAAACCGCCGGTGCTATCGTATCCTGACTTCCGAGTGACTCTATGCCTACCGTATATCCTTCGTTTGAATTTGCGAATGCTATGACCTCAGTGTTGTCATTTGCCCATGCAACCGCACCGTTTTCAAATGCATTCTTTGCATTTGCGTATGTATCAAATTTTTGCAGCTGTATATCAGGATAGTTTTCAACAAGATATGTTTCGGCGGTAGTTCCCGAAATAACCACCATGCTGTCTTCACTATTCCAATCATCAAGACTTGTGATCACATTGTCATCATGAGATACGACTCCCAATGCCACATTCATATACGGACTTGCGAAGTCCACCTTTTCCGCTCTTTCTTGCGTTACCGTGAAATTGGCAAGAATGATATCAACCTTGCCTGTCTCAAGATATTCCACTCTGTTTGCAGCCTCCGTAGATACATATTCAAGTTCTACGCCCAGATCCTCTGCAAGCCTATTTCCGAGATATATATCATATCCCTGATACTGCCCGTTTTCGTCTACATATCCGAACGGGCTCTTATCCGAAAAAACTCCTATTTTTATCTTACCATCCTCTTTGATCTCATCGAGAGTGCGATAGATTGTTTCTGTATTTTCTCCGTTTTGTGATCCGTCAGAAGAATCACTTCCCGAGCAAGCCGCAAGTGATAAAATAACAGCTGTGCTGATGCCAAGTGTCATAAATTTCTTAAATACATTCATTCCCATTGCCTTTCTTTTTATATTTTCCTATTTTTATATTTCACACCCGAACTTCATATCCGATATTTACGAATATCATTTTTCAAACTTAAATATGTTCAAAAATTGCTTTGCTCTCTCCGTATGCGGATTGGTAAAGAAAACATCGGGTGTCGTGTCCTCGATTATATTACCTTCTTCGATAAAAAGGATCCTGTCTGCTACCGCTCTTGCAAATTGCATTTCATGAGTGACTATTATCATAGTCATTCCGCCTCTCGCAAGGTCCAACATTACATCCAGTACCTCTCTTACCATCTCCGGATCCAGTGCAGCCGTTACCTCATCAAAAAGCATCACCTCCGGGTGCATGCAAAGTGCTCTGACTATGGCAACTCGCTGTTTCTGACCGCCTGAGAGTTCCCTCGGCATGCTGTATGCCTTATCCGAAAGTCCAACCCGCTCGAGCAATTTAAGTGCTTCTTCCTTTACTTCCTCTTTATCTCTTTTCTGCACCTTACATGGTGCAAGACAGATATTCTTGAGAACATTCATATGCGGGAACAGATCATAGCTTTGAAATACCATGCCTATGCGTTCCCTGAGCTCCGGCAGATTCTTATTGCCGTATTTTATCTCTTGCCCACAGAGTTCTACACTGCCGCCTTGAATGGGTTCAAGAGCGTCGATGCATCTGAGCATAGTGCTCTTTCCGCATCCCGAAGGACCAACGATCACTATTACCTCGCCCTTATCAACATCAAAGCTTATCCCGTCCAAAACCGTATTATCGGCGAACTTTTTTGTTAGATTTTTTATACTTAGGATCGTCTCTGACATTATGACCACCTTTTCTCCAAAAGCCTTGCTAACATCGTAAATATCCAGCATGCAATAAAATACAGGACAAATACGGCAAGATATACGCCGAACGTGGCATTCGGGCTGCTCATTCTGTTAGCTTCTATTATCTGCTGAGCCACCTTCAGCATCTCAACAACACCTATCATGAGTACGAGACTCGTTGTTTTGATCATCCTGGTAATAAGATTGATCGAAAGAGGTATCAATCTCCTTACGGTCTGCGGGATAATGATATATCTGTTTATCTGCCTCTTTGAAAGTGCAAGTGCCTGTGCGCTTTCATATTGATGCTTCGGAATGGATATAATGGCACCTCTTACCAGGTCGCCCATTTCCGCCGTTCCCCACATAATAAAAACGATCACTGATGCAGCTTCTCCGTCAATATTCCATCCAAACCATCTCGTGGTTCCGAAAAATACTATAAACAACAGCACCAGCTGCGGCATTATCCTTATAAATTCGAGATATATTCGGCATATGACCTTCACAAAGACATTTTTCGATGTCATGACCATACCGAGTAATATGCCCAGAGGGATGCTTGCCGCTACCGAGAGCAAGCTGATCCGCAATGCCACCCAAAAGCCCTGCAAAAGCCTCAACATATTTACGCCCTTAAATAATACATCAAAGCCCAGGTCCATTGCGGCGCACCCTCCTCTCCAACAAGCTTCCGAGTATAGAAACCGGGAGCAATATTATCAGATAGAATACTACGAGCATGAGAAGGCTTTCCGTCGTTTTATAATAAAGGCCTATCAGATCCTTCGCGGTAAACATCAGATCCATCAGACTGACTGCGGAAAATACACTCGTCTCCTTTAATAAAAATATAATATTGGCCACAAAAGCCGGAACACTTGTCGAAAAAGCCTGCGGAAAAACAATATATCTCATTGCCATCGATCTTCGCATTCCAAGGCTCAACGCGCTTTCAAGCTGTATCGGCTCAACTGATTCAAGGCCGCTCCGAAATGCCTCCGCCATATAGCTGCCTCCAAGGAAGGCAAGACCGGCTATGCCGCATGCTTCAGGAGTCGTAGGTATGCCTATCTTCGGAAGACCGTAATATATGAAGAAAAGCTGCACAAGAAGCGGCGTATTCCTGCTCAGCTCGATATATACAATGACTATCTGGCTAAGTACAGGTATCTTAAAATATCGGATGACAGAGCAAATGAATCCGAGCACCGTCGCGATAATAATCCCGGCGAAGCCAAGCTCCACCGTCAGCAGCGCAGCCTTTTGATATAAAGGTATGTATTGGACGATAAATCCCCAATCCATCTATTATGCTCTCTTCCCTTCCGTTTCGGTTTTTTCAAGTATCCTCACAGAAACACCCGGATATCTGTCCGGGTGTCATCATCGCAAAACTGATTTTTGATTTTATCATCAGGCTTACATTTCGTCAATGTCATAAGTTATTGCATGGTAATCGCGTCACTGTAGGGCAATCGCCTGCAAATCTTTCATCCGGACAATTTTTAGTACTGCGTGCGTGCTAATGCAGCAAAAACAAGCTGCGTTTTCTGCTCCCCTCACACATGATCCGGATACAAAGATATGCAGAAAAAATATTTTCTATCCTCAAATAGCGGAAAAGCCTCTCTCAAGATCTTCAATTATATCATCTATATGTTCTGTTCCTATGGAGAGCCTTATAGTATTTCTGTGTATACCCTGATCCTCTAATTCTTCATCCGTAAGCTGAGCATGCGTTGTAGTAGCGGGATGTATCACAAGCGACTTTACGTCTGCGACATTCGCAAGCAATGAAAATATTTCAAGATTATCTATGAATTTCCATGCATCCTTTTCATCACCCTTTACCTCAAATGTGAATATGCTCGCTCCCCCGTTCGGGAAATAACGCTCGTATAATTGATGATCCGGATGATCCGGAAGCGACGGGTGATTTACCTTAGAAACCTTAGGATGATCTTTAAGATACTCAACCACCTTTTTTGTATTTTCAGCATGGCGCTCGAGACGCAATGACAGTGTCTCGGTACCCTGCAGCAGCATAAATGCCGCAAACGGCGATATAGCTGCGCCCTCGTCGCGCAGGATGATCGCTCTTACGTATGTTACAAAGGCTGATCTTCCTGCGGTCTCCGTAAATCTGACACCGTGATATGACGGGTTCGGTTCCGATATCCATGGATATTTTCCCGATCCTGTCCAGTCAAATGTACCGCCGTCTACGATTATTCCGCCAAGCGTAGTTCCATGCCCGCCGATAAATTTTGTAGCTGAGTGAATGACAATGTCTGCCCCATGTTCTATAGGCCTAATGAGATATGGTGTTCCGAAGGTATTATCTATTACAAGAGGAATGCCATGCCTGTGAGCGATCTTTGCCAGGGCATCAATATCCGGTATATCACTGTTCGGATTGCCCAAGGTCTCTATATATATCGCCTTCGTATTGTCTCTTATCGCATTCTCCACCTCATCAAGATCGTGCACATTCACAAATGTTGTCGTAACACCCGATGTGAGCGGATAAGTATGCGCAAGCAGATTATATGATCCGCCATATATAGTCTTTTGAGCTACGATATGCTCACCGCTTTTTGCAAGTGCACGGATAGCATATGTGACAGCAGCCGCGCCGGATGCAAGAGCGAGCGCACTTACACCTCCCTCAAGAGCAGCTATTCTCTTTTCAAATACCTCCTGAGTAGAATTGGTAAGGCGCCCGTATATATTGCCTGAATCCTTAAGACTGAATCTGTCTGCCGCATGCTGTGCATTTTTAAAGACATATGATGTTGTTGCATATATCGGAACTGCTCTTGAATCCGTAGCCGGATCCGGCTGTTCCTGTCCTACATGCAATTGAAGAGTTTCAAATCTGTATTTGCTCATGCTCGCTTTCTCTCTTTCATATTTAGTGGCACCGCATCCTGTGCGGCATTTAAATCCATCCTGATATGCCGATCGTTCAAATTCCCACGAATTTGATATTTTTTATATTTTGAGGACATTTTGCCACATTGATCAAAAGAAAGTCCAATATATAGCTTTAATGATTGGTTATAGTTTTTTCCTATATACGCGTTTTTCCCGAATATAGGCCACAAGTCTCGCAGCATCAGATATATATGTCATTTGGCCTATAATGTCTTATCTGCATTTGCCGAGCTGTTTTTCTCTATGTCTTTTGCAATCACCGTAGAACAAGCCCTGCTCATACCAATCCTTCTGTATCTTATCCAACATGTCCGCAAAAGCTTTCTTTTCTTCTTCGCTCAGTGCTCTGAAAAGCTTCTCGCTCTTTCCGGCCTTTTCCTCATTTAATGATGCACAGATCGATCTGCCTTCATCTGTTATCTCTACTATAAGTCCCTTTGGAGATGCAGGATCCGGTGTCCTTTTGACCAATTTATGCTCCTCCATCTTTTTTAAGAGCTCGCTTGCAGATGCAGATGTTATTTCTACCTCTTCCTGAAGTCTTTTCTGCGTCATAGGGCCATTCTCGACAAGTATATTGAGAATACGGGATTTTCCGTGATGTCCGAACTCCTCTCTTTTTAATATCTTACTGAACCTACGAAATCCTGCGAATATTCTTTCTTCATTTGACTTGTATGATTTTTCCATTTTGTCCTCCTGTTTTGTCGATGCTGTGTTATCCAAGCATATACAAGGTACCTTGTATATGTGTATATTAGCACACTCAAATCTGTATTGCAAGGTACCTTGTAACAGGAGTCTGACTGTCTGTCAAATGTATTTGTGTATAAAAGTCCGTCTGTGTATATCCAACGGGCCATACTTACGTATAGCCTCAATATGCGCCGCCGTACCATATCCCTTATGTGACGCAAAGCCATATTCCGGATAAAGCTTGTCATATTCGTAGCAGATTCTATCCCTTGTTACCTTGGCTATGATACTTCCTGCGGCTATGGAAACGCTCTTGGCATCACCCTTAATGATGCCCTCCTGCATAATATCTATCCCCGGTATATGCACCGCATCCGCCAATATCACATCAGGCTTTACCTTGAGCTTGCTTATCGCCTCTCTCATGGCCATATACGTTGCCTGAAGTATATTGATCTTGTCAATCATATGATTGTCTACTATGCCTACGCCTACGGCCACTGCCTTTTCCATGATCTCATCATACAGGGCTTCTCTCTTTTTTTCGGACAGCTTCTTGGAATCATTGAGATAGAGTATCTCCTTTTGCGGATCCAATATGACAGCTCCGGCCACAACAGGACCTGCGAACGGGCCTCTGCCGGCCTCATCTATGCCGCATATATATGTATATCCGGCATATTTGCGCTCATATTCCTTCATCATATCCAGTCTTTGGCGCTCTTCTTCCAGTTTCTTTGCGGCCTTTGCCATTCTTTCTTCCGATGTGGTCATAAACAATATTTCCTCATGATCTTCTATATCTGCAGCGCACAGACGCTGCACCTACGGCTCCATTTATATACATTCCCGGCTGCCGCGGTCTTTAGGATATCTCCAGCTGCTTTTCATCATAATCAGTAAGATCTACGGAGATCAGAGATGATACGCCTCTTTCCTGCATGGTAATGCCGTATAATCTTGCTGCCGCCTCCATCGTGCCCTTTCTGTGTGTTATGACTATGAACTGCACATCATTTTCAAGCTTATGCAGATATGCTGCAAATCTGTCTATATTCGAATCATCCAAAGCCGCCTCTATCTCATCAAGGATACAAAAAGGTGACGGCTTAAGATTCTGGATGGCAAAGAGCACCGCTATGGCCGTAAGTGCTTTTTCACCTCCCGACAGCTGCATCATATTTTGCAATTTCTTTCCGGGAGGCTGTGCGGTGATCGTAATCCCTGCCTCAAGTACATCCGCATCCTCCTCAAGGCTTATCGTTCCGATACCGCCGCCGAACATTTCGGAAAATACCTTGGAAAATTCCTCCTGTATCCTGCCGAATTCGGAATTGAATTGTTTGCGCATTGCCTTGTCAAGATCCTTGATGATCCTTATGAGATCCTCTTCAGCCCTTTTCAGATCCTGCTGCTGACCGGACATGAATTCATATCGTTCCTTGATCTCCTTATACTCTTCTATCGCGGAAACATTTATCACACCGAGTGATCTTATAGAGCCCTTGAGATCGTTTATATGTTCTCTCATTGATCTTGCGTCATTAAGCTCTTCATTTCTGTATTCTAAGGCGCTGTTGTATGTCAGCTCATATTCCTCCCACATGATCGTATTGCGGGCCTCAAAATGCTCCTCCTGCTTTTCCTTAAGCTGTGACAGTCTGAATACCTCTTTATCGAGCTCGGCTATCCTCGACTGAGCATTTTCTCTTTTTTCAATATAATCCTTATTGGAAGAAGCGAGCTCACGTTTCTTTTTCTCAAGCTCACTAAGTGAGTCTTCCAATATTTTACCTTCACCCTCAGCCCTCTTTAGAGCATTATTTATCTCTTCTATCTGGTCTGATCTTTCTATATCACCATCAAGTGCATCCTTGGCCTGCGATTCGATCTTTTTGATCTCGCTTTCTAATATCTGCAGCTCATTTTCCAGCTTGATCACAGAGTTGACTATCACGCTGTTTTGGCCTGCGAGGCGTGACCTTTCCTCATTCAGAGCGTTGCGCTTTTCAAGGAGCGATGCCTCATTGCTCTTTAGACTGTTCATTTGTTCCTGGATCTTGGAAATATCAAGCTTGGTATGATCGGTTTCGGCTGCATTGGCCTCCAGTGCGGCTGCAAGATCCGTATTTCGTTTGATCATCTCCTCACTTTGGCTGTCCATATCCTGCCTTGCGGCATCAGCTCCGGAAAGCTCCTGCACTATCTCATCATGCCTGCTTTTGGCCTGATCAAGACTTACCTTTGTGATATTATATTTTATATTTTCTTCGTGCAGTTCTTCCTTTACCCTTGCAATATCGGATTGTGAGAGTGATATTTTTTCCTCAAGTATTTTTATCTCTTTGTCAAGCCCGTCTCTTACGGTCTCACTCCTGCTTATTTTATCTGCAAGCTCGTCGATCTCTCTGCGACGTCCGAGCAGATTGGACTTGTTTTTATATGCACCTCCGCTTAAAGAGCCGCCTCTGTTTAGCTGTTCACCCTCAAGTGTGACGATCATGAGTGAATATTTATATTTTCTTGCAATTCGCAGGGCATTATCCACATTGTCACATACTACTATACGTCCCAAAAGATAATTGACGACACCTCTGTATTGCTCATCTGTATCAACCAGAGAGCTTGCCATGCCGATGACTCCCTCTTCGGAAAGTACGGATTCGTTTTTAAATTCCGTGCGCTGCATTACAGCCTTCACGGGAAGAAATGTTGCTCTGCCCAGCTTATTTTTCTTTAGATATTCTATAGCCGCCTTTGCCGTAGCCTCGGTATCGGTCACGATATTTCTTATTCCCGCGCCGAGCGCCGTCTCCACAGCTGTCTCATATTTTTTTTCTGTTCTTATGATATCGGCAACTACTCCGTATATTCCCTTATATGAGCTTTTAAGCTTCATGACCTCCTGTATGCTCTGACCATAGCCTTCATACCTCTCGGTCATATTTTTTACAGATTCAAGCTTTGCATTCAATCCGGCGATCTCTTGTGCACAGATTGCGCTCTGCCTGCGATGTGCAAAAAGGCTGTCATTATATTCGGACAATTCCTTTTCTTTGTCCGCGATCTCATTTTGCTTCCTTTCAATGCCTCCTTGGATATCTGTCATATCCTTCGATATGCGCTCCAGAGCTTTCTCCTGTCTGGACTTATCCTCAGAAAATTTTTCGAGATCCTGTATGAGCTTTTGCTTTTGCTCCGATATCTGTTCGGCCACGGCGGACATTCTCTCTATGTTCGCATTTATGTCGCCTTTTTGATCTATAAGCTCTATAAGCTTTTCCTTCAGCTGTTCTTCCCCGGTACGCAGCTCCTCATATCTGTTTTGAACATCTAAAATTGTATTGTCCGTATCTGCCGCATTTGCAATTGCCTCACTTAAGGCTTTTTGATTTGATTTCTTATCTTCCTCAAGTTTTTGTCTTTGCTCCTGTGATCTTTTGATATTGCCCATAAGAGCGTCGATACGCTCCTTATAATGGCTCTTGGCATCATTGGCGGCATTTATCTGTTCATTTAAAACATTTATCTGACCGATCAGGGTTTCTTTGATTATATTGCCCCTGGCGATCTTGTTTTTCGTCTCCTCTATTCCGCTCTCAAGCTCTGTAAGTTCACTGTTCAGCTCTTCATATTTTATCTTGAGCTGTTCCAGTCTGGCTCTCTCCTCATCAAGATCATCTGATGCTCTTCTTTCCTTTTCGGCATATTGCTTTATTTTATCTTTTATCTGAGAGCTTTCTATAAGGAAAAGGTTTACATCATACTCACGAAGCTCTTTTCTGTATTCGACAAACTTAAGCGCGGACTCCGATTGTTTTTTTAAGGGTCCGACCTGTTTTTCCAGCTCGCTCAATATGTCATTTATGCGTGTCAGGTTCAAGCGCTCATTTTCAAGTTTTTTCAGCGCTATAGTCTTTCTTTTTTTATATTTTACTATTCCGGCTGCCTCGTCGAATAATTCTCTCCTCTCCTCGGGTTTGCCCTGAAGTATCTTATCGATCTGACCTTGACCGATGATCGAATATCCCTCTTTGCCTATTCCCGTATCATAAAAAAGCTCCTGCACATCTCTGAGTCTGCAGGCGCTCCCGTTGATCATATATTCACTCTCACCGGTACGATATACTCTTCTTGAGACAGTGATCTCATCATAGTCAAGATTCAGCCTGCGATCGGAATTGTCAAGCGTAAGCGCGACATAAGCATATCCCATAGGCTTTCTTAATGCCGTACCGGCAAATATCACATCTTCCATTTTGCTGCTTCGCAGCTGCTTTACTCTCTGTTCACCGAATACCCAGCGGATCGCATCCGCAACATTGCTCTTGCCGCTGCCGTTCGGTCCGACAATACCGGTAATGCCGCCCGGGAATTCAAATCTGATCCTGTTCGCGAAGGATTTGAAACCGTTTATTTCTATACTTTTTAAATGCATATTTTATTTTTGCACAGCTTTGAAATGGCATCCATGGCTGCCATTTGCTGTGCTTCCTTTTTGGAATGTCCGCTGCCTATGCCGATTTCTTTATCATTCAGCAAAGCCGCAGCTGTAAATTGCTTGTTATGAACAGGGCCGACCTCATCTATCAATTCATAGCGAAGAACATTTTCAGGATTCTTTTGAATGATTTCCTGCAGTCTCGTCTTTGCATCGAAAAAAAGCTGCTTATCCTTCAATGTGTCAAGCAAATGTCTTTTTATGAACTGCTCCGCAGCCGGTCTGCCCGAATCAAGATATATTGCAGCCGTAAGCGCCTCAAATGCGTCCGAGGTAATGGATGCTCTGTCTCTTCCTCCGCAATGCTCCTCGCCCTTGCCCATGCGTATATATTTCCCGAGCCCGATGGCCGCCGCACATTTAGCAAGGCCATCCTCGCATACCATCGCCGCCCTGGTCTTTGTCAAGTCACCTTCGGGAAAATCAAGATATTTTTCGAAAAGATATTCGCTTACAAGAAATTCGATCACGGCATCACCCAGAAATTCAAGTCTTTCATTGTCTTCTTTTGCAGTGCCGCGGCTCTCATTGATATAGGAAGAATGTGTAAGCGCAGTTATAAGAAGTTCTTTATCTTTGAAGTTATATCCTATTATATCTTCAAGTTCGTTGTATGGTCTATTCATTGATCATCTTATTTATTGATGCGAGTGCATCTTCAACCGTCTCAATTGCCATAAGCTTCTCGTCAGGGATACTGATGCCGAATTCCTCTTCAATATCCATCACAACATTCAAAAGATCCAGCGAATCCGCGCCCAGGTCCTCTTCAAATCTTGACTCCGGCTTGATACTGTCTGCGGGAATGTTCAATTTATCTGCTATGATAGTCTGTAGTCTTTCAAAATCCATATTATCTCCTTTTAGCTGATCATGCTCTGTATGATCGATATCTGTCTTTTTATTTTATAAATCTCTATGCGGACCTATTTTTGATCTGCCTCGTCTAGCTGGGCCTTGATCTGTACAGCGATCCTGCCCGTTACGTTCTGCTCTGCCAATGTCTTGCATTGAAGTATGGTATTCTTGATCTCTACAGCCTTTGAATTGCCATGAGTCTTGACTACCGGTGCCTTTAGTCCCAGCATCGGCGCTCCGCCGTATTCTTCAATGGAAAATGCTTTTAATGTCTTCTTGAGATCTCCCTTGATAGCGAGTGCGGCCAGCTTCGACTTCATATTTGTCATGAATACCTTTTTCAGTTCCTTAAGAAGTATGGCTGCAACACCCTCGTACATCTTCAAAATGACATTGCCCGTAAAAGCATCACATACGGCGATATCCGTCTCGCCTGCCGTGATCCCTCTGCTCTCGATACTGCCTTTGAAATTAATGCCGTCACATTGTTTCAGCAAAGGTATGGTCTCCTGGACAAGCATGTTGCCCTTTGTGTCCTCTTCGCCGATATTTACGATGCCGACACGCGGATCTTCAATACCAAGCACCGCATTCATATATACTGACGCCATCTGTGCGAATTGCACGAGCATCTTAGGCTTCGCATCTACATTTGCGCCGCAATCTATTATCATGACCGGCCCCTTGGAAGAAGGAACCAGGAATGCGAGTGCCGGTCTTTCTATGCCCTCTATTCTGCCGACTATAAGCTGACCTCCCACAAGCAGGGCACCGGTATTTCCGCAGGATATAAATGCGTCTGACTCTCCGTGCTTTACCGAATAGAGTCCGGTTACCATAGATGAGTCCTTTTTGTGCCTTATAGCAGCTGTCGGTTGATCACAATTGTCAATAACGGAGTCGCAATGGATAATATCTATGCGTCCCTTGTCATATTCATATTTTGCAAGCTCTTCTTCTATCTGGTCTTTTTTTCCAAAAAGCCTGACATTTACCTCTTGATCTGACTGTACAGCCAAGACTGCTCCCTTTACAGTCTCAACAGGAGCATAGTCTCCGCCCATGGCGTCAAGAGCTATAGAAACATTTCTGCCTTCAATCATAATTTTATTCCTTAATCATATTTTCAAAACATATAAATATTACTAAAAACGGCCTTCTAAATCAATAACTTTATCGCAATTCCGGGCTTTTGGTCACTGTAGGGTAATCACCTGCAAAACTTTCATTCAGACAATTTTCAGTACTGAGCGTGTGAGATATGCTGCAAAAAGCAAGCTGCGTTTTCTGCAGCATATCTCACACGCAGGGTGCAGACCGAAGCTTTACTTTGACGGCTTCCAATGTGCTTATCTAACATGCGGATCATCTATAGGTCACGGTCTGCATCTGCGCATACTGCTTTGCATATACAGCCACACAGAATAATCACATTTTTTTTGTAATCATCCCAATTTTTTTCTTTTATTTTGTTTTTTTATATGTTAGTATAGTCATGGTTTTTTATCATTAGGAGGAAAAAAATATGGCAATCACAAACAGTTATCTGAAAAGGGTCTATGACGGCCTGGCAACAAGATGTGCAAACGAACCGGAATTTCTTCAGGCAGTAGAAGAGATCTTCGAAACTCTTCAGCCCGTAGTTGAGATGCATCCGGAATATGAAGAGGCTGCTCTCTTTGAGAGACTCGTTGAGCCTGAGCGTGTTATCATGTTCAAGGTTCCATGGGTTGATGACAACGGCAAGGTTCAGGTAAACCGCGGATACAGAGTTCAGTTCAATTCTGCGATCGGACCTTACAAGGGAGGACTCAGATTCCATCCGTCAGTCAACCTTTCTATTCTTAAATTCCTCGGATTCGAACAGATCTTCAAGAACAGCCTTACTACCCTTCCTATGGGCGGCGGCAAAGGCGGCTCTGACTTCGATCCTAAGGGCAAATCAGACAGAGAGGTTATGGCATTCTGCCAAAGCTTTATGACAGAGCTTGAGAAGCATATCGGCGCTGATACAGATGTTCCTGCAGGTGACATAGGTGTAGGCGGACGTGAGATCGGATATCTCTTTGGACAATACAAGAGGCTCAGAAACGAATTTACCGGTGTGCTCACAGGCAAGCTTGTAGGCGCAGGCGGATCGCTCATCAGAACACAGGCAACAGGATACGGCCTTTGCTATTACACAAATGAAGTCTTAAAAGCCAATGGTCTCAGCTTCGAAGGAAGCAGAGTTATCGTATCAGGATCAGGAAATGTAGCCATCTATGCATGTGAGAAGGCACAGTCCTACGGTGCAAAGGTCATCGCAATGTGTGACTCCAACGGATATATCTATGATGAGAATGGTATCGACCTTGCTGCCATAAAGAATATAAAGGAAGTAAGACGCGCAAGGATCAAGGAATATGTAAACGATCATCCGTCAGCTGTATATACAGAAGGCTGCAAGGGTATCTGGACTATTCCATGTGACATTGCACTTCCATGCGCTACTCAAAATGAAATAGACGAAGAAAGTGCAAAGATACTTGTTGCAAACGGACTCAAATGTATCTGCGAGGGAGCCAACATGCCGTCAACAAGCGAAGCGATCGCAGTATTCCATGAGGCTAACATCCCATTCGGACCTGCCAAAGCAGCCAATGCCGGCGGCGTAGCTACATCAGGACTTGAGATGACACAAAACAGTGAAAGACTCTATTGGTCTGCAGCTGAGGTAGATGAAAAGCTCCATGGCATCATGGTCAACATTTACAATGCATGTGCTGAAGCCGCAGAGGCTGTAGGTCAGCCCGGCAACCTTCAGGTCGGCGCAAATGTTGCGGGATTCCTTAAGGTCGCAAATGCCATGATGTGGCAAGGAATCACATATTAATATAACGTTCCTTGATAGCGCATGCAGGCAAAGCTTAAGGCGGCTGTCAAAGCAATCATCAGAATATGTTTGCCGTTCCTAACAGCGTGCAGGTAAAGGTCATTAACCTAAAATATCAAGAATTGAAATGCCCCTCACCGGAAGGTGAGGGGCATTTATGCATTATTGCAAGAAGGAGAAAACTGATATTACATACATGAGATATGTTTTATTCTGTCGTCCAGCCCGGAAGCTTTCCTTCTATAGGCTCGCCATGGTTGTACCATCCGCTGTTATATCCGGATGTGCCGGCGCCATCTGCAGGTGTATCAGATAAGGTGTTGTGAGATGGAATTTTTATGAATATTGCCGATTAGACCATTTGGTCTACAAGAAGCAGGCATGATCTTGTATGCCTTTGCTTTTAGTCAAGGATTGGTATCTGCATGAAGGCACTGGATTTTTAGATATAATGAAGAAACAAAAACAGACTGACATATGTCAGTCTGTTTTTGTTATAGCAATGCAGAAGATTATTCTGCGTCTTTTTCAACTATAGTACGCTTGTTATATGTACCGCAATTCTTGCAGACTCTGTGCGGCATAACAAGCTCACCGCATGTCGGGCATACTGAAAGACTCGGAACTGACATCTTCCAATTTGCTCTGCGCTTATCACGTCTTGCTTTTGATATTTTATTCTTAGGGCATATTGACATAGCTTACACCTCCTTATATTTTAAATAAAGGCACTATAGGCCGCATTTGATAACTATACCAAGTAGGTTTTAGTTTGTCAACAGCAAATAAATACTTGGCAGATCGTTTGAGTAAATGCTTTTATTATTTTACAAGCGCAAGTGTATCACGTGCGATCATAAGTTCCTCATTTGTAGCAACCTTGAGCAGGGCAACCTTGGAATCTGCAGCAGAGATAACTACCTCATCATCACGAAGCGCATTCTTTTCAGGATCGATCTTAGCTCCGAGATATCCGAGATATTTGCAGATATTTGCTCTTACTTCCTTGTCGTTCTCACCTACGCCTGCAGTAAATACGATAGCATCTACACCATTCATGACTGCGGCATATGCTCCGATATAAGATACTACTCTATGGATGAATACATTATAAGCTGCTGTAGCTCTCTCATCACCCTTATCCATAGCCTCATCAATATCACGGAAGTCAGATGAGATACCTGAAAGGCCGAGCATACCTGACTCTTTGTTAAGTATGGTCATAACCTTATCAAGGCCGATGCCTTCCTTCTTGGAGATGTATTCCATAACTCCGGGATCGATCTCACCGGATCTTGTACCCATAACAAGTCCCATAAGAGGTGTAAGGCCCATAGATGTCTCTACTGACTTGCCTCCGTCAACAGCACATACCGAAGCGCCGTTTCCGAGGTGGCATACGATAGTCTTGAGGCTGCCGTAATCCTTGCCGAGTATGCTTGCGACCCTCTTCGAAACATATGAATGAGATGTTCCGTGGAAGCCATATTTTCTTACGCCATATTCTGTATAATATCTGTAAGGTACGGCATAAAGATAAGCCTCCTCAGGCATTGTCTGATGGAAAGCAGTATCAAATACAGCAACCTGAGGAACATTCGGCATAAGCTCCTTGCATGCATTGATACCGATGATATTTGCCGGATTATGAAGAGGAGCAAGGTCTACGCATGACTCGATAGCCTTGATAACCTCATCTGTGATGACAACGGATGATGCGAATTTTTCACCGCCATGTACTACTCTGTGGCCTACAGCACCGATCTCGGAAAGATCTGCTATAACGCCTGTTGTCTTATCTGTAAGAGCTGCTATAACGAGCTCAACAGCCTTTGTATGGTTGGGCATAGGTGTTACTGTCTTAACCTTGTCCTCGCCTGCCTTCTGATAGGTAATGCAGCTTCCGTCAATACCGATCCTCTCGCAAAGGCCCTTTGCAAGAACATTCTCTGTATCGGAATCGATCAGCTGATATTTGAGTGATGAGCTGCCGCAGTTAATAACTAAAATCTTCATTTTTGTATAATCTCCTAAAATATGAAATCCTCGATCACACAGATATATGCCGAAGTCATATCGGCATATATCCTGCAATATATTCAATTATTTGTTCATCTGTGCCTGTACGGCTGTAAGTGCTACTGTACCTACGATATCATCCGCAAAGCATCCTCTTGAAAGGTCATTAACAGGAAGTGCAAGGCCCTGAAGGATAGGACCGTAAGCCTCTGCCTTTGCGAGTCTTTGAACGAGCTTGTATCCGATATTGCCGGCCTCAAGGCAAGGGAATACAAGAGTATTCGCATGTCCTGCGACTGTGCTGCCGGGTGCCTTTGAAGCGCCGACCTGCGGAACTATAGCTGCATCTGCCTGAAGCTCACCGTCAATATCATATTGCGGGAATTTTTCCTTAGCTTTCTTTGCTGCATTTGCTACCATATCTACTCTGTCATGCTTTGCACTGCCCATTGATGAGAATGAAAGCATAGCAACCTTTGACTTAGCACCAGTAAATGCCTCAAATGACTCAGCCGAAAGTCCTGCAACCTCTGCGAGCTTGTCCTCATCCGTATCAGGGCTTACTGCGCAATCTGCGAAGAGGAAAAGACCGTTCTCACCGAACTCGCAATTCGGAACATCCATGATAAAGAAACCTGAAACACCGCTGATGCCCGGTTTGCATTTAAGAAGCTGAAGAGCCGGTCTGATGGTATTGCCTGTCGAATGACATGCGCCCGAAACAGCACCGTCTGCATCACCGCATTTGCACATAAGGCATGCATAATACATGTAATCCTTCTCCATCTGTTCCTTTGCGCTCTCGGGAGTAACACCCTTCTTTCCGCGAAGCTCTACGAATTTGTCGATATACTTCTGCTTGTTTGGATCATTGAAAGGATCTACAACAGTAGCACCGCTGATATCAAAACCGGCTCCGTTCTTTTCAATCTCCTCCGGAGTGCCGATGATGATAAGATTTGCAATGCCGAGCTTGAGGATCTTTTCAGCAGCCTCATAAGTTCTCTTGTCCATAGACTCAGGCAGAACGATAGTCTTCTTGTCAGCCTTTGCCTGTTCGAAAATCTTCTCAATAAATTTCATAAAAATATCCACCTTTTTTATTTTTTGCCATAAAGCAGCAGTCGAGCCTGTCGCAAAATGTCAATTGAATACTAACTATATTATTATAAAAACTCGCAATATGAAAAACAAGAAAAATTTAAAAGTCCGATCATATATTCCTTATCTGCTGTTCATACGGAGTCTTTATATCTGTATCGAACTTGTTCATACATATCATTCTGTATAGGAGATCGCCCTTTAATGTCTGCATTATCATATCGGGTGATGCAGGATCTTCAGTTTTATAATCCGCCAGCTTGCTTATCAGCCTTATACGTCCCTGTTTTTTAATACCTGCAAGCAATGGCTCGGCCTCCTTTCTGAAACCAAGCACGCTGACAGCCTTAAGGCTCTGCTCATTATAAAGACTTTCCATATCCTTTGCCTTTATATCCAATGTGATATGCATAAGTGCCCTGCCGACGGTTGCCTTACTGATATTCTTGCAATTGATCAGCTCCCTGAATTGGTTAAAGGATCTGAATTGATATCGTTTATTAAAAATGCGATTTGCAAGATCATCATTCACACCGAAATATTCTGCGAGCTCCTCAGCACTTTGTGCAGAAAGCAGCTTCTCACCCAGAACAGATGAAAAATCATCTCTAAATATCGGAAATGTTTCAAGGTAGCGATCTGTAAGTATCTTATAGACTTCATCCGGGACGGTCATCGCGATAGATGTCATCGCATACTTGTTATAAATAGCATTTCTGATAGCCGTTGCGGAGGAAAATCCCTCCATTACAGCCGAGTTGTTATGCTCCGAAAGCATTCTCGCGATAGGCCTGGGCTTTATATTGCTGTTCAGTCTCTTGAGTGCTTTCATATATTCGACGCCGAGTATATTATTGGATGTCTCCAACACGCGCATATATTCATCGCCCAGTACCCGGCCCACAGCCTCAGATATAGCAGCCGCATTTGACATGCCGGATCTCATGGCATTTTTTACGATATCACGAAATTGCGGTGTCTCATTCATGATAATATCGGCTATCTTCTCAAAGTAGTCAACGATATTTTCGCTGTCCTTTTCGGATACAAGTCCATGACTGTCGGCGCTCCTATCAAGGCTCTCTGTGCCGAAGCACAGATCATCTACTACCCCAAGCTTATCAAGTATAGCCACTCCTCCAAAGGCGAAATATTCCGCACTCGCCGTTGAAAAGCATGACGGAAGCTCAAGAACGAGATCCGCCCCGCACTTAAGTGCCATCTCACATCTGGAATATTTGTCGATGATGGTAGGTGCCCCACGCTGTACATAATTGCCGCTCATTACAACAACGATATAGTCACTCTTCAGTTCTTCCCTTGCAGACTTCAAATGGTATGCATGTCCGTTATGAAAAGGATTATATTCGGCGATTATTCCGGTTACCTTCATGATATCTCCATCCCTATCTGCTGCCGATATTTTTTAAGGCAGCTTAGTTTTTAAAGCTGTGCACAGGGGCCGGTATCCTGCCGCCTCTGCCGACAAATCTGCTGCAATCATATCCGTTTACAGGCATAATGGGCGCGTGACCGAGCAGTCCGCCGAATTCAACACTCTCACCTACATCCTTGCCGTAGACCGGTATAAGTCTCACAGCTGTAGTCTTTTGATTTATCATGCCTATTGCGGCCTCGTCTGCGATGATACCGGATATTGTCGAGCTTTTTGTATTGCCCGGAATGGCTATCATATCCAGTCCTACCGAACAGACACATGTCATTGCTTCTAATTTTTCTATGGTTATGGCGCCGCAGGCTGCAGCGTCTATCATGCCCTGATCCTCACTCACAGGGATAAATGCTCCGGAAAGGCCTCCGACATATGACGATGCCATCAAGCCGCCTTTTTTCACCTGATCGTTCAAAAGTGCAAGCGCCGCTGTTGTTCCGGGTGCACCTGCCTTTTCCAGTCCCATCTCGCAGAGTATATCAGCCACGCTGTCTCCTATTGCAGGCGTGGGCGCAAGTGAAAGATCAACAATTCCAAACGGTATATCCAGCATCTGTGAGGCCTTGCGTGCTACAAGCTGCCCCACTCTGGTAACCTTAAATGCCGTCTTTTTTACCGTTTCGCAAAGTGTCTCAAAATTTTCATCACGGATCTTCTCAAGAGCAGCCTTTACAACACCAGGTCCCGAGACGCCGACATTTATGATCTTATCTGCCTCGGTCACTCCGTGAAATGCTCCCGCCATGAATGGATTGTCATCCGGCGCATTGCAGAATACAACCAGCTTCGCACATCCGAGCGAATCATTTTCCCTCGTCAGATATGCCGTTTCTGATATGATATCTCCCATAAGTGCCACAGCATCCATATTGAGGCCGCATTTGGTAGATCCGAGATTGACCGACGCGCAAAGCCTCTCCGTACTTGCAAGGGCCCCTGGGATGGATCTTATAAGCAGCTCATCGGCATGCGTCATGCCCTTAGATACAAGTGCCGAGTATCCTCCGAGGAAATTCACACCCACATCATGTGCCGCTTTATCAAGTGTGATCGCTATTTTTATAAAATCATCCGTATCCTTGCATGCAGCACCGCCGATCAATGCTATGGGCGTTACCGAGATCCTTTTATTGACTATCGGAATGCCGAGTTCTCTTTCGATCTGTTCACCGCATGGTACGAGATCATTTGCCGTTTCCGTTATTTTTTTATATATTTTTTCACATAATATGTCTATATCAGGGTCAATGCAGTCAAGAAGTGATATCCCGAGCGTTATGGTACGCACGTCGAGATTATCATGCATTATCATTTGATTTGTTTCACTTGCTTCGTATATATTGATCATAGGACTCTCCGTTATATCCTGTGCATTGCGTCAAAGATATCCTCTTTTTGCATCTTTATCTGCATTCCTATCTCCTCGCCAAGTGCCTCTATGCCGTCGCATATCTTGCCGAACGGCACGTCACTTCCGGACGTATCGGCTATCATCATCATATTGAAAAAGCCTCCCGTGATGGTCTGGGAGATGTCCAATATATTCACCTTATTTGAGGCGAGATATGTGCATACAGCGGCAATGATCCCGACTCTGTCTTTTCCTACAACCGTTATGATAGCCTTACCCATGTCATTTCCTCTCTGTATATATATTTCACGTGCTTATTATGCCCTTATGCTTATATCTTGACTACTTATATCTCGACTGCTTATAT